>CBDDTG010000010.1:0-70757 GCA_965233665.1 Bacterioplanes sp. | reverse complement strand
AAGCAGCCATCGACAGCGAGCAGGTGGCGAGCCAGCCCTTGTTGGTGCCGGAAACCTTGGCGCTGAGTGAGCGCGAAGCCGATGCGGCCGAGCAATACGCCGACGAGTTCCGCCGCTTAGGTGTTGAGCTGGCGCGGGTGGCGCCGGAGTCGATTATGGTGCGGCAAATCCCCGTGCTGTTGCAGCAAGCCAATGTGGCTCAGCTGGTGGCGGACATGCTGGGCGATTTGATGGAGCATGGCCAATCCGATCGCCTGACGGCCAAGCGCAATGAAATATTGTCGACCATGGCCTGCCATGGCTCGGTGCGTGCCAACCGTAAGCTGACGGTGGCTGAGATGAACGCCTTGTTGCGCGATATGGAGGCCACTGAGCGCAGCGGTCAGTGCAATCATGGTCGGCCTACCTGGACCCAGCTAACGTTGCATGAGCTGGACAAACTGTTTTTGCGAGGACGTTGATGAGCGATCTTCCCCCGGCCATTTTTCTGATGGGCCCCACCGCAGCAGGCAAAACGGCGCTGGCCATTGCCCTGGCGGAGCATTACTCGTGTGAAATCATCAGTGTCGACTCCGCTTTGGTGTATCGCGGCATGGACATCGGCACCGCTAAGCCAGATGCCGACACCTTAAAGCGCGCGCCGCATCGCTTAATCGATATGCTCGACCCGGCTGAGTCGTACTCGGCCGCGCGTTTTCGCGACGATGCGTTGGCAGAAATGGCAGACATTACCCGTCGTGGCAAGGTGCCGCTGCTGGTCGGCGGCACCATGATGTATTTTAAGTTCCTACGCGATGGCGCGGCCGATTTGCCACAGGCCGATGAAAACGTACGCCAGCGCTTATTGGCACAGGCCGAGGACATAGGTTGGCCGGCCATGCATGCACGCTTGGCCGAGGTCGACCCGGAATCTGCGCGACGCTTAGAGCCGATGGATTCGCAGCGCATTCAGCGCGCACTGGAGGTGTACGAGGTCAGCGGCAAAACCCTGACTCAGCATTGGCAGGAGCAAAACCATCAACCGCTGCCGTATCACGTGGTGAATCTGGCGGTGTGCCCGCCGGAGCGCAAACAGCTGCATCAACGCATTGCTGAGCGCTTTAAGCTGATGCTAGCGGAAGGTTTTCTAGAGGAAGTGCGCCAACTCCATCAGCGCGGTGATTTGGACGTATCCATGCCGTCGGTGCGAGCGGTCGGCTATCGTCAGGCTTGGGATTATCTTGAAGGGCAGTGCGATTACGACGACATGGTTGAACGCGGCATTATCGCCACCCGTCAATTAGCCAAACGTCAAATTACTTGGCTGCGCAGTTGGCCTGATTTGCACTGGTTGGATACCAATGATCCGAATCTTGTTGATAGTGCCTTGAAAATCCTGCAGGCCAACGCCATATTTAGCCCATCGTCCTGACTCCCCTGCCAGAACACTGTGGTTGTGGCTCCGGACGACCCTGGGGCTTAGAAGTCTTGGCTAAGCCAAGCACTTCATTATTTTATTTTTGAACCGTCCCCACATTGGACGGCCACCTTATTTAAGGAGACAACCATGTCAAAAGGGCACTCGTTACAAGACCCTTATTTGAACCAATTGCGCAAAGAGCGTATTCCTGTATCCATTTTTCTGGTGAATGGCATCAAATTGCAGGGGCACATTGAGTCGTTCGATCAGTTTGTCATTCTGTTAAAAAATACCGTGAGCCAAATGGTGTATAAGCACGCAATTTCTACTGTTGTGCCTTCCCGCAATGTTCGCCTGGCGCCACCGGCTGAAGCCGCTGACGGTGCAGAAGAGCAAAGCTAAGCCATTCATCGCAATAAAACTGAAGCCTAGTCTGCCCATGCAGGCTGGGTTTTTGGAGTGTCTGTTTGTTCTTTGAACGTCCCGAAGGCGCCAAGCGCCAGCAAGCCAGCGGCGGTGAAGTCGCCGTTTTGGTTCATATCGATTTTCCTGAAGGCGCCAATCGTGAAGATGTGGCCGAATTTAACGAGTTGGTGGTGTCCGCCGGTGCGCAACCGGTCGAGTTAGTGACCACCAAGCGTGATGCGCCGGACCCAAAATTGTTTATTGGCCGCGGTAAGGTCGACGAAATTTACGACTTGCTGCGTTTGCACGATACCCAGCTGGTGATTTTTAACCATGCGTTATCGCCCAGCCAAGAACGTAACTTGGAAAGAGCACTGCAGTGTCGTGTGCTCGACCGCACTGGGTTGATTCTGGATATTTTTGCTCAGCGTGCTCGTACCCATGAAGGTAAGTTGCAGGTGGAGCTGGCGCAATTGCAGTACCAGTCGACGCGCTTGGTACGCGGCTGGACTCACTTAGAGCGGCAAAAAGGCGGTATTGGCATGCGCGGGCCGGGTGAAACCCAGCTCGAAACTGACCGTCGCTTGTTGCGTGAACGGGTCAAAAATATTCACAACCGTCTGGAAAAAGTACGTGCCCAACGCAATCAGGGGCGGCGCTCACGTCAACGCTCGGCGGTGCCCACCATTGCGCTGGTAGGGTATACCAATGCCGGTAAATCGACTTTATTCAACGCTTTGACCGAAGCCGAGGTGTACGCCGCTGACCAACTGTTCGCCACTTTGGACCCAACCCTGTGGCGCTATCAAGTGCAAGATATTGGCGAAGTGGTGCTGGCCGATACCGTCGGATTTATTCGTCATTTGCCCCATAAATTGGTGGAGGCTTTTCAGGCCACCTTGCAAGAAGCCGCCGAGGCCGATTTATTACTGCACGTAGTCGATTGTGCCAGCCCCGAGCGCGATGCCAATGTCGAGGCGGTGGAAAGTGTGCTGGATGAAATCCACGCCGATGAAGTGCCGACTTTGTGCATCTACAACAAAATTGATTTGCTAGAGCACGGTGCACCGCGCATCGACCGTGATGACAGCGGTCAGCCGGTGGCGGGTGTGGTTGTCGGCCATGCAAGGCGAAGGCTTTGAGTTATTAAACCAAGCCATGGCAGAAATGCTGGGGCAAGAATTATTCGAGCAAGAAATTTGCCTAACGCCCGCCGATGCCAAGTTGCGTGCGGTTCTTTACGAACTGGGAGGTGTGCGTGGCGAGCGCTTCAGCGACAATGGCGACATGCTGCTGCAGGTGCGTATGCAGCAGGGCGATTTCCGGATGGCGCTATCCCGTGCCGGGGTGAGCGAGCATCGCTTCTTCACCCCCGAGCGTGAGGATTGGGAGCGCTGACTGGGGTTACACTGACTTAACTGACTGGCTATCATGAGCAGCAATGCATCTGTCTTCCTGACTGGAGAAAACTATGGCCTGGAATGAGCCCGGCGGAAAGGGCAATCCCAACGATCCATGGGGTAACAACAACCGCGGCAATAACAACCGCGGTGATAACAATCGTGGCGGCAACCAACCACCGGACCTAGACGAAGCTCTAAAACAGCTGATGGATAAGCTGAACGGCCTGTTTGGCGGTGGCAATAATCGTGGCAACGGCAGCAATAAATCCGGTGGCGGCGGCGGCCTGTTCGGCATCGCCATTGTGGTGTTGCTGGTCATGCTCGGCTTTCAGTCGGTGTATACCCTGGATGAAACCCAACAAGGCGTGGTCATGCGCTTGGGTGAATATTTGAAAACTGAAAATGCCGGTCTGCGTTTTAAAATTCCGTTGGTGGATGAAGTGGTGCCGGTCAATACCACCCAGGTTCGCAACGCCGAAATTAAAGAGCGCATGCTGACCGAAGACGAAAACATCGTTGAGGTTGAACTCAACGTTCAGTATCGAGTGATGGACCCCGTGGCGTTTGCCCTGCGGGTTGAGCAGCCGGAACGTACCTTGCTGTCGGCAGCAGAAAGTGCGCTGCGTCACGAGGTTGGCTCCACCGCGATGGACCCTATCCTCACCGTCGGCCGTGCTATTTTGGCCGATCAAGTGCAAGTGCGTTTGCAGAATTATCTCGACCGCTACCAGACCGGTATGGTCATCAGCCAGATCAACATCAAAGATGCGCGTCCACCGGCGCCGGTGAAAGCCGCGTTTGACGATGTGCAAAAAGCCAAGCAAGACAAAGAGCGCTTAATTAACGAAGCCGAAGCCTACGCCAACTCGGTGGTGCCTGAGGCACGTGGTCGAGCTCAGCGTCAGCTGGAAGAAGCGTCTGCGTATAAATCACGCATTGTGGCGCGCGCTGAAGGTGAAGCGGAACGTTTTGAAAACCTGTACGGCGAATATCGTAAGGCGCCTCAGGTGACGCGTGAGCGTCTCTACATCGAGGCCGTGACCAACGTCTACAACAACGCCAGCAAGGTGCTGGTCGATGTTGAGGGTGGTAATAACATGATGTATTTGCCGCTGGATCAGCTGATCAAAAATATGCCTAAGCCAGCCAATGCGCAGGACTTGATGTCCAACTCGGATATTTCGCGCCTGACCGATCAGGTGCTGCGTGAAGTTCGCGCCCGCCAAAGCAATACCAGCAGTGTCCGTCGGGAGGGTCGCTAATGTCTCCAAAAGCCATGCTTGGCCTTATCGTCGCAGGTGTGTTGCTGCTTATCGGCAGCCAGGGCCTGTATGTGGTGAATGAAAAAGAGCGCGCCATCAAGCTGCAGTTTGGTGAAGTCGTGGGTGATGATATTCAGCCCGGCCTGCACTGGAAAACGCCGTTTGTGCAAAACGTGAAAAAGTTTGACGCGCGCGTCTTAACTCTGGATACCAACCCATCACGTTACCTGACGTCGGGTAAAAAATACGTGATCGTTGATTCGTTCGCTAAATGGCGCATCAAAAACGTCAAAGCTTATTACCGGGCAACGTCGGGTAATCGCTTTGAAGCGTCTAACTTGTTGTCGAACCTGCTGAACAAGGGTTTGCGTGACGAGTTTGCATCGCGCACCTTGCATGAAGTGGTGTCAGGCGAGCGTGACGAGTTGATGACCAAAATGACGCGCTTACTGAATGAAAGCACCCAAGAAGAGCTGGGTGTGGAAGTACTGGATGTGCGTGTGAAGGCCATCGACTTGCCAGAAGATCTGAGTAACTCGGTGTATAACCGTATGTCGGCGGAACGTGAGCGTGAAGCGCGTGAGCAGCGTTCGCAAGGTAAAGAGCTGGCCGAGGGTATTCAAGCCGATGCGGATCGTCAAAAGACCGTGATCGAGGCCGAAGCTTACCGCGATGCTGAGCGCATTCGTGGTGAAGGGGATGCCGAAGCCGCTCGCATTTATGCATCTGCTTACAACAAGGACCCTGAGTTTTACTCCTTCACCCGCAGTTTGAAGGCGTATCAGGAAACCTTTAAAGAGAATGACATGATTCTGCTGAAGCCAGACAGTGAATTCTTCCGCTATCTGAAAGACAGCAAGGGCCAGTAATACGTCAGTATCTTAACCCCAAGGCTTCTGTTAGAATCCTGCAACCGGGCCCCATGGCCCGGTTTTTTGTGCGTTCAGGAAAGCAACAGGCGGTATCTGCATGGATATATGGCAGCATTTGATGTTGGCTATGGGCCTGTTTCTGGTGATCGAAGGCTTATTGCCGTTCGCCAGTCCTGCGCAGTGGCGTCGGCTGGTAATGCAGGTGGCGCAAAGTGATGATCGCACCATTCGACTGACTGGCCTGACCAGTATGCTACTGGGGCTGGCCGTGCTTTATCTCATCAATCATTAAGGCTGATCCATGACAAGCGCTGATCGCTGGCTGTTACCTGACGGTATCGAAGAAATCCTGCCGCCTCAGGCTCGCCAGATAGAGAGCCTGCGGCGCCAGCTGCTCGACTTATTGGATTGCTGGGGCTATGACGTGGTCATGCCGCCGGCATTAGAATATCTAGACTCCCTGCTAACCGGTGTGGGCAAAGACCTGGATCTGCGTACCTTTAAGGTTACCGACCAGTTGTCTGGCCGCTTGATGGGCTTGTCTGCTGATACCACGCCACAAGTGGCACGCATCGATGCGCACAGCTTTGCGCCTGAAGGTGTTGGCCGCTTTTGCTATTGCCGCACCGTGTTTCATGCCAAGTCCAGCTCCTTGCTGGCCAGTCGCACGCCAACGCAAATCGGTGCTGAGTTATACGGCGAGGCTGGCATCGATGCCGACGTCGAAATCATCAGTTTGATGGTGGCCTTGCTGCAGCACGCAGGCGTGACCGATATTCATCTGGATCTGGGCAATGTCGCTGTGTTCCGCGCTTTGGCGGATGCCGCCGAGCTGAACCATGAGCAGCAGCAAGGGCTGTTTGAGCTGTTGCGGCTAAAATGCGTTAGCGATCTGGACCAGTGGGTCAGTGAACACATTCGTGATGGCGTGTTGGATCAAGCTTTCCGCCAGGCGTTTCGTTTGCAAGGCGAGTTGGACATGCTGATGCCGATGGTCAATAGCATGGCCAAAGCTGTGCCGGCAGCAGCCCAGGCCTTGAACCATACCCTGCAGGTGGCGCAGCAACTGATGGCGCGTTTCCCTGAGCTGCCCTTGGTGTTTGATTTCACCGAATTACGTGGCTACGACTATCACACGGGTTTGGTGTTTGCGGCCTATGTGCCGGGCTATGGCGACGCTGTGATGCAGGGTGGCCGTTACGACGAAACCGGTGCCGTGTTTGGTCGAGCCCGTCCTGCGACGGGTTTCAGTGGTGATTTGAAAGTACTGGCACGTTTTTCCAGCCATGCTGTCAATGCGCGTGAAACCGTGTTGGCACCACAGCACAATGATGCCCAGTTATGGCAGCAAGTGCAGGCCTTGCGGGCACAAGGCAAGCGAGTAGTGACGCAGTTGAATGGCGAAGCGATGGCGGCTGATTACCAGCTGCAGCAGCAAGATGGCCAATGGCAGCTGGTAAAGATTAACTGATTGAGTGAAGACTGAAGCAATGGGTAAAAGCGTCGTTGTATTAGGCACCCAATGGGGTGATGAAGGTAAGGGCAAGATCGTAGACTTGCTGACCGAAAAAGCCGCCGCTGTGGTGCGTTTCCAGGGCGGGCATAATGCTGGCCACACACTGGTGATTGACGGTGAAAAAACCGCTCTGCATTTGATTCCGTCGGGCATCTTGCGCGATGGCGTACAGTGCATCATCGGCAACGGTGTGGTGTTGGCCCCCGATGCGCTGCTGAAAGAAATGCGAGCGCTGGAAGACCGTGGTGTGCCCGTGCGTGAGCGCCTGCGTATCTCTCATGCTTGCCCATTGATTTTGCCGTATCACGTCGCTTTGGATCAGGCGCGTGAAATCAAGCGCGGCGATGCCAAAATCGGTACCACGGGTCGTGGTATTGGCCCTGCCTATGAAGACAAGGTATCGCGTCGTGGCTTGCGCGTGGACGATATGTTCCAGCCAGAGTTTGCCGACAAGCTGAAAGAAGTGATGGAGTTCCATAACTTTGCGCTGAAGCATTACTACGGCGTTGATGAAGTCAGCTACGAAGACACCTTGGCGGCTTGTCAGGAGTGGGCGGCGGCGATTAAAGACATCGTGGTAGATGCCGTCGATTTGGTGCACACCGTGCGCGAGCAGGGTGGCGACATCATGTTTGAAGGCGCTCAAGGTACGCTGCTCGATATCGACCACGGCACCTACCCGTTTGTTACCTCTTCGAACACTACCGCAGGCGGTGTGGCAACGGGTTCTGGTGTGGGTCCTTTGTATCTGGATCAGATCCTGGGCATTACCAAGGCTTACACCACGCGTGTTGGCTCAGGTCCTTTCCCAACCGAGCTGTTTGATGACGTTGGCAAGCATCTGGCCGATGTCGGTAAAGAAAAAGGCACCACCACGGGTCGTGATCGTCGTTGCGGCTGGTTTGATGCCATGTTGGTGAAGCATGCCATTCGCGTGAACTCAATCAACACCATTTGCCTGACCAAGCTGGACGTACTGGATGGCCTGGAGACCATTAAGGTGTGCATCGGTTATCGCGACGAAAACGGCAATGACTTAAAAGTGCCGGCGTCGGCGGATCAGTTCGAAAAAGTCACACCAGTGTACAAAGAGCTGCCAGGTTGGAGCGAGTCCACCTTCGGTGCCAAGAGCATCGACGAGCTGCCAGAAAACGCGCGTAACTATATTCGCTTCGTTGAAGAGGCGATTGCTGCGCCGATCGATATTATTTCCACCGGCCCAGACCGTATGGAAACCATCGTGCTGCGTCACAGCTTCGAGTTGTAAGCTCGTTGTTATTTGAGCGCCATAAAAAAAGCCCCTTGCGGGGCTTTTTTTATGCTTGCTTGAGCATGTTGTAGAGATCGTCCTTGAGATGTAGGCGCTTGAGTTTCAGGTTCTCCAGGCGCTCATCAGAAGCTGCCTCGGCCTGTTCTTCAATTTTGCGTACTTCTTTGTCAACTTCGTGGTATTCCTCAAATAAACGCGCGAAATGGCGATCGTTCATTTTTAGCTCGCGAATTTGCTCAGACATCTCAGGAAATTCGTGGTGCAGGTCGTGGGCTTCGATACTCATATTATTCTCCTTTGCTTCACCCTCAGCATACGACCCTGGCCCTGCTAGGTCTTGATGTGAATCAGGCTAATCCTCGTTTTTACGGGTCGACTTTCTGCAGCGCTTGCTGAATCCATTGCTGCAGTTGTGGTGCCGGCAGTGCGCCCGCGAGGCGGTCAACTTCACGTCCTTGGTGAAACAAAATAAGAGTTGGGATGCTGCGAATGGCAAAGCGCTGACTGGTCACGGGCGTGTGTTCCGTGTTGACCTTGGCGAAGCGCAATTGATGCTGCAGCTGCTGGCACGTAGCGCTGAATACAGGCGCCATGGCCTGGCAAGGTCCGCACCAGCTGGCCCAAAAGTCGACCAGCACGGGCAGATCATTTTTGGTGATAAAACGCTCGAAGTTGGTATCGCTGAGCTCAATCGGAGTGCCGTTAAATAAAGCGTTCTTACAGCGGCCACACTGGCCTGGCTGCTGACTACGTTCAGCGGGAATGCGGTTAATAGCGCCGCAAGAAGGGCAGGTGTAGTGCATGTGAGTATCCTGGGCTGAGCTGAAAAACAGACGCTGCCAATACTGCCGGCAGCGTCTTATATATCGAGTCGCCTGTCAGCAAACTCAAGGGTGAGTCTGCAGTTGTGTGGTTTGAGTTTTAGCTCGAGGGGAAGTGGTCGCTGACGTGTTCGACAAACTGCGGTTTGCTTACCTCGCCGACAATGCGCGCCGGGTTTACTTCCTGCGATTGATCGAAGAACAAGATGGTCGGTGGCCCAAACACGCCGTGCTGTTGCATGAATTGCACTTGCTCGGCGCTGTTGGCCGTGACGTCGAGTTTCACCCAGGTCAGGTGGCTGAACCGGCGTTGCACGTCGGCGTGGGAGAAGATTTCCGCTTCCATGACTTTGCAGCTGATGCACCAGTCGGCGTAAAAATCGACCATGACTGGACGTGGACTGTTGGCAATGATTTGCTCAAGCTCGCTGATTGAGTCGGTCTTGTGAAACGGGCTGCTGACCTTGCTGCTTTCTTGGCTGACAGCTGTGGTAGCCGTGGCCAGAGGTTTCAGTGGGTTCGATTGACCCTGCAGTGCGCCGGCCAGTGCTATGGCGCCGTATAAAAAGAATACCCAGGCGATGCCTTTTACCAAGCGCTGTTTGCCGCTGTTGGCCGGCTCAAAGGCGCCCAGAACAACGCCGTAAACCAGTGCCAGTAAGGCCCACAGTAGCAAAGCGGCTTCGCCTGGAATGACCCGGCTGAGCAACCAGATGGCGACGCCAAGTAGTAGCACGCCGAAGAACACCTTAATCTGGTCCATCCAGCCACCGGCTTTGGGCAAGATAGAAGCGCCGGTGGTGCCCAGCACGATGAGCGGTGCCCCCATGCCGAGGCCTAGGGCCAGTAAGGCGCTGCCGCCCAGCCAAGCGTCACCTGTGGTGCTTAAGTACACCAGGGCGCCAGCCAGTGGCGCTGATACGCAAGGCGATACCACCAAAGCGGACAAGACGCCCATGATAAATACGCTGAGCCAATGGCCGCCTTGTTGCTTCTGATTCATTTCATTGAGGCGGTTACGAATGCCGGATGGCAGCTGCAGCTCGTACAAGCCAAACATGGCCAGCGCCAGGGCGACAAACAGCACTGCAAATACGGCCAGTACCCAAGGGGTTTGCATCCAGGCTTGCACGTTGGCGCCGGCACCTAATAAGCCAACAGTCAAACCTGCGGCGGCATACGTCAGTGCCATGCCCAGTACGTAAATGCTAGAAAGCGCAAAGCCGCGGGCTGGCGAGGTGTTGTTTTGACCCAGTACCACGCTGGTGAGAATGGGCACCATGGGCAATACGCAGGGAGTGAAGGTCAGGCCAATGCCGAGCAAAAAGAACAAGCCCACCACGGCGGCCCAAGAGCGACCGGTGAACCAGTTGTCGTCAGCCGGCTCGCTGGTGGTGTTGCTTGCAGCCGTGCTGGCTGGTTTGGCTGTGGTTGTTGCAATACTCGCTGCTGGGCTGGTGTTCGCAGCGCTGCCGCCATTCCAACTGAGCTTCAGTTTTTGCGGCGGGTAGCATAGGCCAGCGTCGGCGCAGCCTTGGTGGTGCAGGGTGAATTCACCTTGGGATAGCTGGTTCAAATCAAAGGTGGCGCTTAGTGGGCCGTAAAATGCGGTGACGATGCCAAACGCCGGGTCGTCTTTTTCTTTACCTGTTTGAGAAAAAGACACAGGCGTTATTTCTTGGCCCTGCTGCGACAGGTAAATGCGACTTTTATACAGGTAATAGCCGTCACTGGAGTCCCAGTCGGCGATCAGCTGTTGCCCTTCAAAGCGGGTGGTGAGCGGGAATGCTTCGTCAACGGGTAAAAACTTGGGCTCGTCGCTCAATGAGTCGAGCAGGTTGGCGTGACTGAACGGGGCAATCAGGCTGACCAGTAGTAACATCCACTTGATCACGATACTTCCTTTCCTGGTGCAGACAGCCAATGGCTGTCGAATTAATGGGTACGCATCACGGCTACATCGGCCAGCGCTGCCAGCGCTGTTTTGGCCTCACTGTCGGGCAAAAGTTCGAGTTGTTGTTTGGCGTTGTCCGCGCAGGTCTGCGCCTGTTGGCGGGTGTAGTCTAAAGAACCGCAGGCCTGAACGATGCGAATCACGTCATCCATTTGTTCAAGGCCGCCACGGCGAATCGCGCGGCGAATCAGCTGGCGCTGCTCGTCATTGCCATGGGCCATGGCATGAATCAATGGCAGAGTTGGCTTGCCTTCGGCTAAGTCATCGCCAACGTTTTTGCCCAGCTCTGCCGCATCGCCGCTGTAATCGAGCACATCGTCAATCAATTGAAAGGCCATGCCCAGCTCGGTGCCGTAGCGCTGCAGCGCTTGTTGCTGCTCTTCGCTGCATTGATACAGTGCTGCCGTGGCGTGGGTCGAGGCTTCGAACAGCATGGCGGTTTTGCCATGAATGACGTCGCGGTACTGCTGCTCTGTAATGTCCGGGTTTTTCACATTGGTCAGTTGCAGCACTTCGCCTTCGGCGATCACGCAAGTGGCGTCGGATAAAATCTTCATCACCGGCAGGGATTCCAGCTCCACCATCATTTGAAAGGCGCGGCTGTATAAAAAGTCGCCGACCAGTACGCTCGGTGCATTGCCCCACTTGGCATTAGCCGTTGGGTTGCCACGGCGCATGTCTGAGGTGTCGACCACGTCGTCGTGCAGCAGTGTGGCGGTGTGCAAAAATTCGATCACAGTGGCCAGTTTGACGGCTTCGGCATCACTGCGCTGCAGGGCGCGGCTGGTTAGCAGTACTAGCAAAGGGCGAATGCGTTTGCCGCCGCTGGAGACGATGTAGTCGGCGATCTTTTCGACCAAAGGCACGCGTGAGGCTAACTGCTCGTGAATAAGGCGATCGACAGCCTGAAACTCGGATTGAACGACGGAGAGAATGTCTGAAATCTGCATGGCGGTCGACGGCTGCCCGGTTGTAATAGGAGTTAGAGGCGCAGATGCTAGGGAGGCACCGTCGGAGTGTCAAGAAAGACCGCCGCCTAACTTGCGCCATGGTCGTGCCTGCGGTATAGTCTCGCGCCCCGAAATTCTGCTCCCTGCCATATGGAAACCAGAGCGTTGCCAGTAGAAGCAGGACGTGGCTGGCAGACAGCCCGAGTAAGAAGCAGCAATGATGCCGGGTTCATTAAGCGATAAGCGGAGAACGTACAATGTACGCAGTAGTGGTAACTGGCGGTAAGCAATACCGTGTTGAAGAAGGCCAAACGCTGAAAGTTGAAAAACTGGAAGTTGAAACTGGCGCAGCGGTTGAGCTGGAAAAAGTTCTGCTGATCGGCAACGGCGACGACGTTAAAATCGGCGCACCGGTTGTTGAAGGCGCCAAAGTGACTGCAGAAGTGGTTAGCCACGGTCGTCACAAGAAGGTTAAAATCCTGAAGTTCAAGCGTCGTAAGCACCACATGAAGCAAATGGGCCACCGTCAGTGGTTCACCGAGCTGAAAATCACCAGCATCGCTGGCTAATCATCTGAACTGAATTCCTGGGTCCGTGTTCGGTAGCCAAACCGGCCGCATCCGCAGCGTTGCAGCGACCCAATAACGAGGAGCAAGATCATGGCACACAAAAAGGCTGGTGGTAGCACCAAGAACGGTCGCGATTCCGAAAGTAAACGCTTAGGCGTGAAAATGTTCGGTGGTCAGGCGGCTAAAGCCGGTAACATCATTGTTCGTCAGCGCGGCACTCGTTTCCACGCTGGTGACAACGTACGTGTTGGTCGTGACCACACTTTGTTCGCAACTGCTGATGGCGAAGTAAAATTCGAAATCAAAGGTAAGAACAACCGTAAGACTGTAAGCATCGTTCCAGCAGCGTAATTTCGCTTGGCATGATGGCTCGACGCCCTGCAGCTATGAGCTGGCGGGGCGTTTTTGTTTGTAACCACCCTGGAGGGGCAAAGTATGAAGTTCGTCGATGAAGCAACGATATCGGTCGAGGCCGGCAAAGGAGGCAATGGCTGTCTGAGCTTTCGTCGTGAGAAGTTTGTGCCCAAGGGTGGCCCAGACGGCGGTGATGGCGGTGATGGCGGCTCGATTTTTCTCGAAGCCGATGAATCGATCAACACCTTGATTGACTACCGCTACACCCGTCGCTTTAAAGCACAAAACGGTGAGGCGGGCGGTGCCCGCAACTGCACTGGCGCCAAAGGCGAAGACCTGATACTGAAGGTGCCGGTGGGTACAACGGCCATTGATGACGACACGGGTGAAACCCTGGGCGATTTGACCTACGTCGGCGAGCGCCTAATGGTGGTTCGCGGCGGTTATCATGGTCTTGGCAACACGCGCTACAAATCCAGTACCAACCAGGCGCCGCGTCAGACTAAGCCGGGGCAAGAGGGCGAGTCGCGCAACCTCAAGCTGGAGCTGAAAGTGCTGGCCGATGTTGGTCTGCTGGGCATGCCGAACGCCGGTAAATCTACCTTTATTCGTGCAGTATCGGCGGCCAAACCGAAAGTCGCGGATTACCCCTTTACCACCTTGGTACCCAACCTGGGTGTGGTATCGCTGGAGCAGCATCGCAGTTTTGTGATTGCCGATATTCCTGGGCTGATTGAAGGCGCCTCAGAAGGTGCTGGTTTAGGCACGCGTTTTCTGAAGCACTTGGTGCGCACCCATATTTTGCTGCACATCGTTGATATGGCGCCGTTTGATGACTCTGATCCGGCGGAAAAAGTGCAAGCCATTTCACGTGAGCTGGAAGAATTTTCGCCCGGCCTGGCAGCGCGAGAGCGTTGGCTGGTGCTGAATAAACTCGATTTGATCCCTGAAGATGAGCGTGAGCAGCGCTGTCAGGCGGTATTGGATCAGCTCGACTGGGGTGGCCCTGTGTATCGCATTGCCGCCATCAGTCAGCAGGGCACCAAAGCGTTGGTGGGCGACATCATGAACTTCATCGAAGAGCGCCAGCAGCGCGCCCAGGAAGATGAAGAATTCGCAGAGGCGCTGCTGGCTGAGCGCGAGCAAGTGGAAGAAGAAGCACGCGAACACATGGAAATGCTGGCCGAGCGTCGTCAAGAGCAGCGCGCTGCGCGCAAAGCGGCCAAACAAGATGACGACGATGACGACCACAACGTCGAAGTGGTGTACACCAACGAATAATCACGCAGGAGCCGTGCATGAGTGAGGCGGGTGTAATGCAGCCAGATGTGCGCGCCAAGTTGGCGCAGCGTCGGCGATGGATTGTGAAAATCGGCAGTGCCCTGCTGACCAATGACGGCAAAGGCCTAGATCAAGCGCGCATTCGCCAGTGGGTTGACCAAATGGCGGCGCTGAAGCAAGCGGGCCATGAAATCGTACTGGTGTCATCTGGAGCGGTGGCAGAAGGTATGCGTCGCTTGGGTTGGCAGCGCCGGCCCGAGCAGTTGGATCAGTTACAAGCCGCCGCCGCTGTCGGTCAAATGGGGTTGATTCAGGCCTATGAAAGCGCGTTTGCGCAGCACCAGTTTCACACCGCGCAAATTCTTCTCACCCACGACGATTTAAGCGATCGCCGGCGCTATCTCAACGCCCGCACTACGTTACGCACGCTGCTGGACATGGGGGTGGTGCCCATCGTCAATGAAAACGACACCGTAGTAACGGACGAAATCTGCTTTGGCGACAACGACACCTTGGGGGCTTTGGTCGCCAATCTGGTTGAGGCGGACTTATTGGTGCTGCTGACCGATCAAGACGGTTTGTTTACCGCCGACCCGCGTCGCCATGCCGATGCGCAAATTGTGCATCAAGGCCAGGCGTCTGACCCGGCATTTAAAGCCATGGCGGGCGGTGGCGGCAGTTTGGGACGCGGTGGCATGGCCACTAAGGTGCGCGCGGCGACTTTGGCGGCGCGCTCTGGTGCCGACACTGTGATCGTCGGTGGTCGCCAGCCAGCGGTGCTGGAGCGTTTGCGCGCCGGTGAAATGATTGGCACCTTGCTGCTGGCCGATGCTGAGAAATTGGTGGCCCGTAAGCAATGGATTGCCGGTCATTTGCAAACTTGCGGTGAGTTGGTGTTAGATGCTGGCGCTGTGACGGCAGTGCGTGAGCAAGGTCGAAGCCTGCTGCCCATTGGTGTGGCGGCGGTGCGTGGTCAATTTGATCGTGGGCAAGTGGTTGCCTGCGTGAATGAAAGCGGTGCCCTGGTGGCCAAAGGATTGGTGAACTTCAGCTCGGAAGAAGCCAGTTTGGTGGTGCGTACCCCAACCCGTGAGTTGGCCAATGTGTTAGGTGTGGCCACTGATCCGGAAATGATTCACAGAGACAACCTGGTCGTACTGTGACAACAACAGGAAGAAAAGACAATGATTGAATCGGTCAATGTTGCTGGCTTAGAAGTGCGCAATGATGCGCCGTTTACCTTATTTGGTGGCATGAATGTGTTGGAGAGCCGCGATCTGGCACTGCGCATTTGTGAGCACTATGTGCAAGTCACGGAGAAGCTTGGCATTCCTTACGTTTTTAAAGCGTCATTTGATAAGGCCAATCGCTCTTCTATTAACTCCTACCGCGGCCCAGGTATGGAAGAAGGGCTGAAAATCTTTGCCGATATCAAGGCGCAGTTCGATGTGCCCATCATTACCGACGTGCATGAGCCCTATCAGGCCGCACCGGTAGCGGAAGTGGTGGATGTGATCCAGCTGCCGGCATTTTTGGCGCGTCAGACCGATTTGGTGGTGGCGATGGCCAAAACTGGCTCGGCCATTAATGTCAAAAAGCCGCAGTTTTTAGCGCCCCATGAAATGCGCCACATCATCACTAAGTTTGCCGAAGCCGGTAATGAGCGGGTGATGTTGTGTGAGCGTGGTTCCAGCTTTGGTTACAACAACCTGGTGGTCGACATGCTGGGCATGGACGATATGAAGCAGCAGGCGCCAGTAGTGTTTGATGCAACCCATGCGCTGCAGCGCCCAGGTGGCCGTGCGGATTCGGCCGATGGTCGTCGTGCTCAAGCGTTTGAGCTGGCGCGCTCGGGTATGGCGCTGGGCATCGCTGGTTTGTTTATCGAGGCGCATCCCAATCCGGCGGAAGCCAAGTGTGATGGTCCATGTGCGCTGCCGCTGGACAAATTAGAGCCATATTTGGCGCAAATGAAGGCCGTTGACGATTTAGTGAAGTCGTTTGCACCTGTCGTGATCGACTGACGGTTGACACTGGCCGGGCGAGTCTGGATAATTCCGGCCCTCTCTTGTGGAGCTTGGGTAGAGCCAGCTCCTGAATAACTGAAACAACCAATTTTGAGGAGCCGACTGTGGCAAATTCTGCTGGTTCTCGTAAACGCGCCCGTCAGGCTATCAAGCGTCGTGCTCGTACCGTAGCCCTGCGTTCAATGGTTCGTACTTACATCAAGAAAGTACAAGCTGCCGTTGCAACAGGTGATTATGAGCAAGCTCAAGCTGCGTTTACCAAGACTCAACCTTACATCGACAAGATGGTAAACAAAGGTATCATGCACAAGAACACTGCTGCACGTACCAAGAGCCGTCTGAATGCTAAGGTATTCGCACTGAAAGGCTGATAGCTGAACAGTTCGTAAAAACCCGCTACCGGCGGGTTTTTTTATGCCTGCCGTATGGCCTGGCCGCCGTCGCAAGGGTCGCGTAGAGGCGCCTTACAGGATTCAAACTTGATGTCAGAACAGGAATCGCATTCATCAAAGGGGCTGCTGCGCTCCTCTTCCATCGTTAGCCTGATGACGTTGCTCAGCCGGGTGCTGGGGTTGGTGCGCGATGTGGTGGTGGCGCAGTATTTTGGCGCCCGTGCCGATGCGTTTTTTGTTGCCTTTTAAAATTCCTAATTTCTTTCGACGCTTGTTTGCCGAAGGCGCGTTTTCCGTCGCTTTTGTCCCCGTATTAAGTGAATATCGGACACAGCGCAGCCTTGATGAAGTGCGGCTGTTTGTCGCGCGCATGTCGGGCACGTTGGGCTTGCTGCTGCTGCTGTTAACCGCACTGGCATTATTATTTGCCGATTACCTGCCCTGGCTGTTTGCCCCAGGCTTTCGCGCCGACCCAGAAAAATTTGCCTTAACCGGCGACTTGCTGCGCATTACCTTCCCGTATTTATTGTTTATTTCCCTCGCTGCTTTTAGCAGCAGTGTATTGAACGCCTACGGACGTTTTGCGGTGCCGGCCTTTACCCCAGTGATTTTGAACATCACCTTAATCGCGTCGGTATGGTATTTGACGCCGCTGTTTGTAGAGCCTTTGTTTGCGCTGGCCTGGGGCGTGCTGCTGGCTGGCGCGCTGCAGTGGCTGTTTCAGCTGCCGTTTCTGGCGCGCCAGCGCATGCTGGTGTGGCCACGGCCCAACACCAAAGATGACGGAGTGCGTCGGGTGGGTGGTTTGATGGTGCCGGCTTTGTTTGGGGTGTCGGTGAGTCAGATTAACTTATTGCTAGATACCTTGTTGGCATCTTTCCTCGAGAGCGGCAGCGTCAGTTGGCTGTATTATGCCGACCGCTTGAACAACTTGCCGCTAGGTGTGTTTGCCATTGCCATTGGGGTGGTGGTGTTGCCCAGTTTGTCCGCCAATCACGCCCGTGATGATCATCAGCGCTTTGCTGCTATTTTAGATTGGGCGCTGCGCATGGTGATTTTGTTGGCGCTGCCAGCGGCGCTGGCCTTGGTGCTGTTGGCCACGCCATTGATGGCGACCATCTTTTATCACGGTGAAATGACTCCCTACGACATCGGCAACATGGCCTTGGCGCTGCAGGCTTATGGCGGCGGGCTGCTGGCGTTTATGCTGATTAAAGTGCTGGCGCCTGGCTATTACGCGCGGCAAGACACCAAAACGCCAGTGCGTATCGGTATTCAGGCCATGGTGTTGAACATGGTGCTGAACCTGGCGTTGGTGATGCCGCTGCAACATGTTGGTCTGGCGCTGGCGACGGCGTTGTCGTCGTATTTTAACGCCTGGATGCTGTACCGTGGGTTGCGCCGTTCAAACACCTTAAGTTTGCAGCCGGGTTGGTGGCGTTACAGTGCCAAAGTGGTGCTGGCTCTGCTGGCTTTGGCGGGCGCTATCGTGTTGTTGATGGGCGATGCGCAGCAGTGGTTGTTCTGGAGTGCCGGGCAGCGAGCCGGGCAAATGGCATTGCTGGTGATCAGCGGTGTGCTGCTCTATTTTGCTGTGTTGGCCGCGCTGGGGCTTCGCCCTCGCCATTTGCGCGGTGCGCGATTCGAATAGGTTGCGATGTGGCCCTGCCAGAGCTGTGCCTCGCACCTGTTAGAAGCGAGGCCAGTTAGCTATAATCCGGGCCTCATTTTTTTCAGGTGATTGGCATGCGATTGGTGCGTGGGTTGTACAATTTGCCATCCGGCTTTGCCGGCTGTGTTGCCACCATTGGCAACTTCGATGGCGTGCACCTGGGGCATCAAGCATTGCTGCGCTCGCTGCAGCAAAAAGCCAGCGAACATTCTCTGCCCACGCTGGTGTTGCTGTTTGAACCTCAGCCGAAAGAGTTTTTTGCGCCCGAGCATGCCCCTGCGCGACTGGCCAGTTTGCGCGATAAGTTGCGCGATTTACGCGGTGGGCCTCAGTATCCGGGCGTTGATTACGTTTTATGTTTGCCATTTAACCAATCTTTACGCTCCATGTCCGCCGATGAGTTCATCGATCAGATATTGGTTGATGCACTCAAAATACGGCATTTGATTGTCGGTGATGATTTTCGTTTTGGCTGTGACCGTCGTGGTGATTATCAAGCGCTGCAGCAAGCAGGGCTGCAACATGGCTTTGATGTAGAAGATACGCCGACGCTGGAGTTTGATAATGAGCGCATCTCCAGCACACGGGTGCGCAGCGAGCTGGCCAGCAATAATCTCGCTCGGGTAGGGCGCTTATTGGGTCGCCCTTATCGCCTATCTGGACGCGTTGGCTATGGTCGCCAGCTTGGCCGTACCTTAGGTGCACCAACGGCCAATGTTTTAATTCGCCGCGCCAAGTTGCCACTGACGGGCGTGTTCGCCGTGCAGGTGTGCGATGAGGACAGTGGTGAAGAGTACCTCGGGGTGGCTAACATTGGCTACAAACCCACCGTTGCTGGCGAACCTGAGCCCTCGCTGGAAGTGCACCTGTTTGCCTGCAAAGAAAACTTGTATGGTCATCATTTGACCGTGGGGTTGTTACACAAAATTCGAGACGAGAAAAAGTTCAACGGCTTGGATGCCTTAAAGCAAGCCATTGAAGCCGATTTTAACGCTGCTAAGCATTATTTTGCCGCCATGCCCGGCGCTTTTCGTGGCCATTGCGCCACAGAATTCAGCTTATTAACCAAGTGACCTAACTATGAACGATAAAGTGGAAAGCCAGTACAAGTCGACCCTGAATCTGCCAGATACCGAATTCCCGATGCGCGGTAACCTGGCCAAGCGCGAGCCTGAATTATTGGCGCGTTGGGAGCAAATCGGACTGTACCAGCAGATTCGCGAGGCGCGTGCCGGTCGCGACCGCTTTATTTTGCATGATGGCCCTCCGTATGCGAACGGCACGATTCACGCAGGTCACGCCGTGAATAAAGTGCTGAAAGACATCATTATTAAATCGCAAACTCTGAACGGTAAGGATGCGCCTTACGTGCCGGGCTGGGATTGTCACGGTTTGCCGATTGAGCTGAAGGTAGAAGAAAAAGTTGGCAAGGTGGGTGAAAAACTCAGTGCCAGTGAGTTTCGTAAGCATTGTCGCGAGTATGCCGCCGAGCAGGTCGACAGTCAGCGTACCGACTTTAAGCGGTTAATGGTGTTGGGTGATTGGGATAATCCTTATCTGACCATGGACTTCAAATTCGAAGCCGACATCATTCGCACCTTGGGCCGCATCATCGACAATGGCCATTTGCACAAAGGCTTTAAGCCGGTTAACTGGTGTAGCGATTGTGGCTCCGCTTTGGCCGAAGCCGAGGTGGAATATCAGGATAAAAAATCCCTCGCCATCGACGTGAAATTTGCCTTTGCTGAGCCAGCTAAGTTAGCGCAAGCGTTTGGTGTTGAGAGCACGTTGCCAGCCAGCTTAGTGATCTGGACCACCACACCTTGGACTTTGCCGTCCAACGAAGCGGTGTCTGTGCATCCGCAAATCGATTATTCACTGGTGCAATTAACTGAGCAGCAGGAATTGTTGGTGCTGGCGTCTGACTTAGTGAAAGACGCGTTGCAGCGCTACGGCATTGACGACTATCAGGTATTAGCAACCGCGAACGGTGCAGCGTTTGCTCAGCTGCCAGAGCAAAACGAAGCGCCCTTTATGCTGTTGCATCCGTTTATCCCCACGGCGGATGGTCAGCCCAAAGCCGTGCCTGTGATCACAGGTGAGCACGTGACCGCCGACTCAGGTACCGGTGCGGTGCACACAGCACCCATGCACGGTGCTGACGACTATGTGGTGTGCAACCAGTTTGGCATTGAGTCCGAGCAAATGCTGGTGGACGATGCCGGTAATTTTGTTGCTACCCCAGTGCTAGAAGCGTTGGAGTTGGCCGGTTTAAGTACGGCTGATAAAGGCAACTTCCGTGTTTTAGGATTATTGGCAGAGAAAAATGCGCTGCTGAAAAAAGAAAAATTCGAGCACAGCTATCCGCATTGCTGGCGCCATAAAACGCCGATTATTTTCCGCGCCACACCGCAGTGGTTTATCAGCATGCATCAAGCCGGTTTGCTGGATAAAGCCATGCAAGAAGCGGATGAAAATGTCAGCTGGCGTCCAAGCTGGGGTAAGGCACGCATCGAGAGCATGATGGGGAATCGTCCCGATTGGTGTATTTCTCGCCAGCGCACCTGGGGTGTGCCGATCGCATTATTTGCCCATAAGCAAACCGGTGAGTTGCATCCGCAAACGCCAGAGTTGATCGAAAAAGTCGCGTTGATGGTTGAAGAGCAGGGCATTGATGCCTGGTTTGATCTCGACGCCAGTACCTTGCTGGGCGATGACGCTGAACACTACGGCAAAGTAACAGATACGTTGGACGTGTGGTTCGACTCAGGCGTAACGCATACCGCAGTTTGCTTGCAGCGTGATGAGTTACAAATGCCAGCCGATCTGTATTTAGAAGGTTCCGATCAACACCGCGGCTGGTTCCAAAGCTCATTGCTGACCAGCGTTGCAGCCTACGGGCATGCACCCTACAAAACCGCATTGACCCATGGATTTGCGGTTGATGGCCAGGGCCGCAAAATGTCCAAGTCGCTGGGCAATATTGTTGAGCCTAAAGCGGTGATGAATAAGCTCGGCGGCGATATTTTGCGCTGGTGGGTTGCGGATACCGACTACAGCGGTGAAATGACGGTGTCGGATGAAATCCTAAAGCGCACTGCCGATGCCTACCGCCGGGTACGTAACACCTGTCGCTTTATGCTGGCCAATATCAACGGCTTTAATCCAGCGACGGATATGGTCGCCGGTGATGAACTGTTGCCATTGGATGCCTGGATCATCGCTTACAGCCGAGAGCTGCAAGACACCTTGATTGCCTATTACAACGCCTATGATTTTAAAGCGTTGACCAAGGCTCTGATGAATTTCTGTGTCAGCGAGTTGGGTGCATTCTATTTGGATGTCATTAAAGACCGTCAGTACACCTGTAAGGCTGACAGCTTGCCGCGTCGCAGTGCACAAACGGCGCTGTATCACATCCTTGAAGCCATGAGCCGCTGGATTGCTCCGGTGTTGTCGTTTACCGCCGAAGAAATCTGGGAAAACCTGCCAGGTGATCGCACTGCTTCTGTAATGCTGTCCGAATGGTATCAAGACTTCCCAGCGGTGAGCGATGAAACCCTAGGTGATGCTTACTGGCGTCGTATCCTGGAGGTAAAACAAGCGGTTAACGGCGCACTAGAAAAAGCGCGTGGCGATAAAACTATTGGTGCCAGCCTGAGTGCCGAGTTGGATTTATACGTCAGCGATGCACTAAAAACCGAGTTAGAAAAACTCGGTGATGAATTGCGCTTTGTATTGCTGACGTCTGATGTGCGCCTTCATGCCATGGCAGATGAAGGTGATGCAACGGAGTTGGACGGCTTGCGCATTCAAGTCAGCGCTTCGGCCAAAGAAAAATGTGAGCGCTGCTGGCATCACAGCGATTCCGTTGGTAGCGACAGCCAGCATCCTACCTTGTGTCAGCGCTGCGTTGATAACGTGGAGGGCGACGGCGAACACCGTCGTTACGCTTGATGGCCGTTTTTAAGCATACGGCGCTGAGGTTGTGGTGGTTGGCGGCATTGGTTTTTGTGCTGGATATCGCCACCAAGCAGCTTGCCGAGCACATGCTGGTGTTTGCACAAGAAGTTTATATTTTGCCGGTGTTGGATCTGAAGCTGCTGTATAACCCTGGCGCAGGCTTTAGCTTTTTAGCCAATGCCTCGGGCTGGCAGCGCTGGTTGTTTGCCGGCATCGCCATCGCCGTGAGCGTTATGCTGATTAACTGGCTGAAAAAGCTTCCGCGTGAACAGATCTGGTTGCCGGTGGCATTAACGCTGATTTTGGGCGGTGCATTGGGCAACCTGTTTGACCGGTTGATGTTTGGTCATGTTATCGATTTTATTTCGTTTCATTGGGACGGGCGTCGTTTTCCTGCATTTAATCTGGCCGACTCCGCCATCACCATTGGCGCGATTATGATGATTTTGGATGTGCTGCGTGAAATACGCGAAGAGCAGCGTAATAAATCGGAGAGCAAATGATGAGCAAAGTGATTGGTGATAATAGCCAGGTAACGCTGCATTTCGCCCTTAAATTATCCGTGGAGCAAACCGTCGACTCGACCTTTGAGCAGTCACCGGCACAGCTCACCATTGGCGATGGCAATTTGCTGCCCGGCTTTGAGCAGTGCTTATTGGGGTTAAAACCAGGCGATCATCAGACCTTTGAAGTGGCACCAGAGCATGGCTTTGGTCAGCCTAATCCGCAAAATATTCAGCGTATGAAGCGCAGTGACTTTGCTGCCGACATGCCCGTCGCACCGGGTTTGATGGTGTCGTTTGCCGATGCTCAGGGCGCCGAGCTGCCAGGGGTAATTGACCGCATTGAAGGCGATGCCGTGTACGTGGATTTTAATCACCCACTGGCGGGAAAAACGCTGCTATTTGAAGTGCAGATCATTGAGGTCAATCATGCAGATTAAACTGGCTAACCCGCGTGGTTTTTGCGCGGGCGTTGATCGAGCCATCGATATCGTTAATCGTGCACTGGAGTTATTTGAGCCACCGATTTATGTGCGCCATGAAGTAGTGCACAACAAGTTTGTGGTCAATGATCTGCGTGAGCGCGGTGCGATTTTTGTCGATGAGCTGCATGAAGTGCCAGACGATGCCATTGTGATTTTTTCTGCCCATGGCGTTTCTCAGGCGGTGCGTCATGAAGCCAGTAGCAGGGGGTTAAAAGTATTTGACGCCACCTGTCCTTTGGTGACCAAGGTTCACTTGGAAGTCAGCCGCTACAGCGCCGAAGGCAGCGAGTGTGTATTGATAGGCCATAAAGGCCACCCAGAAGTCGAAGGCACCATGGGCCAATACGACCACTCTGCCGGCGGCGATATTTACCTGGTTGAAGATGAAAAAGACGTGGCGGAGTTGCAGGTACGCAACCCAGATAAACTTTCTTACGTCACTCAAACGACGCTATCGATGGACGATACCGCAAAAGTCATCGACGCTCTGCGGGCAAAATTCCCCAATATCGAAGGGCCACGCAAAGACGATATTTGCTACGCCACACAAAACCGCCAGGACGCAGTGAAAACCTTAGCAGCAGAGTGTGATTTGTTGCTGGTGGTCGGTTCGGTCAATAGCTCCAACTCCAATCGCTTGCGCGAATTGGGCGAGCGCATGGGCGCCAAAGCCTTTTTGATTGATAACGCCGATGAGGTATCGCCAGAGTGGTTCGAAGGCATTGAGCGCGTTGGTATCACTGCAGGCGCATCAGCCCCAGAAGTGCTAGTACGAGAAGTGATTGAGCGATTAAAAGAGTTGGGCGGGCAAGAGCCAGAAGAGCTCCAAGGGCAGCCAGAAAACGTGGTTTTCTCACTGCCGAAGGAGTTGAGGATGAGGCCTTTATAATGGGTGGCCATCTCTCTCTCTTTTACCGGAAGAATTAAAAATAATGCTTCCGTCAGAGGCTTGACTACCTATTGGCGTTGCGGTTATTTCAACACACTCTACAAGTGTTTTTCCGCTACATGCTCCAGCTTTTAATGAGTAGTATCCTCCTGAGGTCTTTGTAGAGAACCCCAATACTGATAGATTATCAGTATATTTGGCATTTGATGCAAAGAATCGCTCTTGAGCATCCATTATTACCTGTATTGTCTCAAGAGCATCTGTTCTGCGACCACGCTGTACTTGCTCGTTGTACTGCGGCATTGCGATTGATAGCAATACTGCAGCAATAGCTATAGTAATCAGCAGTTCGATAAGGGTAAAACCTAGTTGCTTCATTTACATTACCTATTCTGCATATTTGGCAGCCAAAAAGTAGAAGTAGATATATATCTCGCTACTCCATCAGTTCTATATGCTGCATCTGAGTCAAGAAGTCTATAGCCTTTCTCTCCATCTATCACAGAGCTGTTTTCGAATGAGCGCGATAACAGTGACACTCTAATAGTGACTATTCTGGCAGACATATTAGGGTTTGCTTTAAGAAAGGTTCCATTAACATACTGCTCAACTGTTCCTGAGCTAGCGAGGGAGTTCGATTCAACTCCGTAGAGAACTTGCATGCTTTCAATACCATTTGCAATACTTTCTTCAGTAGCAATTATACTGGTGGTGCCTCCAGCTGTGTTATACGTTGCACACTTTAGCTGAAAGGCAGTAGTAGGGTCCTTCGGATCACCTCTCTCAACCCAATAAACATCGATAACACCGTTAGGAGCGTTCAATGCAGAAGTGGGGAGGTTGACTCCTCCGCATGTTTGTGTTAAGCGGGGCGAGTCGTTTATGTCTGGGTTTGCCATGCGCCTTAGAGCCAAAACATCACCACCATTGTTGTTGTCGTCGGTGTCATTCATGCAGAAGCTGGTGCCTACACAGTTCACATCGACGACATCAAAAACAAACGTAGTGTTGCGGTACCCTGCATGTGGGATTCTCTCGCCCAGCCAAAGCATGGCAAGTCTGCCTGCTTCCTGCGCTTGGGTTACACCGGTGGATGTTCTTGCACTTCGGGAGCTATTGATCATTATGTTTGTAACAAATACTGCTACGATTGATGCGAGGAGTAATGCCACCATTAACTCGATTAGGGTCAAACCACCTTGTCGATTATGAGCTGTCATAATTGAATATCCCGGCTTAAAGATACGACTCCACCTGGCTCGTCTCCACCGCCAAAGCTGCTATTGCTGTTCACACGACTTACCCATCTGACCGTTATCGTAGCAGAGCGAGTTGCAAGATCAGGACGGATCGTTAGTTCGGGGTTCGGTATATAGTCAACTGCACTACCCCTGATGGTGACCCCATTTTTATCTGTTTGCGATTGAGGGCAAATGGATGACCAAATATCGAACTTCGCCATCGCTTGCCCGTTGCATGATGTTCCATTCATGCATGAAGTCGCAGCGTCACCACATGAGAAGGAAGTGGTGTCGTAGTCCTGCAAGTTGTCCCAATTTGCATACATCTTATTTGTGATCTCATCAATTATCCAGATTGCATGAGACCTCGCGCCTGAATCAACAGTGGCCTTGTTGATATTTAGTTGCATCATGCTGATCCCTAATAGTCCAACCACGCTGATAAAAAGTGTTACTAGGACCTCTGTCATACTAAAACCTGATGTATTCACTATTTGCATAGTTGCTCTCCTTTTAATATGACTTGGCCTACACGGTTAATAAACAGAGTTCTTACTCGTGTTCCTTCGCAGCCTGTGACATTAATGGTGACCTCGGTAGTCTCGCTGGCTCTTCCTTGCTCAGAAAAAATAAGGGGCTTTGAGTTGTCAAGCTTGGTTCCTAGTATGGAGTTACCAGCATTGACTTTATTTTCTCTAATGACATTTTTAAAGGCGCCGCTTGCATCTTCTGCTCGAATTATCCACCCATCTTTCCAGTTTAAATTAGGTTTGAACTCAACTCTAATTGAATGAGTAACTGCATAGCTCCTTGCAAAACGTATATCGTTCTCCAACTCCCTATACAGTCGGTCCGCAAGTTGATTCTTAGTCATTCCGCTAAGATATGGTAGAGCTACAGCAATGGTCACTGATACCACTGCGACTGCCATCAATAACTCTAATAGCGTAAAAGCTTTGGAGCGATTCATTATTTATCGACCTCTCGCCAGAATGTTCGCTGGAGAACATTAAGGCTTCCTTCTACATCAAAAACATTTAAGCCTACAACCACTTTAGGCCCCTCATTTGTACCGTCTTCATTATCTGGTGGGAATATTAGCTTGGGCTCAGGTGGGATAGTGGAACCTACATTCTCAAAAAGCTCTTCGGCAGGCTTCATGCCATCTTCTGGTTTTAGGTTCAGTTGAGGTTTTAATACAACTAAACGACTATCTCCGAGATCTGGTTGACAGCCAGCTTCAATATCTCCAGATGACGGGCGAAATGTGGTCACATAAATGGTGTCATTAACTGTAAGTGAGCTAGAGAGAACTTTCTCCCCTTTTCCTTGAAGTGAGTAATAATAACCATTCTGGCGCTGCGTAGGGGTTGCACTTTCGTATCTATGATAATCGGCTAGATCTGCAACGGTAACGCTTTGGTAGTTGTACTCTTTGGGTGCAGCAGAATGGTTGTAATCATTAAAAACAAATATTTTGTCCTTGGTGTTAGTGCTTAGTGGTCCAGGGCGGAAGCCTGAGCCTACGGTGATTTGGTAGCGTGGACGTTTGAGATACTGAATATTGCTACTGTCATTAGGATCGACTAGCTCGACATAACCATAATTTGTATATACCACATCTGGCTTGCTAAAAAAACGATGGTAGTTAGTAGAGCCAGAGTTTACATCGGCAAGAACTCCCCCCTTAGCATAGTCTTTTGCATTATTTGCTTTAGTGAAGTCTATACGCCAGAGCCTTCCTCCGACATCAGTAGCGTAGAGCATATCGCTACTGCCATCCCCATCCATATCAACGGGCGTTACTTCGGTGACAATGCTCGACGTCATAGACCCTAATGAAAGTCCATCACTACCAGCATTTTTTGTTGCTTTCCAAAGTAGCTGGTATGGCTTTCCTGTAGCTTTATCGTCAGCAGCGATAATGTAAATTGCATTTCCTATCGAGCTCTCTTGGCGTTCCGTACGTGTGTCCTCTGCGGGGTCATAGCCCCCTCCGAAAACAAAAACAGGAACCTTTTTTCCATTCCACTCGATATATGCAACACGCATCGGTGACCATGTTTGTCCTAGTTCTGAGAATCCTGGCGTCGTGTTGTCGATGACTTCTTTAAGTACTGGCTGCTGATAATCACTTATATCAAACATATAGTACGCATTTCCACCACGGCGCATAGCGACACTCAGGTAAGCGGTCTCACCTTTGTCTATTCTGCCATCTCTGTCTGTATCGTCATGGTAAACTGACATGGGCCCATCTAGGCCATAAGTTTTTCTTACACTACCTCTCCCTTCTGCATGCATTGGCAAGTTGGGTAGAAGGCGTTTAGGAATAAATGACCAAAATTCTTTTGGATTGTTGATGTCAGGGTCAAAGGCGCTTAAGTACCCCGCATTGTTTGTGGCAAATAATACATCCTGATTATTTGAACCGTCTTGGTATTCAAGTACGAATGGTGCTCCGTGGAGGGAGTCAGCGAGGATGCGGCGTGGTTGTTCTTTACCCTCGACCATTACAGTACCACGTGCCCACCTTAGCGCCTTTGATATTCGAGCAGCTTCACTATTATCTAGGCCAAGCATTTCTCCAGTTATACTTGAATTGTTTTCGTTCACCTTGTTTGCATTGTTAATTATATTGTGGTTACTTGTGCCGCCAAGGTTTGTGTAAACAGGGCGATCGCTACTTAAGCGATTAGATATGCCACCTCTAGTTACTTGGTATCCATCGGCTTCACTTGACCAATAGCTGTGCGCTGACTCTCTAAAAAAACCTGTTTCATTGTTTACGGCAGGCTTTCCTTTGGAGTCATATATCGCACCTGATGGTGACATACGATACCGTTTCAAGTTTCCGCTCCAGCCTGGGCTGCTTTCAGACGGTTCGAATACGGTATAATAAACATCTTCACGGTGTTCTAACGAATTGAAATTGTTCACAGATACAACTGGAGCAGCGAAACTGCTTCCTTCATCGGCGATACTACTAAAGATATTGTCTAGTGCCGCGACTAGCTGATCCTCGTTGCTAGCATCTAAGCTTTCTTCGGTGCCGCCATGATAAGCCATGTTTTGAAGTAAAGCTTTGCCATCTGAGTTGACTGCAAAACCTCCAACTGTATGAATTTTTACATTTTGTTTGATGATATTGTCATCATCACTCTTGCCGGAAATTAGCTTGTCATCGAAAAAGTCAGTATTGTATGCCCAATATGCAAGCTCTTCCCCGCAATATAAATCACTACCACTGCCACAACTTCTTGATAAGCCACTACCACTTCCAGCGTTGTTGAATAATCTTCTGATTTCCCAATTGCTGTTGGTGTCACTTGATGGACTGCCGTCGGTGAATGCAACAACGTGTGCCTTTTGGCAGGTTGCTTCAATGGGAGCATCGTACTTGCCTCCACTTATTATGGAGGTAGGGCTTCCGTATTTCTTGTCACGAAGATAGTTGTAGCCGTATCTGAAAGGGTTTGTCCGCTTTGTATAAACCTGGTTGTAGCCTGTGCCAGATTGGGGTGTGCCCCATACAACATTACGCCCTGTTAAATAGTTAATTGCTTCGTACGTTGTCTCTACAAGTGGAGTGCCATTGCCCGCAGTTAATCCATTGATTGCATTAATGATTCTTTGCTTGTCGCTAGGGTCTCCCGTAGAAGCTAGAGGTTCAACCACATAACCACCTTCCCCTCCTTTGTACTGCGCATCATGAAAACGCATGATGGATATGTTGATAGGTTTATCTTCAGGTATTTTGTTGATCGCTGCTATTGCAGAGTCCTTGACGATTTGTAAGCGTGTTTTTTCGCCAAAACGTGGGCCATTGTTACTATCTGCTCTCCATGACATACTTCCTGATGTATCAATGACAAACACTACGTTTGGCGGTATTCTTTTGACGTTATCTGACCTGAATATTTCTGTGTCATCAGCCAGCACGAGGCTGTTTTGAGATAAGCCTAGAGCAACTAATGTTAACCAGTAAAGCTTCATGTTAAATCTCCTAGGTAATCTATCTTCAGTTGGAGGGAACAATTCGTTGTAAGCCGATTTCTTGGGAGTTTGAGATAATTTTGTTTCTCCCTGTAGCCTCACTTGTAGATGCATACAAAGACAAATCACATCCTGCACCACAACCCATTTTACCTTTGAGGAAGTCATCATAGCCAAGGGGGGTTGGTATAGACCGAATAGATGTCACGGGTTGACTGTCGAGTACGGGGCTGTTGAACACTGGCGCTGTCAGCAAGGGTGATGTTCCACCCACAGCACTTATATTAAATGCCGGGAAACGAGTTTCGCCCAACTCAGCGCCGCCTTGTACAGCGTTTGATTCTGCAATGTTGACGGCTTCAATGAATGCTTTTTGGATAGGAGCGTTTCTTTCCAGAATGTCATAAATATAAGTCAAAGTACCTTTGACACTGTTCTCAACATCTTGGGAGTGTTGAAGGTTGTTGACCATCTTTAGCTGCAAGCTGGATCTTTCCATCGCCACTAATGCGCCCAGTGTGATGGCAGTTAAGATCACCAAGCTGAGGATAAGTGCGGATCCACGTTGTGTCGTCATTGTCTGTTCCTGATAAGGTCTCTGCGATGACTAACATAACTGCTCGGTGTCTATTGTTGTGAAGCTCCAGATAAACGGAGTTGAGTAGGTCACGAGTGGTGCTGCAGGGCTCATGTCGCTGGGCAGGGGGCATTTTTACCAGTAGCAGATTCCAGAATACCGTCGTTATCACTGTCCGTCCCGTGACGCACTCTTCCTACTCTGGAAATTATCAAAGACATCGTGATGGGTGGTTCAGTATCGCGGCAATACAGTAGCGAACCTGTAAAGCCTTGAGCAAATCCGCTTGGATAGAAGACGATGGCTGATCGCGGAAAATCTAGTTTCACTTTGCTTGCTTGTTGCAATTGTAAGCGAGTCAAAACCTTGTCGTTTGAATCGATCGTACGATTTCGGTTGAGGTCTTCAAATAGTGTGATCTTGCCTTCGGACCAGTTGGTTGAGCATTCATTTGCCGATATAGGACACAGCACTGCCGGCACACCGCTGGTGATGGCGTGTCCGCGAGCTTGGTAGACCAACTGCCTAAGTGTTATGACCTCTGAAAGTGCTAGCTGTCGGTTGAAAAAATCGTCCAGCGTGGGCAGTGCGACTGCGGATAGAGTAGAAACAACCAAGAGAACCGTAATGAGTTCTGTTAGAGTCATCCCTGCGTAACGAAAATTGCCCATTGCATCTACCTCCTTGTAGAGTTTGATGAACAAAATTAGTCTCGGCGACGTTTTTTGTCTGTCAGAAGCAGGGCTGATTTCCAGTGGTCACAAGGTGGAGAAACCTGTCATTTATGGTGGTTGGACTCGTATTTGTTGGTGTGTGAGGCATCAACGCCCTTTGTCTTATGTAGCCGTTAGTCGATCCCCAGCTTCTTACACCGATACCGCAGGGCACGAAAGCTAATCCCCAGTTTTTCAGCGGCGGCGGTTTTGTTCCAGCGGGTTTCTTCTAGTGCTTGGGTAATGGCACGGCGTTCGATGTTCTCTAGGTATTGCTCCAAATTGTTGGTGATGATGGGAGCGTCTGGGTTGTCAGGCGTGTTAGCAGCCTGGCTCGGCTCCGGAGTGGCCGATTTGGGCAGTTGGAGGTCATCTGCTTGAATGTATTCGTCTTCGGCCATGGTAAAGGCACGCTGTAAAATGTTTTCCAGTTCGCGCACATTGCCTGGGAAGGGGTAGTGCTGCAGCGTTTGCAGCGCTGCCGGTGTGAGCTCAACATTGGGCATGCCCCATTCGCGGGCGTATTTGCTAAGAAAGTGGCGTGCAAGGCGTGGAATGTCTTCACTGCGCTCTGCCAAGCGCGGCACGCCAAGGTGAATGACGTTTAGGCGGAAATAGAGATCCTGGCGGAAGCGCTGGTCGCTAACGCGTTTTTCCAAGTCATGGTGGCTGGCGCTGACGATGCGTACGTCCACCGGCTGCTCATGCTCTTCGCCGACCTTGCGTACCGCCTTTTCTTGAATCACGCGCAGCAACTTAGCTTGCATTTCAAGCGGTAAATCCGCGACTTCATCGAGAAACAAAGTGCCGCCATCTGCTGCCCGGAACAGGCCCGGTTTGTCGTGGCTGGCACCGGTAAAGCTGCCCTTAGTGTGGCCAAAGAACTCGCTTTCCATCAAATCTGCTGGAATGGCGCCACAGTTAACCGCAATGAAAGGCCCTTGAGCGCGCGGGCTAAGATGATGAATCATGCGCGCCACCAACTCCTTACCGGTACCCGATTCGCCATGCACAAATACCGGTGCTTGGGTACGTGCGACTTTGCGAATGGCGTCTTTTAGATCGGCCATGCGCTGCGAGTCACCCAGCAAAGCTTCGTCCGGCGTATTCTGTGAGATGACGACCTGAGTCAGCTTTAGTGCCGCTTTGACCAGGTCGCGCAAGCGCTGGGTGTCGATGGGTTTGGCGACAAAGTCGAAGGCACCGGCTTTTAAAGCATCAATGGCCAGTTCCATATTGCCGTGGGCGGTAATCATGGCGACGGGCATGTCTGGGTAGCGCGAGTGGCACAGCTGCACCAGTTCCATGCCATTGCCGTCTGGCAACTTCATGTCGGTAATGCAGAAGTGATACGGCCGCTGTTGCAGCGCTTCGACGGCTTCGCTGACGCTGCCGGCCTGGTAGCAATCCAGCTCCATACGTTCCAGGGTCAGGGCGATCAGTTCGCGAATGTCTGGTTCGTCATCGATAATCAGCGCGGAATATTGGTTCATTGAAAACTCGTCAGTCGGGTTTGCAGGCTCAGGCGAAAACAGCTGCCATCGGGCTGAGGCTGATAGTAAATGCTGGCATGATTTGCTTCACACAGTTCGCGGCACAAATACAGCCCCAGCCCAGTACCATTATGTTCCGTGGTGTAAAAGGGTTCAAACAGGTGAGGTCGCTGCTCTGGCGCCACGCCGCCGCCATTGTCGATCACATCCAGCTCGGCATGCACTTCCGTTACTTGGCGTGCCACCAACATCAGTTTAGGTGCATCGCCGCCTTCCGCCGCTCGCTGGCTGGCATAGCGCAGGCCATTGGCACATAAGTTATGCAGAATTTGCTGCAAATGGCCGGGGTCGAAGGCTATCAGAAGCGATTGCTCACAACGAATAACCAGATCACATTGCTCGGCTTCTGGGGCGCTGCAGAACTGTTGTTTGAAGTGCTCTAACCAAGGCAGCAAGCGCAACTCTTCAATGGCCGGTGGGCGGCGGCGCGACAGTTGCAAGATGTCTTCGACGGTGCGGTTAATGCGCATGCAGTGCTGTTCGATAATGTCCGTCAGTTTGCGCTCTGGCGGCTCCAAATAGGGGGTTTCGGCCAGCAGCTGAGCTGCCTGGCGCATGGCGCTCAAAGGGTTTCGGACTTCATGAGCAATGCTGGCGGTTAAACGCCCGAGGGAAGCCAACTTGACTTGCTGTGCTTCCGCCGCTAGGCGACGAGCATCTTCAAGTAACAATAGGGCATCGCCACTGTCACCCAGTGGCAGACGCCTCAGTTTGAGCGGCTGTTCACTGCGGTCGATGTTGTCGCCATCTTGCAGGGCGAGCAACTCTGGTGGCAGAGGATGGTCTTGCTGCAGTGGAAAAAATTGGGCTGCAGCGGCATTAAAAAACAGTACCTGTTGACGCTGGTCGCATGCAATCACGCCGTCTGGCAGGCTGAACAGGGCTTCCTGACTCAGTTTTTGTAGGCGTCGTATGCGCTGTGCCTGATTGGTGGCCAGGTCGAGGGCGCTGTTGAGGCGCGCGGAGAGGGCTTGGGTAACGCCGGCCAACAGAAAGCACAAAAAGCCATAAATCCCGGATTCAACCACCTCTGAGGCGTCATAGCTTTGCGGCCACACATGCTGGAAAAAGAGCACAGCCAAGGTCGTCCAGGCGGCAACGGCATAGCCAAATAACCCCGGCACTAATAAGTTGGCAACCACCACGGCGACCAAAATCAAACTGGAGAAACCACCCGCCATGGTGCCGCTGCTGTGCATCAGCAGTGCCAGAATGGCTGTTTCGATAAAGACATAGGCCGTGGCGATTTCGATATTGGGTCCACGGTTGGCGATCACCACAAAAATACTGGCGACCATGACGTACACGGATACCGTCACCAGAAAAACATCGGGCAGGTGGCGACCCAAGATAGCACTGGTCTGATCCAAGCTGTCGATGATTGTAAGCAGCAGCGCCAAAAACAACGAATAGTAGCTGTATAGGCGCAGTAGGCGGTTGCCACGCACAATCATTTGCGGTGATAAAGAGAAGCGTTGCAGCAGTCTGGCCAACATAAAAAGCCCTAATGATTGGTTTGCGCCGTGGGGATAATTTCCCGACAATACGCGCCTTCTTTTATTCGTATCAGCGGCAGAGGGTACCCCGACGGCATGGCACAGTCACTTACCATTCAAATGGCTCAGATAAATTTCCATGTCGGCGACATCGACGGCAATGCCGAGCGCATCATCTCGGCGGCGTCTGCTGCAGCGGCCAACGGGGCTGAACTGCTGGTGTGCAGCGAGCTGGCGCTGACCGGCTACCCGCCCGAGGATTTACTGCTGCGCCCAAGCCTGCAGCTGCGGGTTGAGGCGGCGTTAAAGCGAATCGCTGCTGCCAGTCATGATATTGCCATTGTGTTGGGCTATCCATGGCGTCATGCAGGGCAACTTTACAATGCTGCAGCACTTTGGTGGCAAGGTGAATGCCAGGGCTTGTACTTTAAGCAGCAATTGCCGAACTATCAGGTGTTCGATGAAAAACGCTACTTTGCCGCTGGCAATGACGCTTGTGTGGTGACCTTTAAAGGCCACCGTCTTGGCTTAACTGTGTGTGAGGACATCTGGCATGCCAGCTCGGTGGATGCCTGTGCCCAAGCCGGTGCCGAACTCATCTTGAATTTGAATGCTTCGCCCTTTCACCAAAACAAGCGCGGTGAGCGTCAGCAGTTGGTGGCGGGCCATTGTCAGCGTCATCAGTTACCCATCTTGTATGTGAATCAGGTCGGCGGTCAGGATGAGCTGGTGTTCGATGGCCACTCATTTGCTATGGACGCGCGCGGTGAGCGCATTGTGCAATTGCCGGGCTGGAGTGAGCAGCAAGCGCAGCTGAGCTGGGATGGCAGCGTGCTGAGCACGCCTGAATCTCGCCCACTGGCGCCGGATGACGATGCCCTGAGTGAGCTGTACAGCGCATTGGTGCTGGGCGTACGAGATTACGTGAATAAAAACCGCTTTCCTGGCGTGGTGCTGGGGTTGTCCGGGGGCATTGATTCGGCATTGACGCTGGCGATTGCGGTGGATGCCTTGGGCGCTGAGCGCGTCAAGGCGGTGATGATGCCGTTTACCTATACCTCTGACATGAGTAAAAGTGATGCTGAGCTGCAAGCACAGACCATGGGGGTGGAATATGACTCCATCTCCATCGAGCCTATGTATCGCGAATTTATGCAGGCCCTAGCGCCCTCGTTTGCTGGCACTCAAGTAGACACCACAGAAGAGAATCTGCAATCGCGCTGCCGCGGTGTGCTGCTCATGGCGTTGTCGAATAAAACCGGTGCGATGGTGCTGACCACGGGCAATAAGAGCGAAATGGCGGTAGGTTATGCCACCTTGTATGGCGATATGGCGGGCGGTTACGGCGCGCTCAAGGACGTCTACAAAACCGATGTTTTTAAGCTGGCACGCTATCGTAATCAGCTTAGCCAAGTGATTCCTGAGCGAGTCATTACTCGGCCACCGTCGGCGGAGTTGGCGCCCGATCAGGTCGACGAAGACAGCTTGCCACCGTACGACGAGCTGGACGAGATTTTACAGCGCTACATTGAGGCCGACGAAAGCGCCGATGCCATCGCTCAAGCAGGGTTCGATGCCGAGGTTGTGAAACGTATTACTCGCTTGGTGGACATTAACGAATATAAACGCCGTCAAGCACCGGTAGGTGTGCGGGTCAGTCAGCGCGGATTTGGGCGTGATCGTCGCTATCCCATTACCCAAGGCTGGCGAGCGGGCGTTTAATTATCGCCAGTCAGTCGGGCGGCGATGCGAGCCACCCGGCTGCGTAGGCTGAGCAACACGGTAAAGGCCACCGGCCAGGCGATGATATAGCTTGATAGCCAGCGTTTAACGAAGCCTGCATCAATGCCGGAGTTAACCGCAGTGACCACTGCTGAAACGACGCCTGCCATCACCAGCGACATCAACGCGGCGAACACAAGGGCGGTGTAGTGGGAGTTAGTAGACATGCCTGGCTCCTACTGCGGCCTCTGGGAACCTCTGGAAATCCCTTTTTCTCATTTTGACTTCGTTAAAAATCGTCTCAAAATGCTCATTTACTCCAGTAAACTCCGCTCTTTCACCGATTTTTGCCTAGTCAAAATATCGCCTCCGAGATTTGTAGAGGTCCCTTTCTCATAGTGTAACAGCTACGAGTAGGCCTGCTGGAGGGGGCTAGTCCAGCAAGCCAAAGGTGATGACGCTCAATACGGAGCCGCGATCGGCTTGTGCTAGGCCGCTGCTGATAAAGCGCCCGTTTTCGAGTTGTTGATGCTGTGGGTGGTTGAGTTTTAGCAGAGACAAAGCTTGTTGGCGCTCGTCTGCCATGTTCAGTTCTTCGTAAGCCTCCACCATCACTGCTAAGGCATCGGCCACCGCTGGTGTGTTCTGATAGCGCAGCAAGACTTGCTGACCACGGTTGGCAGCGGCAATAAAGGCATGACGCTTCATGTAATAGCGTGCTACTTCAACTTCGTAGGACGCCAAACGCTGGCGAATAAACTCCATGCGAGCGCGGGCATCGGCGGTGTAAGGGCTATCTGGAAAGCGAATGAGCAATTCTGAAAAGTGCTCAAAAGCATCGCGCAGGGCGGTGGGGTCACGGCGTGCAACGTCGTCTGATAAATAGCGCTCGACCAAAGAAAAACCTAACTCATAGGTGGCTAGGCCGCGCATGTAATAGGCGTAGTCGACCTGAGAATGCAGCGGGTGCAGACGAATAAAGCGTTCGCTGGCGGTCAGAACGGACTCCATGTCTGCGGTCATGAAGTGCGAGTACATCATGTCGAGCTGAGCTTGCTCGGCGTACTGGCCAAATGGATAGCGTGATTCCAGTTGGCGCAAACGCTCCATGGCCACCAGGAAATTGTCCTCGTCGAGAGCTTCGCGCGCTTCCTGATAATACTGGCGCTCGGTTTTTTGCTGGGAAGATACAGGGGAGTTAGAGCAGGCACTGATAGCCAGAGCCAAAACAAGCAGCAGCCAACGGGCGTTCATGGAGTGATTTCCTGATAGTCGGTATACTTAACGATTGCGTATTTAAACACAGTCGTCGGGTCCTCCCAACCACAGCCCATTCGTCCAGGCAGTCAGGTCACACATTCATTATGTCGCAACAGATATCACAGCAAGTCCAGGTTCCCGCAGAATGGGGCAACAAACGTCTGGATCAGGCCGCCGCGGCCCTGTTTCCAGAGTTCTCACGTTCGCGTTTGCAACAGTGGATTAAAAGCGGTGAGCTGAGCGTTGATGGCGCCCAATGGCGCGGCCGCGACAAACTGGTCGGTGGTGAAATGCTGGTGTTGGACGCCGCGCTCGAAGCCGAAGGTGACTGGCAGGCGGAAAACATTCCGTTAGATATTGTTTACGAAGATGACGATATTTTGGTGCTGAATAAACCGGTAGGACTGGTGGTTCACCCGGCAGCGGGCAATCATACCGGCACCTTGCTCAACGGCTTGCTGCACCATTGCCCTGAGCTGATCAATATTCCCCGTGCTGGCATTGTGCACCGGCTGGATAAAGACACCAGTGGTTTAATGGTGGTAGCAAAAACGCTTAATGCTCAGAATCAACTGGTGGCTCAGCTGCAGGATCGCAGCATGGGGCGCGAATATGAAGCCGTGGTGCAGGGCCATATGACCGGTGGCGGCAAAGTAGATGAACCGATTGGTCGCCACGGCACTCAGCGCACTAAAATGACCGTTAGCCCAACTGGCAAAGAGGCGATCACCCACTATCGAGTGCTGCATAAGTTTCCGGCTCACACTTACATCCGCTGCAAACTGGAAACTGGCCGTACCCACCAGATTCGCGTGCACATGGCACATATCGGTCACGCCTTGGTGGGGGATGCCACGTATGCGGCGCGTACGCGTTTAACTAAGGGTGTTGGCGCTGAGCTGCGCGAGTTGCTGGCAACGTTTCCGCGTCAAGCGCTGCATGCCAGACAGCTCGGACTGATTCATCCGGTCACTGGCGACTACATGGAGTGGCACAGCGAGCTGCCAGAAGACTTTGAGCACTTGCTGGAAGTGCTTGATGCCGATGCTCAGGCGCGCTGATCTATCATGATCCATACCCCAGATGGTCTGATCTGGCCACAGTTTGCCGATTACCCTCACGTGGGTATGTGCATTACCACGGCCACCGCTAGCTGGGGACAATCTCAGGCTGACTACCAGCGTTTGAATCTGGCACAGCATGTTGATGACGATGCGGTCGTCGTGGCGCATAACCGCCGCCGCTTGCTCCAGCGTTTGCCAGCGGTGCGTGCGGTGCAGTGGCTGCAGCAAACGCACAGCACAGATGTAGTCGAAGCCTGTGGTGGTGCGGTGACGTTGCCGGCGGATGCATCGGTGACGCGGCAGTTGGGGTTGGCATGTGCGGTGCTCACCGCGGATTGCTTACCCATTTTGCTTACCGATGGCGAACAAGTAGCGGCGGTGCATGCCGGTTGGCGTGGTTTGGTGGATGGTATCGTTGAGCGCTCGTTAGCGCACTTTCGTAACCCGGGCTGCGTTCGGGCTTGCATTGGGCCTGCGATTGGCCAATCGGCATTTGAAATCGGGCCTGAAGTCGCAGAGCGCTTGGGCATCGAGGAGGGGACGTTGCTAAAACCGGGAAATGATGGGCGCTGGCTGGCGGATCTCGCAGGTATAGCCAAGCAGCGTTTGTTACAGCTGGGTGTTGAGCGGGTATATAACCTAGCGCTATGTACCTACAGTGATGACCGTTTTTACTCTTACCGGCGCCAGGCGCGGACAGGGCGCCTGGCGAGTTTGATTTGGCTTAGCGACAGTAATCTTTAATGCGTTGGTTGGCTGCTTCGAGCTTCGATTTGCGTTCTTCATCAGTGAGAGGTCTTACGGTGCCGTCTTCACGTGTGAAAGGGCGGTTCAACTCGGAAGAGAGTAGCTCTTTGACTTCCCGAGCATTGGCACACAGGGATTGAGCTTGTTCAACGCTAACGCCGGAGATGGTTTCTTCCTCTGGGGGGCTCTCTTCTTCCAGTTGCGGCGGGATAACGCGATTTATCTGCACGTTGTATGTGTCGTCATCCACGCCCCGGCGTGGCTGCGAGCTAAAGTGGACCTGGCCATCTTCATCGACCCAGCGATAAATTTTCTCTGCCAGCGCTGTGTGTGATGGCAGCCACAGTGCCATCAATAGCAGCGGCATCGACAGACTTAAGCGTGTTTTGGTCATATTACGTCCTCGCAGTGACATGGCGGAGATGGCTTCCTTCAATGCTCAGTATAGGGACTCCAGTGCTGGCGTTCTGCGCAGTGTTACTGGTTTTTGGTAAACGCGCTGAGATTCTGAAAAACCCTATGATTTGTCAAGGTGTTACGTCGGATTGAAGGTAGACACAGCTATGCGTAATGATAAACTTGCAAAGCCTTTGTTTACCGGCAGTCGCCCAGCCACCCTTGGGTACCGGTAATGCAATGACGGCCCCTGGTGCGGTTATCCTCCGACCCAGTTCAGTCCCGCAGTCTGGATCAGAGGCGGGTACTGATGAGCAACTAAAAGTTAATCATCCAGCCCTGAGCTTCGTTGTATATGGCTCATTTCGCATAGTAATTAATTTAGTGCTCTACTGCAGAGCATGTTAGAGAGGATAGTACGGTGGAATTACTTTCCGGCGGAGAAATGTTAGTTCGCGCTCTGCATGATTCAGGCGTTGAATACATCTATGGATACCCAGGCGGCTCGTTGCTGCATGTGTACGATGCCGTCTACAAACAAAGTGCCGTCAAACACGTACTGGTCCGTCACGAGCAAGCCGCTGCTCATATGGCTGATGGCTATGCCCGTGCGACGGGAAAGCCAGGTGTGGTGATGGTCACTTCGGGCCCGGGTGCGACCAATACCGTAACCGGCATTGCAACCGCCTTTACCGACTCCATTCCAATGGTGGTCATATCTGGTCAGGTGATGAGTCACTTGGTGGGCGACGATGCGTTTCAAGAAACCGACATGCTGGGTGTGTCGCGTCCGATTGTGAAGCACAGTTTTGCGGTCAAGCACCCGGAAGAGATTCCCGAGCTGGTGGCTAAAGCATTTTATATTGCCAGCACTGGTCGCCCTGGGCCTGTGGTCATTGATGTGCCGAAAGACATGACCATGCCTAACGAGCGCTTTGAGTATAAGTTCCCCAAAAAAGTGAAGCTGCGCTCATATACGCCACCACAGCGCGGTCATTCGGGCCAGATCAAAAAAGCCGTTGATTTACTGCTGGCCGCCAAGCGACCGGTTATCTACAGCGGTGGTGGCGTTATCATTGATGGCAGCTCCGATAAACTGCGGGCCTTGGTCGATCGCTTGAACTTCCCATGCACCAACACCTTAATGGGGTTGGGCGCGTATCCGGGAACGGGTGAGCGTTTCTTGGGTATGCTGGGCATGCACGGTACCTATGAGGCCAACATGGCGATGCACCATGCGGACGTCATTTTGGCCATTGGCGCGCGCTTTGACGATCGTGTGACCAACGCCACCGATAAATTTTGCCCAGATGCCAAGCTGATCCATGTGGATGTTGATCCGTCCTCCATTTCTAAAACCATCGTGGTTGATGTGCCGATCGTTGGCCCAGTGGGCAGTGTGGTGGACGAGATGATGTCGCTGCTGGATGAAGCCGCTACGACGCCAGACGAAGCTGCAATCGAATCTTGGTGGAAGCAAATCAACGAATGGCGCCAGCGCCATGGTATGCGCTACCAGATTAATGAAAACGGCAAGATGAAGCCGCAAGAAGTCGTGGAAGCCCTGTGGAAAGCCACCAAAGGCGATGCTTACGTCACCTCGGATGTGGGCCAGCACCAGATGTTTGCCGCCCAATACTACAAGTTCGATAAACCCAATCGCTGGATCAACTCCGGTGGCCTGGGCACCATGGGCTTTGGCTTCCCGGCGGCCATGGGCATCAAGATGAACTTCCCTGATGACATGGTGGTGTGCGTCACTGGTGAAGGTTCGATTCAGATGAACATTCAGGAGTTGTCGACCTGCCTACAGTACGGCATTCCGGTAAAAATTCTGTGCCTCAATAACGGCTCATTGGGCATGGTGCGTCAGTGGCAGGATATGAACTACGAAGGCCGCCATTCGAACTCTTACATGGAATCTTTGCCCGATTTCGTGAAGCTGGTCGAAGCTTATGGTCACGTCGGCATTCAAGTCACTGAGCGTGGCGACTTAGCGCAAGCCTTGGATGATGCCTTTAACAAGTATCAAAACCGTCTGGTATTCCTCGACGTCGCTGTCGACGAAGAAGAGCACGTTTATCCCATGCAGGTGCCGATGGGAACCATGCGTGACATGTGGCTAAGCAAGACGGAGCGTACTTGATCATGAGACATATCATTTCAATCCTGATGGAAAACGAACCCGGTGCGCTGTCGCGGGTGGTGGGGTTGTTTGCTCAGCGAGGCTACAACATTGAGACTTTGACCGTGGCGCCGACGGAAGACGAAACACTGTCACGTCTGACCATGACCACCACGGGTGATGACCGCAAAATTGAGCAAATCACCAAGCAGCTCAATAAGCTGATCGAAGTGGTCAAATTGGTGGACTTGTCTGAAGGTGCTCACATTGAGCGTGAGCTGATGCTGATTAAGGTGAAAGCGGTCGGTGCACAGCGGGCAGAGATCAAACGCACCGTTGATATCTTCCGCGGTCAAATTGTGGACGTCACTGCCAGTGTGTACACCATTCAACTGACCGGTGCGACGGATAAAATCGAAGCCTTTATTGATTCTATTGGTGAAGGCTGTGTACTGGAAACGGTGCGCTCAGGTGTGTCTGGTATCGCACGTGGAGAGAAGGTACTGAGTCTATAAGCTCAGCACTGATGCACGATGAAAAGCCGCCGTTGCCATCGCAGCGGCGGCTTTTTTATTGGTCGTACTCTAAAAAGGCCAGCGACATAAAGGTGGCAAACGCCGCGATGATGACCACCGCTCCGATGCTCCCCAGCCCCAACATGGCGAGGCCGGCAATGATCCAGCCAGTTTTGACCTGTTCGCGCCGACGCTGATAGGTGCGACTGTGCATCCATTGGTATTCAGGTTGATGCTCAGGTAAACGGTAAAAGCGCCGAATTCGATCTAACCAGTTGTGACGGTGATGGGACATAGTGACTCCTGACAACACACAACCTCTAAACACAGAAAGCGAGCGTCGAGGCTCTGAAAAGGCTGTCTCTTCAGCCTAATGCGGTTGCATCGGCTTTGCCTGGAATAACAGAAATCCATCTAGCATGGGGGCGGCGATATAAGGCCGTGTTCTGAGCCATGCTGGTGCATAAGGTCGCACCAGCATGAGTCAGCTGCACCGGGGCTGGGGCGCCTCTGAATCGTTCGGCGTCCGCTCGGTATCGCCGGAGGGCTCTAGATACGGTAAGTGGCTTTGGTCATGACTTTCGACAGCCCGGTCATTGCCAATTTGACCGGCAGTGGGAAGCGAGCGCCGCCTGCGTCGAGAGCGGTGGTGGCGTGTTTGGCCTCGTCTTCCAGCATTTGCAGCAGCACAGCTTTGCTTTTTTCATCCTGAGTCGGCAGCGAGGTCATGTGAGCACTGAGGTGCTGGCATACTTGCTCTTCTGTGGCGGCAACAAAGCCCAGGCTGACCTTATCGCTGATTTTGCCAGCAACGGCGCCAATACCGAACGACAAGCCATAAAACAGAGGGTTTAGGCGGCTGGTGTGGCTGCCAAGCTCATGAATGCGCTTTTCACACCAGACCAAGTGGTCCACCTCTTCACGCGCGGCTTCTTCCATCGCATCACGCACTTCTGGCAGCTTCGCCGTCAACGCTTGTCCTTGATACAGTGCCTGGGCACACACTTCACCTGTGTGGTTAATGCGCATTAAGCCGGCAGCGTGTCGCTTTTCTTCATCGTTAAGCTCGGCGTGAGGACGCTGCTGCGCTGGCGACGGGCGATATTCGCTGGCAGCTCCGGGCACCAAGGTTCGCAGGGCCTGATCGGCATTACTGATGAGCTTATCTAACAGTGATAGGCGGCGCGGCGATGAAGAAGTGGCGTTCAGGCTCATGACAGGCCTCCAAAAATGAGAATGGCGACTATTTTACGGCAATGTCGGTCTGTCTGCATGATGTGCATCAGGTATAGTTACTAGTGTAAATACTTGGGCGTAGGAAGAAGTATGCAGGATATTCGTGACCTTGGGCTGATGTTGGATCGACAGTTACCGCTGTTGGTCATTGAAACCCACGAAGAGCCCAGGGCCTTAGAGATTCTTACCCGTCTAGCGATTCAGCGCGGTCTTGGCTTGCAGCAATGGACGCTAACCGATGGTCTGCGCCGGCTGGGCTTTGGCGAAGACATTGGTGGCGAGACCGACACCCAACAGCCCGACGCTGCCCTAAAAGCGATAAAACAACGCGAACAAGGCGGTTTGTACGTGTTGTGCGATTTACACCCTTATCTGCATGAAGCGATGGTGGTTCGCCTACTGAAAGACATCGCCCTGCAACACAAGCGCTTCGGCAAAACACTAGTGCTGCTAAGCCACAGAGTGCAGTTGCCAGATGAACTCAAGCGCATGGCGGCCTACTTTTCACTGCATTTGCCCGATGAAGAGCAGCTGCTGGCGTTGGTCAGAGAAGAAGCCCGTTTGTATGCGAACCAGCATGGCCGCAAGGTCAAGGCCGACCCTGAAATCCTAAATCGCTTGGTTGCCAATTTGCGTGGGTTAACCCTATCGGATGCGCGTCACTTGGTGCGTGGTGCCATCATCGACGACGGTGCGCTCACCGAAGAAGACGTCCCGGCGATCAGCAAGGCCAAGCTCGAACTCATGGATATGGACGGCGTCATGCAATACGAGTTCGATACCGCACGCTTTGCCGAAGTGGCCGGATTAAATCAGTTGAAACACTGGTTAGACCAGCGTCATCGCGCGTTTTTGGAGGCTGACGATGACTTGCGCCCAAAAGGCATGATGCTGTTTGGCATTCAAGGTGGCGGTAAAAGCTTGGCAGCGAAAGCGGTGGCCGGCAGTTGGGGGGTGCCTTTGCTGCGCCTGGACTTCGCCACGTTGTACAACAAGTTCATCGGTGAAACCGAGCGCCAGTTGCGAGAGTCATTGCAGCTGGCCGAAGCCATGTCGCCGTGCGTGGTGTGGATCGATGAGATTGAAAAAGGCTTAGGACAAGATGGCAGTGACGGCGGTGTCAGCCAGCGCGTGCTGGGCACACTGCTGACCTGGCTGGCGGAGCACAAGTCGCGGGTGTTTGTGGTGGCAACGGCGAACAACATTCAGGCCTTGCCACCTGAGTTGGTGCGCAAAGGCCGCTTGGACGAGTTGTTTTTCGTCGACCTACCGAATACCGAGGTGCGGCAAAAGATTCTTGCCATACATCTGCAAAAACGCGGTCTGGACAGCAGCCTGTTTGACCTAGAAGCGTTGGCGGCCATGAGCGAAGGATTTTCTGGGGCGGAGCTTGAGCAAGCGGTGGTGTCTGGTTGGCATGCCAGCGATGAGCAAAGCTTGCACACAGATGTTTTAATGCGCGAAATTATGCGCACACGGCCACTGTCCGTCACCATGGCAGAGCCGCTGCTGCAGTTGCGCGAATGGGCTCAAGAGCGGGCGGTCATGGCGGGTTAGGACTCCAACTCCTGCAAGCTGCGACGCAGCTTATCGGCCGTGACTGGCTTGGCAACAACATGACGAATGCCCGTATCCAGTGCTTCACGCTTGAGAGAGGCGGTGACCATGCCAGTGAGCATCATCAGTTTCGGCTTTGGGGTGATTTCACCGTCGTTTTCGATGCGCACTGCCAGCTGAATACCGGTCATGGCTGGCATGTCTTGATCGGTAATAACCGTATCAATGGCTTCGCCTCGGCTAACTTGGCTGCGCAGTTGGGCCAGTGCTTCTGGACCGCTATGGCTGACCCAGACTTGGGCATTCCAACGGCGCAAATGCTTCTCTAACACCGTACGTAAGGTGGCGTTGTCATCGACGACCAGAATGCGTCGGCCCTCAAGGCTCAGTTCTGGGCGTTGCGTTTGTTGCTGTTGAAGTTGATGCTCGGCGGTCAGTGGTAAATACACATCAACGCAGGCGCCTTGATGATTGATGCACTCCACCGTCATTTGTGCCTGCATTTTTATCAGTAAGTGGCGGCAGATCAGCAAATCCCAGTGGCGGCCGTTCAAGCCCTGATCACTGCCGCGTTGCGGTTGCAGCTGGCGCAGTACGTTGCGAAATTCGTCGTGCTTACTTAGGTTGCCATTTAACAATAACTGGATATGCAGCCCATGCTGGCCATCCTGCTGAAAGGGCTGCGCGCGCAAGGTCAGCTCGCCAAACTCCGCATACCCAAGGGTGTGGTTAAGCAGTGCATATAAGATGGCCGTCAGGCGTTGTTGATCACCAATGTAGCGGGCAGGAAGCTCGCTGCTGATGTCGAGTAACAGTTCGATCTGTTTTTGCTGCGATTGTTGCTGACAAAATACCAGCGTTTGCTCCATCAGATCGCCGACCGCAAATGCTTTGCGCTCTAGCTCGAGCTGCTGATTGTAAATGCGTGCTAAGTCGGAGAGTTGTTGCGTTACATGGGACAAATCTTGGCCGGCAATATTGATGGTATCTAAACACTCACGCTGGCTGGCACTTAGCGGTGAGTCCGCCAGCAGCTCGCTCATCCCCATCACACCATTGATCGGGCTGCGCAGCTCGTGACTGACCTGATTAAGGAGATCGGGTGTCAGCCAGGGGGTGGCGGCAGACACAATGACGTCACGTTGACGTGGACGGCTAAGTTGCATGCTGGCCAAGACCAGGCCGACCACCATAACCATCGGCAGCAGGAGCGTGGCCCAGTCGGTAAACACATCCAGCTGCAGCAGGTTTAAGTCACTGAGCAATGAAATGAGTAGCCCGATACCCGCCAAGCTGGCGGCCCACTGCAAAGGGCGCTGCGCCATGCGCTGCTGGCAATGGCTAAACAGCAACCAGACCGCCAATACCAAGTAGTTAACCGTGACGGCCACCGTGACTAGCAGATCACTGAAACCGTCGCTGAACAAGGCAATGATGGCGATAGCAAATTGAATGCTCGACATGGCCAGCAAGCCGGTACGAATCCGTGACTTGGCCCAAGGTAAGCTGTAGATGGCCAAATTAAAGGCGATGGCCGCCAGTGGTAGGCAAGTCAGTGCTAATTGCTCGCGCAGCAAGTTTGGCAACGGCTGCAATACGGCACCTAGGCTGCTCCAGGCAATGAGGTAGCCTGCCATCGCTAAACAGTACGCCATGCCCCAGCCTGCGAGGGGCAAGCGTCGCTGCCAGCCGAGATGAGCAAAGTAGGCCATGGTCGCCAGGATCCAGCCCAGCACTAAACCTAGGGTCCAAAACTGCGCTTGCTCGTTGGAGAGAAAGTGATCCAGGCTGCTCAGGCGAATGCCAGAGTTGAAGACAGAATCAGAACTCAGGCGAATCAAATAGCTGTGGGTGGCTTTAGGTTTCAGCTCAATGCGAAATGGATAGGCTTGTTGAAAGCCACCACGCAGCTTTCCTGGCTGTTGATGTGCCAATGCCTGACGCAATGAGTCTTCGGTGATATCGAATAAACGAACCTGATCGAGGCGGCTATTGGAGAGGCTGATAACGCCTTGCCGAGCATCGTTATAAGGGTTGGTAATGCTTAATCGCAGCCAGAAAACGGAATCTGAGACACCAAACTTCAGCGTCTGGCTGTGACTGGGAGTAAATCGCAGCTGCTGCTCTCGGGTGAGCATGCGCTCAATCCCCAAACGGGCGGTTTTATCTTCATACACCGCCACGTATTGGGTTATGGCAAAGTCAAAAGAGCCATCTGGAAGCAGCACCGGGCTCATGGCCCAGAGCGGGGACGAAGCCAGTAGCAAAATGCTTAGCAGCAGGCATCGAATCGACTTCATCCCTGATGGCTCCTTTCGTCGTTACATGGAAACGTGCCTATTATGACCGCTCGCGTGCAACCGCGCGATAGCCAATGTCACGACGATAAAACGCATCTTGCCACTCTATTTGTGCCGCCAGCTCGTAGGCTTGCTGCTGCGCTTCGGCGACGCTGTTGCCCAGAGCGGTGGCGCATAATACACGCCCGCCCGCGGTGACTACCTCGCCTTGCTCGTTCAGTGCTGTGCCGGCATGAAAGGTTTTGCGCTCGTGACCGTCTTGTTCCGGCAGACGAATCACATCGCCTTTGCGATAGCTTTCCGGGTAGCCGCCGGCGGCCAACACCACGCCTAGAGAAGCGCGTGGGTCCCACTGCGCTTGCTCGCCATCGAGCTTGCCGTCTAAGGCCGCCAGACAGTGCGCGACCAAATCGGATTGCATGCGCAGCATAATGGGTTGAGTTTCTGGGTCGCCAAAGCGGCAGTTGTACTCAATCACCTTGGGGGCGCCATCGCTGTCAATCATCAAGCCGGCGTACAAAAAGCCGGTGTAGTCGTTGCTTTCGGCGGCCATGCCTTCCACGGTCGGCACGATGACTTCGCGCATGATGCGCTCATTGATTTCAGGCGTGACCACAGGGGCCGGTGAATAAGCGCCCATACCGCCGGTGTTGGGGCCTGTATCGCCATCGCCAACACGCTTGTGATCTTGGCTGGTGGCCATCGGCAGGATGTTTTTGCCATCGACCATGACGATAAACGAGGCTTCTTCCCCGCTCAGGAACTCTTCAATCACGACGCGACAGCCAGCATCACCAAAGGCATTGCCAGACAGCATGTCTTTTACAGCGTCTTCAGCTTGTTGCAGGGTTTCGGCGACGATCACCCCTTTGCCGGCGGCCAGACCATCGGCTTTAACGACGATCGGCGCGCCTTTTTCACGCAAGTAAGCTAGGGCTGGCTCAACTTCGTGAAAGTTCTGGTACTCCGCCGTTGGAATTTGCTGGCGAGCCAGAAAATCCTTGGTGAAGGCTTTCGAGCCTTCCAGCTGAGCGGCACCTTTGGATGGGCCGAAAATTTTCAATCCGGCCTGCTGAAACTGATCCACCAAGCCGTCGACCAGCGGTGCCTCTGGGCCAACGATGGTGAGGCCGATGTCGTTATCTTGGGCAAATTGTTGCAGGGCATCAAAATTCATCACGTCGATGGCGATATTTTCCATGCCGGCTTCTTTGGCGGTGCCTGCATTGCCGGGTGCGACAAACACTTTGTCGACTAAGGGAGATTGCAGAGCTTTCCATGCCAGAGCGTGTTCACGGCCACCTGAGCCAATCACTAATACCTTCATGTTGCATTCCTGTGTGCAGAAGCGGGCGAGGCCCGCGATGTTGCCGTCAGGCACCTAGCGTGCCTGGTCATCAGTTCAAGCGACTGCAAGCAGCCGCATTGTGCTTAATGGCGGAAGTGGCGCATGCCGGTGAACACCATGGCAATGCCAGCTTCATCGGCTGCCTTAATGACTTCGTCGTCACGAATCGAGCCGCCAGGCTGAATGATGGCTTTAATGCCGGCTTGGGCCGCATTGTCGATGCCGTCACGGAAGGGGAAGAAGGCATCCGACGCCATCACTGCACCTTCTACGGCTAAACCGGCGTGTTCGGCCTTGATGGCGGCAATGCGAGCGGAGTTCACGCGGCTCATTTGGCCGGCGCCCACGCCGACGGTTTGGCGATTTTTGGCGTACACAATGGCATTAGATTTAACAAATTTGGCCACTTTCCAGGCGAACACCAGATCGTTGATTTCCGCTTCAGTGGGTGCCCGTTGAGTTACCACTTGCAGGTCTTCCGTGCGAATCATGCCGTTGTCACGATCTTGCACCAGCAAGCCGCCATTCACACGTTTGTAATCAAGGCCGGCGCTGCGCACTGTGTCCCACTGGCCACATGCCAACAAGCGCACGTTTTTCTTGGCGGCAACCACGTCAACGGCTTCTGGGCTAACACTGGGCGCGATGATCACTTCCACAAACTGACGGTCAACGATGGCTTTGGCGGTATCGGCATCCAACTCACGGTTGAACGCGATGATGCCGCCAAAGGCAGATTCACTGTCGGTGGCAAAGGCCAGCTCGTAGGCTGCGCGAATGCCGCCATCGGCGTCGGGTACCACGGCGACACCGCACGGGTTGGCGTGTTTGACGATCACACACGCCGGCTTGGTGAAGGACTTAACGCACTCTAGGGCGGCGTCGGTGTCGGCGACGTTGTTGTACGACAGCTCTTTGCCTTGCAGTTGCTTGGCGGTAGCAATGGAGGCTTCTTGTGGATTGGCCTCGACATAAAACGCCGCGCTTTGATGTGGGTTCTCACCGTAGCGCATGTCTTGGGCTTTAACGAACTGGCTGTTAAAGGTGCGCGGGAAGTGGTGGCGTTGGTCAACGCTGAGCTGCTCAGCGCTCTGGTCAATGGTGCCCAGGTAGTTGGCGATCATGCCGTCGTAAGCTGCCGTGTGTTCAAACGCCTTCAGTGCCAGATCAAAGCGAGTTTTGTGACTCAAACCTTGCTGTTGTTGCAGCTCAGTCAACACCTGTTGGTAATCACCGGCGTTAACGACGATGCCCACGTGAGCGTGGTTTTTGGCGGCCGAGCGCACCATGGTCGGGCCGCCGATATCGATATTTTCAATCGCCAGGGCCAAGTCACAATCTGGGCGCGCTACCGTGGCAGCAAAGGGGTAGAGGTTGACGACCACTAAGTCGATGGGCTGGATCTCGTGCTCGCTCATGACGGCATCGTCTTGCCCGCGGCGGCCTAATACGCCACCGTGAATTTTCGGATGCAGGGTTTTTACCCGGCCATCCATCATTTCAGGGAAGCCGGTGTAATCCGACACTTCGATAGCAGGCACCTGGTTTTCCAGCAGCAGTTTATAGGTGCCGCCAGTAGATAGGATTTCTAAGCCCAGCTGGTGCAGGGCTTGGGCAAACTCAACAATGCCTGTTTTGTCAGAGACACTGATTAAAGCGCGACGAACGGGTGTGATAGTGGTCATCTTGTTCATTCAGTCAGTTTTTTGAAGGCTAAAAACGAAAAAGCGGCCTAGGGCCGCTTGAGGTAATCGAGGTTACAGCATTCCGTACTGTTTGAGCTTTTTACGCAGCGTGCCGCGATTCAGCCCCAATACCACGGAGGCTTTGGTCTGATTATCGCGGGTGTACTTCATCACCGTTTCCAACAGTGGGGCTTCCACTTCGGACAGGACCATGTCGTACAGGTCGACAACGGGCTGGCCATCGAGGTGGTCAAAGTAGTTTTGCAGCGCTTTTTCCACGCTGTCACGCAAAGTATGAGTGGGCTCCAGAGGAGCACGCAGATGATTTTTCATATCTGCTGAGTCGGTCACGGTGTCAACCTTCCTTTCAATAGATTCGGTGTTCATGCTGCCATCCCCTTTCGTCTTACTGTGTCCCTGAAAAAAGACGCAACGGCCTCAAGCTGCTGCTCGGTGCTCTCCAGCGAGTTAAAGGCTTTGCGAAAAGCCTTAGCTTGGTCATGCTCCTGCAAATACCAACCGACGTGCTTGCGGGCGATGCGTACTCCCATGAAGTCGCCATAAAACTGATACAACGCGACCATGTGAGCGGTGAGAATATTTTCTATTTCGGTTAAGTCCGGCGCTTTCAGTTCTTCGCCCGTGGCCAGGTAATGCGCCACTTCTCGGAAAATCCACGGCCGCCCTTGAGCAGCACGGCCAATCAACACACCGTCAGCGCCAGTGTAGTGCATTACTTCCGCCGCTTTGCGAGCGCTGGTAATGTCACCATTGGCAAACACCGGAATATCGACCGTTTGTTTAACGGTACGAATGGTGTCGTACTCAACCGTATTTTTATAACCGCAGGCCCGGGTTCGGCCATGTACGGCCAGTGACACTATGCCGGCTGCCTGCGCCATTTCTGCAATGCGCGGGGCGTTGCGGTGGTCAGGCGACCAGCCAGTACGGATTTTCAGTGACACTGGCACATCCACGGCTTCGACCACGGCCTGTAATATGTCTTTAACCAGGGCTTCATCTTTCAGTAACGCCGAGCCGGCAGCCTTGTTACAGACTTTCTTGGCCGGGCAACCCATATTGATGTCGATAATCTGAGCGCCATTGCTGGCATTAAAGCGCGCGCTGCTGGCCAGGATCTCCGGGTCACCGCCAACAATCTGAACCGCGATGGGTTCAGGTTCTCCGCTGTGATCCAGGCGCAGCTGTGACTTGCGTGTGTGGCGCAAGCTTGGGTCTGCTGACACCATTTCACCCACCACCAAACCGGCGCCGAGTTGACGACACAGTTGGCGGAAGGGGCGATCCGTTACTCCTGCCATAGGGGCCAGAATCACGGGATTGGGCAGCGTGTACGGGCCAATATCAGGCATACGTCCAGATTACGTTTGGTCAAAAAATGTGCGACGAAAAAGTCGCGACATGATACTCACAACCCCTCAGCGAATAAAGGGGCAATTGCTGGTTTTTTGTGCACGAAAAGGCTTGACTCAGGGGCGCTGATTGGGCAGCAGCTCAATGGCGTAGCTCACTGCTTTCGGGCCGGGGTCCACGATTTCCAGTGCGATATGAATAGGCGTTCGTACCGGCATATCGCGCCGGCCGGCCAGTTCACCGGATAAATATTCCTGCGGTGAAAATGCTCGGCTGGCGATCAGGTTGTCGTTCAGATCACGGAATACCAGAGCCAGGTCAGGGAAGGGTTGAGGGTAATCGGCCAGGTTGTTGATTAACGTATCGACAACCAAGGCGCCTTCCAGGTTGGGGTGGGCACGCACCACCAAATGCTGTGTTGTGATACGGCCCAGGTTTTGAATGGTGGGCAGCTCGCAGCCGATGGCCTCGCATACTTTGCCATACCATGGGCGCCACTGTGGCTGGCGCGACCAGTCATCAAAGCGAAAATACGCCGTTTGCGCGCAGGCCAGCATAAGCAGCAGGACGCAACCGATCATCCAACCCCAAGCAAGCTGGCGGCGTTGGCGTGGCTGAGAGAAGTGCAGTGGTTCGTCGTTAATGCGCAGTTGCGCGGCAGGGGGAACCAGCTCCAGAGTTTCAGTGGCCAGGTCACTTTTGCCCAGCGTCATGCCGTCGTTGCGATCAGGACGCTGTTGGGGATCATCTTCGGGCTCGCCAGCATCGCTGAAGAACGGCTTGCTGAACTCATCACCGCGATCAAGATCTTCCAGGGTGATTTCCTGGTCTTCGATCAGTAACTCATCGGCCCAGGCTTCGTCGCTTTTACTGTCTTTGTCGCTTTGCTCGCTGGCGGCAATATTGAAATCGACAAACGCATCGTCAACGATCAAAGCATTGCGTTCGACCCGCTTTTTCTTCTTTTGGGTGTCTTCTTTTAAGCCCAAGTCAGACAGTGGGTCATCGGCGATGCGATCTGGGATTTCCTCGTCGTCTTCCTCGTCGAGCTCCATGTCGTCATGAATCAGGCCAAAGTCGTCATCATCGTCTGAGCCGCCAGCGGTGCTGTCCATGTCGTCGTATATCAAGCCGATGTCATCGTCTTCGGGTTTCGACGTTGTCTGTGGCGATGTTGAAGGCGCGGGTGCGACGACTTCTGACTCATCGACGAAGTAGTCCGTTGCCTTAAACACTTGCAAACACGAGCCACAGCGCACTGCCCCTTTGGCAATGTTGAGATGCTCATCGCGCACCCGAAAGGTAGTGTGGCAATGGGGACAGCGTGTGACGTGCACAGCCATCTTTAGCTCTCCTGACGTTTACGACCGCTGAGCAATGCCCAGCCGTCCAGCAAGCGTGGCTCGTCCATATCGAACCAAGGCTGATAGCTGGCTCGTACGTCTTCGGCTTGTTCGGCCAGGATACCGGATAGCGCCAGTAGACCGCCGGGGCGTGTCAGTCGAGCAATGTCACTCGCCAGCTGACGCAAGGGGCCAGCGAGAATGTTGGCGACGGTGATGTCTGCTTGCAGTGCTGGCGTTTGCTCAGGTAGGTAGACCTGATAGCGCTGCGCATCAATCTGGTTGCGCCGTGCATTTTCAGCCGTTGCCTCTAGGGCTTGCGGGTCAATGTCGGTACCGGTCATGTAGTCTGCTCCCAATAGCAACGCAGCCATTCCGAGAATGCCGCTACCACAACCGTAGTCCAGAATGTGCTCACCACCTTGTACGGCACTGTCTAGATAGTTCAAACACAGTGCGGTCGTGGGATGCGTACCTGTGCCAAAGGCCAGCCCTGGGTCCAACATCAGGTTGACGGCCTCTGGCTCAGGAGGTTGTTGCCAGCTTGGGCAAACCCACAAGCGTTGGCCAAAGGGCATGGCCTGGTATTCGTCCATCCATGCGCGCACCCAGTCTTTGTCTTCCAAAATTTCGATTTTGCAGGTTGGCAGTTGCTCGCCACCTTCCGCCCGATAGGCCTGCTGCAGTTGCTGGGGCAGTTGCTCGGCATCGGTGTTGGCGTCGTAAAGGCCTAACAGTAGGGTGTGATCCCACAGCGGGGTCGTGCCCAGTTCTGGTTCTAATATTGGCTGATCGGCGTCGTCCATCAAGGTGACGGACAGGGCTCCGGTGGCCAATAGCGCGTTCTCGAGGGCATCAACCTGTTCTTTACGGGCGTGCAGTCGGGCTTGTATCCAGGACATGTTAGGCGTGACTCACTTGCTCAATAGCGGCGCTCAGCGCCAGGGAATAACCTTGCACACCCAGACCGCAAATGACACCGATGGCCAGATCTGACAAATACGAATGCTGGCGGAAAGCTTCGCGGGCATGCACATTGGAGATATGCACTTCAATAAACGGTATGGCGACACCTGCCAGGGCATCGCGCAAGGCAACACTGGTGTGGGTAAAGGCAGCGGGATTGATGATAATGAAATCCGTGCCGTCTTGCCGGGCAGCATGAATGCGCTCGATCAAGGCATGTTCGGCGTTGCTTTGAAACTGTTGCAGCTGGTGGCCAGCTGTCTGAGCTTGCTGTTGCAGCTGCTGCTCCAAATCTGCCAATGTCGTGGCGCCATAGATATGGGGTTCACGTGTACCCAGCAGGTTCAGGTTTGGGCCCTGCAACACCAGAAAATTGGCCATGCTGATGTCCGTTATTGGTCTGTTGCGCAAAAACAGCGAGTTTGCCGCAAAGGTCGGGCAGCGTCCAGCTAACCTCCGGGGAAATGGGAACCCATTAACACTGCAGTTCAGTCATCCTTGGCAACCTGAGGCGGCCCGGCCATCGCCACTTGGTTACGGCCGCCACGCTTGGCGCAATAAAGCGCTTGGTCGGCACGCTCTACCAGGGTGGCGGCGCTTTCACCGGCCGACTGCGCAACACCGCAGGAGAACGTTACTTTCAGCTCACGCAGGCCAGCATGAATCAGGTTGGAGAAGTTGTTGCGGATTTTATCCATCACGATTTGCGCCTGTTGCTCGTCGGCGTCTTGCAGCACCACTGCGAATTCTTCACCACCGTAGCGGCCAATCGGGTCGCTTTTGCGCAGGTTTTGGCGCAAAAACAGCGCCAGGTTCTTGATGACAACGTCACCGATTGGGTGGCCGTGGGTATCATTGATGCTTTTGAAGTGGTCGATGTCGACCATTACAAAGCTGAGCGGGCGCTTGCCACGACGGTTAAGTAAGTCCTGTAGGGTCTCGAGCATGTGGGTGTGGTTCAAAAGGCCTGTCAGGCTATCGCGCGAAATGAGCCGATACAGCTGTCGGGAACGTTCAACCCGAGTACGAATGGTGGTGAGCAAATGGCCGGGCTCTACCGGTTTGGTCAAAAAGTCGTCGCCGCCTTCTGCCATGGCTTGCAGTTGTCGTTCGCGGTCGTCCTCACCGGAAAGATAAATAATGGGCAGATTCAGATGCTCTCGTTGCTGGCGAATCACCTTAGCCAACTCCATGCCGTTGCATTCGGGCATGTACATGTCCATCAGCACTAGGTCGGGATTGAAACTGTCCAGTGCGTCTAGGACTTGCAGCGGATCATTGCTGACCTGGCTGAGCATCCCGGCCTTGTTCAATACGTTGGCGGCATGGGTGGCCTGTGCACGTGAATCGTCCACGACCAGCACCTTATAAGGGGGTTGCGGTGAATGATCCAGGAGCTGCTCCAAGTGGCCAATCACTAACTGCACTTCCGTATCTGGGTACATGCCGACGCCGCCATGGCGCATGGCATTTAGGCGCTCAACGATGGTCGGTGCAGCGCTGCGGTAAGTAAAAATAATGGGCAGCGAGATATCACGACTTTGTTGAATGCGATCGGCCAGGTCAATGCCGGCTCCCTGGCCGCCGAAGTCGATGTCCATGACGATGGCAGATGGGTGGCGCTGCTGCAGCGATTCGACAAAGTCGTGAGTCGTGCGTTTAAGCTCAGGCAGCAGGCCAAAGTACTGCATCTGCTCGGCCATGGTGAGGGCATTATCGGTGTCGGCGAGCGCTATGTAGACCGGTTTTTTGCTGGGAATGAGGTGATCGGCGTTATCGTCGTCGGTATAGCGTAAGGCTGTTTGGCTAAGCAGCAAGACATGATGATTGAGCTGCTCCAGCTGAGCCGTGTTCGGGCTACGGCCCGGGCGAATTTGCTGCAAGATGATGAGCATATCGCGAGCAATGCTTTCGTGACGCTCGGCCTTAAAGCGCTGGGCAAAGCGTGCCAGTTTTTCGGTCGCCAGAATAAAATCATTCATGGCTTGTTTGGACCATTGCAGCTCTGGTAGACGTCGCCAAATATCCAGCAACTGTCGCACCTGATTAATCACGCGGCTAGAGAAGTGCTGGCGCAGGCGCGCGGCAGGTGTCAGCGTTTCGGACATAACGGCAGTCTGTGTCTCGCCAAAAAATGATTAAAAACTAAGGATAGCAGCCAGTCGGCCCGAGCACCGAGGTTTCGTCAGCAGGCCTTCACTTTAGTGGGATAGCCTCTAATATACTGTGATGAATATCAATGCCAGCGGCGGATGATGCTGCCTCTTTCCTCCAAGTTGATGTCCCTTACTCAGAGCCTGCTGTCTCCTGGCAGGCGGTTACTGTTGGCTGCGCCGCTCGCGCTGGCGATGGGGGCGGCATTGGGGCTGTTGGCAGATGCCATGGACTGGGTGCCAGAACAAAGCATCGAGCTGGCGCAGCAACAGTACGATGAAGCCGCCGCTCAGCGCTTGCGGCTGTGGCGCGAGCAACTGCAACAGCTCAGTGGCGAGTCGCTGGAGCAGCAACTGCGTGGTGTGAATCAGTTTTTTAACGATCAGGTACCCTTTGTCAGCGATGCGCAGCACTGGCAACAAGACGACTACTGGGCCAGCCCGTTCGAATCATTAGGTACGCAAGGTGGCGACTGCGAAGACTACGTCATTGCCAAGTATTACTCGCTGGTCAAACTGGGCGTTCCGGTCGAACGCCTGCGCATTACCTATGTCAAAGCGCTGAAGTTGAATCAAGCGCATATGGTGTTAACTTACTTTCCGACACCGGATGCCGTGCCGCTGGTGCTAGATAACTTAACCGACCGTATTTTGCTTGCCAGTAAACGAACGGATTTAGCACCGGTTTACAGTTTTAATGCCGAGGGCATGTGGCTGGATAAAATGAAAGGCCAGGGGATTTTAATGGGCAACCCCAACAAGCTGGACCGCTGGACCGATTTGCGTGTGCGCATGAACCAGCAGGGGATGGACTTATAAGGATAAGAGCATGACGCTCAGACAGCAGTTCTCACTTTTGACCAGCGCCCTGGTGTTGGCTCTGATGGCAGGCAGCTTGCTGCTGACGGTCAGCAACGGGCGCGCCTTTTTTCAACAGCAGCTCGATGCCCGCGCATATGATGCCGCTACAGCCTTAGCACTCAGTATGTCCAGCGTTGCCGACGCTGATGAGGTGTCGCTACAGCGACAAATGGATGTGTTGTTCGACCGTGGCTTTTTTCAGCGCATTGAGCTGCGAATGGTGAGTGGCCGTGTATTTCAGCGCCAAGCGGACGCTGCGCTGGATCATTCTGCTCCTGCCTGGTTTCGCCGCTGGCTGGCGCTGACCACTGAGCCTGCTGAGGCTGATGTGGTGGCCGGTTGGAGCCGACTGGGCAAAGTCACGGTGGTGAGTCATACCGACTTTGCTTACCGCGATTTGTGGGCCATGGTGCGCCAGGAAACGCAGTGGTTTGTGGCGGTTTCCATCCTGGCATTACTCGCTTTGCAAGGGTTGCTCAGCTGGATGTTGCGGCCATTGGCGCGGGTAGAGCAGCAGGCACAAGCCTTATGTGAGCGGCGTTGGCAGCTGCAGTCGGATATTCCCAAAACTCGCGAGCTGGGCAGCATGGTGCGAGCCATGAACCGCACGGTGAGCACGCTGAAGCGTATTTTTTCTGAACAGTCGGCGCTTGCAGAGCGTTTGCGTGAGGAAGCCTTTCACGATGCAGTAACAGGTCTGCTGAACCGGCGCGGTTTTGACCAACGCCTTGAACATTTACTCAGCTCAGGTGAGGGCTATCGTGGTGTGTTGATACTGCTGCAATTGCGTGATTTTGCCCGCTTTAAACCAACAGCAAGGGACGCCAGCAAGGTGATGAGCTGCTGCAATCTGTGGCGCAGGCGTTAGCGCAATGGTTGCCGAGTGAAGCGCTCTGTGGGGCGGCGTACAGGGGCAGATTTCGTCGTATTTCTGCCCGCTAGCGACAAACAGAGTGCTCATCAACGGCTGACACATTGCTTCGAGCATTTGGCCAGCGGTATCTTGAACGACCGGCAGAAAACAGACATTTCACCTAGGTGGGGTTTGGCTCGAAGGTGAGCGAGGCCAGCTGAGTCAGGCCTTGAGTGCTGCGGATGAAGCACTTAGGCACTGTCCAGCGTAATGCTCAGTCGGATTGCTATTTGGATTCGGGCAGCTCACTTGATGCGGCTAGTCAACAGCGCAGCGCTGGACTCTGGCGTCAGCAGCTACAGCAGGCATTGGAGCAGCGTGACATTGAGCTGCTGTACTTGCCGGTATTTACCCATCCTGGTGCCGAGCAACCGCTGCAGTTAGAGGTGATTAGCCGAGTGAAGTGCGGCGATGATTGGCTGAGTGGGGCGCGTTTTTGGCCTCTGGCGGAGCAGCATCAGTTGGCCAGTGGCTTTGATCTGCTGATTGTCGAAGCGGTGTTGAAGGCGATGCAGCAGGGCGATGGCCTGCCATGTTGCATTAATGTGTCCGCCTTCTACCATTTGTGATGAGGCCGCATGCCAGCGGCTGTTGCAGCAGCTGGCCAGCGTGCCTGAGTTATGTCCTTTGATCGCCTTTGAGGTGCCTGAGTTTTGCCATTGCTCATATTGAGCTGCGTTTTGCAAACAGCTGGCAACTCAGCTTGCTGAACTCGGCGTGCAGCTGGGCGTTGACCAAGTTGGCAGCGGCCGCCAAGCGTTCAGCTATTTGCAGCGCTTACCACTGAGCTATGTGCGATTGGCTGGGCACTTAAACCGCAATTGCCATGTCCGCAGCAGACCAACGCTTTCTATTTGCAGTCCATGGTGCAGATCGCTCACAGTCAGGCGCTGTCGGTATTTGCCGAAGGTTTGGAGCATGAAGCGGATGTGACGGTCGTTCGTGAAGCTGGCGTCGACGCCTTAAGCGGTTTACTTTTTTCAGTGAGCCTTGGCAAGCGCCAGTGTGAGTACAAGGGCTATGTGACCATAAGTCGCAGGCGATGTGGTTTCGCCATCCGTGGTGCTTAGGGTAGAGTGCTGCTGTTTTTTAATGTCGATAACAATGGGAAAAAACACATGCGTTGGATGCTAATGACGATGGCACTGATCTGCTCAAGCAGCTGGGCCGATACGATCACTTTCAGCGATGCCGTGATTCGCGAGCCGATACCGGGCAGAAGTATGAGCGCGGCGTTTATGACGGTGCATAACGCTGGCGAGCAGGTGCGTTTCACTGGTATCAGCGAAGGCGGATTGGGCTGGCAGCATCGAGCTGCATGCGCACACCCACAAAGACGGCGTCATGCGCATGCGTGAAGTGTCAGAAGTAGAGATTCCGGCCAAAGGCCAGCAAGCGTTTTGCATCCGGTGGCTATCACCTGATGCTGATGCAACTCAGCTTGCCGCTGCCGGCAAAAGCCCATGATCGAGTTGTGCTTTGCCGATGGCGAATGCTTGCAGCAGGTCTTTAGCGTTGAAAGCGATGCGATAGTCTCCTGAGTCAGAAGTTTCGCATATTTTCAGAGCGAATGGAAAAGCGCTATTACAAGGCGCTTTTCACAGAAAAATATCGAAATCTTTGCGAGAGCAGTAATGTCGCAGTGAGGCCTTTCATTCACTCCCTTGGGACGTACCCTTCAAGCTCTCTGGCGTTGTTTCTGCCTCTTGCCAATGGAAACCACCATTATCTGCAAGGCACGCCTTGCCAGAGAACTTGAATGGCCCGCTGAAAAGCATCCGAAACTTCAGGCTCAGGGCACTAATGTGGCCGGTTCTGCTCTTGCTGCCACTGCTCTGACATCAGCTCTTCATCGGCGGGTCGGCCAGGAATGGCATGGCCCTCACTGGCCCACTCGCCCAAATCAATCAGTTTGCAGCGTTCGCTGCAAAAGGGCCGATATCGGCTTTCTGGCGTCCATTCAACGGCTTGCTGGCAGGTTGGGCAGTTTAACTTTCATAGGTACGGCTCAGTTCTAAATAGTGTTGGTGGCAGTGTTGCAGCTGTTGCAGCAGTTGATCCAGAGTGCCAGAGTTATCAACGATGCGATCAGCACGCTGACGGGCGCTGTTGGCGCGGCATTTGCGCCGCTATGATGCGACGAATTTGCTCGGCATTATTGCCATCGCGTGTGCTGGCGCGGGCTACCTGAGTGTCTTCATCGACATCAATAACCAAGCTTGAATGCACCAGTTCATGCTGACCGGATTCAAACAACAGCGGTGTTTCCAATATGGCATAAGGCGAGGTGGCGCCTTCCAGGGCTGTAATAATGTGCTCGCGAATGCGTGGGTGAGTCTGTTGCTCCAGCCATTTGCGTTGCTGGTCGTCGTTGAATACCTGCTGGCGCAACCAGGCGCGGTTGAGCTGACCACTTTCAAGCAAGGCTTGCTCACCAAAATGCTGACGAATGGCATGCCAAGCTGGCTCGCCTGGCTCTACCACTTGCCGGGCGACTTGATCCGCATCGACGACGCAAATGCCCTGGCTGTTAAAATAGTCGGCCGCCGCGCTTTTGCCGCTGCCAATACCGCCAGTAAGGCCGATGATGAGTGTGGTCATATTAATGCAAGAAAGAGAGGTTTGGCCGGCAGTGTAACCACGTCTGCCAGAGCTGCAAAGCCGTTTTGGCAGACGTAAGCGACACAGGTGTAACTCGGGGAACGATACTTGCGTGGGGTTCGCAGGGGTGTGGGACTAGAGTGTTGAGAAATACCAACCCATCAGATTATCTCCCCAAAGGGCTGCAATCCAGCCTGCGGCGGCCAAATAAGGGCCGAAGGGAATTGGCAGGTTTTTATCACGTCCCATAATCAAAATGCCCGCAATACCCACTACGGCACCGACCATAGATGACAGCAAGATAATCATCGGTAACGCGCCAACGCCGAGCCAAGCGCCCAATGCCGCCAATAACTTAAAGTCTCCAAAGCCCATGCCTTCTTTACCTGTAACCAGCTTAAAGAGCCAATACACTGACCACAGGGCCATATAGCCACCGGCAGCGCCCAATACTGCTGATTCCAGTGGCACGAACATCGCTTGTGTGTTGAGGAGCAAGCCAATCCACATCAGCCCAAGCGTCATGCTGTCTGGCAGAATTTGATGATCGATGTCGATTACCGACATGGCTACTAACAGCCAGGTAAACAGCAGCATGGCCGCCAATGGCCAACCCCAAGGGAAGTAAAGTGCTACAGCCAAACTCAGCAGCCCAGTAGCCGCTTCAACCACAGGGTAGCGCCAACCGATTCGAGTACCACAGCTGGCACATTTACCTCTCAGCAATAGAAAGCTGACGACTGGAATGTTTTGCCAGGGCTTCACGGGTGCCTGGCAATTACGGCAGTGCGAGTCCGGCTTTACTAGGTTGTAGGGTGCGTCAAGATCTTCCAGCGCCGGGTGCTTGGGTAGGTTGTCATCCAGCGTGCTGCACTCGCGCTTCCACTCGCGGAACAGCATGATCGGCAAGCGCAGAATCACCACATTAAGGAAGCTGCCGACCAGCAGCGAGACAATAGATATTATTGAGAGCACAATGGCTGGGTTATTAACAAAGGTGGAGCTAATGTCATGCATTAAATAACGTTGCCCATTTGGAAAATCGGCAAGTACATAGCGACAATCAAGCCACCAATTACAACACCCAAGAAGCTCATCATGAATGGTTCTATTAAAGCTGTCATGCTGTCTACGGTGTTGTCCACTTCTTCTTCGTAATAAGCAGCTGCTTTATCAAGCATTGCGTCTAGTGCACCGGATTCCTCTCCAATGCTGGTCATCTGTACCACCATGTTCGGGAACACTTCTGTACTTTTCATCGCAAAGTGCATCTGTTGACCTGTTGCTACCTCATTTTTGATAGAAATGACCGCATCTCGATATACTGCGTTACCAACAGCTCCAGCAACTGAATCTAGAGCATCGACTAAAGGGACACCAGCACTGAACGTAGTTGACAAAACTCGAGCATAGCGCGCAACAGATGCTTTTTTGATCAGCTCGCCAAACAAAGGAATGCGTAAACTTAGTTTTTGAACTCGGTCTCTGAAAGTAGGGGAGCGCTTCATTCCCGTGCTAAAGCCTACAATAACAACAGCTAGTATAACTAAGACTTGAAGATAATATGCTTGTGCTATGTGCGACAAGTTAACCACAAACTGTGTTGGTGCAGGCAGCGCAGCGCCAAAGCTGTTAAACATCTCTTCAAAAGTAGGCACGACCTTAATGAGAAGGATCGAGGTTACGATGATAGCAATGACGATGGTTGCAATAGGATATGTTAGGGCTTTTTTAATCTTCTTTTTAAGCGCTTCGGTCTTTTCTTTGTAGTTGGCAACTTTATCGAGCATTGTCTCTAAAGCGCCTGCTTGCTCACCCGATTCTATGAGGTTGCAGGTTAACTCATCAAAATAATCAGGGTGTTGCTTTAGAGCAGCAGCGAAGTCATTACCAGCGGAGACAGTATCGCGAATTTCTTGTATCAGCTCTTTCATGTTCGCATTGTCGATTCCGTCCATGACGATATCGAATGATTGTACCAGTGGTACACCTGATTTAATCATGGTGGCCATTTGTCTGGTAAAAAAAGCTATATCGGCAGGCATGATCTTCTTGCGTTTTTTGCCACCAATGCCAAATAGCGGTTGGGCTTCCTTTTTAACCTTAGTTGGGACGACACCCTGTTTTCGAAGCTGAGCCTTGACGATGGCTGCGTTCTCACCAGACAGAGCCCCTTTGACCTTTTGGCCCCGTCTATTCACTCCTTCCCATTGGAAAGCTGCCTTTTGGGTACTTTTGGCCATGATGAGAACTATTCCTACGTTGCAGATCTTTAAGGGGTACTATTTAGCAGAATGTAGCCGACTAACCAACCTTTAGCTTAGTCTGTTGTGACGCGGTTCGCCTCCTCTAAGCTAGTTACACCTTGGGCAACTTTTTGCAGTGCAGAAGTGCGCAAATCATTGAAGCCTTCTTTACGCGCGGCATCAGATATTTGAATGGCATTTCCATTTTCCATGATAATCCGCGATATCGCGTCAGTGATTCTAACTACTTCATACACGCCCACCCGTCCTTTATAGCCGTCGCTACAATCAGCGCAGCCCATGGGTTGATAGATTTCTGCCTCCGCTAGAAGTTCATCTGTGAAGCCGGCTTCGTACAAGGCTTCTTTAGGGATTTCTGCAGGCTGTTTGCAGCTCTTGCATAAGCGCCTAGCCAGGCGCTGAGCAATAATCAATGTAACAGACGTAGCAATGTTAAATGCTGGGACACCCATATTTGCGAGACGGGTCAGGGTTTCTGCAGCGCTGTTGGTGTGCAGGGTCGAGAGTACTAAGTGGCCGGTTTGTGCGGCTTTGATAGCAATCGAGGCAGTCTCTAGGTCTCGAATCTCGCCCACCATGACGATATCTGGGTCTTGACGTAAGAAGGAGCGCAGGGCTGCAGCAAAGTCGAGACCGACCTTGGCATTTACGTTGACCTGATTGATACCCTCGAGGTTGATCTCTACCGGGTCTTCAGCTGTGGAAATATTGGTCCCTTCCACGTTCAGGATGTTAAGGCCGGTATACAAAGATACGGTTTTACCTGAGCCTGTAGGGCCGGTCACTAGGATCATGCCCTGAGGTTTTTGCAACGCATCCATGTACAGCTTTTTCTGGTCTGGCTCATAGCCCAGCATATCAATGCCTAACTGAGCAGAAGACGGGTCGAGAATCCGCAGTACAATTTTTTCACCAAATAGGGTAGGTAGCGTATTGACCCGGAAATCGATGGCGCGGTTTTTTTGATATTTTCATCTTAATGCGCCCATCTTGCGGGATGCGGCGCTCAGAAATATCCATCTGGGACATTACTTTTAGTCGTGCAGCTATCTTGCCTGCCAGGTTAACCGGAGGGCTGGCGACTTCGTGTAGCACCCCGTCGGTTCGGTATCGCACTCGATAACGCTTTTCATAGGGCTCGAAGTGCAAGTCAGATGCGCCGAGTTTGACGGCATCCAACAGCATCTTATTTATAAATTTAACGATGGGTGCGTCTTCGGTCTCGCTGTCATCCTGTGCCTGCTCTTTTTGCTCGGAGTTATCTAAGTCAATATCATCCAAGTCGTCTGACAAGTCGCCAAAGCCTGAATCGTTGGCCGATAAGAACTTGTCTACGGCAATGGATAGCTTATCTTCCTCAACGAGAACCGGTTCGACACTCATTCCCGTATTGAATTTGATTTCATCCAGTGCTTGCACAAGTGAGGGGTCGCTTTGTGCAATAAACAGTCGATTGCCGCGTTGAAATAGCGGCAATACCCGGTGCTTTTGGATGAGAGAGGAGCTGACAGCCTCTAAGGGCACTAACTCAACGTCGATGGCTTGTAGGTCTAGAAGGGGGAGGCCAAAGTCGGTTGAGGCTTGCAGCGCGATATCTTTAGCTTTAGCGCTGCCTGATTTGACAGCGGCTGCGACGATGGATATACCCTCGCTTTGAGCCAGCTGCTCTGCTGCTTCGGCATCCTTCGCTGTTAACAGGCCCTGGTCAATTAAGCGCTTGGCTAATCCACTGATCATCTGAAATCCTCACCATATCCATGATTACGAAGTTTGGCACAACCTACGGGCAAAAAAAACGCCCGCATAAATCGCGGGCGTCTTTTTAAGGTCAGCCCTATCGGGCTAACAGCTGGCTATTACTTACAAGAAGCAGGCATCAGCTCGGATGGAATGGTGCCAGCACAGACCCAAGCGCGAATGGCCATATTGGTGCCAGAAACGAAGGTGCCCATTGCACCGCCTGCGGCCTCGGTCATGCCGACAACAACGTCTGCAGCTGTGTGCGGGGTAAAGGTAACGGTGTCCATACCTGCAACAACGCTGTCATTGATGTTGCGAGCAGTGATGGTGATTACACCATTTGCATCAGTGGTGATCGATTGAACATATTGCGAGATCGGACCGGCGGGGTCTTCGCCACAACCAAATGCGTTAGCAGTTGGTGCTGCGCGCAAGCCTGTGTCTGCGATTTCGCTGATGGCGCCACGGCACGGTGCAGAAGCCAGAATCACTTCAGACATTTTGCCACGAGCGGTGTAGTTTTTGTATGCAGGCAGGGCGACTGACGCCAGAATACCGATGATTGCTACCACAATCATCAATTCAATCAAGGTAAAGCCGGCCGACTTTTTCACGTTCATCATAGGATGCTCCTATTTCATTCAGAAATTCAAAGTTGTTAGACCGGCAATGGGTGCCGGATACATTAGCTATAGTGCCACACATACTCCTGCAGGTACCATGCCAAAGATCAATTGTGCGGCGTTTGCCACAGAATTGCCTTGCAACCGTCGTGTTGTGTGAGATGGCTCACGTTTTAGTGAGGCTTTGAGCTGCAGAGCAGAGAGGTTGATTTGAATGAAGGTGACGCAAAGCGTCACCTTCTGACAGACATAAGTACGACTTATAAAATCTGTTGAGTTGCGTGTTGGTACAGTTGTTCTATTGTCTCAGCGTTAGACAGCTTGAGGTTGCTGATGGCCTGTCTTTGCGACGGCAGCAATGCTTCTGCCATCCCACGTTTCACAAATAAGCATTCTGGGTCTCCATTGCATCGAGGGGGGACCTTGTCGAGCAGTTTGCTCGCATCTGTGTGTACTTGGGCGATCAACAGTTCTCGATAGGCGATATACAGTTGTTTGTAGGTGGCATTGCTGGGCTGCTGACTTGCATTGCTCAGATAGCTGTACATTTGCTGTTTGTCGCTAGATAGGATTTGTTCTGGCCAAGGCACGGTCGAGTGCTGTTGATGCTCGACCCAGAAGCGAGGCAGGTAGGCTTCGCCATCTGGGTGTAGTCGCAACGTCTTGGCCATTTCCAGGAAGAAAGTCTCAGGTAATTGCGCTGCATCTTTTAACTGGTGGTACAAGAAAACCGGGGGCTGCGCATGACCATGGGTTAGCGGCAGTATGTTGTCGCTCATGGATGTGTTGATACCTGCAAAGCGAGAACGAAACGCGCGATAGGATATTTTAGGGTATTCGAGGCTTTGAGTGCCGACAAAACCGCTAGTGATTGCACTCAATCCGCCAGAGTTGAGCATTTGTGTGCCCAGTATGAAATATGGATCCTTAAAGTAGGGGAGGCGCTCGGCGATACGGTCTCTAAATTGCTCATTAATTGATACGAGTTGTGGGTGATCGACTTCTATGGGGGAGTTGCTAGCGACGATAGAAAGCGTCGATGGAGTACTGCTGAAAACATAGACGTGGGAGAAGACGTCCCGCATCGTATTGAGCATCAATAGGGTGGTTTCGTGATCTGTGCCAAAGAGAGGGAACCACTGACAATAAACCCCCTTGCTGGTCAGTTTATTTTTTACTGTGGTTAAGAACTCCGTAGAAAATAGATTTTCTACGCCGGACACCCAAGGGTGGTTAGGCTCGGATACGATAATGTCGTACTTTTCTTCTTGGCTGCTAAGTAGCTTGATGGCGTCAATCGCTTGAATATCGACCTTCGAATAAATGCTTTCTTGAGTGAAGTTGTTATTTTCACTGTCGAAGTGCGGCAGTGCTGCGACGACACTTTTGGATATTTCTGAGACAGTCACGCTCTGGATTGATTCAACTTCTGCCAGCAGGGAGGCAGATAAGCCACCTCCTAAACCAACGATAAAGGCAGACTCTGGATCTTTTACCAGGCTAAGAGGATAAATTGCATTTAGGGCTCTTACTCCATAGTCTCCCTTGCCAGTATTGGGGTTTGCATTGATATAGAGGCTAGGAATCTTGTCGCTTGTGTGTGCAACAGCCGCATGGGTAGAGGGTCCGTAGAAGGAGTGCTGTACAGAGATGCTGCTTTGTCGCTGGGTTATAAAATCGCCATAAGACTCGGTGCTGTTTTGGGGTAGCGAGTTTGATGGTCGAGGTATGAAGTTGTCTATGCTCCAATGCGGTAGCATTGCTATTGTTATCACGGCAACAACAGTGCATGTAAGTGCTGAAGCTTTAATGGATTTTGATGTGGCGGAGAGAAATGCAATAAGTGGTATCGTTAGCGCAATTAAGACGATGTTTATTTTAAAGGCAGCGTCCCAGTCAAAATGGTTGAGCATGTAATACCCACCTAAGACAGAGCCGATAACACTGCCTAAAGTATTGAGGCTGTAAAGTCGCCCCACGGTTTTAGAGGGAGCGTATTGTCGGCTCTTTATGTAGTTGAACAGCAGTGGCAGATTCATTCCCATTAGTGCGGTAGGAATAAATAAAATAATTAAGAAAAATCCAGTAGTTACTGTCCAATATGCATTTACATTGATGAGTGAGGGGAGAAATAGTGCTTTTATTCTACCAAATAGCTCAGGCCACATTGGGATCGAGACATATAAGGCTACAAGTGATAGAGCTAATGCGCCTTGAACCCATATCAGAAACAAGTTTTTTTCTGGGTTTCTGTTTCGGATTAATAAACTGCCTGCAGCGATGCCAAGAATGAAGGCTGAAACAATGATCGAGTACGTATAGTTGTTGGAGCCAATGGAGAATGCAGTTACCCGGATGATCAGGTTTTGTAGCGAGAAAACATAAAATCCGGAAAGGAAAGATATGCCGAGCAAAAGGGCTGTCCATGCTTTGCGGCCGTCTTGCGTTTCTTGCTCATTATCGACAGTATTGATGCCAGAGAATGAATTTGGAGAGCTTTTAGCCGCTAACCATGTTATTAGACCCACCGATATATTTACAAGGCTAGTTAGTAGTAGGGTTTTTGGAAGCCCCCAGGCTTCTATAAATACGAATCCAGCGAGCACTGCACCAAATACAGCACCTAGGGTGTTCAATCCATAGACCGTGGCGTGAGCATGATGGCTCTTTTCAAAGCTTTGGCTCATTGCTAACGTTAGAACAGGAATAGTGGCTCCCATTAACAGTGTAGGAAAGCCAATAAAAAGCGACGAAAACAGAAAGCCATAGAGGATGTCTTTTTCTACAGAGCCAGAAAATACCGGTACAGAGTCTGTTAGGATGTGAAACAGGTTTGGTGAAAGTAGAACATAGAATCCAATCAGAGCTTCTACGACACCGTAAAGAAATAACTTGTTCTTTATCGGTATTCTATGGGCATTTTGTCCAATCGTTGCATAGCCAATTGATAGAAATAGAAAGAAAACTGCCAGTACAATACTGGTAGCAAGTGCATGGCTGCCAAGATAGAAAGCCAGATACTTCTGCCAAGTGACTTGGTACACTAACCCCGTAAAGCCTGTTATTAGCGTTAGTGCATACGCTAGCTTTATTTGCATATATGCTCCCAGTGCATCATATATTTCGCCTAGTTGTGATCATGTCATGAGTAAAGCATCATTCGCTATGAAACTCGTCCCAAGTTTTAGTTAAGCGCATCGACAAGTCCACCGCTTGGCAGTCTTTGGTCAGTGCACCAATAGAGATGTAATCCACTCCTGTTAAGGCGTAGTCGCGCAGGGTGGCGTCGGTGATGCCGCCAGAGGCTTCCAGCATAGGTCGCTTGCCATTGGTGGCGTGAACTTGCTTTACGGCTTGGCTCATGTCTGCGGGGCTGAAGTTGTCCAGCATGATGATGTCGGCGCCAGCTTTGCAGGCTTGCTCTAGCTGCTCGAAGGTTTCGACTTCCACTTCGACCGGTTTGCCGGGGGCAATTTGTCGTGCGCTCTCAATGGCTTGGCGAATGCCGCCACAGGCAGCAATGTGGTTTTCTTTGATCAAAAACGCATCAAACAAGCCAATGCGATGGTTGTAGCAGCCAGCTACTTGCACGGCGTACTTTTGTGCGATGCGAAGGCCCGGCAGGGTTTTGCGCGTATCCAGTAGCTTTACGCCGGTGCCTTGCACACTGTCGGCGTAGCGTCGGCAGCGTGTGGCGGTGCCAGACAGCGTTTGCAAAAAGTTCAGCGCGCAGCGCTCGCCCGTTAGCAAAGAGCGCGCAGCGCCGCTCAGTTCAAACAAAACTTGATTGGGCCGCACCCACTCGCCTTCGCGTACGCGCCAGGTCACCTGCACGCTGGGGTCGAGCTGGCGAAAGACTTCATCCACCCAAGCACGGCCAGCAATGATGGCGCGATCACGGCTAATCACCCGGGCTTTAGCCTGCTGATTAGCAGGAATGAGCTGGGCAGTGATGTCGCCACCGGCGACGTCTTCAGCGAGGGCACTGCACACGTTGGTGTGCACGGTGTCGAGGTGTTGGCTCAGTTGCATGGTGTTGTCCGCAAAAAAATAAGGCGGCATTTTAGCCGCCTCAGTTGCCCTGAGAAAGTGGGCGATCAAGATCAAAGATTACGACTGTTGCTCTTTACTGCCATCAGGCTTGGGTTCTGCCAAAAACTCACGCGTCAGGCGGAACACCACCGGCGACAGCAGCAGCAGTGCAATCAGGTTAGGCAGCGCCATCATGGCGTTGAGAGTGTCAGCTACCAGCCAGGCTAAGTCGAGCTCGCGGGTGGCGCCAATGGGAATGGCGATGATCCAAATCACCCGGTATACCGGCACTGATTTGCTGCCAAACAGGTATTCGGTGCACTTTTCCCCATAAAACGACCAACCGATGATGGTGGTGAACGCAAACACGGCTAAACCGACGGTCACTATGTATTGGCCGATGTCCGGTAAGCCAGCGTTAAACGCAGCAGCGGTCAGGTTGGCACCTGAATCACCCGACTGCCAGGCGCCGGAGGCGACAATCACCAAGCCAGTGATGGTACAGATGATCAAGGTGTCGATGAAAGTCCCCAGCATGGCGATGCTACCTTGCTGCACCGGGCTGTTGGTTTGTGCCGCGGCATGGGCAATGGGCGCACTGCCCAGACCCGCTTCATTAGAAAACACCCCGCGTGCCACACCAAAGCGAATCGCTGCCCACACGGTAGCGCCAGCAAAGCCGCCCACGGCAGACGTTGGTGTAAAGGCGTGGGTCACAATCAAGCTGATGGCATCGGGAATGCGATCGGCGTAGATCACCAGTAGTACGATGCCAGCCAGCACGTAGGCGATGGCCATAAAGGGCACCAGCTTGCCCGCCACTTCTGCGATGCGGCGAATGCCACCGAGCAACACCAGCGCCACCAGCACCATCAACACCGCACCCGAGGCCCATTCTGGCACGCCAAAGCCAGAGTGCATGGCATCGGCCACCGAGTTGGATTGCACGCCATTACCGATGCCGAAGCCGGCGATCATGCCGAAAAACGCAAAGGCGGCTGCCAGCCACTTGAACTTAGCGCCCAAGCCATTGCGAATGTAATACATGGGGCCGCCGACGTAGTTGCCTTCTTCATTTTTTTCGCGAAACTGCACCGCCAGCACGGCTTCGGCAAACTTGGTCGCCATGCCCACTAAGGCAATCAGCCACATCCAGAACAACGCCCCTGGGCCGCCTGCTGCAATGGCGGTGGCCACGCCGGCGATGTTGCCGGTACCAATGGTGGCGGAAAGCGAGGTCATCAGGGCGTTAAAACCAGAGATGTCGCCCTTGCCATCGCCGCTGCGGCCTTGCCATAAGTTGCGAAAGCCACGGCCTAAGTTACGAATAGGAAAGGCTTTCAGGCCAATGGTTAAAAACAAACCGGTAAGAGCAATCAACAGCAGCATGGGTGGGCCCCAGGCCCAGCCATTGACCGTTTTGATCAATGTCACGATCGAAAATTCTTGTTCTGGGGTCATCTATTTTCTCCTTGTGGTCGGCTTAACCTACGCAACAGTGATCGGCGAGACCCAGTTGTGCGGTGCGACCTATTGTTGTTGGGGCAATTTGACCATGCAGCCGCCGGTAACGCGGCTGTGCCCGGCTGCGACTATATCCATCATGGCGTTTTATGCCAAACTGCGGTCATTGCGTACGGGGTAGGCATTGGGTAAGCATTCGGTGGGCGTTTTGTAGGCGTAGTTTAGGAATGAGTGGTGAATAACAAACAAAACCGCTGGACGATTCGCCAGCATGTGCTGGAGCAAGCGCATTGGTGCCCATCGCCCAACTTTGGCCCGCGCCCGCCTGGCAGCGATGTGTCAGCCTTGGTGCTGCACAACATCAGCTTGCCGCCGGGTCAGTTTGGGGGCGGTTATGTGCAGCAGTTTTTTCAAAATCAGCTCGATGCTGAAGCTCACCCTTACTTTGCCGAGATTGCTGACCTCAAGGTGTCGGCCCATGTGTTGATTGAGCGCAGCGGTCAGGTCATCCAGTTTGTCGCATTTGATCAACGCGCTTGGCATGCCGGCCGCTCTGAGTTTGCCGGTCGGGTGGAGTGCAACGACTTTGCCATTGGCATCGAGTTAGAGGGCTGTGATGATGTGCCCTACAGCGAACAACAATATCAGCAGCTGGCAGCACTGGTGCCAGTGCTGCAACAGCATTACCCCATTGGTCATCGCATCGTCGGCCATGAGCACATTGCGCCAGGGCGCAAAACGGACCCTGGTCCGGCGTTCGACTGGATGCGATTGGCGCAAGCGTTGGGAATAGCTGAATTGCCCGCCACAACCTGGGAGGTGTCGTGAAATTTCTGATTGTGTTTATTGCCTTGTTGGCCAAAAACCAGCTGCCGCTGACCGCGCGCTCCACGCGTAGCCGC
>CBDDTG010000009.1:0-74850 GCA_965233665.1 Bacterioplanes sp. | reverse complement strand
TCGGTAGCTGGGTCATACCAGGAGCGGCTCCACTCAACTGCTACCTCCACTTCTGGATTGACACTGCGGGCCCCTAAGGTGAAGGCATTGATGCCACGAATAATCTCGACCACCGGGTGCGCCGCAACGTAGCCAATTTTGCCGCTCTCACTCATGGCACCCGCCACCATGCCAGCCAGGTAGCGCCCTTGGTAGGCGCGATTGGCATAGGTCGATAAATTATCGCCACGACGAATGCCGGTGGCATGCTCAAACAACACGTTTGGATGGCTCTGGGCGACGCGGTCTGTGGGCACCATGTACCCCCATGAGGTGGTGAAGATCATGTCATTGCCCTGCTCCACCAGTTGCTCAAGCACCTCGGTGGCGCTGCGCCCTGGCGCGACTGCCTCAACAAACTGGGTTTCAATGCGCTCGCCAAATAACCGCTGCACATGTTGGCGACCCAAATCGTGCGACAGCGTCCAGCCGGCGTCACCGACGGGTGCCACATAAACAAACGCTACTTTTAATGGCTGCTGTAACGGCTCCTGCAGTGGCTCGTTTGCGGCCAGGCTCCAGCTCGCGGCGCCCAGCAAATGCAATAGAATAAAACGCGAAATAAGACGCACTAGCACCTCCCAACTCAATCAAAAGGCGCGCATGGTATCGCAGGCTGACCGCTTGGTCAGTAATTAATGGTGATTTCGCCATCAACGCTGTGCGATATCTCGCACAACAGAAAGCGCCAACCAGGCCTTTCTTACCGTCAAAGTCCAACTATGATATGGCGCAGCTGCAAGGAGGCGCGTCATGAAACACTATTACGTAAGCGATCTACCCCAGGTCGACGGATACCATGTTATTCACACGGGCGATTGCCGCCGCTTACCCTTACCTCACAGTCGCACCTATTTAGGAGCCTACCCCTTTGCAGTCAATGCACTGGACCAGGCCCGGCGCTTTCGCACTGCCGTGAATGGCTGCTTGACCTGTACGCCGGGGTGCTACCAGGGTGTGATGCTGAACAGAAGCTCAAAGATTGGCTAGTTGCTAGCGCCTGCCACGAAATAACTGGGTCATATACAGAGTTGCTTCCCGTGCCTGCTGATTCGTATCGGTGCTTTGCGGCTGGAATACCGTACTTGGGGAGCGGCTGACATGAGCCTTGCTGCTGTATCCGCCACCCGATAAGGCGTTGCCACCTTGCTTGCCGGTAAAGCGCGCGGGCGAGGTGCAGCGCTGCTGCGTGAGCTGCCTTTGCTGCGGCAGCTTGCCAAACACATTTTTCATTTGCTGATGAACTTGCTGTTGTTCCTGCGGGGAGAGAGATTGGAATAATGACTCGACTCTCGCCTTCGCCTCTTCACGCCGATCCTCCCATTCGCTTGCGACCTGCTTGGCCTTTAGCTGCTTTGCCTGCTGGGCGGTTGACGCGACTTCGCCTGGCGCCATGCTGGCTACGCTCAGTGCACCAAAGGTAACCGCGGCGGCACGGTCGGTTAAGTGAGGATTTTGCAGCATCTCGACGGTGGTCTCACGCAGCAGATCATGAGCGGCGGCTTGCTTGGTGGTTTTTACACCGGAGCCGGAATGCCCGGCTGCGCCGCCGCCATCCTTTGTGGGCACCGACAAAATCGTTTGTGCGGTATCCGTACGCGCACCATCGCCAGCATACAATACGGGCTCAACATTGGTTTCTAAAAACGTCTGCGACCGCAGTGGCTTGGGTGCCGATGAGGAAAAGCTGCTGATACCAGTAGTGGCGTTAACGGCCCGCTGCTGCAAATGATCAACGGTATCAGTAGTAATGCCAGCCTCATGATAGCCGGAGCTGTAACCGTGTTGCGTTCGATTGGACGCGTTGCGAAAGGCGCCCTTTTTTATTTTTTTGCTCGCCGGTAGCATGCTGCTGATATCAGCAAAGCCTTTGCGCTTGCGCTGCCCTGATGTCAGCGTGATGTCCTGATCCACCCGGTAAGAAGGCATTTTTGTCGACGCTTGCGTTTGCTTTTTGACCCCCCTTGGCTGCCTGTTTCTGTGCGTATTTCTTTTTGGCTTTGCTGGACATAGGCATTTGCTCAAGGCTAAGACACCGTGATTCAGCAATAAAAGTGCCAGACCTGGCAGCGCTGGCGTGAAGCTATCTAAGGACTGCTGCGCGGGTCAGCGTGAGCGCCAATGGGACGCAAGCAACCCGGCGGCTAAGCAGAGAAGTGCGGGTTGCGGGTTATACATGAGGAAACAGTTAAAACTGGCAGGTTGGCAAAGCTGGAGCTGCGCCGGGCTTTTGGGGCTTGGACCCAGCGCTGTGTAGCCATACTTACAGGATACGATCAGAACACCATAAATGGCATTCGTCCCGCACCTTCATGAGCAGTGCGGCGGTCGTACTTATTGCGATACTGACCACCAATGCATAACGCTTCAAAGCCAGCTTGCGCCCGCGCTGGCTGAGAGATAAACGGGTCATTGCTGGCGGGCTGATCGTTCAGTGGGTATACGGCGTCAATAAAGCTTTCGCCCTGCTCGCCTTGAAAGAGTCCAAGAATGAACACTTCATGCTCACAGCCATCAATGACGACATGGCTATCCGATGGAGCGTTCATTATTTTTATCAGTGTGTAGTAAGCATCCATGTTCACGTCCTTTCGGGGAGGTTACGCGACAAATTTATCAATTCTTAAATGGGATGCAATGCAGGTGACTGGAAGGACAGGTATTAGTGATCAAGTTCACAATTCTGCTACAAACAGGTAGCACAGAGATACTTTCAGAATGAGCTTGGTGTGACTAATGCTTCGACGTAAGCTTGATGGTGCCCGAGGCCGGACTTGAACCGGCACGACCGTTAGGTCGGGAGATTTTAAGTCTTGGGGGAAGTTCCATAGATTCAATGACTTAAGCCCTATTTTCAGAATATCAGGGGTGTTGATTTATAAGGGTTTTTTTATAAGATCAAACACTGGATATTCTGAAATGGTGGTCCCTTTGAAGCTACTCATACCCTCCTTCCTCTGCGCCCTTCTCACATCTGTCTGGACGCATGCCGACAGCGCTTCTGTCAGTGAGCTCGTCCGTGTGTACGACGGGGATACCATTACCGTCGACATCGCAGACTGGCCCCCTATTGTCGGAGACGACATCAGTATCCGCGTTCGAGGTCTGGACACTCCCGAGATCAGAGGTAAGTGCGACTTAGAGAAGGCCATGGCCAGGGTTGCGCGGGATCGTATGAGGGAGATATTGGAGGGTGCCGAGGCTATCACCTTGCTTGACTATGAACGTGGAAAGTACTTCCGCCTGGTAGCGACAGTCATGGCAGACGGCAAGGACGTGGCCGACATCCTGATTGGTGAAGGGCTGGCTAAACCCTACGATGGTGGGAAACGTCAAGGCTGGTGCAAGTAGCTTTGCTTCGTCCTACACCAAAACGCCCTGCATTGGTACACATTTCTGGCTAAGTTGCACGCCCCACCCTTGGAGTAATTGTTTGTCTGTCGAGAAATAAGCACTTTGGCTTTTGAGCCATCAGGGCCTTTTACTTGAGTGCCAAAATGCACGCGTTCTCATAAGACTATGTGAGCAGAAGATGCACAGCCATTCATCAATTTGCTAACGAAAGCACCTCGAATGGTTTTATTTAGCACGGCAGACACGACAGCATTAATATTTAGAGTTACTATTTCAAATTTGAGACAATCAGAATGGAAAACAACAAAAAAGAAGATACGGAATATTCTAAAACCCTAAGAGACTCAGAAAGGCGCAGGTTCCGAGAAGCGCTGGTTCAACATGCGATGGCTGAAGAGCAAAAAATCCGGAAGAGTAGAGCAAGCACACTATTGGTTGTACTTAACGTTGCGTTAACAGTTCTCATTATCACAATGATTCGCCAGGAAAATGGCAAGTTTATTGAGAAAAAAGAAGCTCAAAAGGACATATCTTCTATCATATCAAATGGTGGTGACCTAAGAGCTATCAAGCAGGCATTGGAGAATCAACCCAAAACTAGCACACTAAACCTAATGCTCAGCTCTAAAGAGGCTTACTACCCTAAAGGCATTGCACTATCTTATGTGCTTGAAGATATTAGATTAGAAGCATTCAGAGCAAATAGCACAGAATTACTGCCAAAACTTGACCTCATCATGCAAGAGCATGATGAGGTTAATCCTTTTGATAAGTTACAAGTTGGTCAAAAGGATTATTTTGAGAACCTTAGAATAAAGACTGGTAGCGATTATACAAAAATTTCAAATGATGTTAATAAGCTTGCTGATGAGCTACACCAAAAAAACCTGCTAGTTGACGAGTACCTTTCTGACTCGAAAATGTCATTCTGGATTTCGATATTTGCGGTATTTCTTTCTCTTGCGATTGGCGGATATCAAATCTTCACTGGGAGACCAGAGGCATTGAAGAAGCTGCTGCTGAGCTTATCAACAGAGCTTAACGGTGAAAGCGAAGGCGAAAGAAACTCCAACAAGAAGAATTTAGTGGACAACTAGCGCCAAGGCTACTTGAGCGTTACTAGCATATCAACGAACAACCACTCACTGCGGGGCTAAGCAGGGCTAGCCCCAACCTCTCCTAACTAGATAGGAAGCTCATTTGCCACTTATGATCTCCCTGGCAAGGCGCGCCAGTGAACAGCATTCTCCTGAAAACGTCATAAAGCCCAGCATCCTGCCTATCTTGCTCCGGTTGGTGAAAAACTAACCCATCTCACACATGCTGCATAGACGAACAGCGCAAGTGATGAGCAAGTATTAGCCCGCAAAACAAACCATCCGCGCCCGATGGCACAAGCAAGGCTTTGTTGCATTCAACAGGCCGACTCGTCAGTTGGCACTGGCTGCCATTGGCTTTAAGCTTAGCCAGATCGCCGAGCAGCACACAGCAACCAAAAGCACTGGATGCAGCAAAACAACCAAAAGGAAAATCCATGGCACGCAGAAACTCAATTACGGAAAAGCTAACCGAAGGCCTGTTTGAGCTTACTGGCTACATTTGGCAAGTTGGAGCAGTTGTATCACTGCTTCTCGTGTTTCTATCTTATATGTCCTTTGGCTTGGCGAACTCACTTGTAGCCCGTCTCGCAGACCAGCCAATACTGGCCGCCCTTGAAAAACCGTCATGGGTTCTGTATTCGATACCCTTGCTTTTCTTTTTGGGCGCCGCGATGTTTGCTCATAAAACATACACTGTATATCGCAATGGAAGCGGCCGATAACCAGCCTCAATGAAGTCGACGCTCCAATAATATCGGGGGCTGATACGATCAAGCCAAAAAATTGTTACCAAGGAAGGTAGCTATCCGTAACACGACGCAGCCCCTCCCCCGCCCCGCGATTACTCTTGCTAGGTGCGCCATCATTGCGTTATCGCTATCATCGCGGGCAATGAAAATGGAAGACGACAAGAAACGGCTGTTCGCTCGCGTCGACAAAGAAATCAAAGGCAAGTTTGATTCAAAGTGCAAAGCACATGGCGTCAAAAAAGAGTACGTCGTCGAGCAGCTTATAAAAGCCTGGATAGAGAACAAGGTCGAAATTTAAACAACATTACGGCCGCAATCTGTTGTTTTACTTCATATATAAATTTGCAGAAAAATATATATTTTCACTCAAAGACTCGCCGAAGCGAGTCAGTCTATGCGATCAAACAGCCACAACAGAGGCATGGCTTCGACAGCTCTCGCGCTCTGTATCCACCGACCAATACTCCTAGCTCAAAGCTCAAGCGGTGCCTGATGATGGGCAGAGTGTGATCAATATCGGGCAGTTCGATTGACACTGGCTTGCTTTTATCCGGCAGCCTCACCAGCAATCCATCTTCGTTCAACGCCAGCAATTCCATGTTTTTCTCCTTTTTGAACGGACGTACGCAGACTACCTGACAAAAGGATCAAGTAAATCGTTACTTAACGAGTGTTTATCTCTATCCGTCAATCCGAGAAAATTTGACTAATAGAGTCAGACTTATTGAGAAAAACACGCTATGACCAACCTGTTGTCGTTTGGTGGTCGGCTGCGCGACGCGCGCAAGCAGGCCCGGCTGTCAGCGGCATGGATGACGGACTACTTGAATGGATACTTAATTGCGAGACAGCTAAAGACCATTGATGTACAGACCTACTATTCCTGGGAGCGAATAGGCACTGCACGTGAAAAGAGCGGGCGCCGCTATCCACACCCTGAGCTGTATCGCGTTATGCTCTATCCGCTTGGGGTAACCGGGTACTGGCTTTTTTATGGATCAGAAGGAGGCACTGTGATTCGGCACAGGAAGGATATTGGGCAGCTCGGAAGCTTGACGGTCGCTGCAGAGCAAAAAGCCGCAGTCAGTCAAAATGACGAACTTAGAAAAGAGTTTAATCGTGTGGCTGATAAGCTGACACCAGCCACACGGTCTGCACTGCTTCAACTGTTGAAGTCGATTAGGTGACTACTGAAACGTGGTGCAGTTTTGGCCACTGTCGCACATAGTCAGCTGGCTATCTTCAACCCAATATGTGCCTACATGATTCTGTGCGTCGCAGCCCGGGTCAGAGGAGCCTGAGCTTGGTACAAACACACAGCTATTGAGTACATAACTGGCGCGGATGCCATCTCCATTAAACTGCAAGTCGCAACCGCACTGCTCGCCCGTCACAAACTCTTTGGTGTAATCCATGTCGGCGTTGAGCTCTCCAGCGCTAAGGTCCAGCGTCTTCCCATCTGGAGCAGCCCACTCGCTAAAGAGCGTTTTTTCTGAACTTGTGTCGCCCGGATTGGAGGGCGCTGATGCATCCCCTCCGCTGCCTGGATTCTCAGGCGCTGGGCCTCCAGTATCGCCACGGCCGTCGGACGATCCACCGCCCCCGCCGCCACATCCTGTCATCATCACGGCCAGTGCCGCCCCTATGATTAGTGCTTTCATCCTATTCTCCTGCATAGCTGAGCGTCATTGCTCAGCCTATGTCGATACTATCGTCCGTTGAAGGCCCTTCCAATATACAAAATGGTTAGTAAGGTATCTGGATGATTGAAAATCCTACTATTGCTGAAGGCATTGCAGTGGCGGTTGCGTTATTACTGGTGGGGATGGTGGTGACGTTTTCTACCTTCCATAGCCGACATCACCACTGGGGCATGGTTGTGCTAATTGGCTGGGTCGGCATCCCAGGCTTTCTGCTGCTGTGCGCACTCTTGCTGGCACACCCTGGACTAATCATCCTAGTCGTTGTGTTTTCCATGCTGGGCATCAAGAGCTAAAGCGCTAGCCGGCAATCGCACGCACCTCATCATCTACCTTGGCCAGTATCTGGTTGCGGCGCACTTTGAGCAGATCGATTTCACGGCGCTTTTCTTCTGAGCTCATGCCAGGATCTTTCTCAATGCGTCGAATCCGGCTGTTGATCTCAGATAATCTGCGCGCAACGCGGTTGAGCATTCGTCGATGCTGAAGCTTGTCTTTGTTGTTTTCGTAAAAATCAGCTGCCTCAAGCATGGCCTTCTCTTCGCGCAACTGCTTCAGGTCAGCGTGCAGGCGCTGAGTTGCCTGAAGCGCATCGTAAAACAGCTGCATTTCTTTGCCAGCTTTAGGGTCGCCTAGGTTGCTATAGAAGCGACGAATTGGCTGATACTCATAGAACCGGTTCTGAGGCCGCTCAGTGTCTGAAATGGCATAGCGCAGAACGTCAGCACTGCCCACCAACCACGCACCCATTTGGCCAAAGTAGCCTGCAATCATGTGATCCACCTGCAGCGGGCTAAGTGTATAGCTGCTGTCTGGGCCTAGCGCCGATTCCATTCCCTGGCTAAACCACTCTGCAGCCAAGGTGGTATCGCCTTTGACTCGCCTCGACGGACTCAGGCGCTGCATGCTTATCGGCTCGATGTTGCGCCCAGTGAAGCTGTCTTTATTGGAGTACACATCCAGAACAGGTGAAAGAATTTGCGGGGTTGGATTGAAGGAAAAGGTGCTGCCCAGCATGTGGCCCAGACGCTCACGGAACAGCTTGCCGGTGGCCTGGTCATCCACCATCTGTTCGGTAACCCGCTCGGCAAGCGTGGCAATGGCGCCCTGTTCAAACGGCTTAGGAATAGTGATGGCGCTGTCGGTGCCAGGGATTCGAATCCACCAGTAGCTGTCCCGCATCCAATCCGGCAAGCGTCTGAACTCATCGTCGTCTCGGTTGCGCAAGTACAGCGCCACAGTGGCCAGCGTTAATGCGCCGACAACGGCGGTAAACCGGGCTGCCGCTTTCTTCTCTGAAACGGTCGGTTTGGCGCTGCCGGTGCCCAAGAGGTTCCACACCACCTTAGCCGACGGCTTAATGCCAGAGCGATACAGCTTGTCCAAGCCTTGCAAGCGAGCATTCAAAAATGGCACCACGTCCGTCATAAACCGAATCGCTGGCCACGCACCCATGCCAGAGAAGTCCATCAGATCGCGCGCCTGGAAGGCACTGTATAAGGTGCCTTTGCCCTTCTTCTCATTGGTTTGAAATGCAGCCATCCGGTTAGCATTCTCCGCCGTATTGTTTACATCCATCCAGCGGTCCCATGCTGCAGCGAATGGTTTGAGACCCAGGCGCGCAAAGGTTCTTCGGTCCTTCACCACTTCCGCGCTGCGCAGCTCGCCATCAATGCTGTAGCGAATACTGTCGGCGTCTTCGCCGTAAACGTGCCCGAAGCTAAACGCCCCGCCACTGGCGAGCAGTCGCGCTCGCTCATAGCCGTGTCTGTCCAGAAGCCCAAAGCCTTTCATGCCCTTAGCAACATTCTTGGCGGCGTTGTAGTCCATGTCTGTTACAGAGACAGCTGCCAGTGAGTCGCGCAGCAAGTTGGCGATAATGAACTGAGGCGTACTCGTGGTCATTTGAGTGAATATGCGCTTAAAGCCGCGCATTACCTTCATGGCAGCACCGTTCATACCGGCATTATTCATCGCCGAGAGGGATTCAAATACAAGCGGATCGTCAATGTCATACCACTGCTTCATGCCATCAATCATGACGTAGGTGCTGGCTTTGGTGTTGCGGCGTGCCGCCGGCACTGGCTTGGCCACATCAAGTTTTGCTGCATTGCTCAGCGCCTGGCGTGCAGCTAGGTTTTTCATGCTGGCGTCCACCAGGTGGTGGAAGTTCATTATGGTGTTCTCCAGCAGGTCATTTAGGGGCTGCGTACCGCCTTTCAACTTTTTGTAGGTTTCTTGGCGCGTCAGGCCTTTAACCATGCGCGGGCCTTGCGCCTTTATGTCGCCATTCTCCTCGTCTTCCAGCTGGCGATAGAAGGGAACATAAAACTCATTCATCCAGAGGTCACGCTGGTCGGTTGTCAGGGTATCGAACTGCTCATTAAAGTCTGGCACGGCATCTGCCAGCAGATCGCGTAAGGTGTTGCGTGCCTTTTCAACGGCGTCAGCGTCGTTTTGCTTGATCGCATCGCGCAATGATTTGGCCGCCTTTTTGCCGATACCAGAGCCTTTGGCAATCGCCAGTAGCGCATCCTCCTCGGTCACGGCCATCTTCAACATGCCAGCCTTCTCGGCGATGGCCAGCACGTCGTCGCGATACTGCTCGAACTCTTGGTACACCTCCTGATACACATCGCCGCGGCTACGACCATCTTCCAAGGTGCCAGTGTCCAACTGCTTGAGGCCTTCAATCTCATCCGGGGTGAACAGGTGCTCGCGCCCTTGCTTCATTAGCTGCTCGGCACGGTTGCCAGCAATCCAGTCAAAGAATCGCTTCACCTCATCTGAGTTGCCCAACTTCTTCAGTGAATAGACCAGGCCGCTCGTGTCCTTGCGTACATCGATGACTCCTTCCTTGTTCAGGTGGATACGGCCAGCATTCATCATGGCTGACACGGCACCCGAGGCAACGTTGCTCATGCGCGCACGCACCCAGGATGACTGAGCGATATTTTCTTCACTGGTGGGATCGCCATTTAGCAACTGCTTGTCCAACTCCAGCAAAGAAGCGAAGCGATCGATAGCGCCTTGCCTGACTTTGGTGCGCCATCGGTGCATGACCTCTCGCAGTTTCATGGCTACGCCCTGGCGAACAGTTGGGCGTTCTGTTTTGGCCATGGCCGCACGCTGAATGTCGCTCAGGTCGTCAAAGCGTTCGGATGCCAGCGGGCGGCTCACTATTCGGGCTAAGGCGGTACCACCCAGGCGTGCACTGGCTTCGGCCTCTTCTGGACGTTTCGCCACTGGCTGCGGACCATGCTTGCGTAGGTGCTGGCGACCTTTCTCAATCAGCGCCAGCGTGTCTGTGTCAGTCCATGGAATCGACGGGAACCAACGACGCAGCAACTGTTTGAGCGCAGACACCACTCGGTGCACTAAGGTGGTTTTGTGGCCTTTCTCGGCCATGTGGGCAATGTATTCCAACACTGCCTGCCGGCGCATACTCTCGTTGCTGTAGTCAAAGCTGTAGCGGCGAACGTAGCGGTCTATGCCTTTGCGCCCTACGCCTTTGTAGATTGAATCCAGCGCATCATAAAAGGTCTGAGCACCCTGCTTTTCTCGGTTCTTCAGGAAGGCAATGACACCACCATGGCCCACCTCCTCATGCAAGATGACCTCGATGGCCTGCTGTTGACTGCTGATGTGGTCTGCCACCAGCCAGGTATCGCCGGTAAAGAAATCGAACGCACCTTCGACGCCATAAATTTGCGCCGCCATTGGCAGGCGGCTGCGCACGTCTTCCGGCAAGTCCTTCATGGATTGCACGACGTTGGTTTTTGTTTTCAGGTCGGCTTCTGTGCTGGCGATCCACTCTTCTACCTCAGCAACGGTAGCGGCAGCGGAATCGGCGGAATCACCAAGGCTGGCCATAATCGGGGATTGATCAGACTCTGACTGATCTGATCCATCACCCTCCGCCTTGCTCGCCGGCTTATCGATAATAAGCACCTTTGTACTAACACCTGTAGGGTTCATAGATGACTTAAAGGCATCTGACGGCAGGAGCTGCTCTTCAGCATCAATGGTGTTTAGGAAATCACGAAAGTCCTTGTTCTTTCTGTCCAACCTGTCGCCGGTCATGCTGCTCACGATGGCGACCAAGCGCCCCCCTGGTCTCAACATTGAGTAGGCATGATTAACATGCTCGATATCCTGATTCCTACTGAACGGCGGGTTCATCACAATACGGTCGTATTGTTTGTCAGGTGTCATTTCGAGGAAGTCATTACCGACTAGGTTGTGCCCCTTTTCCCGCAGGATATCCCGTAACTGACTAGCCATTTCCACCGCATCGACATTGCCACCTCTTTCCCTGATTGCGTCAGCCAGCATGCCATTGCCAGCAGAAGGCTCCAGCACCTCCATTCCAGGCTCAATGTCGGCCAGCTCAACAACCTCGTTAGCCGTTTCATCAGGCGTGGGAAAGAAATCATTAAAAGCCTTTCGATTGCCCAGCATGGTCCGTTGCAGGCCTTGCTCCATATCGGATAGCCGGTTTCTCTTCCTAGGGCTGTCGATACTGCTCTTCAGGTTTATGAACTCAACTAGGGCAGCACGCAAAGAAGGCAAGCTCGTTATGCCCATGCGCTCTAGCCGTTTGCGCTTCCTAGTTATATCCGTGAGTGTGGAATAACTTGTGCCATGCTGTGCAGCAAAGTCCATGATGTTTTGGCGTGCTCGTTCACTTAGAGCTATACGCTTATCCTCGCCCGCCCCCTTGGCAAGCTTGCGCAGAGAGGCTGCCACCCGTTTGTAGCCTTTGACGCCCTCCATGTCGCGAGCAACATACTCCAAAGAATCGGCGTGCATGTAGTCCAACGGCATCTCTGCACTTGCCACCATTTCCTCTGGAGTAACTTCAGGTTTAAAAAATCGCTTGCCGTTATTATCCAAGCTGATCAGCTCAGATGGAGCACCATATACCAGGCTGCCCGCATAGCTAGACAGAAGCTCGGCCTGAACTTTCTCCGTCATTTTTCTTAACAGAGGCGCCTCACCGTTCGCCACTCGGCGCAGAACTTCAGCAATTACCATCGCCTGCTCAGCTTTGGCTGCGGCACCGGCAGCCATATCCGCCCGACGAATGGTGTTCGTTTTTCGGTGCGCGTTCAGGTCAGCCTCTGCTGCCGCTTTCATGCGGTCGGCCATCTGCTGAAGACGGGCTGCAGTGCGAGCTTTCTTTTCAATCTGGCGCTTTGTAGTCAGTTCGGTAAGGTCAATGTCCTGGCCGTTCAGCCAGTTGCGGAACTGTTGCGCCACCTCGGCAGATGGGAAGTAAAAATTACCCTTCCAGTATCCACCTTTCAGGCGACGCGCAAACGCAGCGGCCTTTTTGAACTTCTCGGTACCCAGCCGATCTATCACCTTCACGTTAAAAATCGTTTCGCCGGTTTTTGTATTGCGCCCTTCCTCTGGCTCGCCGGTTTGAATCTCCCCGTCCGAGCCCAGTCCTTTTTGGACGTCCTGTTTCGGGCTTTCTTCAAGTGCTTTTTCTGCCGTCAGGCGGTCAAAGTTGGCGCGCTGTTCAGCACTAAGGGTATCGATACCTTTTATCTGAATCAGTCGGCGATAGTCCTCCAGCGTCTGCGGATTCTTTAAGCGGCCAGCCTGTTCGTTTCGAGCCTCAATTTGACTATCAATCATCGCCTTCCGCTTGGCGGCGTATTCGGCAATATCTTTATCGCTAAGAGACTCAAGGTGATCGCGAGTAAGGCGGACTACATCATCGCCGTAACTCCACGATATGACTCCTGAATCATTGCCAATAAATCGAAACCCCTGAATCAAACCGTCAAAGGCCATTCGGGTCAGCTGATTTTTTTTAGTATCCGAGTAGACGTGACCACGAACGAACTTCGCTAGCTCCGGCCTGGTTAGTTTGGACAGTGCCGCTTTTGTGGCGTCGGGATCAGCGACCACAGACTCAAAAACCTCAAGAACAGTTCTTATGGGAACGGCTTCGCCACCATTAAGACGGCGCATCAGCGTGTTGGTAGCCTCGTGCGGCGAAACATCAACGTGTACTTCAGATGGTTTGTCTTCGAGTTGATTGCGGTTATTTTGCTGTTCTTGCGCTTCAGCAACGGGAACTTGTGGAGCATCAAAAGTGGCATCTTGAGCTGGCACGGAACTCGCCTCTTTTGCCTCGCGCCATTCGGCTAATTGCGCTTTTAGCTCTTTTGATGAAGACGGCTCGCCTCTTCCATTTAGCGGGATGATAGAAAGATAATCGAACTTCGTGCCGTATGGCTCTAGTGCTACGGTTGTCCTGTTCAGCTTCTGAACAACAAAATTTCTGCCAGCAGGGGATAAAAATACCGTGTCGCCCTTGCCAACTCGGCTTTTGATAAATTCAGCATATTCATCGTTAGCGCTTTTCTCGGCTGCTTTGCGGCTCTTCGGCATGCCATTCTCGTGCGCCGTACCTGCCGCATAGCTTTTAGCAATGGATTCAGCTTTTCTCCATTCCTTTTTAGCCTCCTCCATTTTTTTCCAGACGGCTTCTTGCTTGCGAGTATTGCGGTCAATTTGCTGGCCCAGTGATTTTGATCGGTTGTTGCGGCCCGTTTCTGTCCAACTGGGAATCTCTCGCGCTTGTTTGGCAAGATTATCAAGTTCTGCCGCCAGATCGTCATAGCGAGCTTTGGCGTACTCTGCCGCAGATTTAAGTTTTCGTACTGTTTCTGGGTCTACGCCATCAGGGTATGCCTTGGGTTCAGTCTCTTGATAAGCCGGCTTGGCTTCACCAGCCAGCTCGTCATTCATGTCTGCCGAGAAGTCGTCGTTAAAGTCCGTTGCGTTTATGCGTGGCGGCTGCGCCATGTCGCCATTGGCTGGCTGATTAGCATCGCCCTCCGGCGCCGGGTGCAGTTCAAAGCCCCCCTCAACTGCTACCACTTCATAGCCAGGATGCTTGCGCAACTGTGCACGGGCAGCGCCGCGTGTTTTGAACGGGTTGCCCGCTTGGTTTCGAATAATGGGTTTTTCTTGAGCCTCAGAAAAAGAAACCCCAGCATTAGCTGGGGTCTGTGTGGCTTCGGCATTGGTGGTTTGAGGCTCTGGCTCGGGCGGTGCATTTAACAAATCGTCTTGCCCATAGCTGGCTGCTACGTCGGCCTCCGAATCACTGCCTTGTAAGCGAAAGTCGTTCAGCTCGGCGTCTGCTTTTGCCTTGGCTTCTGCCTGCCTTGATTGCTCGTGCCCTTCCTGTTTGTGCTGCTGCGCCTGCTCATCACGCTCGCGCAGCTCGTCCTCGTCGTAGGTGCTTAGGAGTTCTTCGTCTTCGGCGCGGGAATCGGCACCCTCAGTTGTCGACGCGGCGTTGGGCTGTTCTCGATTGTCGCCAGATTGTGCTTCTTCAAGTGCTGGTGCGCGTTCAGCACTAGATCCAGCTTGTCCTGCATTTCCTGTGTCGGCTGTTTCTTGCTCATTACTGCCATTATTGATACCTGCCAGTGATTCCAGTGTTGGAGGTTCTACTGCGAAGAGGCTGCCTTGATTGGGATTCCCTGCCGCCTCTAAGCCATCATAGTAGCTACTGATCTGGTTGGCGATGGCTTGCTTGCTGCGGATGTTTTCCTCTAATTGCTGAGCGATAGCGTTGGTAACGTCATCGGTGATGCTCACCATGTCCAGCTGCTTAACGTACTCACTAACCACACGGCCATTTGCCCGCATGCTTTCCAATAGCTCAACTGCCTCAACCACATGGTCGCTCAGATTGATGGGGTGTAGCTCACCGTCTTGTACCTGCTGATTCACCAGAGCAATGCGTGGAGCCAGCGTCTCCAGCGCTCCGATAAGGTTGCGGCTTGCATCGTCGCTGGTGTCTTCAATTAAGTTGTTCAAGGTCTGGCTTTGCCCATAAGCGCGATACATCAGCATGCGCACAAAGCGGCGTCGGGCCTCAGGTGTTGCCTGTCCGCCTCTGTCCAGCAAGGCGTTTTGTTCGCTGTCAGGCAATGCAGCAATGAAGCTGCGCAGCACGGGGCGATTGTCAGCATCTTCCCAATCAATCAAGCCGTTTTCTTTGAGCGTCAGGGATGGGATTTTCCCCACCAGCTTGCTGTCCGCCGCCGCCTGCTCAAGCGGACTCATGGCCATGGTGCCGGAGTTGTTCGACTCAATGGCAGAGCGCACAACGTCAACATCGTTATCCAACTGACGCACCAGGGCTGGCTGCTTCATCTTATCGACATCGTTAGGGTTCAGACCAAATTCTCGTGCGCGTCGAGACAACTCGGCGCGATAATTGTCTGCCGTACCCTGATCGTACGCGCGTCGTATCGCCGCCATGCGGCCATTGCCACCAATCAATAACCCCTCACGCGCCAGCGTGGGTGCGCCGCCACTCATGCGCGGACTTTCGCCCAGCTCGTTAAAGTCTAGGTTGCGGGCAATCTGCGCAATTTGCAGCGTACTGGCAGCACGACTGCGGTCACGTGGCTGGTTACTGCCGGTGCCTATGGTGGGCTTCAGGTCTGGGTTATCTGACAAATCGACCAGCTTAAACGTGACGGGCTGATAATCGTCATTCACCTTGATGCGCCCTTTACGGCCTCGCTGGCCTTTGATCATCACGTCTCGGCTATCGACGTTTTGCACGCGAGCAATGGCTTCTGTCAGGCGCTGCAATGCCTTGCTGCCATCGTTGGCGGGCGTCATGTCATAGGTGCCAGGCTGTTCTCCCTGCTGCTCAGTAAAGGCGGCCTCTGTGCGCTGCCTTGCCTGCTCCGCTTGACTGCGGTCCTGACCAGCGTAAATGGTACCGCCAGGCGGCAGCGCTGCCTGTTGGATTTCTTCCATCTCGGCCACGGGCGGCACTGTGTCCACCAACTCAATGTCTTCACGGATAGTCGTCCGCTCTGACACGGGATACACCGGCTGGCGCACACCTGGCTGCTGGCCTTGCTGCTGAGTGAAGGCAGTCTCTGTCTGTTGGCGAGCCGCCTTCGCCTCATTCGTGGTGTCCATATAAAACGGCGCATCAACACTGGCCGGAATACCTTGTGTTGAATGCCCCAGTTTCGCAACCTCCGGTTCAAACACCTCACCCTGACGCTCCATTGGCGCAGGTAGCTGCTCAGCGCGAGCGATAAACTCACCCACCGCCACGTATTCAGCGGGCAGGCTGCCCTTATAGTTGGGTGCCGTCTCCTCCATCACATCACGATAAATCCCCATGCCGCGCTCACGGAAGCGAGTGGCGCTTTCAACATCGCCTTCGGCAGTCAGGTCAGCCGCCACCTCAAAGTTGCGCTTAGCCGCACGCAGTCTGGCTGCTTCGTCCGCAAAGCCCATGCGCTCGGCAATCCGGATATCATCGTCAATGCCGCGATACTGGCCGCGCTCTGACTTGATCTGCGCCACCACTTCCTCCAGTGATGGCTGCGCCGTGGGCTGAGGCTCATTAGAGGGCTGTCCAGTTTGCTGTGCCACCGACTCTGTAGTGGCTGACTCTGCTTCAGCGGTAGTTCCGGCATTCGCGTCAGCATTGCTCGCCCTTGCTGGCTCACCCTTGCGAATAGCACCCGCCATACCGCCGACTAGGCCACCAATAGCTGCCTCATTCGCTCCTTGCGCAGCTACACCATGCCAAGGGTTGCGGTCGGCGTCTGCGCCTTCCTCAATCATCGCCTGATTGACGACATAACCCTCGTTGGCACCTTGCAAGCCCTCGGTGCCACCTTGGGCAAGTGCCTGACGACCAGCATTGGTAATGCGCGAGCCTGTGCCGACGCCGCGCAGCAGGTTATCCAGATACTTGCCGGCTGTGGCTTCGAGCAACAGGTTGGTGGCAATCAACTGCGGATCGCTTTGAACTCGTGAAGCGACGCGCTCGGCCAGTGTTTTCTGCGCCATATTGCGCAGATCATCGACGGAGTGGCCTGGGTGCTGATCCTGAAACTGGTAATAGAGCTTACTGAACTCCGTCGACTCATCCATTTCTTGGTCGGTCATGGCTAGGACTTCGTCGCGCGCCTCATTACCAATCATGCCGCCCGCCATCGCAGCACCCATGGCCGTCATGCCAGTTACATTGGCCTTGCCCTGGTATTTGCTAACCATGCCTTTGACGGCATCTTTAGCCAGCGCCACGGCTTCGCTTTTCGTAGCTCCATTGGCAACGGCCTTCTTCATCGCAGAGCGGGCCACTACCTTGCCAGCCAGCGTTAGACCGCCTTTGGCCAGGCCTGAGCCTCCCAATACCTGCGGTACAATCTGACCGGCGAGCGAGGTCGCCTGTAACGTCCACGACTTCCAGTTGGTCGCGCCTGAACCTGCTTGCACGCCCATGCCATGCTCGTCAGATTCAAATATCGGCGCAGTGAATGCCTCGCGCCCCTCGGGACTCATCTGGTCAACTTGCGATTCAGACCAAGCTTGTGCGCCGGCGCGAATGCCTGCCGCGGTTTCGCTGCCGGTTAGTTGATGTACGGTTTCAGCGGTGCCGGCTACGGCCTGACCTAAGCCGTACTGGGCAGCGTCCACCATGTCGCCGCCAAAGCCCTGGCCGTTGTCCGGCTGCTTTTCTGTCTGCGCTGCTTCGCCACGCTGTCGCGCAATCTGGCTGCGACGCTCGATGGCGGCTTGGCGCGCCATTTGATCAATCAACTCGGGGCTTAGCCCCAGCGAGGAAGGCGGTTTTTGGCTCATAAATGCTTAATCCGTGGATGATCTGTATTGGATTTGGTGCGGTCTGAAGATTGGTGCTTAGCCACCGGTGGCTAGCTGGAGCCCAAGGGCATTAGAGTTGGCGCCAGTCTGCAGTGCGACCATGCGGTTGATGACGGCAGTTCGTTCTTTTTGAGTCTGAGCGGCATTGAGCTCGGCCTGCAACTGGGCCATTTCTGCTTGCACTTGATCCATCTCCTGCCGTCGAGACATCGGACCATCAGGCTTGGCGTCGGCGAGTGACGGCCCCCTGCGCTGTTCCAGCTCTCCCCGCAACTGCTGTGCCTGCTCATCAAAATCTTGCCGAGCATTGTCCGGGTAATTTGGGTCCATGCTCTTGGCTTCCAGCTCTTGAATCTGGGCTTCGATCGCTTGGGTTTCTTGTGCAAACTGAGCAGCAACGGGGTTATCAGAGTAATCAGGTGGCGGGGAGGTTGATGCTTGTGGCTGGCTTTGTGCCAGTTCTAGCCCGGGTTGATTGGCTTGCTGCTGTTCTTGCTGGGCCAGCATCATGAGATGGGCAAAACGGCGAGTATCTTCTATCGTCGGGTCGCCATAAATGCCTTGTTGTGCCATCTGCTGACGAAGAATGGGGACAATTTCAGGGTCAAATCCAAGCACGCCGGCGTAGCTCTGGTTCCTCTGTTGTAGTGCACGGTCACGCTCCTCTGGCGTGTCGTAGATTTTCGTCATAATCTCTTGGCGGTCTTTGTTCCACTGCGCCATGATGCTATCAAGGCTGCGGCGACCGCCGCCGCCTGAGCTGCCACCACTGCCTGCCCCTTTGGATGGATCAAGCGCCTCGGCGCCGCCGACGTAACGAACGATGTTGCCTGTTCGATCGACTGCCGCCTTGCGCTTGCGGCCGGTTTTTTCGTCCCATACCTGGACAATGTCGTAGTCTAGCTGCTCGGCTTCTTTCGGCTGATACAGTCGCTGTCCCGTCAGAGCGTAGTGCATGGCATCAGCTTCAGCCGCAGGGTCGCCTTTGGCTTTGTTCAGCCGGTGCAGCATTTCCGCTTTTCCCAGACTTGCCTGGTAAAACTCTTTCATTTTTTCAGGCGTCAGAGTAACCAGCGTGTCATCTTCTCCGCCTTTATCTTTCAAGGACTTACCGCGCTTAGTTAAAGGGGCTTTGTAGAATTTTCCCTCGCCATCCATGACGGTTAACTCAAACGAAAGTCGACCATCAGGCGTCTCTCGTAGGCCAGAGATGTAGCGTGCTTTACCGTCCTGCTCTTTGCGCTCATCAAATCGGTGCTCGAACAGTTTGTTGACCGATTTCAGCAACAACTGGTTGTCTTGATCCTGCAGTCCTTGGCCCTGCTGCAGCTTCTGCATAACAGCGTGCAACCCTGCGGCACCGTCCTTTTGATTTTCAACGAACTCGGGATCAAACGACCGGTGCATATTGAAGAACTTGAGGTCGTCTTCCATGCCCTCGGGGCGCTTCCCGGTTTCACCATAGGTGCGAATTTTTGTTTGCAGCGAGTCCATTCGCTGCTTGCGCTCTCGCTCCTGCTTGAGCCGCTGATGCTCCTCATCCTCAAATTTACGCCGGCGTTTTGTGTCGACAATGTCCTGACCCAGTCGATACCCATCGACCAGGCCGCCCATGAAAGTTTGCGTGCTGTATCCGCCTGCCATGATCGGTCCTCAAAAAAGCTCGTAACCCAGGTAGCCCGCTCCAGCCCCGACAACTGCGCCAACTGGCCCGCCTATCGCAAAACCCGCAGCAGCGCCGGTCGCCACACTGTTCATCCGGTTTGCTTTGTCCTGCTGTTGCATCTGCTCCCACTCTTGTTCGCGGCGGCTTTCCTGCTGGGCAGCATCCTGCAAGCCAGCTTTACCGCTTTGGTCGAGATTGCGCTGAACATCTAACAACCCGTAACTCATGATTGGCTCTCCGGCATGGGCGTGCCTGCGATGATGGCTGTTTGGCGGTCCGTTGCCGCCACATCGGCACTGTTCATGGCATCCACTAGGGAAGCCTGACGCGCGTTATGTTGGTCACGGTTGCGGTCTTTCATTTGTCGCTGGCTCAGTTCCAGCCCCAGCCCTTGGGTGCGGCGCATGTTGGTTGCTTCGGATCGGTTAAAGGCGTTGTTGATCCCAGCTTCAGCTTGATTGACAGCCCGCTCGTTGAACTCACCACCTACGATCTGATCAGCAAAATCGAAGATGTAGGGCATGTCGTTCTCTTCGAACTGCTCCCACTCGCGCCGATGAATGTCTGCCAGCAAACCATCGGCGTCGTGGTCTTTGTAGCTATCGCCAATTAACACTCCATCTTCGGCCAGCTGCTGATGACGTGCATCGTCGTACTGCGGCACAGGTGCTTCAGGACGTTCAATGACAGAGTTCAGACCCACGGCTAGAGCTGAGTCAGGCTCACGATTAAAAAAACCAGGCTTCAAAGTTGGCATCAGGCTCCTCCGTCAGGCTTGTTCATCGATGATGCTCCTAGCCCCACCATGGAGCCGACAGCACCCGCCGTGGCCGCCTTGCTGTTGAACTCATTACGAGCATCGTTAATGGCTTCGATGTTGGCCGCTTCGGCAATGTCTTGTAGACCGGCAACCGCTGAAGTCTTGTCGCCCATGTCCATGGCGATGCGGTTTTGCTTACCGCGCAGGTAGCTGTTATCTAGGGCAAACTGCGATTCGCCCTGCCCTCGGCCATTGGCCTCTCCGACCGCTGCGGCCAAAGCGTTATTCGTAGACAAAGCACGACCTGAAGATGGATCAATGCCGGCGCTGTTCAGTTTTGTGTTTGTCTGGTCGCGCATCTGAGCGCTGCTGATCTGGCCGTTCACGTTGGCCTTGCCAGCGATGGTAGATTGCATGGAGCGGCTGCCCAGTCGCTCCACACGCTCGGCATACTCATCTTTGAGAAAGTCCAGCCGGCGAGCAAAGTCGTACTCTTTTGCAGCCACTTCAGCGGAGGCTTTTTCGGCCTCAGTTTCTCCAGGCTCATCAGGGCCACCAAAGATGTCGCCCATCCCTCTAGCTGCGTCTCCCAGCTTGTCGAAAAATCCCATATACCCTCCTTACGGGCACAAAAAAGCCCGGAACGGAAAACCGCCCGGGCTGGGGTATAGTTACTGCAATTTTGAATATTCTGGTGCTTTTATGCGCAACTGTCCAGCACTAGGACTTGAGCACCAGAATGGAATACTGGATCGTGAAACCACCACCCAGTTCAGCGTTATTGGTGATGGAAAAAGTATGCGGCCCAGGGGTTGGTGATAACGTCGCAGCAGCGTCGAGAATATGAATGGCCCGGCGCTCGCCGGCAGGCCCAGTTAAGCTGGTGGTCAAGTCAATGCAGCTGCCTCCACCAATACCGCTGCCGTCCATTTGAAAACTAACAGACGACTTGTGGCCCTCGGTGCCAGTGCCGTTGTAATAGCTCCCACCGTACCCCCGCGCCGTGATCATAATGCGACTGTTGCCAGCGCTTAGGTCAATGCTTTGATTAACCGTGCTGCCTCCGCCAACTGCACCGGTGATGGCGTCCAGGTATAGCGCCTCCACATCCGCTGTAGCCACATATCCTGTAGTGAATTGACCGGCTTTGTTGCCGTGCGTGGGTGCACTGACGTGACGCAGAAAGTAGTAATAGATTTCGCCTTGCACGACGCTCGAATCCAGAAACTGCGAGCCTCGTGAGCGGCCAACACTCTGGGCATGTTCTAGCTGATCGGTATCCGAGCGCCACACATCTGTGTAGCCATGACCTGCGTAGGCCGGCGTTGCCCAGGACAATGTGATACTGCCCTTGGATTCACGCACAGCAATGTCGGTCGGCACGGTAGGCTTAGTCTCGGCAAACAGGCGACCGTCGATGAGTTGCTCTACTTCCGTCACCGTGGGCCGCTTATTGCGCTGGTCCCCCAACCCCTCAGCCACTTGAATCCACTCGGCTATTTGGCGCAAAGCGCTGGGGTCCTGAGGGTTGATCGCCCTTAAACGATTGCTACGGCTCACAGTATTTCCCCCATGCTGCTAGCCAGCGTGGCCGAGTTAATGCGCTCGCTGCTTTGCAGCGTTATCTGCAACCGCCGAGGGCGGCCAGACGGCAGGCGAAAACCCCGATCGTTCGTCACCGTCTTTGAAAAACTGTACCCATCACCGGACAGCTGCAAATCAACGCTGCCGTCTCCGTCCAGTCTGCCCGAGGAAAACACCGACGGGTTCGGCATGACAAACTCTCGGCTGCGCCACAGCATGGTTCGGTTTTCGCCGGTGTCGAAGGTCTTAACTGATAGCGAGTCGTCCGCATGCTTTATCAGCAGATACAGTACGTCGACATCCGCCTTGTAATAAGCGTTGACCAGCACGTCGTTTGGGTCATCCGTCAGGGATATTGGGAAGATTCCGTGCTGCAGGTCGAGCAGAAAGGTTTCTGTGGCGCCAAAGCAAAGGTATTGGTCGCGGTAGCGAAATGCCTTGAAAGTTTCTGGCTGCTTCTCAAGCCATTGTTCGCGGCTGAATATCTCACCTGTGATCACCTTGATGCTGCCAGGCGATGCCGCCACCAGCCCCCGGGTAGATGGATACAATGCATAGTCGCCCATGTCCACCATGGCCTGATCGCTCAGGCACGGGGCCAAAATATCCACCCTGCTCTGCGTCATGGCACTGGGATGGCTGCCGCTCACAAACCAAGGATTGGTCTTGGTAGTCACCAATATGGCGCCGCCAATCACAGCAATACCAGTAATGTCGTCCGGGAATGCCAACTCGTAATCAACGGGCCAAGCATGAGGGTAATACGGCTCAGAGAAATACAGCGTGTTGCCATGGTAGGCAGCGAAAAAGCCGCTACCCACAGGTGTTAGTCCCAGCAGTCGTTCCGGCGGCGTATTCCAGCTATCGCTTGGCACGGGTTCGCCCAAAAAGCGTGCCTCCAGATAATCCCAATCTGTTTGAATGACCATTGGGTAGGTACCGACCAGCAAATATTCGCCCCCGCCTTCGGAGCGATACAATCGGCGCTTGTGTGCGCGACTGTCATTCACCGGCGGATACGTAATGTTCACACCCCCGCCGACACCATCCCATCGCTGAGCGATTTCACTGGCCGGCGACGGTGCTGACTCTTCACCCTCAGCCGTCAGATAGGTAAACACATAGGTGCAGCGCACCATCTGATATTCGGGACTGATGGGCTCTTGTGTTTTCGAGGACTCGCCAATGGTGAGCGCCTGGTTCGGTGCTTTAATGCCCAGCGGTTTTCTCAGCAACGCCCCTGTGTGGTTACGACGATAAAACACCTCGGGCACCTCACCATCGCCTGCGGCATACACACGGTCGTAGGCATCGTTCGCCAGCGGGCCGCGCACAAAACGCGCTTCGTCCGTACGCTCCATGTATTGAGCCTGGCCTTGGAATGGGTACGGTGCCCAGCTTTGGGTATCCGGCGCAGGCTCGATCAAGGTATCACCGGTTCCCTTCATGGGAACCAGCGAACCGCCCTCCATTCGAGCATTCAGGGTTTTAGTGGCTGCGTTTTCAGGCAGCAGGTGCGAGGCCACAATCGGGCGCTCGCCAGCGAATTGGGTAATGGTCAGCTTCATGATTGCAGGTCGCGGTAGTCGATTTGATAGCCGTAGCGGTGATTGATGCCGGCTTGGATGATCTGAGGCTCGGCAAGGCCAGCAGCGTAAGGGCCGTGCACCGTAGCAAAGCGCTCTGAGTGCAAGCGCAGATACAGCGCACCGCCTTTGAAATACCACAGGAACACATCCGTATCGCGCTGGGCGTCCTTGTTTTCCACCGACAGCAGCATGTCTTGAACAGGACTATCGAGGTCCAGCAACTGCGGCAGGCCGGTATCTGGGTTGCGCCACCACACACCCATGGTGCTGTCAGGGCGTAAGTAACCCAGAATGACTGTACCGTCCGGCGAAAAGTCGAGGCTGATTTTCTTAACGCCAGACGTGAGCGCCAGCAGGTAGCGGTGATCCTTATCCCACAAGTGGTTGTATATCTTGCGGGTCATGTAGGTGTCGTTGTTATTGTCGACGTAGGCCACCCAGCCGGTGGTGTAGTTACCGTGGCTAAGGTCTGGTTTACCTGTGCCTGAGCCAATATCAATCGGGCCAAATGCAAATGATCTGTGCCGGTGCGGCCAGTCAACGGCGGGCAAAAACCTTGCAGGGCGAACGAGCTCACCTTTTTGGCCGTGGCTATCAAGTCTCGGAATGGCCATCACATACGCCCCCAAGACACCTCCCACTTGAGCACTAAATTGTAATTGGCCGGAAGAATTGGCTGGTCAGTCTTCCACCTCAACAAGCCGCCCATGGAGGGTGAGTGAACAAGTATTTTCGATCTAGCCCCAAACTCTGGGTAGCCCAAAGTCTGATCAGTTTCTTTGCGCTGCGCTGAGACGAGAATCGTGGCTTTTCGACCAGCCACATCAACGACTCTTGTATGGGGATAATCGGGGTCTGTGGTGGCGCCTACTATAGCGGTGGCATATTCACCGTAGCTACACAGAAGAAGATCTTTTAGGCGACGGCTGCTCAATTGGGTACCGTTTATTTCACTTTCTTGAAGACCGGCTTCCCAGCTTAGCGTTCCATATGGAGTAGTTTCTGCCCCCGAACCTAGGACGAAGGGAACCCAAAAATACAATGTATAAGTAAGCTTCAGGGTTTGACCGGCAGTAACCGTTACCGGGGAAGGGTTACCAGATGCATCGGTCAGTAATGCCCTTGTCACAAGGGTTCCGCTAGCTCCTCCAACCCTCAATCCCAACTCCGATACATCGTTGCCAGTAAAGCCTGTGAATTCCACAAAGTTGGCTGCCTTAGCAATGATTCCGCCACTTTCCCTACGCACCTCTGAAACTTTGTTTTGCCAATCATTTCCGCTGGTTGTCCACATGCGAGACATGATTTGGTTTGAGAGGTCCGTATCACTAAACGTTGGTGGTGTAACCACCCCCTCCCCGATACACAAATAAAGGGGCCAGGGAGTCGGGGAATCGTAATTTAGATACGCATCGAGGATTAAATTGCTTCGATCCCCGGTGTCTTGCACGACCAAGTCATTATCGATCACCTGGGCTCGGTAGCACCCCTTCACTGTCACTTTGCTCATTTTTATCAGCCCTTTTCTGACAATATCGATACCATGGACACACCTGTGGTCGTGACCGTAATTCCAGGTGCAATCGGCTCCTTAGCACCTGTATCGACTTTAAACTCGAAGTAGTCGCTTATTACGGAAACTATTGCCACATGACTTACCGATACGCACTCAGCGTCGTTTTCTCGAATGTCGGTTTCGACGAATGGATCAAGTTTAAAGTACTCGGATATCACCGAGCTCATCTTCACGAGAGGACAAGGCGCAAATTTGCTGGTTGGAATATCTGTCGGAGTGGACCCACTGTCAGATCCAATTTGCCCGAGGTTATCCAGCGAAATAACCGAAGCGAAGTGATCAACACTCACGATTGAGCACGCAACACCGGGCATCAAATCATCAACATTCGGTGGCTCTTGGCCCACCTTAAACCGGGTCTTGTTTATTGCTACTTCGCTAACTTCAGCACGCGGGGATAAAAAGTTGTCTTGACCCGTAAACCACGTGTATTCCCCCCATGGCGAAGCAAGGCTCTCATAGTCTTTAAAGTTAAAAAGGTCGGCGACAAACCCAAGTGAATTTATCAATCGCTACTCCACTCAAATTTGAGCCGTAACGTGAAGTCGTTGTCTGCAGGAACTAGCAGCGGTGGGTCAATTACAATAACCGGAGTGTTATCTGAGTCAGCAGTACCTTTGATCATTGAAGCGAATCGGTTGACTGACATTGCGGGAAAATTGACAGTGAAGTCCGACACTCCGCTCTCTGGATTATATACAGAGGTTATCGCCGCACTCGTTTGGACTGCGCCGTCACTCAACTCAAGAGCTAAAGCTCCAGGCGAGTTGTCATTGAATGGCTGCGAAAAGTCTCCAGACAGAACGCCTTGAGGCTTCGACAGCATCGGGCTTGTCTTCATAGTGAGGACTGCAGTACCGAAGCTAGTGGTTATCTGCTGGACGTCCAGTACAGCGGGTACTTTTATGTAGACGCAATAGGTTAGAGAAATTGTTTGAATTGGCTCAACAGGTATTACCGTCACATGACCATTGGCGTCTCGGACTAAAGATCTGCTAACTGCAGTATTTTCGGTAGAGTCCCGCTTAAACCCTAACTCCGCTATTTCTCCTGAAAGCCCAGTAAAGCTACCGACCACCTTTTTGCGCGCATACCTAACTCCGCCAACTAAAACCAGTTCAGCTTCTGGATCAAAAGCAACGTTCACTTGCGATACCTCGTTGTGCAGCCGAGTGTCGTTCTTTGTTGGAGGAGGCCCTGACGGGTCGGTTTTAAGGCCGACAGCCAAATAACCAGTACTGAATGGGTTGCCGGTCTCTAATGCCTGGTCAGTGATTAAGTTACTGAACTCACCGGAATCGCTGACCAGTTCATTCCCCTCATAAACCTGAATGCGGTACGCGCCCTGTAGATCTATTTTCATATTGGCTGCACGTCTCCGAACAAATCCCAACTGGCAGGCACGCCATCAATGCGGGGGCGCACTGCCACTAGCGTTACCACCGCGCCATGGCCGCGCAGCTGCAATGTTCCAGGCGAGTTAATGATGCAACCGTCCAGCGGCTGAACTTGCACGATGCCGTGACCGTTGTTTCGGATGTGAAAATTGGTGCCAGGGATGGCGTCATTGACCACGAAAAACGTGGTCGTCGCCAGATCGTTGTTCACCACAAAATAGGTCCAGCGGTCGTTCTCACTGCCCACAACCAGCTCAGTAGTTTCCAGTGGCACCGGCTGAATGCCGACACCGTTCAGTGCCTTCTGCGCCCATAACTGAGCCTGCGTGGCCCAATAAGCGGACTCGTCCACCAGGTCTTTATTGCGCTGAATAAACGAGGGGTAATCAATGCCAGGCAGCATGCTCAACCTCCAGTCGCTGCCATGACTTCGGCATGCTTGAGGGCCACCTCTTGCCGCAGCGCATCCATGCGAGCCAGCTCGGCAGGGTCAGCCTGATTGAAGCGACACAGCACGCCAATGTTGTAGGTTGGGTCCATGTTGGTTTTGAACTGCAGGTTTAACTGCGTATGTCTGTTGGCCAAGTGCTGAAGCATGGCCGTGTCCGCCGTCGCTTGGTTGTTGTATTGGTACTCACTTAAAACACGCTGGCGATAGTCTGAACTGTTGGCCGCCGGACAATGGCCCATCAAAACAGGTACCACCTTGCCTGTGCCTGGCACCACTGAGAAATCCACCACAACACCTGGCTGTGCGATAGCATCGGTTTGCTCTGCCGTTAACGTGATCGTCATTCGACCTTCAGGGCCATCCAGCGCATCGCCCGTGGTGGACAACTCAAACAGATCGCCCAGCCGCGCCTGACTGCGGCCAACGCCCATCAACAAGCGCCAGCCCTGCACGTCGATAGGTTGCCGCAAATCTGCGTGAATGAAGGTCAATCGAAAGCTCTGCGGCTCGCCGCGAATAATGGTGTCGAGGGTAATCATTGCGGATTGCTCCGGTTGCGCGGGCTGGTGCGCACGTCGTTTTGCAGTTTGAGGCCCAGGGCATTGGCTGCCTTTGCCAGATAGCCCTCTGCTCTCTGGCCATTGCCAGTGAAGTCGCTGTCTTTGTCAAAGGCGCAGTAGAGGATGTAGTTCAGCAAGGCGACTTTGTAGCGGTCATCTAGTCTGAGCAGCGTGTCCGTATTCTCGTAGTCGCGCGGAATGTGGTCCTGCACGTCCAGCGTGTAGCCGATCTCGATATTGCTGTGTTTGCTGGCCGGCGGGTAAACGTAAAACACGCGGGGCTCGCGGTCGTCATATACCCAAAACTCTTGGTTCAACGTATCCGGCTCGTTGTGCCAGTTGGGCCGCTCACGATCGAGCGAAGCTTTATCTCGGCGACGAATGGGACGCAGGCTGCCATCGCGATTGCGGATCACCGACAACAGGCGCAGTCCATTATCTGGCAGCGTTTGGCGGGTACCAGCCTCACACAGAAAGCCACCCTGAATGGTGCTGGCTTCAGGCACATAGGTCAGGACGAAATCATAAGCCTCGTTGAGGTAGCTGATTAGCTCGTCGTTGGTCCAGCGTGTACCAGGGTCGTCAGTATCCTGCAGCAGCACCTTGATGCGCTGAATAAAATCGCGGACTCGGGTTGCCATAACGGGCCTCAGTAGTAGATCGATTGGCGTCGCTGGCGACGGTGCTGACGTGTGACGCCCTGCCCAGCACGCACATTGGCGTTGGCCTGCAAGATGCCCTGCTCGTAGCGATTACGGTGATAGCTTGCCAGCTGGGGCTGATACCAAGGGGTGCCAGGCTGCTCCATCAGGTTGGCGCGCACGCCGCTGGCAATGTGCTCGGCGTATTGCTGCAGCAACTGCGTTGGTGCTTGCATCGTGGTGGCCAGTGGCTTGAGTACGACAGTGCACGACAGCTTCATGTCCAGCAGTTTGTCTGACAGTTCCAGCGTTGTCGGTGACAGCGCTTGATAATCGCCTGGGCGGTAAGGCTCTCCCTTGTCGCCGGTGACTTGCTCAACGCCGACAATGATGTGGTCAAGATGAGGCGACACCAGATCAACATGCCGGTCGCCTGCCAGTACGGGCATATCAATGCGTTCTCGAAAGCACTGGCTCTGCTCGCAAAAATCCGACCACACGCGAGCGGCCTGTTCTCGCACCGTGGCGCGGGCAAGGTCAGGCAGCTCGGGCGTCACCAAGTCTTCAATGATGGAGAAGTCGGTGAAGTCGCGGTAAATCATGACAGTTCGGCAAATGCCGCGGTCAGCTCTTCTTGAGTTACGGTGGCGTCATCCATTGCGCTGCGCACCGCCGCGATTTTCGGTTTACCGTTATTGCCGAAGTGATCTTTATTGGCTTGATCCAGGCTCAGAATGGCGGTCTGGATTGCCTCCAGTCGCGCAAGACGTGCCGCTTCATCCTCCGGCTTCAGCTCTTGTTCGGGCTTAGTCGCCTCAGGCTCGCTAATTGCGACCTCAGTTTCATCCGCCTCTGTTTCCAGCAGCGACTGCTCAAGCTCAGCCTTGTGCCGCTCCACCTGATCCGGCTTGCACCAGACCGCAGGGTAATTCAGCAGGCGCGTCGACACGCGAGGGTCCACGTACTGCACGTCGCCAAATCCTTTCCAGACCGTGCCACTGCGGCACACGGTGTCTTTTTTGACGGGCTTGGTGCCGATATACGCCACCGGCACGCCCAGCGAGTATTCGTCGTAGGTTTTGTTCAGCTCTTGCATGGGAAAGTCCTATAAAAAAGCCCAGCGCATGGCTGGGCAAAGTCCGCGAGACAATCGAGGGTTACGTCGTTGCCGACTTACTTGGTGCCGAGGTAGGTGTATTCAGGGATGACCGTCACGCCTCCGGAGGCAGTGCCGCCGCGCACCGTTACCGTCAGGTAAACCGGATACTCAAAGCGCATTGGCTTACCTTCCCAGCTCTTGCTCGCTTCGCTGGTCGAGGCGCCACCGCTGACGAAGGCGTCGGCCACGTCAGTACCCTCAGCGCCTGGGTAGACGTAACCCACGTCAATGCTGGTACCTGAGCCAAGATTGTCGTGATACACCTTAACGCCATAGACATCCGTGCCTGGTTCGACGCGCAGCACAGCGTAGGTGGTGTCGGCGTCATCGCCGGCAAAGTCCGCGACACCCACGGCTTTAGACAGGTTGCCGTGAGTACCATTGTAAATGGTGTTTCGCAGGGTATGAGATTGTTTCATGCGATTCCTCCAGGGCGGCCCCGCCGCCCATTCAGTGAATGAAGGGTGACGACCGGATCAGCCTGAAACCGCTGTATCCAGGACCATGACGCCGTTGTCGTTCAGGCGGCCATCTTTATCCTTGAAGCGGATTTTTTTCATGCCATCGCACATGCGAATGCTTATTTCCATGGCATTGCCGTGGTCGGTGGGCTCCTCGTGCATGCCCATGTAGCCATCGGACCCCTTTCCATCGGCATCTTTACCGGCGTTGCCCAGCGCATGCGCCAAGGCATTGCCGCCCATGAAAATGGCGCGGTGCACATTTACGCCAGGCGTGGCCTGAGCCACGGTGGCGTTGTTGTTGTTCTGGGAAACACCCACGGTGTCGCCAGCGCTGAACGCGACGGAGCGCTTCAGCTTCTTAATGAGGATGCCCTTCCAGTAGTAACAGTCGCCGATGAACAGCGGATGCTGGAACCACTTGCCGCGGTTCATCGCAGCCGCTGCCATTTGTTGCCACTCTTTGGTGCTCGCCTGCTGCTCTAAATCGAACATTTGACGAGGCGTTACCCAGAGCACATGGAATGGGTCATCGTTCTTGGCCTTATCGCCCTCGAACTGCACCGACGGAATGCGCATGTTGCGGGTCTCATCTCGGATGAGTGCCAACTTTTCTATGGCCTCCAATGACATGACGTCTGCGGCGTCCAGGCTGTCGATGGCGTCGGCATCACCACCAAATACGTGGCGGTCATAGGTCGGCGGCATCAAGGGGTTAATCATGATGTCGTCGAACTCATCGTCTGTCGCCAGCGGCACAATGTCATCCGCACCCAGCAGCGAGCCACGCGCGCCGGCCAAGTGATACAGCACGCGCTCGTCGTTCAGCGTGTGCATGTAGTTATCACCCAGCAGCGTGCGAGCAGCGGCTTTGAGGTCGTGTTTGGTGCGCTTGCGGGTCATGCGGCCACCGGTATCAACTACATGGCGCGTCTGATCGATTTTCATTTCCATGTTGGCTTGGGTCAGGCTTTCGGAACGTCCTTCCAGCTTGCGGTCGCCCATGGTGGGTTTGCCGCGCAGCTGGTGCATCACGTCCACCTCGACCGCATCACCCGCCTCTTTCTGCAGGTTGGTCACACGGACGATCGGCGCATGCGCTTCGGTCTGGCGCTGACTGGCTTTGCCGACCACCTGCGTCGGTGCTTTACCAGTCAGCATGTTGGCGAATGACGTGCCGCGCACATACTCAGAGAACAGCGCGGCGTTAAGGATTTTTTGGCTTTGGGTTTGAGTTGCCATGATTTACCTCGGTATCAAGTGAGCCGAGCCAGGACCTGATCTCGCTTCACATCTGACATTTTGTCGAGTTCGGCAACGAGGCTGTCGGGGTCCAGCGATGACAGCCATTCAATGTCGTCCTCGGCGGCATTGCGGCCGCCCATGTCAGAAAGCGAACCGGGAAGGTCTGGCTCGGTGGAGTCGATAATGTCTTTGGCCTTTTTATCGGCTTCGCCGCCATTAAGCGGGTCGCCAAAGGCGGCTTTGGTGCGCTTTACCACCTCGGCAAAGCGTTCGGTCAGTGGCTTGTTCTGCCACTGCGGGTCGGTGCGTAATTGCTGATCGATGTGCACCGCCATCGAGAAACGGTCTGGGTCGTCGGTTTGCCATTTCGCCAGATCAGGGGTTTCCTGAATCGCCTGGTTGGCGATGGCTGCAGGGTCAACGGATGGCTGCTGGCTTTCCGCCTGCGTCGCCTGTTGCTGTAGCTGAGAATCCCGCTGCAGCAAGGTGCGAACTGCTTTACCCAGGGCGCCGTAATCGTCCTCGATCTCCTGCCATTGCTTGTCAGTAATGGCGTCGGGATCGGCAAACATCTCTTCTGTGTCCAAGCCTTTGCTCTCAAGGCGACTGCGGACGTTGTCGAGTGACTGCTTGTTGCTCTCCAACTGTTGCTCCAACTGCTGCAACTGCTGCTGCACTTCCTGTGCTCGGCGTTCTGCTTCCTGACGTGCCTGGCGCTCGTGTTCCAGTACGTCGTACGGAATCTCATGCTTGCCGCTTTTGCTGACGATGACTTTTGGCGTGTCGCCCGCTTCACCGCTCGCGCCGGACGTTGCGCTGTCGCCAGTGTCTGGCTCATCCGCTGCTTGCTCAGCCGCCGCTGAATCTGCTTTGGAATCATCAGGCTCTGTCTGTACGTCCTGTTCGTCGTTGCTCGGGTTTTCGTCGGCGGCCAGTGCCTGTTCAATCAGATCCGGATCGCCGCTTGCCAGTGCTTCATCAATGTTGATCGTCATTACTCACCTGTTGCCATTTATCGGATGACTCCGAGGTTGAAAGGGGTGGCTTCTATCGCTCAGCCGTGCGAATCGGGCACAAAAAAGCCCGCACTGGGCGGGCTCTTGTTAATTCATTATGGGTGGTGGCGGTGGCCGTCGGCTCTCTCGCCACTGCTGCTGGCGCATGGCCTGCTGCTCTTGGTCTTCGGTTTCTGCGCGCTCTTTACTGTACTGAGCGTCAGCCAGTCGCTTCTCTGCGTTGGCCTGCTTCTCGGCTGACTCCGCCTGTTTTACGGCCAGCTCAGCCTCCTTGGTCTTGATTTCCAGCTGCTGCAACAGCTCCTGCATTTGCTGGCTTTTGGTCAGCGCGGCTGCTTGCTCTTCGCTCATGTCGTTCGGATCAATGTCGCCCGTCACCTTGCGCAGACGCTCCAGTAACTGCTCTTTCTTGGCTTCCGGCAGATCAAGCTGCTCAATGACAATATCGAGGCAAGCGACCTGCACCTCGCCCGGCAACTGGCCGATGAACTGCGTCAGCATCTGACTGACTTGCGCTTTGTAGCCTGGTGATTGCTGTATCTCACCCATGACCACTTGCGTCTTGGCGTGCGCCACGGCATTGCTGACTTTGCCTTCATCGGTGCGCGCATTGAGCGTGACCACTTTGCGCTGCTGGCCAGTGCGTTTCGGAATCACCACCTGCACATTCTCTTGCCGTGCCAGCTCCTCGACTTCGTGCGCAAGAATCAACTCACCCACCATTTGCCGCGCATCGCGGTAGTTATCGTTAATGTCGGCGAGAGTGGTTGCGCCCTGCTCCACCAAGCTGTTAATCGCCACGCCGCTGGTCGCGCTGGACTCTTTGCCAAGCATGGCGTTGTAAATACCTGCCACGTCCTGAATAAGACTGCGAGCATCGGCCATGATATTGAACTGCTGCGACGCAATTCCCTGGTCGGTTTCGACTTTGAACAAGCCGCCGCCTTCTCGTCTCGCCTTGGGATTCAATCGCACAATGCCGTCATTGGCATGAACCGCATCAACCAGATCGTCATCCGACATTTCGGTGGCGTCATCGTCCATGATGATGCGCTTGTAATTGAGCTGTGCGGTCAGCTTGATGCGCCGGAAGTTGATCTCATCCTGCGGGCTGAGCATTGAGCGAACCAAACCGTAGGGAATGAGCGTCTGGTCTTCACGTGCGCCGAAAAACGGCACGTACGGATAGTGGTTGTGCGGATGCGGGCTCGCCATGTCTTTGATGTGATGCGGGCCGACGTACCAGCTCAGGCGCAGCTTAGGTATCTTGCGCTTCACCACGCTCACGCGACCGCTGGCAATCAACGCGATGTGCATCGGGTTTTCTGTGTCGACTTCCTTGATCTGGCCGTCTGGCAGCGCCATCAGCACGGCGTCTTCCCAAACGCGGTAGTACAGCTCGTACACTTTGACCTGCTTGCGGTCCATGTTGACCCAATCTTCAATGCCGCGGGTGCTGCTGCCGTATTGCCACTCGTCATAAGCATGGCTGAGCAGCTCGTGATTGTTGTTTAGCAACTCATTGTCCAGGTCATTCCACTGACCCAGGCTGTTCTCGATCACGTCTTTGTGTTTCGGAAACTGCGCCTTGGTTTCCTCCGCCGACACCCAGCGCTCACGCATCAGCCACTCACAGTTGTGCAAGTCTGTGTCGGTTTTCCAGTCAAAGCTGATTTCGTCGCGGTGAACCGGCTTAATCAGATATTTGCTGCCCAAGGGGTTGCTGTTGCGGCGCACTTCTACCCAGCCGAGGCCTGAAATGATCTCACCCTTGTATGCCTCAGCGCAGGCGCGGTCTGCCTTGGCAGTGCGCAGGCCTTCGTTCACCCGCTGGTTTAACCCCTCAGCGACTTCGGCAAATTCATCATCGTCAGCACGCACAAACCAATCCGTCCGCGTGCGCGCCTCCATGCCTAGCACGCCGTTAATAGTCGGCTGCACCAAGTTGGTGATCAGAACTGGATGGCCACGACCCTCCAGATCATTGATGACACTCTGCGGCAGCTGGCGACCGTCGTAATACTGAGCACACCGCGCAGCTTCCTTGCGCCAGAACGGCTGCCGGTCTCGCTCTGAAAGCACGGCATGTAAGCGTCGCAAATGGTGTGTTGTCACCGTGATCTCCAGTCTCTAGACCGCTTGCGGCCTGGCTTTTGTTGTTCGATGGGTGGCGTGGTCATGATCTGCACTAGCATCATGATGAGATAGCGCATAGCATCCATAAGGTGGTCGTCTTCTTTAACGACTTTTCCTTTGTCGTCGCGCCGATACAGGCTGAACTCGCTGAACCAATTGGCCAGCGTGCCGAATACTTTTAGTCGCCCAGTTGCTAGGCGCTCTTGCACTGCAAAAATACCCGCCTCCACGGCATTGTCGGCCATAACCAGCTTGAGCCCGCCCAGTTCATAGTCATCTATCAGCCGCTCACCGTCCCGTTGACTGCGGCCGCGTGATGCTGGATCAATGGTCCCGATCATCCAAGTGCCACGGCCATTGATCGCCGCGATGTGCTCAGCTGGGCTGACTTGCCCCATGTAGTGCTCGGAGTACAGATACACGATGTCGTTATCACGATCCCAAGCGCCCCAGATAACAGCGGTGCGCTTCCAGCCAACATCCATGCCATAAGCACGTGGCCAGTGCTGTGGGATCATGAACGGCTTAACCTTGATGTCGTCGGGGTCGTAGGGATAAATCGCCCCCTCGCCCAGCGACGGTTCACCATCCATTCGCGCTTTAAGCTGGTGTGGCTTGAGCTTCAGCGACTTAATCAGCTTTTGCTGTTGCTCTTCGGTCAGGTGCGGTGCGTGCTTCCAGCCAGCTTGGACTTTGTAGCGCGGCTGATCTGGATTGCCCAGCACTTGCTCGGATGTTGACTTGAGGAACGCTTTAACCAGTTCCGTCAGGCCCGACAGCGGCGTAAACGTCAGGATGAAAATGCCGTTGGTGGTCATCAGGCGCACCAAGGCTTCCTCATAAACGTCGTATGGACACTCCTCGTCCATCCAGATGATGTCTTCTTCCGTGCCCTGGAAGATGCGGCGGCCTTGGTCATAGCTGCGCAGCTTGAGCATGGACGACTCGCCGGATGCGTGTTTGATCGGCACTTCGCTGTAAGCGCCGGTGATACCTTGCTTTAGTGTTGGCTTACCCAAGCACTCGCGCGGAATCAGGCCCGTGCCCCACTTATCGGTGCCGTATTCTCCGCCGCACAGCTTGGTCTGGATGATGTCTTTAGTGGTTTGGCTGGTGTCACCTGCGGCCAAAGCTCTGACAGCGTGATTAAAGCGTTTGCCGTCCCACCAGTCTGGATAGTTGCCGGTTAGATGACAGACCAGCTCATAGCCACCGGCTTCGGTTTTGCCGACGCGGTTACCGGCCATGAACAGGCGCTCAGAGTGATACGCACCTGCCGTGAAAAACTCGCAGTGTTTCGGGTACAGCTCGCGCCGCAGTGGGCCTTCGTCGGGAAACAGCGCGGCTATGCGGTTATACTTGCGGCGCTTGTCCTTTTCCTCCAGCAGCCTGAGCAACTCAAGCTTTTGGTCCCTACTGAGATGCTTTAGTTGAGACAAGTCGGGTGATCCGCTCATCCAGCTCTTCGTCTGAGTAGGTTTCTATCTCGACTTTTCCTTCCAACTCCAGCTTGTCACGGAAAGCCTGAACAGAGACATGCTTGCCCAGCAGCTCAAGATTTTTGAGCTTGTCGGGGATTTTTATTTTCTTCAGCAGCCCGATCATTTCGCGCTCATCGCCACGGCCTTCAAACAGCTCAGCGATGTCCAAGCCCTGAATAAACTGGCGCCAGATTCGAGGCCATTCACTGATGGGTTTCATGCCGCCATCGTCTTCCATGATGTCGAGCACATCCATCTGGTCAACTTCTACAAGGCGTCCAAGCACATAGTCGGCATCGATTTGAACGCGCTCATTCCGCCGGGCTTTCTCTTCCGAAATGGCTTTGGCGACCTTAGCATTGCTCAACAAACGCGAACCTTGTTGTTCCGCAGTTTTGGCACTGTAACCTGCCCTGATCGCAGCCTGTGTGGCGTTTAAATCCAACAGGTACTCGCGAACGAACATGGTTTGCTTTTCAGTCAATTCGCTAGTCATAGTTCACCAATAAAAACGCCCGGTAGTTAGCCGGGCGATTGATCAATTTGTTTGTCATTGGGCATTCAGAGTCCGGTACTCTGCGCCCAGCTATCGTGGCAGCGATCCACTTGCTCGAAATACAGCAGCAGATCACGTTGATTACTCGGTCCGAGAACCACCGCCCCGTTGATACTCACTCCTGGCAGCACCGGAATCACCGGCGGGCAATTCGCCGGCATCGTCGTGCACGCGGCCAAAGCGCTCAGCCCAAGCGCCGCTAGGGTCATCTTTAATGCGTTGCTCATCGTCGTCTCGCTTATCGCGTTTGATGACAGCCAATAGCTGGCGCACCAGCCACAGCAGCTCAGCCAACAGCTTCATTGCTTGGCTTTGAAAAAGACGAGCGCCAGTTTTTCAACCAGTCGATACACCGCCGACCAAATCTGATCGTCCTTTGGCGTCGGTGTCAGCGACACAATCAAGCTAAACACCGGCACCAATGCCCACAGCACACCAACGATGCGGCCGATAGTGCCGAGGCTTTGCCATGCGTCGATCAAATAGCCGACAAACTCAATGCTGTGTTCGGCACCGGCTTCAGCGCCGAGAGCAATCGCAGACGCAAAAAAACTGGCCATAACTGCCAGCGTGGTGAGTATTAGTCGCATAGTGACCTCAGCTCTTTGCTTTGTGGATGCCTTCAACGACGCGGAAGCCCAGAAACGGCCACACTTCGTGAATCGCGTTCTCCAGCGCGACTTGCACGCCCACGTCGTTGTCGTCGTTAGCAGGTGATGCCGACACCGATGGCCGGCCCATCACAGTGAAACCGTTGTCCAGACAAAGAATGGCAAAGCGCAAAACAGCACCGGACGGCGCAGTATGGCGGATGATATCGACGTGTTGGATGGCCTTGTGCAGTGCCTCTAACTGCACACGCGGCGCATTCAAACGCTTAACGATTAGCATGTCCTCGAACGCTTTTTCAGCGTCCGTCGGCGCGAGGCTTTCGACCTGTGGCTGATAGGCTTGCTCGAAAACGGCTTTGGGCGACCAGCTGATATAGCCAGCATGGTCTGGGTGATTGCTTTGGCCACCGTCGACATACTCAACCAGATACCCTTCATCGCTGCCGTCCTCGTCATCAGGCAACTGCCAGCCACGATAATCGTTGTACTGCTGGCGTGTCATCGGTATCGCTGAAACACGCTTGGTGCCAATGTATTGCTTTGATTCGGTCATGCAGATTGCTCCATCAATGCGCCCAAAATCTGTGATTCAGGCCGTGGGAAAATCGTTTCGTACTTGCCAGCGCGGCGCGTCCAGATCACTAGGCCGCCTGGTCGCGTATCCAAATGCAGCATCGGCCAGCGCTGGCCGTCGTAGTGCGTATCGAAGTACAGACCGATGCCCGTAAAGCCGCAGCGTATGGCAGTGATCATCGCGTAAAACGGCTCGGTAGCGCAGAACACGTCGCCAGCATCAGACAGCATTTGGAAATCGCCGATAAAGTGGCGTGATGTCTCGCTGCCACTTTCACGTATCCAGCCCTCACGAAGCGGCGACGGATGAACCGGAAAACCCAGCGCGGTGCGAAACGCATCGAGCCGATACAAAAAAGCCGGCTCCATGTGCTCAAGGACGCCGGCCGGAAACTCGCTTTCGCTAAAGTGCTTGAGGTCTAAGTCAGTCACTAAACAGCCTCCAGACGCGCGTCACAATCCCCACGATTAGGCAGGCTGGAAGCGACATAACAGCGATCAATACCTTGTCGTACCATTTCGCCTCGAAAAACATTTCCTGGGGGTCGCCCTGGAAGGCCTGCCAGCAATGTCCTTTGCCATCCAAAACAAAAAACGCCCAATCAACGATTGATTGCAGCCTGCGCCAAAAGAAAGTTTCCCTGTGGCGGGCGTTGTAGCCCGTGCGAGCGCTAATTGTTGAATCAGGGTTCCCGCCCGCTATCGCATTGCCCAGCTGATCCAGACTGACTAACACATTGCGAAGGCGGCTCATGCTTGGCACTCAGCGCTTTGCTTTGACTTAAGCGTCGCGATTTCTCGGTCGTGCTCGCGCAGCAGGACATTGTGCTCATCCAGCCTGCCTTCTTGGCGGATCAGCTTCTCATCGTGATGGCTCAGTCGAGAGCTGACCTTGCCAAAGATGATTCCCAATCCAATCAGCTGCACGACGATCACAATAATGAGCGAGCCCAGCGCTGACACTTGGCTAACAATTTCAGGCATGGCCATTCTCCAGGCACAAAAAAACCCGGGCGGCAGAACCGTCCGGGCTTTGGGTGTACTTTTCTCAGTTTGGTAAAAAGCTACGATAACTGCGCAGCGAATTCAACCACTATTTTCAGCGCACATGTTCGTCGCCTCCAGATCGGCCTGTGTCTCCCAGAGTTCGGGGCTCGCTTCTTTTTGATTGGAGTGGGCTAACACAGTGAGTCTTTTTAGCTTCTCAATTAAGCCGCTCATCTTACCTGATAGAGCCGATAGCCTATTATCGTCATCTAGCAGTTCGAAATCATCAACACATATGGAGGAATCACCGTTCTCTATGTCGATACTAATATTTTTGGAATAGGCAATCTTTATGCCCCCAGCCCTTATGAAATGGAGTGCCATGCTTGCTCTGGCCAGTTCACGCTGAGCCTCGTATATCAATACACCTGAACATGGCAATTTATCTATTTCAATTGCCTGGCAAGCGGACGCTTCTAAATGTTCCATCACTCTCTCGATCAATAGGAGCCCTTGCGGAAGATTTCTTGTATTTGAGATATCGGCAAGCGGAATGACAACTCCACGACCGTATTCTGCCAGCTCAAGAGCCTCCCTAACCGATTGAGCAGGAACTAGTGCATGATGAATACTGTTGTCTGAGTCTGTAAAAAAAGAACATGCTTGGCCGGATTTTCTATCAAGCTCTGATCGCATCAAATCGATGTAGGCCCGCATTTCTTCATTAAATCGCTTTAGCTTTTCCGCCTCAAGCTGAAGCAAAAGATTTCGATTACTTGCTTCAGCAGACTTCGCTAACTCCTTCCTTGATGCCTTTAACTCCTCAGCATTCTGCTGCAAAGCAGCATTCCCCTGCTCAATCATTTGCTCAGCTTGCTGTAGAGCTTTTTCATTCTGCCTCAGCGTTTTTAGTAGCAGCACTAAGCCAGCACCGGCAATAATCGGATTGAGCACGCCTCCAAAGAAATCACCAAACGTTCCCCAATCACCAGCCGAGCTGGATATCGCTTGTCCGTTTACCCCAAAAAACCAAATGAAATACCAGGCAAGCAGTACGACTGCGGCCCCTGCGATACCCCATACGATGTAATTGACCTGTTTATCATTCATCTAGGCTTCTACTCCCTGCTCAGCGGTTTCGGCCAGACCCACCTTTTTGGCGACATACTTGTAAGCATCACCAGCGTCGATTTTGAACAAAGCAATGCTTCGTTCGCGGCAAATCGACTTAACCAAACGCGTGAAGCTCTCATCAGCCTTGGGCATAAGGCAAGCACCGCGAATATGCTCACTACCAACCTGCTTGGGGTGAGGGCCGAAGCCATCGCTAATCAAACGAAGTTCTTTTTCGTACTTCCATGGAGAAGACTTGTGTGCCCAGAATTGTTCATGCTCAGACGGATCATCGCTTACTAATAATTTAAATGCACTAATAACGGGAGGGAGCTCGCCATAGACAACATCACTTAGTGCATCGCCTGCATCAATCCGGCCTACACCCCTACTGTACGCAATGACGAGACCACTATTGTCGCCATAGTGAGCGATCATGGTTGGATCCATCCCTGCTTTGGTGAAACAGCAAATTCCCCGTTTGAACTCCTGCTCTAGAACCTCAGCACACTTCTTTCGCACCTCTGGAAGAATTCCTTCCATTAGCTGCTCTAGTTTTGCGTTTCCTACATCCAGCCCCTCGCTTGCAAACGTCTTTGCCAAATAGTGCCTGGCAGTAGACTTTTGAGGGTCAGGCAGCAAGTTCACCACTTGCAAGTAAAATTTTCGCCTTTCGTCAGGTGGGAGATCTTCACCATCCTTGAACTGATAAACGAGCTCCCCAGGGTCATTTAGATTCTCTCGGGTTTGAAAGAATAGCGTCCCACTAAGCAACTCATCCAGTGCATACACCGTCGCTGGCCTGTGGCGAAAAACGAATCGTTCTCCTGTTTCGTCTTCCCAGTCTTTCTCTTGCATCCCGATCACTCCCTGAATTTTTATCCAATGATAACCAGATTAAAAGGTGCGCTGAACTGGAGATACGGCGAGAACGCCCTTTTATTGATCTAGACCCCGGTAAATCAAAAATCGCACCAGCTCCACCACATAAATGAATAGAAATGTAAGCATTGGCTTGATGAGCACTGTCTAATTGCTTCATATTCAACCGAACGAAGCCTTTCAAAAGACAGGCTCATGACAATATATCGCCTAGGGCAATCATCATTTTTCAACTCATTATGTACGGAAAGTGCGGCTTTATTGTCTTACCATAGGTCTCCATGGGTTTTTCATTTTCCATTGGTATAAGCGGATTTTCTCCTTGCGATTAAACCCATGCGTCGTGCTCTTGACTGCATGGCTTCAAGGCCTCAAGGGTTATTCGCACACTGCTTTACAGGCTGTAATGATGACAACCACGCCCCCAGCCAAGGCGAAATAGATATTAGCTTTTAAATAAATTCAATATTTTCCACAAACAAGGACGCTTTCATGTGTCTTACATATGTGTAGATGAACAACAATAAAGACTGGGAAGGGGGGCTAAATTTATTTTACACACAACATTAATTTTATTGTCATACATATAGAGATAGGCAACAAAGGAGTATTGCGCTCAAACAAAAAAGTGCACCCACGAACGCACATTGAATGCCCGGTTGACGATAGTTTGTCAGTGATAGCCCTCTCCTTCTTACAACCAGCCCTTGGGGGTACCAGCATGATGATCACTGGTTATGGATTGTGAATCCAACATCCAAAAGCATTTTTCGTGCCAAGGTTGCACGCCAAGTAGGAACGTAGATACAATAAAAGGTAGCAGCAAAAACCGTGCCAATCCAGACGAAGGAGGACCAAATGAACATTAATAGATAAAGAGCCGGGGCCTTATGGCCCTTCAGCCCTTGCACAAACAGCCCAAGGTGAGCAAATTTGAGTCTTCGCAAGCTACAAATTAGCCATTTCCCAGGCTCCGTGCAAGAGAAATTTCAATTTTTACGTACGGAGAGCACAGTCATGTCTGTATTGCTCATATTTACCGTAGTGCGCATTGCATTCAAACTCGACTCGCTAATCAAGACGGCCCAAAAAGAGGGTTGGGGGAAAAATGAGTGGCAGGCCTACCTGCGCCATAACTTTTTCTCCATCTCTGGCTTGATTGATAGCACGTCAGAATTGATAGCAATGCTGCTCGGGTTATTCTAAGCAAAGCCGCCCAGTGGGCGGTTCATATTGTAAAGACCCCGGCCTTGGTCGGCCGGGTACAGAAACAACATGGAGGTATAATGGACAACCCTAATGAAGTCGCTGTCTTTGTACTAGGCACGGTCGCCATAATAGGAGCAGTTGCGTATTACTACTCTACTCCTCACCTGCACACATGCTATATGTGCAAGAAGCACCTAACCATGCAGGCTGAGCGGTATTGGTACACAGTTGACGGCAAGGATCACCCAGTCTGCTCCCGCTGCCGAAGACGCTACGGTTAGCTTTCAAAACGGAATATCGTCGTCAAAATCGTCGAAGTTGTTTTGAGGCATTGGCGCTGGGGCGGTATTCTGATGCTGGGCATGCGGCGACTGCTGTTGTGGTTGGGCGATCGCTGCAGGTTGCTGCATGCCTCCGCCCTGCCCTTGTGTGGCTGGGTGTTGCTGGTAGGCCGGTTGCTGCTGAGGCTGCGGCTGCTGAGCATACCCTTGCTGCTGCATGTACCCACCAGCGTTGCCTGGTTGCATCTGGCCGCCGCTGGCTTGGCGACTGTCTAGCATCACCATATCGTTAGCGATAATCTCTGTGGCGTAGCGCTTAATGCCGTCTTTTTCCCACTCACGGGTGCGTAGCTTGCCCTCGAAATAAACTTTGCTGCCTTTCGTTAAATACTGCTGAACGATCTCGGCCAGCTTGCCGTACACAGTAATCCGATGCCATTCGGTCTGCTCGACCTTCTGCCCAGTCTGCTTATCGTTGTAGCTCTCATCGGTCGCCAGACTGAGATTAGCCACTGGATTACCGTTGGGCATATAGCGAACCTCGGGGTCACGCCCCAGGGTGCCGATAAGGATTACCTTATTAACTGATCGTGGCATATTCACTTTCCAGATCTTGTACTGTCATTGAAGAGATATCGTATCTATCTTGGATAACGTTTACGGCAAGCACTTTGTTAATGCTATAGGCATCATGAACTAAGCCCATAAAGTGGTCATAAGTATCGCTCACACTGTATAGCGAGACGGGCAATTTACCGATGAGAATTTCAATTAAGGCCAGCGCCGTCCTGACGTCTTTGGCCTTGCTCAGCCATGATTCGTCATCAAAGAATACTGCAGATTCACATAGCGCTTCCGCCAATGGCAATGCCTGATTTAAAAGCTCCCCTAGAGTAACAAACCTAAAGTTTATGGATTCATATGTGGCACGTATAAGGGAATACGCCCTTATAGCAATACAGATGGCCTCACTGTTATCGTCGACTGGGTTGCCACCGCCATTAGCTGCGCGCCCGAGTATTAGGGTAGCGCAAAATAAGTCATCTCTAGTATCTTGGATGACCTCTTTTAAACCATGCTTAACGACTCCTCGCTTATCGATATTCCGTATGAAAAAGAGTTTATGCTTGAAATCTTCCTTCACATAACCGGCTGAGAAGACGTCTTCGAAATATGAATCAAACCTAGAAAACAAGTTGTTATAACTAGTTTCTACCAGTGCATTTTCTGCGACGGCAATCTGGTTGATTGACACCGACACCTGCTGGTGTGTCTGTTTTGATCGATGTATCGCAACAAACAGAGCTAGCACAGGGATAGCTGCGGTAAGCAATAACACCGGGACTTTAAATGTATCTAACAGGTAACCGAGCCCTGCCGAACTAAGGGTTGCCCTATCTGCATCCAAATCCGCTGCAGATATGAGGCCTGTTGCGTAGGCCAAAACCCCGACAACAATACACACCCATAGGAAAGTCTCATTCTGAGACAAGGGCTCTACCGCCTTATTTTCGCGTTCCACATCTGGAACGCTCATCGCTTCTTGCTTTGGCACTTCCCTATTCTCCTTCGCCATTGATGATTCGCATAATACTGATTTCTTACGCAACGTGTGACTTGATCTTGTGCCAGTAATCTGCGACCCACAAATCAAGCGGAACCAATGCCTGGCTGTCAATGCTCTGTACTTCTTTGATGACGACACGCCACATAGGCCGGTACTCTCTACTCCAGTTCCGCGTCTCAATGCGCTGATCTAGCTGAGCCATTAGCCGACCAACATCGGCGGGCTTTGGATCCATGCTCCTGGGTGTGCCACCCTCAATGCCGGGACTGATCGCCGCGTGATAGTGGCTAAGCGCACAGCGAATCAACCCGGCCAACTTGGCTCGGCGCTCTGGCGGTAGCTTTGGCAACCGGGTCTGAATCTGCTTCATGCACACGCGGTACAGGTGGTTTTCAATGATCCGCATGTCTTCTTGGCCGGCAGTGCCAGTTGGCATGTACATCAGGTTGCCCAGCGCTCGGCACTGCGGCGGCAGCTGGTGGATCAAACACCGAATGTGCTGTTTTTGCTGGTCACACCAAATCTGGCTACTGCTGTCGGAGTAGCCGCCGAAATCTGCATTGGGGACCTTGGTCTTTTTCCAGTCGCCCGACATGGCACCGCCAGGGCTGCTGGTAATGCCCAGCTTGGCAATATCCACGGCTTTGGCCATGGCGCTGTCGGCGCCAGTGAAATACACCCAATGCCACAAGTTGCGGGCTGTGAGTGGATGCGGGAGCGAACGCTGCAGATTAGCCATGCCGACCTCCTAAGGTTTTACGCCGTACAACGCCAACAGGCCGGCGTCGCGTTTGTCTTCGTTGGTGCGGCCCTGCCAACCTGTTAGCCGGGAAAAGTAGTCCGCGTTTTTCTTGGCCTGGCGCTTGCCGGCGAGCGGCTTAACTTGCTGCACCTCAGCACCCATGTGCTGCAGGCACTCCACTAAGATGCGGGCTGTCGCTTTTACCTGACCGACGTTTTGAGCAATGCGGGCGTGTTGGCGCTGGTTGGTACCGGCGCGGCGGTATGTTGTGGCGTGATGCTCCACGTCCTCAACGACGAACAGCGCCTGCTCCGATGCCCACTGCTGGGCGGATTCGAGCAGCTGGGGAAACGGGATCGAGTGAAGCTCCAACAGCCGACCGTCTTTCGCCAGCGCCACACCCGAGCCCACCAGGTCGGGATCAATACCGATAATCAGCCGCCCTGGGTGAAATACTTTGCCTGGCCTGTGAATCACATTCATCGCGTCACCCCATCGCCATCAGTTTGTTGAAGATCACATCGCGCTGGTCATCGCCCATTGGCGTGGACAGCAAGAAGCGCCAAATCACGTTGAATGCTTCGCGGAAGTAAGCATCAAAGTCGTCTGCATCCATTGAGTCGATCGACATGCTGCGAATCTGCCGGCGAGGCCCCGCGGGTGTGAGCACCACGTCATAAAGCCCTGCCTCCTCTTTTACCCACTCATGCAGTAGGCGGATCAGCTGGTGCCGCTTCAGTTCTGGCTGGGCTACTTTATCGGCCCTGGCTTGGCGCAGCTGGCTTAGGTACTGGCCGTAGGCGTTGCGAAGGCCCGCTTGAGGCCCGCCCGTGTGCCGCTCGATAAACCGAATGAAGTTCTTGAGCACGCGCACTTCGCCCTTTTGGATCACCCCGCCCGCCGGCTCAAAGTAATCCGCTGCCAGCTCCAACAGCCCGCCAAAATAAAGATTGTGCTGCTTACGGCTGCGCTCCTTCATCGAGCAAACACGCACCTTCACGGCCTGCCCTGGCGCAATGCTTTCCAGCAAGCTGGCGTCATGACTGATTTGAGGCACCAGACTCTGACCCATGCGCACCATCACCAGCTCTTTCATGCCTGGCCGCCCTGCAATAAGTGGTTCAGCTCGCGCGCCAGCGCACGGGCCTTATGGCCCCGGCGGGTAATCTCTCCGCCCGGCACAATCCATCCGCCGTTGTGGTGGCGCAGGATAATGACGTCACCCTCGCGTATGTGCTGATTGTCTTTGCTGCGCGCCTCCATCTGCTCGGCCAGCGCTTTCATGGTCGGGTAATGGCGTGGTGTGGGGGTGCGAGTCATTAGGCAGCCTCCTCATCAAAAACGCTTTCCACCAGCTGCAGGTCAGCGTCGCGGTACTCCACCGGCTCACAATGATCCGGCAGTTGGCAGTAGGTTTTGCCTGGTACGGCGCTCGTGATGACGCGAGCTGTGCCATCGGGCGTGGTTACAATGTCTCCGGCGTGGTACATGGCAAACTCCTTAGAGCTGGTTCATCAGAGCGCGCAGCTGCTGTTGATTGGCGCTGCGCTGCTGTGGTGTCAGTGGTTTGTTGTAATTGCCGTCATGCTCCAGCAGCACTGAGTCATCGACGCTCACCGGCTGCGCGAACGGCTGACCAGAACGCCAGTGATCGCGTGTGCGCTCCAGGGCCCGCTCAACAGCGGTCTTGATCTGCTCTGTGCTTGAGCGGCGCAGCGTGTGCCAATCCAGCAGCGTACCCAGGTGGTGCATGGCGCCCTGCCAGCGAGTGCGCGGATTGCGTATGCGCTCCAGCGTGTGGTCTAGGGCCTGTTGCGGGCTTGGGATGCCAGCGGCAGCCTCGGCGCCAGACCATGCCCATTGGCAAAATTGCCCAGCACTCGGCGGGCGCACCCATCCCGAGTTGCGGGCCGCGCGCAGGCCATACTCGATCAGGGACTTATTCGTCACGCCCTGTTCCACCAACGTCACCAGCCACACCCGCCGGATACCATCCGCTTCCTGCTGCGTGCGGTAGAGCTCCCGCCACTTGGGGAAAATCAGCGTGATCTCGGTGATCAATTTGCTGACCATCTGCGCATCCCGCTCCGTTGGATGGGGCGTCGAATGGGGTCGGCTCGATGTCGTCGAAGATTGATTTGCCGACGTCTTTGATCCAGTCGGTGGACTGCAGCGCATCTTGGAATTCAGTGCCGTCAGGCTGTCCTGCAGGTGATCCATGGCGATGACCTCGCGGTGTTGATTGCTGGATTTCCCAGCTGCGTTTCACGGATTTCAGAAAGGCGGTTTCGTAGTTGCCGCCATGCGGCGGGCGGTTGGCAGTGAGCCAGTAAGCGACGAATTCAGGCACCGACGCTTGAATAAAATCTTCAGGGATGCCCAGCATGGCGATTCGCTGCAGCGTGGTTTGCTCAGGCTGCCAGTGCTCGTCGAATCGTTTTTGTTGCTCAGGCTGGTACGGCTGCAACGGCTCGGGCTCGAACGGATCGCGCACGCGCTGTTGTTGTTGATTTGGTGTATTCAGTTCTTGTTTATATTCAGTTCTTATTAGTCGCGGGTTTTCCGGAAACGGTTTTTCCAGTTCTGGTTTTCCCGTATCCGGTAAATCCGGTTCTGGTGAATTTTTTACCGTATCCGGGTTTTCCGGTTGCGGTACTTGTGACGGGGAATTTGCCGCATATTCGAAGACGGTGTACACGTACCCCGCCATTTTTCCGCCTTCACCACGGCGCCGTTCGCAGGTCACATAACCGACAGTTTTTAGCTCATTCAGGATGCGGCCGACTTTGTCTTTTCCAGCGGGCGCCTGGCCGGTCAAATGCTCAATGCTGACTGACCAGTCATCGGGTTTTCCCAGCAAAAAAATCAGCAGCCCGCGCGCCTCCCAAGACAACCGCGAGTCTTCAGATATTGATTTGTCGAGTACGTAAAAATTGCGGTCAACAGGTGTGCCGCGTCGAATAATGCTCATGTCACTCACTGCTCTTGGATGTCAGTTAAAACCCCGCTCTGTCGCCACCGGCGCGGGTACCGGCATAGTTCTCAGGCTTGCCGATCTACTTAGGTGCTACGCTCGCGGCGAAAGGAGAATCCGGTCATCGCTTCCGCACCCCGTCTCGACGGGACTGGCCTTATTCAGGGCCTTCACTGCAATAAAATGACAGCTGCCGGGCCTCCCCAGCGCACCAGTCCTGCAACTGCAGGGCTGGCTTAACTGTCGAAAGTCGTGCGTGTTTGCTACAGCACTGCTTGCAAATGCATGCGGCTTGCTGCTCGTTGTTTCAGCGCCACAGCCTTTAGTGGGTCCACCACTCTGGCCATGGCCGTAGCGTCACCATTTAGCTCTGCCTGGGCGGCAGAAATCAGTTGTTCAGTGTCAATGCCCTGCTGCTCAAAAAACGCCAGATCATCAGCACACAGCTGACTGACGGATTGGTGCAGCCGTTTCTGTTCAAATTCGGTCACCCCTTAACTCCTTGCCTTCCTTAAAAGGCCCGCGATTGCTTTGAGAATGGTGACTACAGTGCCAGCTGGAACTGTTGTCGTTTCTGGTCACCATGAATAATTTGCTCTGCTTTAACGCGCTCCTGATGGATGCGATCACTGATGGCGAGAGCCAGTTGGCGCTGTTGCAGCTCAGGCAGCAGTCGCTGCTCTTGGTACTGGATGTTGCGCCGGTCCAGGTACTCAATGACGGCGAGGCGAACCACCACGGCCGGCTGCTCTCCGCGTCCGTCGCAGTAATCCTGCAGGCGCTGCTCGTCATACTCAGAAAGGCGGCACTTAATGCCGTTTTGGCTTTTGATAAGCTTTTCGTCTCGGTAGGTCATATCGCTTGGTCTCGCTTTATTGGCTGCGTTTCTGCTTTTAGCTGGCCATTGGTCTGCACCTGCAATTTGAACTGGTGCCCAATTGGTATGTATTCACCAGGCCATAGGGAGACCGCTTGCGGAGTCACTCCACAGGCTTGCGCTAAATTCTTTTGGGTACCGAAGTACGCCACTGCCTCTGATTTGGTCATAGCAACTAAGTCAAGATTACTTGACACCGAGGTTAGAGCACACCCACCAATCCAGTCAAGCTCTCTTTACCAAACAAAAGTTAAGATTTATGCACACTGCATAAACTAAGAAAAATATGATTGGCCAACGGATAAAAGAGCGAAGAAAAGACCTTCAGCTTACCCAGCAAGACGTAGGGCGCAGGCTCTCTGTCTCAAAAGCTACGGTTTCACTGTGGGAGAAAAACGCCACGGCACCCAATGGTGCAAATCTCCAGCGGCTATGCCAGCTGCTGAAGTGCTCTCCGGACTGGCTACTCAATGGCAAGGAGCGAGATAACCCTGGGGGCGTGAATGAGCCTGATGTTCGCGTGGTGCGGGTTGAGAAGAAGGACATAAAGGAGCTTTTACTGGGAAATACAGCTGTCTTCCCGAAAGGTTCTGACAAGGATCAGCTGATAGCTGAGGCTACGAATGCAGGACCGCGAACTTTTATATTCTCTGAAACATCCGAAGGAATGACTCCACGCATCAGCCCTGGAGATGCTGTATTTGTTGACCCCGATCAGGCATCGCCAGCGCCAGGCAAGGAAATTTGGCTTTTTGAAGTCGGGTCAAGCTACCTGCTAGGTACCGTACACGAGACTCCGCGCGGCTTGATGTTGCGCTTCGAGAACACAAGCGCTGGCTGGGAGCCCGTTAACGTAAATCCTGCTGATTGTGTTGGCAGGGTTGTGGCATTTATACCAACGTGGATTTAAGCCCCGCCAACAACTGAACTTACTTATTCAGTAACTGGCAGGGAGCTGGATAGTATTGCCATTGCAAGCACACCCACTCCCTGCTGAGCAGTACTTGTCTCGACTTATACAGCTATCTCCACACGCCTTTCCCTTTTTGCATATCTTGCAGCATGAGCTTGCTAGGGTTGTAACCCCTTCTGTCTCTTTACTAACAGCCTCACCAAACACAAGCACACCGATCGAGTCCTCTTTCGAGATGCCGCCTACACCCTCGGGCTGCTCTGCAAAAACGCAAAAGCTGATTATTAGGGCCAGCGCAGCAGCTGATATTTTATTTAGTAAACGCATTCCATTGTCCTCCTTGTTAGACACCTCAAGACTACCACTCAGCGCCAGAGTTAAAAAAACTTGACATGAGAATCAAGCAAACCTAACATCAAAAAATCAAGAAAACTTAACAACTCCTATAGAGGGGATTCAAGTGCGAGCACAAAACCCAAAGAAAGACCAACCCGTCTTCGCCGAAGTCCTGAACCACCTCTGGGGCAATGTTGACGACAGCGAAACCATGGAGGGCCTTCTTCAGGACATCGCACTGAATGGCCCAAACGAAAACACCAGCCGCAGCATCCAGACGCTTTTGCAGCGCGCAGAGCGCGAGCTGATCGCAGAGCGGAGCCAGGCGGCGTGAGCAAGTTTCAGGAGGCATTCGATGCAGTGTTTAAGGATTTCACTCCGACGCCTGCCCAAGGGCGGAAGAAAGGCAGCGCTCTGGCTGATGCGAGTCGAGACGCCGGAAGGGCCGGAGGAATGGATGGCCAAGAGTTGCGCCGAGTTAGCGGCGCTTGTGGCGCGAACAAACAACCAGCAAGCCGCTAAGGCGGCGTAGGAGAAGGTATGAATCAGGTAGCGCAAATTCGGAATGATGCTGTCAGTAAGGCCACAGCAGACTGGTTCCAGAAAAACCCAATGCTGGCTCAGCGCGGGATTGATGAATCCACTTGGAACGCTCTCTGCTCGTCCATTTTCCCAGGGGCCAAACCGGAAAGCATATTGATGGCTGTCGATTACTGCCAAGCCCGCGGACTGGACGTAATGCTAAAGCCTGTCCATTTGGTACCTATGTGCGTCAAGGACGCACAGACTGGCGATTACATCTGGCGTGACGTGCCTATGCCGGGCGTTGGCCTTTACCGTATCCAGGCAGATCGCTCTGGCACCTATGCCGGCGCTGACGCCCCTGTTTTTGGCGACCTGATAACCAAGACCTTCCACAACAAAGGCAACAAAGAGGTAACAGTTACCTTCCCAGAATACTGCCAGTACACCGTGCACAAGCTCATCGGCGACCGCCTTGTGTCTTACACCTCCACAGAATACTGGGAAGAAAACTACGCAACCGACTCCAAAAACTCGGATGCGCCCAACTCCATGTGGATGAAGCGCCCCCGAGGCCAGCTGGCAAAGTGTGCAGAGGCTCAAGCGTTGCGCAAAGGCTGGCCGGAAATTGGTCAAGAGCCAACTGCCGAGGAAATGGAAGGCAAAGCGTTCCATAACGCTCGAGACATCACACCTACGCCACAGCCACAACCCGCGCAACAGCCAGCGGCACTGCCAAACCCGCCCGAAGATTTTTGGGAGAAAAAGTATCCGGTATGGCAACAGCAAATTGCCAGCGGCCAGCGCACTGCCAGCGACGTCATCAACAGCATCAGTTCGCGCTACCAGCTGACTGAAGACCAAACAAACCAACTGATTCAAGCAGGTGAATGAAATGAATGTATTGCAACTGGTTCAAGGTTCCGATGAATGGCTAAAAGCGCGCAGCCTTTTCCGCACAGCCTCCGAAGCAAGCGCGGCGGCTGGCTGCAGCAAAAACATCAAGCGCGACGATCTGCTCACGATGAAGAAAACTCGCACCGCCAAAGAGTTCTCAGACTGGGTACAGAAGAACATTCTGGATAAAGGCCACGACATTGAGGAGCAGGCTCGCCCATTGGCTGAGGCTTTCATTCAAAAAGAGCGTGGACTTGATGAAGTCGACGCCATGCTGTTTCCAATCACAGCAACCGATGATGATGGCTACCTGCTGGCAAGCTGCGATGGCCTGACCGACTGTCGAACGATTGGCTGGGAATGCAAAAGCTGGAACAAAGAAAAAGCGGAGTTGATGCGCAATGGCGTCTTGCCTGAGTGTGATAAGTGGCAAGTCGTTCAACAGCTTGTCGTGACTGAGGCAAAAGAGTGGCTTTACACCGTCACCGACGGCACGGAAGAAAACACACTGCACCTCTGGGTAAGCCTAGAGCCAGGCGATGCCACCAAACTTATGGCGATCTGGAAGCAGTTTGATGAAGACATGGAACGGCACGAACCGAAATCAGCCAAGCCTGAGCCCACCGCCCAGCACATCGACTCGCTGCCAGCGGTCATTGTGGAATTATCCGGCTCTGTCACCAACAGCAACCTGCCTGCGTTCAAGCAAGGTGTAGAGCAGCTATTGGCTCAGGTACCCACTGAGCTGACCAGCGACCAAGAATTTGCCGACGCTGAAGCCGCGGCCAAAGCCATGAAGGCTGGCGAAAAGCAGCTCGCCGATGCCAAAAAAGCCGCACTTTCGCGCACGGCCGACATTGAAGAAGTTTTCCGCACTATCGACGACGTGGCCGACATGCTGCGGCAAAAGCGCCTGCAACTTGAAAAGCTGGTCAAGGCTGAGAAAGAAGCCAAGCGCCTGGCCGTGGTAACTGCCGCTCAGCAAGAACTGGCGAAGCATATCGAAGCGCTGACCAACAGTCTTGGCATGACCATGCCGGAAGTGGCGGCTGACTTTGGTGGCGTTATCAAAGGCAAGAAAACCATATCCAGCATTCAGTCTGCCGTAAACGACGAGCTGGCTCGCGCCAAGATCGCCGCCAACGAGCAGGCCGAACACCTCCGTACCAACCTGGACACCTTCAACAGCCTGTGTCCAGAAAGCCTGCGCGGCTTTTTATTCGCCGACATGCAATCGCTGGCACTGAAAGATCCCGACGCTTTTACCGCCATCGTGCAGCAGCGCATTGCCGAGCACGAGGCAGCAGTCAAAGCAGAAGCTGAGGCCAAAGCAAAGGCAGAAGCCAAGCAGGCTGAAGCGCCAGAACCTCCGCCAGAGCAAGAGCCACAACCGCAACTCAGCGAGCTGAACCTAAAAAGTGGCAGCGACGTTAAGCAAGCCGCGGTAACGCGCACCTTGGAGGACGCCCTGCGTACCTTCTGCCGGACAAAGAACCTCGGCGATCAAGACGCCATGGAGCTGCTGGACATCGTCTCTCACTACCAGATCGACTTGAGCCAAGCAGCGTAACGAAATCACACAGCACCCTGGGTGATGCGGCAGGGACGCCGCGAAATCAACAAAACAGCGCGGGAGGATCGCACCGTGGAGATGAAAGAACTGATGACTCTGTGCCACCTAAATGTTCGCAAAGAGGGGCCAGAGGAAGAAAAGGAAGTGGCCATAGACATCAAGCTGAAAGGCGATGTCAGCAGCGTAGTGATTGAACAGCTTTTCACACTACCAGGCGAAGAACATAAGAGTCTTGAAAAGGTTTTTTGGCTTGATGATGAAGCAGCCTGCCGTCGATTCGAGACACTGGGCGAGCTAAAGATTGAGCGACGCTTCGAAGCAGTTTCGGTAACGATCCAAGGGTTGCATCTTCAGGCGTGCACCGTGAAGAAGTTCTCTGCCTACATCCTGGACCACGGGAAAGCAGAACTCACCATGTCGGTGAGCTGCCCTCGCCCGCCGTCAAATGCCGTCGGTGTGCTGAGCGAAGTACTGCAAGAAGAAGTATCCGTCCAAGCCATTTCAGAACAGCCGGACCTGTTTGATGAGGAGGCAGCATGAACATCGCAACCGCCATCGAACTGCGCGACGACGCACTGAATGACCAACTCTGGCATGAGCACATCGTGGCCGAGCGCCTTGAAGAAGAACGCCAGAAAGCTGCACTGGAAGCCGCTGAAGCCGCGCTCACGCATTTGGATAACTTTGAAAGCTGCATTGACGAGCTGTTGTGTCGCGGCAGCAATGCCGAGGTTTACCAGTTTATCGGGGCGCTGTGCCTTGCGGTTCAAGGTAAAACCGGAGCCATGACGACAGCGAAAGAGGTATTGGCGAAGTATTTGATTGAGGGGCAAGCGGCATGATTAAGAATAATGACCACGCCAGACAACTGATAGCAGAAAAAGGCATCACAAGTGACAACGTCACCCACGACCAACTGCTGCAGCTCCACCGACTTATTGATCAAGAAATGAAAAACAGCGGTTCTTATAACGGCAAATACGGCATGAACCCCACTGTAAACAAATACATGACATGCCATTCAGACCGATGGAATGAGCGGGAAGCTGTTTCTTTCAATCCGGATGGATTTATAGGATTTGCAGGCTGGGCAGATAGCAAAAACACACGCCCCATCCTAGACGCCGTGGAAAAGTGGCTGGATGCAACCACGTTAAAAGCTGAGAGCGCAGTCTACTACCGCGCAAAATTAGTCCCAGACGAGGATGGCCTGAGTGTTGTGTACGAAAAGTGGTATTCAATCCACGAGTCTGAACAAATTCACTTCTGCCTATCCGGTTGGGATAAGCACATGTATGACCTTAGAGCCCAATCAATTGAGCAAAAGTCGCCCTTAAAAAAGGCGAAGGAACTCGGTTTAAAGGTTAAGCGAATCTATAAAAACGGATCGCGTTTTGCGCAGAGTTCGCACGAGAAAGCGTTAGCAAATCTGCGATACCGGAAGTCGCGACAAGCGATGCACATGCGCCGGGAGTCTGGGTTTATTGATAGCTTCCTGAACATAACAAAAGACTGCAGCGCAGCAGCCAATAAAGCCAGCCTAGATCTTCGCAGCTGTACGCACGACCAATACGTTCTGCCAGAGACAAAAACTCTGGTGAATTCCCATTTAACGTTTTATTGAGGGCGCCGGCGTATGAACATCAATGAACTAGCCAAACGAGTATACGAACAGAATAAAGCCGTCGGATGGTGGGATGACCCAGATCGCTGCGTATTTCAGACGTTGCAGCTCGTGAATACCGAAATTGCAGAAGCCACGGAAGGCGACCGAAAAAACCTGATGGATGACAAACTTCCACATCGGAAAATGGCTGAAGTAGAAATGGCCGACACCCTCATCCGCTTGGTGGATTTAGCGGGACGGTATAACTGGATCTATATCCAAAATGTTTCTAGTAGCGATTACCTGCGAGAGGTAAGCACTACCGCTGGCCGTCACCTGGTGGCGACCATGACTGTATGTGAACTGGCAAGAAGGCTTATGACAGAACGGTGGATTGATGCCCCAGATCCATACGACATAGCAGTCCGTTACAGCTTTACCATTAACACCATTCTCAGCATCTGCGAGCTAGAAGGGTATGAAATAGAGGGAGCTGTCGAAGAGAAACTTCAGTTCAATGCAACCCGCATAGATCACTCCCGCGAGCATCGCGCAAAAGCCGGCGGCAAAAAATACTAGGAGGGCAGCATGAGTCATCTGAATCTCATCGAAAAAGCCTGGTGGTATTTCGACACTGAATATGCTGCCTACGAAAAATGCATCGCTCGCGGAACGACCTTATCAAAAGCGCGATACGCAGCATATCGAGAGCTAAAAGACTGCGGTTACCTGGATTGCTTTGAGCAGATTCTGGAAGGGTTTAAATGGCGGCGGCGCCTGATGAAGACTTGGTGCAGCTACCCGAGGCGCCCGTACTAAAACAGCTTACGGAGCATCAGCGCCACATCATTGGCCACGCCAACGGGAATGCTGGCAGAGAACCCGGATGGCGGGATTACTACTGCACAGCTGATGGCGACAAAGATTGCGAGCATCTGGTGACCCTCGGGCTTATGAGGCACGGCCCCAGGGTGCACAGCCATCAATCAAGTCGCTATTACCTCTTAACCAAAGACGGAGCGCTTGCAGCCCTATCGGATGCGGTGATTCCTCGAAAACGGGCTGAAGCCATTATGCCCTTCACTCCACGAGCAGTAGATAACGGCCTGCTTTCACTTGAGTCGATTAAAAGCAACCCCAGCCTGCGTAGAGAGCTCACAGGAAAGCAGTGCCTGATTCTTTCTGAGCAATGGGGTTACTTCTGGCGCCCGAAGGGCAGCGGTTACGGCACGGAATCCGAGGCAGGCATCTATGACTGGGAGGACGCCTTTGCAGCAACGCACCATTGCGGTCCAGAGAAAAGAATTTTCTACAAGCTCATTGAGCAGCAAGGAGTCGCCGCATGACCTGGCGCCCTGCCCTGCTGATATTCCCTGGCCTTGCGGTATCCATCGCCTGTGAAATCCTGCTGTTTCTGTCGTTCGCAGAGACAAAGCTGGATCAAGCGCTGGCCGTGGTGATGGCGTTGGCGTTGGTGATTGGCCAACTGCTGTTACTCGACGGCGCGGTACGTACCGGTAACGCAAGCCGTTGGTTTATGGGCGTACTGGCCGTGGCACTTATGGTGCTGAGCATCTGGTTTACCGCGGTGTACTTTGAGTCGCGCTTCAGTAGCGAGTCCATGCAGGAGCGTACCGGCAGCGACAGTTACCGGACAGTAACAGCACTGATCGCTAGCAAGCAGTCAAGCATCGACAGCCTCAAGGTGCAGGCGGATAAAGCAGAGGCCGACGGTAACGACTGGATAGCCGGCCAGTACCGGCTGCGCGCCTCTGAGATTGAGAGCGAACTGGCACCACTGGTAACGCAGCTGACGACGTTACCGGCCACGAGTACAAGCAGTGCAACCATCGCCGGTAACGCACTGCAGGAATGGCGCTGGGCGCTATGGCTGATCATTGCGTCACTGATTGACTTGATACCCATGGCCGGCGTGTTACTGCTGCGCCATGAGCGGAGTACGCGGTCAGTAACGCATGAGTACGCCAAGTCAGTAACGGATGGGTACGCCAAACCGCTACGCGATAAGGGCAGCGTTACTGCAGAGCCGGTATCAGCACCAGTCGCTACCAGCGAGCCGCCAAGCGTTACTGACGAGACTCAGGCCGTGCTGCAACACCTGAGTAACAACAAACACTGGTCACCATCCGTGCGCTCGGTGCGCAGCCTGCTAGGCGTATCGCAGGCTAGGGCCAGTGACGTTCTAAATGATTTGATAAAGATGGGTGCGGTCACCAAAAACGACCGCGGGCATTACGTGAGAACCGCTAGGAGTAAAGATCATGTCTGAGATTCTGACGTCTCGCGACGTGGAAGAGCTAACAGGACTTAAGCAGCCTGCTGCGCAGTTTAAGTGGATGAAGGATAACGGGATTGTGGCTTACAGATCGACCGACGGCCAAGTTAAGACAACTTGGTTTAACGTCAATCATCCAACTGAGATGAGGCTATTGGGCGCATCAAATGATGAGCAACCTGACTTCGGGGCTATGGGCTGATGGGTAGAAAACGCAGCAACCCAGAGGACGCATGGCTGCCTCCCAGGGTTTATCGCGGAAAGTCCGCTTACGAGTGGCGCCCAAGCTCGGGCGGCTGCATTCGACTGGCGCCATTGGGTGCAAAGCCCTCTGTTGTAATCCGGCGGTATGATGAGGAAGTCATTAAAGCGTCGACGAAGTCTGACAGCGTTGCGGCTCTGTTTGAGGAGTTCTTTCAAAGCCAAACATTCAGGGACCTAGCCCACGGTACCCAGAAGCAGTACGAGAAAAACGCACGCATGCCGACCAAGGTGTTTGGGAAAGTCTCAACGAAGACGATCAAGCCTGAGCACGTCCGGCAGTACATGGACAAGCGCGGCGAGACAGCCAAGGTCACCGCAAACCGCGAGCTGGCGTTCATGTCTCGGGTGTTTAGCTGGGCCTATGAGCGAGGCAAGGTAGGCGCGAATCCGTGCAAAGGCGTGCGCCGGTTTACGGAGACTGCACGGCAACGCTATATAACGGACGCTGAATACTATGCCGTCCTCGAGCAGGCGGATGACACACTGCGCGCCATCATCGAAATCTCCTACTGCTGTGCAGCTCGGGTGAGCGATGTTCTAAGGCTGACACGGGACGACATCCGCGAAGAGGGCTTGTTTATTAAGCAAGGCAAAACAGGCAAAGCCCAGATTAAGGCGTGGTCCCCTCGCCTGCGCCAGGCGCTGGAAATCGCAAAAGGGGCCGGCGTACAGTCGTCTACTCGAGTTATTAGTAATGACCGTGGCCAGCCGATCACTTATGACGCATTCCGCAGTCGCTGGAACAAAGCAAAGACCAAAGCTAAAGGATTGAATCAAGACCTGGATACGGACTTCACTTTCCACGATGTTAAGGCTAAATCGATCAGCGACTGGACCGGTGATAAGCAGCAATTCAGTGGTCATAAATCACAATCAATGGTGGCCATTTACGACCGCAAAGTACCCGTTGTGAGCAGCCATGAGTGAGCTTCGACTGTACATTTGTACATACTGGATATTCGGAAAGGGTTTTCGGAAATATTCGGAAGGCAACTTTTAGTTAGTAAGTGCTATCGCTGGAGGTCTTGCTATAGATGGTGCCCGAGGCCGGACTTGAACCGGCACGACCGTTAGGTCGGGAGATTTTAAGTCTCCTGTGTCTACCAATTCCACCACTCGGGCTGAGTGTGCGCTTCCTGAGGGAAATGAGCACAGAGTATGTGCTTTACGCAGAATGTGGAGGCGCGAGCCGGAATCGAACCGGCGTCAGCGGATTTGCAATCCGCGGCATAACCACTTTGCTATCGCGCCTGATTCATCATTTGATGATGAATTGGAGCGGGAAACGAGATTCGAACTCGCGACCCCAACCTTGGCAAGGTTGTGCTCTACCAACTGAGCTATTCCCGCGTTAGTGCTGCGCATTGTAATGATTGAGCTTGGTGCGTCAAGCGTTTTTTCTTACTTTTTAGGCACTTAGCCGCATTTTTTAAAAATCGATCAAATATCGAACGCCGCTTTACATACATATAAAGCGGCGGTTTTTGGCAACAAGGGCGCTTTATTTGGCTGAGTTGGGTTCAACACCGGCAGCCAAATGCGGCCAGGCTGCTTTCAGATACACCAGCATCGACCAAATGGTCAGCACCGCAGCGCCGTATATCAGTGCCAGGCCAATCCAGTCGAGCCAGGTGTGCAGCTCAGCGACCAGCAAAATGGTGATGGCCCCCATTTGCATGGCGGTTTTGACTTTGCCGACGTTGGAGACCGCAATATTGGCGCGCTTACCCAGCTCGGCCATCCACTCGCGCAAGGCTGAAATCACAATCTCACGCCCGACGATGATGGTCGCTGGTATGGTGAGCCACAAAGAGGCATGTGACTCGACCAAGAGAATCAGCGCCACAGAGACGATGAGTTTGTCGGCTACCGGGTCGAGAAATGCCCCCAGTGGCGTGGTTTGATTCCAGCGCCGCGCCAGGTAGCCATCGAACCAGTCGGTCACGGCAGCCAAACAGAACAGCCCTGCCGCCCACAGCTTGCCTGCCGGTCCGGCCCAGTAGTAGCACACCACCAGCAACGGAATCATCAGAATGCGGCTTAATGTCAAAATGTTGGGCAGGTTCATGCGGGTGATTACTCCTGTGGCTCGCCATGCAGGTGAGCAAAGATTTGTTCTGCCAGTTTGTTGCTGATGCCGGGCACGCGGGCAATTTCCTCACGTGCGGCACCGCTCATGTTTTTCAGACTGCCAAAATGCAGCAGCAAGGCCTTGCGCCGTTTCGGGCCAACGCCCGGCAAGGCCTCAATGCCCGAGCGCCCACGGCTCTTGGCGCGCGCTTTACGATGGCCGGTAATGGCAAAGCGGTGGGCTTCGTCGCGCACCCATTGCAACAGCCGAAACCCTTCATCGTGGGCGTCGGGAATGATCGGCTGGCGATTGCCCGCTTGCCATAAAAACTCCCAGCCAGATTTTCGCGTCTCACCTTTGGATATGCCAAAGGCTTGCACCTCATTCAGCTGCATCTCATCCAGCAGGGCTTGAATGCGGCCAATCTGCCCTTGGCCACCGTCGATCAACAGCAGATCTGGACAATCTTGTTGCTCACTCAAACGCGTCAAATGGCGTCGCACCGCCTGCTCCAGCGCGGCGTAGTCATCGCCTGCCGCGACGCCTTTGATGCCAAAGCGGCGATAGCGCGATTTGTTCAGCCCTTCGTGGTCATAGACCACGCAGGAGGCGAAGGTAGCTTCCCCTTGCGCGTGCGAAATGTCAAAACACTCAATGCGCTGTGGCGTTTTGTTCAGCCGCAACAGAGTTTGCACTTGCGTCAATTTGTGGCGCGCTGCTTGCGCCGCTGAAATATGGTTTTGCGCGCCTGTGCGAGCATTTTCTTGCGCCATATGCAGCCATGGCCTTGGCTGGCCGCGCACGCCGCGTACATGACGAGCACGTTTTTGGCTTTCTAGCTGCAGCGCTTCCAGTACCACCGCCATGGCATCAGTGTCGATATCGGCGATGATGTCGCGGGGAATGCCCTCTGGCGCGTGGCCACCGAGATAAAACTGGCTTAAGTATTCGGCCAGCAACTCGTCATCGTCCAAGCCGGCGGGATTATCCGGGAAAAAGTTCTGGCTGTTAACCAGTCGGCCGCGACGAAAACTCAATCGATGCAGACAACCTACTCCCTGCCAGTGCACCAAAGCCCAGGCATCGGCATCACCTTTGTCGGCATCCACATTCTGTTTTTCCTGAATGCGGCGTAATAAATCGATCTGATCGCGCAGCTCGCCTGCCCGTTCAAACTGCAACCCCTCCGCCGCCTGCTGCATGTCTTGTTGCAGCTCGGCCGTCAGCTCACGGTTTTTGCCTTGTAAAAACAGTACGGCATGCTCGACATCGCGTTGATAATCGCTGGCACTGATGTGACCGACACAAGGGCCTGAGCAACGGCGAATTTCGTACTGCAGACAGGGCCGACTGCGGTGGTTGAAGTAGCTGTCTTCACAGGAGCGCAGCAAAAACAGCTTTTGCATATGATTGAGCGCTTCACGCACCGCACCAGAGTTCGGGTATGGGCCAAAGAAGCGCCCACTGCCCCGGCGTTTGCCGCGGCGGTAGCTGAGCATAGGGTAATCGTGCTGCGACAAATGTAAATACGGGTACGACCGATCGTCTTTTAGTAAAATGTTGTAGGGCGGCCGGTGTCGCTTGATCAGCGTTTGTTCCAGCAGCAGAGCTTCCGCCTCGCTGCCGGTAACCGTCACCTCAATGCGTGCAATGCGACTCACAAGCGCCACAGTTTTGGCATTGAGGCCGCGGGCACGAAAGTAGCTAGAAACGCGGTTTTTAAGGTGTTTGGCTTTGCCCACATACAACAGCTCGCCGTCCGCGTCATACATCCGATAGACGCCAGCGCGACGAGTTAAGTTGCTTAAAAAGGCCGGAATATCAAACTCGGACATATCCTCAACTGGCTGGGTTCACCAGGCCATGACGCATGGCCAGCAGTGCCAGCTCTACATCGCTGGAAATGTCGAGTTTATCAAAAATCCGGTAGCGATAGCTGTTTACTGTTTTCGGGCTGAGGAACAATTTTTCACTGATGTCCGCCACTTTTTGGCAGCCAACGATCATCAAGGCGATTTGCATTTCGCGCTCGGACAGCTCATCGAAGGGCGATTTTTGATCTTCTTGAAAAGGTTTTAAGGCCATGCGCTGGGCGATCTCAGGTGAGATGTATTTTTGCCCGGAGCGCACTTTCATGATGGCGGTAATCATTTCACTGGCGTCGGCGCCTTTGGTGATATAACCCGAGGCGCCGGCCTGCATTAAGCGTGCGGCGTAGGGGTTGTCGTCCAACGCGGTTACGGCAATGACGTGCACATCGGGATGGCTGCGTAAAATCTTGCGCGTGGCTTCCATGCCGCCGATACCCGGCATATGAATGTCCATCAAAATGACGTCTGGCGCGTCGTTACGCACCCACTGCACTGCATCTTCGCCGCTGGCCGCCTGGCCGATCACTTCGATTCCCTTGCTGTCGGACAATAGACGCGAAATACCCGAGCGCACCAGCTCATGGTCATCAACAACAAGCACCCGTATCAAGTTTGACCCCTTGAAAATCATGGGCATCAGCATGGGCTTTCTGCCCTGGCTGAAACCGCTTTAGTTTTGCGTCATTTCACTGTGACGTTGTTATTATAGTCCGCAATATAGCAGACCAATTACAGCGGGTACATGCGCTTGCGTTGCCAGCTGTATTTCAATGGATTCAATAACTTACCGACTTCTACCACCCCTTCATCAGGGTTGTTTTGACGACTAAAACCGAGCCTTTCGGCCAAGCTCAGCATGCCACGATTGTGCGGTAAGACCGTACCATAAATTTGCAGCACACCACGCTCCGTCAGGTAGTTGATGATGGTATCCATCAGCGCCCTACCCAGCCCTTCACCGCGACAATTGTCATCAATGATCACTGCAAACTCAGCGGTGACGTCATCTGGATCAATCCATACCCTAACAACGCCGTATAAAGCTTGCTCTCGCAGGGCAACGAAGGCCATTTCACGGTCGTAGTCTATCTGGGTAAAGCGAGCCAGCTCTTTATGGTCAAACTGGCGCCGGGCTGAGAAAAAGCGCAGTCGCAGCGATTCAGGGCTCAAGCGCTGATAAAACGACTCCAGCGCAGGCTCGTCTTCGGCACGAATTGGGCGCATCACATAGCGATGCTCGCGTGGGCTGGTGTAGTGCGTCTCCAGCTCGAGCGGGTAAGGCTGAATAGCGCTCTTGATCGACACCCCCGTTTCTGCTGCCACACCAATGGCCAAGTAGCGGCCGACTTGCTGGCGTATGGCGTTTACCTCCAAGCCCGATAGCCAGGGGTGGTTTAACGCAATGTGCGACAGTGCTACCAGCCAGCGCTCTAGCGTCACCAGTTCGCGCTTGATGTCCTCCGAGCGCTCACGCAGCACCTGATAAAAATGGCTGCGTTTAATCAGCTGTTTGGCCAGGTTGGCATTCAACGGTGGCAAGGCAACTTGGCGGTCGGACAAAATATCGGCGGTGGTGCCGCCACCACCAAAAAACAAATACGGCCCAAGCTCGCTGTCGCGGCCAATGCCAAAGGAAAACTGCAAGTTATCCATGGCGCGATGCATGGTTTGCAGGGTGTAGCCCAACACTGGGCTGTCGGGAAAGGTTTCGTGAATCTTGGCTTCCAAGCGATCGGCCGCTGGCGCGATGTCTTCTACTTTGTGAAGGTCGCGCGCCACGCTGCGCAAACGCTCACGTGGGTTGGCCCCGTAAGCAAACGGGTACAAATAACGCTGATGATGTACGCGCAATACCCAAGGCCCTGGCACCTGCTCTGCCATGGCCTGAAACTCTTTACGACTGCGAAAAAAACGGCTCTCGGCATAGGGGAAGCCATAGGCTTCCAGCAGACGCCAAGCGTCATTGGGCGGCAAGAAGTCCCCCGGCCGATGGTGCGAACGAATCTCTTCGCCCAATTCACGACAGGCGCTGGACATGGGGATTTCCAGGCTTTGCGGCGTCTCTCGTAATAAGTCCTGGGTGCGCTGATGCTGCACCATGTACATGTACGATTTAATGGCGTTATCGGGCGTATCGAAGGTGGGAATGGCGTGGCGATCAAATAACTCGCGCGCGCGCTCGACGGAATACTCGCCCATCCAACTGGTGAGAATGGTCTTGTTGCTGTTTTTCGCCACTCGCACCAGCTCTTCGGCATTGGCCAGCGCATCAGAGCCCAAGCTGGGAATGTAGATCACCAGTACCGCATCGACCTGACGGTCACGCAATAACGTGGTCGTCACAGCGGTCAGTTGCTTGGGGTTTAACTCTGGGTTGAGCAGCACTGGGTTATCGGTGCGCACGTATTCTGGCAGCAAGCCGCGCAGATGGGTGCGCGTTTCTTCGCTGAGTTCGGCCAGCTTGCCCTTGTCATGTCGCAACCGATCGAGCCCCAAAATAGCCGGCCCGCGACCATTGGCAATAATGGCCAAGCGTCGCCCAAAGCCTTCTCGGCGCCGGGAGAGCGCATCGACGCAGTCGAACAGCTCGTCCGTTGCTGACACCCGCAACACCCCTGCCCGTGCCAGGGTTTCATCGATGAGTTGATCACGGCTGATTAAGCCTTTCGGCGTGGGAATACGATTGAGCGGACTGTCGGCAAAGCGATTGCTTTTTACCGCCAATACCAGCTTGTGACGGGAAGCCGCACGCAGGGCGCGTAACAAGGTTTTGCCTGACCCGATTTCATCGAGCTGAATCAACAAGGTGCGTACGTGCGGCTCTTGCACAATGTAATCAATGATATCGGCAAGGCTAACGTCTTGGCTTTTGCCCAGCGTTAATACATGAGAAAAACCGATGTTGCGACTATAAGCCCAGTCCATAACGCTAGAGGCCAACGTGCCGGACTGACCGATGTAAGCAATGCTGCCTTTGCGTACCGGCACGTGCAGAAACGAGGCGTTTAGCTGTCGGCCTGGCACAATCACGCCCAGGCAATCAGGCCCAAGAATGCGCATGCGCGTTTGTGCAATCATTTGCTCCAAACGCTCAGAGCTGGGCCGAAACTGCCAGGAGCGGGCTCGGGCAATGCCCCCTGTCAGCACCATGGCTGCCGCTACTCCTAACTGATGCAGCTGTTTAAGAATTTTGGGAACGGTTTCGGCTGGCGTACAAATGATGGCCACGTCGGGCGCATCTGTCAGCTGGCTGATGCGCGACAACGCCTTCAAGCCGAACACAGAGTCATAACCGCGCGAGTTAATCGGAATGATGGCACCGCCGAAGTGATTATCGAGCAGGTTGCGCACAATGGCACCGCCCAAGCTGCCGTCACGCTCGGAAGCGCCAATCACGGCAATGCTTTTAGGGTTAAAAAAGTGCTCCAGTGAACGGGTACCCATAGCGCGTCGATGTCCTTTAGCTGGCGGTTGGAATCAGGCCCAGGCATTCATCAGCCAATCGATCAACAGTGTCGCCATCTGCGATTAAGTCATCATGACCCAAGGCAAAGTCGAGCACGATCAGTCCTGATTGAATGCATTCCTGCGCATCATAGCGGAATGCGCCTATTGTCGAATAATTTGTGGCTTTTTAAAGCCCTGACAGGCCAGTACACTGTCACAAAACAGGAATGTTATGCCCTATGTCGACTGCTTACTTTTGCTTTCATCAGCATTTTTCTCACGCCACCGGAGACGATCATCCGGAGCACGCCCTGCGAATTACTGCCATTGAAAATGCATTGCGCGATGCGGGCACCTGGGAGCAGCTGACGGTGTGTGAAAGCGGCCCGGCTAACCGCGCAGATATTTTACGCGCCCACAGCCCAGGCTACGTTGACCAGCTGGCCCTCATTCAACCACAGCATGGTCGCATTTATGTCGATGAAGATACGCCCATGTCGCCCGGCAGCCTGGAGGCGGCTTACCACTCTGCCGGGGCGGCGGCAGAAGCCGTTGATGCGATATTGCGCGGACAGTTTCGCAACGCCTTCGTTGCCAGTCGCCCACCAGGGCATCACGCCGAACATAAGCGCAGCATGGGCTTTTGCTTTTTCAACAATGTTGCCGTCGCTGCCATGAGAGCGGCAGAAACCCATCATTTGCAGCGCATCGCCATTCTTGATTTTGATGCCCACCAAGGCAATGGCACCATTGATATTTTGCAAAATGACGTGCGCTTTTTGCTGTGCTCTACCTTTCAGCACCCCTTCTACCCTTACAGTCATTACGAAGCCAACAAATACAGCAACTTGGTCAATGGCTACCTGCAAGCAGGTGCCGGTAGCCGCGATTTCGCGATACCGTTTTAAACTGCTGGGCCGAGCCGCTACGCCGCTTTGCGCCGGAGCTGATCATCGTGTCAGCTGTTTTGACGCCCACCGAGAAGACCCGATGGCAGAGCTTTGCCTAGAAGACGATGACTATCGCTGGATTGCGCAATGGATCACCAACTTCACCAACGCCCGCCACACCCCTTGGCTCGCCATTTTAGAAGGTGGCTACGACATGAATGCCTTGGGGCGCAGTGTTGATCAGTTTATCCGCGTCATGCTGGAGCAAGCCTAAAAGCACCCTGCTTACAATTTGGTAACACGAGGTACACAGCTCGATACAAGTCGCTACGCAAAGCCAGTAGGCAATGGCTTTGCGTGAGTGCATCTTGTCACTATCTACACTGGTGGAGACATAAGGTGTCTGAGCGTACCCTGCAAACGCTGAAAAATGCCCTGGCGCGACCCTGCGTGGTGTCTCGCATTGTGAAAGCGGAGTGGCTGGCCGTCGCATTGATGGCAATGTGGTGCGGTGGTGTTCTGGTGCTGGCGCTGTCGAGTGCTTTGCGCTGATGGCAGAAAGCATAAGAAATTGAGCATAAAAAAGGCCGACTCATTTGAGTCGGCCTTTTTGCAATATGGCGGAGGGATAGGGATTTGAACCCTAGATAGGCTATTAACCTATGCCGGTTTTCAAGACCGGTGCTTTCAACCGCTCAGCCATCCCTCCAAGCGATGCTGCGCATCTTACCGAACACAGCTTTAGAGTCAACACTTTTTTAATCAAATCAATGTGATAGCGCCGTCTTGCAGCATTCAAAGGTTGCGTTAAACGCAGCAGTGCCTATTATCGGCAGCATCATCAGCAGGCAACCATTTCATGGCAACATTGACTCTATTGATACGACGCAGCCCCTACGCTGGGCATGGTCATCAAACGGCTCTGGCGTTTGCATTCGCTGCATTAGATGCCGGCCACACCATCAAGCGGGTGTTCTTTTATCAAGACGCCGTCTTAGCCGCTTTGCATCAACAACCACCGCAAGGACAAGCCGGCATTGCCCAGCAATGGCAAGCTCTTGCTGAGCGCGGTGTGCCTCTTCAGGTATGCATTGCTAATGCCTTGCGACGCGGCGTGATAGATGAGCGAGAAGCCCAGCGCTATCAATGCCAGGCAACCTTGGCCGCCGATTTTATGCTGGCCGGGCTGGGTGAAATGGCCAGCGCCAGCGAAGACAGCGACCGCATCGTGGAGTTCTGATGGCCATACTCACCCTCATTCGAACAGCCCCAGCCATTGACCCTGAGCCACTGGAACTGGTGATGGCGCTGGCGGCCTTTGAGCGCCCGCCCGTAGTTGTGTTTGCAGGCCGAGGCCTGGGCTGGCTCAACCCGCAAGCCAGCGCCTTGGTGGCAGGCGGCAAAGCCCCTGCCAAACTACTGCGCAGTTTGCCCATGTACGATTGCGAGCGCATTTATTATCTAGACACCGATGTTGCACCGCATGTGCGCAAGCAACTGTCTCCCTTGGCCAGTCCGATCGACGCTGTGCAACTGCAGCAATTGATTGCACAGGCTGAGCACTGTTTGAGCTTTTAGCCATGACTTTGCACTTACTTTTTTCCGCCCGACCTGAAACGCACCAACAAGTTTTGCAGTGCCTCGGTCCAAATGACGCCATCGTGCTGTTAGAGCAGGCATTGGCTTTAACCTGCCAGGCCGGCGTGCGTTATTTGGCACGACAGCAAGACAAAGAACACACTGGGCTGTCGCCTGACAATGTTGAGTGGCTTAGCGATAGCGACTGGGTGCAATTAACTTTAACCGCTGAGCGCACATTGAGTTGGTTTGACTGATGTTAGAACTGGATAACGACGGTTTTCTTAAAAACCTAGAAGATTGGAACGAACAGGTCGCCGAAACGCTGGCACAGCAAGAAGGCATCGAACTGACAGCAGAGCATTGGGAAATCCTGCTATTGCTGCGGCGTTTTTATCAGGAGTTTGACGTTTCACCCGCCATGCGGCCACTGAGCAAATACATTCGCGCTGAGCTAGGCGCCGATAAAACCAGTAGTATTTATCTGCTGCAGCTCTTTCCCGGCAGTCCCGCCAAAGTGGCAGCCCGAATAGCTGGGCTGCCCAGACCAGAGAATTGTTTGTGACCTAGACGCGGAACTGACCCGTCACCCGCTGTAAGGTGGCTGCGATACTGGTAAGCGACTGACTGGCAGTCTCTACCTGCTGAATGCTGGCCAAAGCGCTCTCTGAGGTTTCGCGAATGCCAGCCACATTCTCTAAAATGCTCGCCGCTGCCCTGTCCTGCTCTTCCGTAGTCGATGCGATGCGCATATTCATCTCGGAGATGGATTCCACCTTGTTGGTGATAACGGCCAGGCTGTCGTTGGTTTTTGCCGCTTGCTCAACGCTCTCCTCTGCCCGCGCCTTGCTGTCGGACATGGCTTTAACCGCCGAGTTGGCGGCCGACTGCAGCTTTTCAATGACACTTTGAATTTCTTGGGTGCTGTCCTGAGTGCGTGACGCCAGGGTGCGCACTTCATCCGCCACCACGGCAAAGCCGCGGCCCTGCTCGCCTGCACGAGCCGCCTCGATGGCCGCGTTCAGCGCCAACAAGTTGGTCTGTTCAGCAATGCCTTTGATTACATCCAAAATCGCCGCAACATTGCCAGTGTCAGCCTCTAACTGACGAATCACTTCACTGGCACGGTCGACTTCTTCAGCCAAGCTGTTGATGGTGCCGACGGTTTGGTTCACCACATCGCGCCCAGCCTTGGCCGAACTGTCGGCATCGTAGGCGGCCTCAGCGGCGGAGTTGGCGCTACTGGACACCTCACGCACGCTGGTCACCATTTCTTCCACCACCATGGACACTTGCTCAGTCGCCTGATTTTGTCGCTCCGATACTTCCGTCGTTTGGCTGGTAAGATCACGCAAATCATCGGAAACCCGATTTAACGGCTGGCTGGCAGCGACGATTTCACCAATGCTACCGTGCAGCTTATCGACAAACTGGTTAAACCAGTCCACTACTTCGCCAATTTCATCCTGGCTGGTTTTCTCAATGCGCTGCGTAAGGTCGCCGTCACCGCGGGCGATGTCTTTTAATGAATGAGACAGACCCGACAACGACTTACCAATACTGCGCGCAGTGCTCCACGCCACCAGCAGTAATATCACCACAGCCACAGCCGTGACCGTCAAGCCAATGCTAAGCGCGCTCTGAACCGCATCGTTGGATTGGCTAACGGTTTGATTGAAGGCGTCAATGGCTGCTTCGCTGTAGCGCGTCATTTCTCCGCGAGTCGTCGTTAGAGCACGATTCATCGTCTGAATAGAATTGCTGATGTTGCTCATGTCGGCAGTGCCTTCAACCATGCCGGCCGAAACACCGCGTGCCGCGCGAAAGTAATCATCAAAAGCTTGCTTAACGCGCTGAGTATCGCTTTGGGTGTCTGGCCATATGCGCGATAGCTCAGCAAAGCTGGATTGGATTTCTTTACTCAATGCATCAGCCGTGCGCACAAAGTCCATCTCACCAGTACTGACCGCTGTAGAGAGCAGCTCTTCAATGCGCGAAAGACGTACTAAATTGGCTTTCGATTCCTGCACCACGGGGAAGTAACGCTCTTGAATCGTCCGCAAGCGCTCCGAGTTGCTTTGGTTGATACTGGTGTTGATAAATAAGTTAATGGCAAACCCAATCACCGCCACCGCAGCCAACGACAGTATTTTGAATTTAATACTGATTGAATTCAGAAAGGACATAAGAGGTCTCATCACCGACAATAAGACGAGCCGCTAGGCAGCTCAGGAATATACAAAGTCTAGACAGGTCTGAAAGGTTATCGCCAGCCCAGGCTAGAACTTAAGGTCACCACCGAGCCTACGATGGTGAGCGTGGGCGGCTGAATCTCGTGCCCTTCAAGGTAGGCCGGCATATCACGCAAGGTACTGATATGCACTTTTTGGTCGGGCAAGGTGCCCTTTTCCACCAAGCCGATGGGCGTTTCTGCTGGCATGCCATGCGCCATCAGTTGCGCGCATATTTGCGGCAAACCCGCCAAGCCCATGTAGATGACCAGGGTTTGCTCTGGATGAATAAGCTCGCTCCAGGGCAAATTACAGCTGCCGTCTTTTAAATGCCCGGTCACAAAACGTACGCTTTGTGCATGATCGCGGTGAGTCAGCGGAATGCCAGCGTAAGCGGCACAGCCACCGGCGGCGGTGATGCCGGGCACGACCTGAAACGGCACCTGTGCTGCGGCCAGAGTTTCTAACTCTTCGCCACCACGACCAAAAATAAACGGATCTCCCCCTTTAAGCCGCAACACCCGCTTACCCTGCTGAGCCTGCTCCACCAACAGTTGGTTGATGCGCTCTTGCGGCACAGCATGATCGCTGCGCGCCTTGCCGACATAAAAGCGCTCGGCGTCGACCGGCAGCAGATTGAGAATGCGCTCGCCGACTAAGCGGTCGTAAAACACCACATCAGCCGACTGCATCAAGCGCAGTGCACGAAACGTCAACAGATCTGGATCACCCGGCCCTGCGCCCACCAAAAACACCTCACCGCGCGCCGGCTGCTTGCCTTCCAGCAACTGCTGCGTCAGCGTCTCAGCTTCGACGGTTTGGCGTGCAAGAACACGCTCAGGCGCCACACTGCGCATCCATTGACGCCAAAACGCTTTGCGCTGGGCCAATGGCAGCTGCTGACGCACCCGTTGGCGCCAATCGCGCACAAACCGCCCCAAATCGCCGATTTCGGCCGGTAGAAATGTTTCCAGTCGTTGGCGCAAATACCGCGTTAGCGCAGGCGATGTACCGCTACTGGAGACGGTTACCATCACAGGAGAGCGGTCAATAACGGCGGGGAAATAAAAGTCGCTATCATCCGGTGCATCGGCGCGGCATACCTGGCCGCCAATGCGCCGAATTTGCTGCGCCAGAATGGCATTGAGAGAGCTGTCGTCCAGCGCCAACAAATACCAAGCATTGGCGTCATGCTGCTCTGATGCTTGAGTAACGGTGCGCTGCTGCCAATCAATTCGGCCTTCAGCGGCCAACTCGACGATGGCTGCATCGGCTTTTTGAGCAATTACAGTGACTTGGCAGCCACTGGCCAGCAACGCGGGGACGCGCCGAGCCGCCACGCTGCCGGCGCCATACACCACAAACTTCGGCGTACGGCGCCAAATTAACGGCAAATCCACTAGTTCACTACCTGCAGACCGCCCATGTAAGGCTGCAATGCCGCCGGAATGCGAATGCTGCCATCGGCTTGCTGGTAGTTTTCAAGCACAGCAACCAAGCAACGACCGACGGCCAGGCCACTGCCATTCAGCGTGTGCAGCAGCTCGGGCTTGCCGGTTTCCGGGTTGCGCCAGCGTGCACCCATGCGACGTGCTTGATAGTCGCGGAAGTTACTGCAAGACGAGATCTCACGGTATTTCTGCTGACCCGGCAGCCAGACTTCAAGATCGTAGGTTTTAGCGGCAGAGAAGCCCAGATCGCCACCGCACAGAATGACTTTGCGGTAAGGCAGTTCTAGTTTTTGCAAAACCGCCTCAGCATGGCCGGTCAACTCTTCCAACGCTTGCTCTGACTGATCGGCGCGCACAAACTGTACCAGCTCTACCTTGTCGAACTGATGCTGTCGAATCATGCCGCGCGTATCACGACCGTAGCTACCGGCTTCTGAGCGAAAACACGGCGTATGCGCCACGCGCTTGAGCGGCAGCTCGATGTCGTTGACCTTGTCGCGCAGCAAGTTGGTCACTGGCACTTCGGCGGTTGGAATCAGGTAGAAATCTTTTTCCCCTTGGGCCTGCGGGATTTTGAACAGGTCTTCTTCAAACTTGGGCAGCTGACCTGTGCCTTCCAATGCTTCTTTGTTTACCAAATAAGGCACGTAGGTTTCGGTATAACCGTGCTGGTCGGCGTGCAAGTCGAGCATAAATTGAGTCAGTGCACGATGCAGGCGCGCCATTTTGCCAGACATGGCCACAAAGCGAGAGCCAGCCACTTGCGCACCCTGATCGAAGCTCAGGCCAAACGGTTCGCCCAAATCGACGTGATCTTTGGCTTCAAAATCAAGCGATGTAGGCTCACCCCAGGTCATCACCTCGACGTTGTCTTCTTCGTCATTGCCATGAGGCACTTCCTCAGCCGGCACATTTGGCACACTCATTAGCAAATCGTGCAGCGCTTGCTCAGCTTGCTTGGCGACCTGTTCAGCTTCGGTGATGTCGGCATCAATACTGCCCATAACCTGAGCCTTGGCATCTTCTGGCGACATGCCTTGGCCGATCAGGGCGCCAATTTGCTTGGACGCTTTTTTCTTTTCCGCTTGCAGGGACTGGGCTTGAGTCAGAGCACTTTTGCGATGCTCATCCAAGCGTTTGAATTCGATGTCATCAAAGGTGAAGCCTTTTTTGGCCAAACCGGCTTTGACGGCGTCCAGGTTGTCGCGAATGTATTTAATGTCCAGCATGATGTTTTATACCAATGATTTTGATACCCACATTCCCACGGCGGTTGCCAATAAACAGCCCAACAAACTGACTCCTATATACGCCACAGCGGCGAGCCAGCGTGCTTGCTGCATCAGGGTGAGTGTTTCCAGGGAAAACGTCGAAAACGTTGTAAAGGCGCCAAGAAAGCCGACCATCGCCAGTTGCTTGTGGTGATCTGTGCCCCACTGATGCTGTACCAGCCATACATAGGCGGCGCCAATGGCAAAAGAGCCTAACAGGTTGACCGATAAGGTGCCATAGGGAAAAGGCCGCTCCAGCGCCCGAAATACGGCGGTTGCCAGCCAAAATCGCGCCATGGCTCCCAGCGCACCGCCGACACCGACCCACAAAAACGCCATCTATTCATCCTCCGGATAGCGCTGCCATTCGGCGTGGGCATTGAGCTGACGTAAATGATTCAGCTTGGCGGCGATTTTACCTTCCAGGCCACGCTCGCTGGGGTGATAAAAGCGCGTGCCATGCAACGCCTGTGGAAAGTAGCTTTCGCCGGCGGCAAAGGCTTCGGGCTCATCGTGGGCATAGCGGTATTCTTGGCCATAGCCCATGTCACTCATCAAACCGGTCGGGGCGTTGCGCAAATGCATGGGCACACCGTCGCTGTGGCGCTCACTCACCAGTTTGCGAGCCTGGTTATAAGCGCTATAAACCGCATTGCTTTTGGGCGCGCACGCCAAATAAACCACTGCCTGAGCAATGGCCAGCTCGCCTTCAGGGCTGCCTAGGCGCTGCTGTACATCCCAAGCGTTGGTGCACAGGGTTAACGCTCGAGGGTCGGCATTGCCGATGTCTTCACTGGCCATGCGCACCACGCGACGCGCGATGTACAAAGGGTCGCAGCCACCATCGAGCATACGACCACAGCCAGTAGAGCGACGCATCCGGGTCGCTGCCACGCACCGACTTGTGCAGTGCTGAAATTTGCTCGTAAAAGTCGTCGCCGCCTTTATCGAAGCGTCGCAATGACTGCCGCAACACTTGCTCCAGTACGGCGTCGTCAATATCACGCTCAGCCAACTGCAGCGCCAGCTCCATCAGGTTCAACAGCTTGCGGGCATCGCCATCGGCGGCACTGACCAGCCGTTTAAGCGCTTGTGGCTGGGCTTGCTTGCCTTCGCCAAAGCGTTGCAGCGCTGTTTCTGCGATACACAGCAATCCAGCTTCATCGAGGGATTGCAGGCACGTACACCTGCGCCCGCGACAGCAGTGCATTGTTCAGCTCAAACGATGGGTTTTTCGGTGGTGGCACCCACAAATATGGAACCGTGCCGTCTTCGACATAAGGCAAAAAGGCATCTTGCTGCGCCTTGTTGAAGCGGTGCACCTCATCGATAAACAGCACGGTTTTACGACCGCGATACTGACTTTGCCGAGCCTGATCTACCGCTTGGCGAATGTCTTTCACTCCCGCCATGACGGCACTCAAAGACAGGAAGTCAGCGTCAACGTAGCTGGCCATCAGTTGCGCCAGCGTGGTTTTACCCACTCCGGGCGGCCCCCACAAAATCAGCGAATGCAATTGGACCGCGCTCAAGCGCGCGGGCGCAGTGGCGAACCAGGACCAACAACCGTCTGCTGGCCGATGTAATCGTCTAAGGATTGTGGCCGCATGCGTGCGGCCAACGGCTGGTAGGCGCCATTTTCGGCGAACAGATCAGCGGTCATGGCGGCCGTCGATGACATCCACCCCTTCCGGCACATCAAACACAAAGGCGGTGGCATCTTGCTGGCCATTGCGCGTTACTTGCTCGAAGCGAATTTCCGTGCGCTGGCCAGAGGCATCGAGAAATTTCCATGCGCGCCAGTTTGCTCGCCTTGATAGGCGAAGCGCAGCTCTTCAAACAGCTGACTGTTATCCAATGGCTGCAAGTGATAAATGCGTTGACCGTCTTGGTTATCGGCGCTGACGTTAAAGTTTGCCTTTGATGGCGTCGGCTTGACCGCTGAGCAGCAGGGCCGGTGTTTTGCTGTACTCGCTGGTCCATGTCCGCGAATGGTGACCTGCTCTAAGTCCATGTCATAAATCCACAGCAGCTCACCATCGGACACCACCAGTTTGCGGATACGGATCATCCGTTTGCCAGCGCATTTTGCCTGGACGCGCGACCTGAAGCTGTCCGGTTTAACTGCTGCAGCACCTTGCCATCTTTGGCCAAAGTGCGCTGTTCAAACTGAGCTTGCAGTGAGTTTCAGCGCCTGCAAACGCTGTAACAGCTCATCTGTCGCCTGAGTGTCGGCCAGAAACCAAAGATGGCAATAAACACGCCAGCAATAAAAATCGTTGAATCATCCATTTTCCTCAAAGCCTGGTTGTAGAGTTAACCGAGGCCAGTTAGTACTAAAAGTTCACCTGCTGTTGCAGAGGATTAATCCGAAGGGGCGGCTCGCGCCAGCACTTCGCGACTGCCATTATGCGCCGGCGGCGAGACCACCCCTGACGCCTCCATGGTTTCAACCAGACGCGCAGCGCGATTGTAACCAATTCGCAGTTTGCGCTGCACCGAGGATATCGAGCACTTGCCCGATTCCGTTACAAAGGCTACGGCCTGGTCGTACAGATCGTCCTTTTCATCCCCGGCTTCCAGGCCCGGTACGCCATCGCCCTCGCTGCCTTGGGTGATCTCTTCGATGTAGTCCGGCTCGCCGCGAGTTTTCCATTCAGCGACCACGCGATTGCACTTCGTCGTCATCGACAAAGGCGCCGTGCACCCGCTCAGGCAGCGAACTGCCCGGCGGCATAAACAGCATATCGCCATGGCCCAGCAGCTGTTCAGCGCCGCCCTGGTCGAGAATGGTGCGCGAGTCAATTTTTTGACGACACCTGAAAGGCAATGCGCGTTGGCACGTTGGCCTTGATCAGGCCGGTGATCACATCCACCGACGGACGTTGTGTGGCCAGAATCATATGAATGCCGGCCGCGCGCGCTTTTTTGGGCGATACGGGCAATCAGCTCTTCAACCTTCTTGCCCACCATCATCATCATGTCGGCAAAACTCGTCGATGACGATCACGATGTAAGGCAAAGGCTCCAGCGTCGGTGGCGTGGTGTCAAAGCTTTGATCAATGCGCCATAGCGGGTCGGCCAGTGGCTGGCCATCGGCGATCGCTTGCTTCACCTTTTTATTGTAACCAGCAATGTTACGCACCCCTAAAGCGGCCATCAGCTGATACCGCCGCTCCATTTCTTCCACTGACCAGCGCAAGCCGTTATGAGCTTCTTTCATATCGGTGATTACAGGCGTCAGCAAATGGGGAATGCCTTCGTAGACGGACAACTCCAGCATTTTGGGGTCGACCAAAAATCAACCTCAGCTCATCGGGCGTTGATTTAAGCAACAGCGATAAAATCATCGCATTGACCGCCCACCGACTTGCCCGAGCCTGTGGTACCCGCCACCAGCAAATGAGGCATTTTGGCCAGGTCGGTGACCACGGTGTTGCCAGCGATGTCGTGCCCTAGTGCCATGGTCAAAGGAGACGGGGCTGTCGTCGTAATCCGGTGAGGACAACACCTCCGACAGCGACACAATGGCACGATTTTTCATTCGGCACTTCAATGCCCATCACCGACTTGCCGGGAATCACCTCCACCACTCGCACCGCCCACCATGGCCATGGAGCGCGCCAAAATCACGCGCTAGATTGGGAGATCTTGCTGGATTTCACCCCAGGCGCCGGCTGAATTTCAAAGCGCGTAATCACCGGCCCCGGTGCTACCGCCGTGACTTCGACTTTGACGCCAAAATCGGCCAGCTTTTGCACCAAAAGCTTGGACATTTCCTTTAGGCGATCGGCCGAGAAGCCACTTTTCTGCCCTTCCCGCGGCGGATCCAGCAGCGATATTGACGGTAAAGGTTGTGGCTCTTTAAACAAACTGCCCTGCAGGTCGCGCTGCGCTCGCTTGCTCGGGCCAGTTTC
>CBDDTG010000008.1:0-125750 GCA_965233665.1 Bacterioplanes sp. | reverse complement strand
ATGGCGCATTTTTCATAGGCGATGTCGTCGACGTTATTCCCCAGCCAAGCTTGATGGTCCAAGCCAATGCTGGTCACCACGCAAGCATCGGCATCGGCAACATTGACTGCGTCCAAACGCCCACCCAGGCCAACTTCAAGAATGCAGACATCCAGCGACTGGCGGGCAAAGAACTCCAGCGCACTGAGGGTGCCGAACTCGAAATACGTCAACCCGGTATCGCCACGCGCCTGCTCGACGCGCTCAAACGAGGCCACCAGCTCGGCATCGGTTATTTGCTCACCGTTGATTTGCACACGTTCGTTATAGCGCTGCAAGTGAGGCGAGCTGTACACACCGACCTTTAACCCCTGCGCCTGTAGCAGCGCACTTAACAAAGCCGAAGTAGTGCCTTTGCCGTTGGTGCCGGCAACGATTAAGGTCAAAGGGGCTGGGCGCCGGCATGCCATAACATCGGCAACGGCGGCCACACGCTCAAGTCCGAGATCGATTTCCGTGGCGGTCAGTGACTCCATGTACTGGAGCCACTCAGGCAAAGAGCGTTTAGTCATCCAGCGCCTGCCGCAGCTCACCCACTAATGCTGCCACTTGCTGGCGCGCTTTTTCTGGCGCATCGGCATGATCGGCGATCAAGTTGACAATGGCACTGCCGACAATAACACCATCCGCCACCTCACCAACGGCGGCCGCCGTGGCACCGTCGCGAATACCAAAGCCAACCCCCACCGGCAGAGACACTTGCCGGCGAATGCGCGTAAGGTTGCGCGCCACATCATCGACATCCAGCGCCGCTGAGCCGGTAACACCTTTCAGCGACACGTAATAGACATAGCCACTGCCACTGGCGGCAATGCTGGCGATGCGTGCATCCGTGGTGGTAGGCGCAATCAGATAAATAACATCCAACTCGGCCTCACTGAAAATACCGCCGATGTCTTCCGCTTCTTCGGGCGGCAAGTCGACCATCAAAACACCGTCAACGCCCGCTTCCTTTGCGCTCGCAACAAAGGTCTCATACCCCATCGCCTCAACTGGGTTGAGATAGCCCATCAACACCACGGGTGTGCGGCTATCTTGCTGGCGAAACTCCGTCACCATAGCCAGCACATCGCGCAACGATGTGCCATGTGTCAAAGCGCGCTCACACGCCAGTTGAATGGTGGGACCATCGGCCATCGGGTCTGAAAACGGCACACCTATTTCAAGGATGTCAGCACCGGCTTCAACCAGGGCATGCATCATGGGAACGGTGGCGTCTTTGGCGGGATCGCCACCGGTAATGTAGGGAATCAAAGCCTTGCGACCTTGTTGCTTCAATGTGTCCATTACCACCGCAATACGACTCATGATACGACTCCTGACTGATCTTCATGAACGCCATCAAGGCTGGCTACGGTATGTATGTCTTTATCACCACGGCCCGATAAATTCACCACGATGCTTTGATCGCTGCGCATGGTTTTCGCCAGCTTCATACCAAAGGCGATGGCATGGGCGCTTTCCAGCGCTGGCATAATGCCTTCCATGCGAGTCAATTGGTGAAAGGCTTGCAACGCTTCATCATCGGTGGCCGCGACATAATGGGCACGACCGATGTCCTTCAACCAGGAGTGTTCGGGCCCAACACCAGGGTAATCAAGGCCGGCCGACACCGAATGCGTGCCCATGATCTGACCGTTTTCATCTTCCATTAAATAGGTGCGGTTGCCATGCAACACGCCAGGGCGTCCTTTGCTCAGCGGTGCGGCATGATCATCGCCATCAAGACCCAAGCCACCGGCTTCAACACCGTACATGGCGGTTTCATCGTGACCGATATACGGGTGGAACATGCCAATGGCGTTGGATCCACCGCCGACACAGGCCACCAACGCATCTGGCTGGCGCCCTATCAACTCCAAACTCTGACGCTGCGTTTCACGGCCGATGATGGTTTGAAAATCACGCACCAGCATTGGGTAAGGATGCGGCCCTGCCGCCGTGCCAATAATGTAGAAAGTATCATCGACATGGGTAACCCAGTGGCGCATGGCTTCGTTCATCGCATCTTTCAGCGTACGCGTGCCCGACTCTACAGCCTCAACCTGGGCACCCAGCAAGTTCATACGATAGACATTGAGTTTTTGCCGCTCGACGTCCACCGCGCCCATAAACACCCGGCATTCAAGGCCGAAGCGCGCCGCTACCGTTGCCGAGGCAACACCGTGTTGGCCTGCACCAGTTTCAGCGATCACCTTTTTCTTGCCCATGTATTTGGCCAGCAAGGCCTGACCAATGGTGTTGTTGATCTTGTGGGCACCGGTGTGATTCAAATCTTCGCGTTTAAGATAGATTTGCGCGCCACCACAATGGGCCGACAAACGCTCAGCATGATAAAGCGGTGATGGGCGCCCGACGTAATGGGCCAGATCACGATCAAACTCGGCCCAAAAATCAGGATCTTGGCGCAGCTTAGAATAAGTTTGCTGCAGGTCATCCAGTGCTGCAGTCAGGGTTTCAGAAACAAACCGGCCGCCAAAAATACCAAAATGGCCGCGCTCATCCGGCAGTGTTAAGTCGATTGCGTTGTTGGTCGCCATACTGGACCTCTTTCATAAATGCACAAATTTTGTCGTGATCTTTGATGCCTTTCTCGGCTTCGACACCGCCACTGACATCAACCGCATATGGGCTAACTTGCTCAATGGCAGTCGCAACATTGGATGGCGCCAGGCCACCAGCTAAGATCACGGGGGTTTGCAGTTCCTCAGGAATCAATGACCAGTCAAATGACTCGCCGGTTCCGCCGGGAACTCCTGGCTTATAGCTGTCTAGCAGAATCGCCAGTGCACTTGGGAAGCGCAGGCATGACGCCACCACATCCGACGCTTGCCGGACGCGTAATGCCTTAATGAAGGGATGTTTGAACTGACTGCAGAAGTCATCTTCCTCGTCACCATGAAATTGAAGCAAATCGATTCTAACGCTATTCAGAACCGTCTGCACCTCTTCTATCGAAGGGTTAACAAACAAAGCCGTGACCGTAACAAACGCCGGCACTGCCAGCGCAATCTCCCGCGCCTGAGCAACGCTGACAGCGCGCGGACTGGGCGCATAAAACACCAACCCAATAGCGTCAGCCCCCGCATCAACCGCAGCCACAGCATCTTCAGGGCGGGTAATACCGCAGATTTTTACTCGTGTCCTGGCCATACACACCTCTAGGAAATCAGAGGCGCCAGAATAGCAGGTCCGGCCGGCTGACAGGGAATAGAGAACTCCTGCGGATAATCCACACCGACAAAATACAAGCCTTCGGCCGGCGCCGTCACACCACCTTTTCTACGATCACGACTGGCTAGCACTTCCGCCATCCAATTTACCGGCGCGCGGGACTGACCAATCGGCAGCAATACCCCCATGATATTGCGTACCATATGATACAAAAATGCACTACCGTGCAGCTCCAGCACAATCAGTTGTCCGAAGCGTCTGACTTGTGCCCGATACATGGTCTTCACCGGCGAATGCGCCTGACAATCACGGGCACGAAACGCGCTGAAGTCATGTTCTCCGATCAAGGCCTGCACCGCCTCATGCATCAGCTCAGCATCCAGAGGATAGCGCCACCAAGTAAGCTGGTCGTGCATCAATGCTGGCTTTACTGGAGCATTGTTAATGATGTAGCGATAGTGGCGGCCCGATGCTCGAAAGCGTGCGTGGAACTCAGAATCCGCCGGCCCCAACCATTGCACAGCAACGCCCGCCGGGAGATTGGTATTAATCCCCATCAGCCAGCCATAGTCACTGCGTTTGGCGTACGTATCGAAATGAATGACTTGCTGACAGGCATGCACACCGGCATCGGTACGTCCGGCGCAGACGACCTCCACTGGGTGATTGGCAACAAATGAAATGGCCGCTTCAAGAGCGGCCTGTACGGTAGGTTCGTTGTGATGTTTTTGACGCTGCCAGCCGTGGAAATAACTACCGTTATACTCCACCACGGCGGCATAGCGTTGTGTATCTGACATTTAACTCATGCTGTCCATCATACTGCGGGCTTCTTGTTTTTGCTGGTCGCTGCCTTCTTGCAGCACCTCTTGCAGCAACTCTTTGGCACCATCGGCATCTTCCATGTCGATGTAGGCGCGAGCAAGATCAAGCTTAGTGGCACATTCATCGGTGCCGGCCAAGAAGTCAAACTCATCGTCCGCTGCGGCCAGCTCATCAAGATCGATGTCATCTGTCGCGCGACCACCAGTTTGCGGCGCCTCGCTGATCATAGGAGCTGGTTCTTCGGCTACTGGAGCAGGAGCTTCCGGCTCTTCCTCTGGTGCGGCAAAGTCTTCCAACTCAGAATCCAGATCAGCCATATCAGCAGACAGATCAAAGTCACCTGGGTCATCATCTTGTTGGTCGGCAGAGGCTTCAGACAAACTTTCCAACGCCGACATAAAGTCATCAGCATTGGTCACTTCCTCTTTGCCATCCGCTGTTGTGCGCGGCTCAACCTCATCCGGCACAAAAGATGATTGCTCCAGCTCGGCTTCCAAATCTTGCAATGCACTGCTTTCTTCTTCACTGATTTCAGCGACGGAATCATCATCGCCCAAATCAAAATCGAGCACGTTATCAGCGTCGGCAGCTGCCACTTCTGGCTCTTCTGCTTTAGGCTCCTCGGGTTCTTGTAGCGAACTGAGATCGAACTCTAAGGCATCATCACCGTCCTGACTGTCTAGAACACCCTCTAATGCATCCGATGCATCAGCGTCGTCTTCAACTGCAGCTTCATCGCCGACAGAGAAATCAGACAAATCAAAATCAAGGCCATCATCGGAATCAGTAGACGACTGCTCGGCAATATCTTCCAGCAAATTGTCTTCAGCAGCTTCGTCGGTGCTGTCACCTAAATCGAAATCCAGTGACTCATCCAGATCTGCATCCAGATCCAACGTTGGCACATCTTCCAGACCACCGTCGTCTACCGAATCATCACCCAGCTCAAGTGCCGATTCAAAATCGAGAGAAGAACTGTCATCAGCATCCGCGGAACCGGCGAAGATATCTTCAACGTTGTCACCGCCTTTGTCGTCCGACAGGTCTAATGCATCGGAGAAGTCGAGACCACTGTTGAACTCGTCAGACAATGACTCATCCAGCTCAGGAATGTCGTTATCCAAACTCATATCTGGCTGCTCATCACCACCGGCAGTGGCAGGAGCCTGAGGTGCTGACAAACGCGAGCGCATTTGCTGAGCTTGATCGTTGGCCTGATGATCGCCCAACATATTCAGAGCGCCTTCAGCCTCTGCAAATGCTTGACCATCGTCCATTTCCACCAAGACTTCTAACAGCTTCAGACGCAGATCAGTACGACTCGGCTCATCTTCGATGGCACCTGTCAGCAAATCTACGGCCTGATCAAATTTGCCGTAAGCGATGTAAATATCAGATTCACTGATGACATCTTCTGTTTGCGCAACCGGGGTAAAGTCCTCGCCAGCATCGTCAGTCAGCGCTTCATCAGCATGGTGCGAATCTAGGTCACCGCCAAGATCCAGCGACTCTTTCTCCAGATCTGATTCAGCATCAAAGTCAAAATCATCTAACTGACCGGCATCGGCTGGTGCCTCAAATTCCGCCGCAGGCACTTCCAGGCTGTCGTCTGCTTCTGCCTGTTGCTCTTTGCGCTTTCTAACAACGCGATATCCGACCAGACCCAACAACGCCAATACCAAGGCACTGCCGCCCAGCAGAATGGGCTGCATAAGGGTGTCCATCATGGAGGGTTGCGCTTGCTGAGATTCACGCGCGATGCGCTCCGCCAGCTTGCGGCGACGCTCTTCTTCGGCAGCTAACTCATCCGCCGAGGGGGTTGGCTCAGTTTCTACAGCCGGCTCAGCTGGAGCCTCATAGGGCTCCTGGTTCGAGCCACTGTCTTCTGGCTGGCTGTAGTTAAAATCCACATTATCAGAGTCCTCTTGCATGGCCTCTGGCGAGTCATTCATATCTGACTCTGCATATGGGTCTTCTTGCTGTGATGAAGGCTCTTCGGTCCCTTCATCGCTCAACTGCATATTGGCAAGCTGGTCATCTTTCAGCGTAATCAAACGTTCCAGATTGCCGATTTGTTCTTCCAGCGCTCGCAGACGCTCTCGCAACTCTTCATTTTCACGACGGCTGCGATCCAGCTCTTCCAGAGTCAGTGCTAGATCGTTTTCGATCTTCTGCTGACTGCCACTGGCCATGTCACTGTCGACCTGACCGCTGCTACCAGCGACTTGCTCCTGCTGCTCCGAAGGCGAGAGAAGGCGCACTTCACCGTCACCTTGCTGAGCGGTCTCAGGCTCCGCAGAGGTTGAGCGGCCTGTCGCACTTAACTGCGCAGCAGAAGCATTTAAGTCACGATTCTGGCGAGACACCTCAGCCATGGCCTGCTGTTCGGAAACACCGCCCAGCTCATCGGCACCTGGAATTCTCAATACTTTGTGAGTTTTCAGGCGATTGATATTGCCACCGATAAAGGCCTCAGGATTAGCCTGCTGAATAGCCACCATCATGCGCTGCGGCGACACGCTGTTATCGGGGCGAGTTTGCAGAGCAATGTTCCACAGGGTGTCGTTTGGCTTGACCTTGTAGGTGCCTGGCTCTGTTGGCTCTTGTGTCCAATCCTGGCGATCAGCGCTACTGCCAGTAGTCACGATTTGTGTTTCTACCTGATCCGCTGTGCCCGGCTGTTCTACGTATACGGTTTCAACCGTTGCTGGCGTCGTCACAGATAAAGGCGCAACGGCACCATCATCAGCAAACACAGGCGGGTCGAGCAATAAGGTATATTCCCGAAGTACTCGCCCAGCAGGCCAGTTCAATTCAACCAGGAAGTTTAAAAATGGTTCGGTGACAGGCTCACGGGTCGACAAAATAATCTTGTCACCCTCAACCTTGAAATCGATTTTAGTGAGAAAAAATACCCGGTCGACACCGGCATTTTCAAAATCCCGTGGAGAAGCCAGCTTGGGTTTTATTTCCCACTGCGACAGGTCTTCCACTTCAACCAGGGCGATCTCAGCTTTCAAAGGCTGATTCAAAGCGGAGTCCAGCTCCAGCTCTCCCAGCCCTAACGCCAGAGAGTGACCTGAAAGGGTCAAGCCACCGGCCAGCATTAAAGTGTTCGCAAGTAGGCGCTTCATTCATTGCTTCCTTGTTTTTACGACATTGCAATCACTTTAGATGATTGCGGCATGCATTCGATATCTATGTTTCGACAATCCTAACCCAGCTTACCCGTTGGATTCCGTGATCTGGTACGGCTTGTCGCATATTGCCCAGCAAATAAGCAGCATGGTCGAAGTCAGCCGAAAACACACGGATTCCTTAATATATTCCCTTAATAAGCGTGGCCAAGTATCAAATATAAAACAGCATAGCGCAATGTTTTGGCTTTGCCCGATGGCATAAAACCGAGCTAGAAGAAGAGCTTAGACGAGAAATGAGAAGGAGTTCATGAAAAGCGGGGCAAGCCCCGCTCCAATCATGCAGTCTGTAACAGAATGCGAAGGGTACGACGCAGCGGCTCTGCGGCGCCCCACAGCAGTTGGTCACCGACGGTAAACGCTGAAATATATTCAGGCCCCATGGCCAGTTTGCGGATGCGACCGACCGGAATCGACAAGGTGCCAGTAACTTTGGCAGGCGTTAGCTCGGTCATGCTGACATCACGATCATTGGCAATGACCTTGACCCATTCGTTGTGCTGATCCAGCAAACGCTCGATTTCAGCCACAGGCAGGTCTTTTTTCAGCTTCATGGTCATCGCCTGACTGTGACAGCGCATGGCACCGACGCGCACACAAATGCCATCAATGGGCACGGGCGCCTCTGTCAGCCCAAGGATTTTGTTGGCTTCCACTTGCGCTTTCCATTCTTCACGCGACTGACCACTGTCGAGCTGCGAGTCGATGTATGGAATTAAGCTGCCCGCCAGCGGCACACCAAACTGATCTGCTGGGTAGTCATCGCTGCGAATATGTTCAGCGACTTGGCGATCAATATCGAGAATGGCGGCCGCAGGATCGTCCAGTTTGTCCTTCACATTGGCGTGAATTGAACCCATTTGACTGATCAGCTCGCGCATGTGCTTAGCACCAGAACCGGAAGCCGCTTGATAAGTCATGGGCGCTACCCACTCGACCAAGTCCGCCTCAAACAAACCGCCCAATGCCAGCAACATCAGCGAAACGGTGCAGTTACCGCCCACAAAGGTATTGCCACCCTCATTGATTGCTTGACGAATTTGCTGGCCGTTTACTGGGTCCAATACGATCACTGCCTGATCGTCCATGCGCAGCGCAGAGGCCGCATCAATCCAATAACCCTGCCACCCCGAGTCGCGCAGCTTGCTATAAACCGCCTTGGTATAGTCTCCGCCTTGGCAGGTGATGATAACGTCTTGTGCCGACAGCGCGTCTATATCAAAAGCGTCCTGCAAACTGCCGCAATCGCGGCCGGCATAATCGGGAGCCGGCTGACCGGCTTGCGAGGTGGTAAAAAAGGTAGGCTCGATCAGCTCGAAGTCCTGCTCTTGCTGCATGCGATCCATCAGCACCGAACCGACCATGCCACGCCAGCCTACTAACCCTACTTTCTTTAAAGCCATAATTGTATCTACACCGTTTGCAAAGCAGCGACCACTGCTTCGCCCATTTGCTGAGTGCCGACTTTTTGCGTGCCCTCAGAATAAATGTCTGCCGTGCGCAGGCCCTGATCCAGAACCTTGCTGACGGCTCGCTCAATTGCATCGGCGGCGTCGCCGTGACCTAAAGAATAACGCAGCATCATGGCCGCTGACAAAATCGTCGCTAATGGGTTGGCAATTCCTTGACCAGTAATATCCGGCGCCGAACCATGACAAGGTTCGTACATACCCTTGTTGTTTTTATCCAGTGATGCCGATGGCAGCATGCCAATGGAACCTGTCAACATGGCCGCAGCGTCGGACAAAATATCGCCAAACATATTGCCCGTGACCATCACATCAAACTGCTTAGGTGCGCGCACCAGCTGCATCGCCGCGTTATCGACGTACATATGCGACAGCTCGACATCCGGATACTCAGGTGCCATTTCTTCCAGCACTTCACGCCACAGCACCGTTACTTCCAGCACGTTGGCTTTGTCGACCGAGCACAGTTTTTTATTGCGCTTTTGCGCCGACTCAAACGCGACGCGAGCGATGCGACGAATTTCAGACTCGTTGTAAACGTAGGTGTTGTACCCTTCTCGCTCGCCATTTTCTAACGTGCGAATGCCTCTTGGCTGACCAAAATAAATGCCGCCGGTTAACTCTCGCACGATTAAAATATCAAGTCCCGACACCACTTCAGGCTTGAGCGATGACGCCTCCGCCAGCTGCGGGTATAAAATCGCCGGGCGCAAGTTGCCGAACAACTCCAGCCCTGAACGCAAACCCAGCAAGCCTTTTTCTGGGCGCAGCTCACGATCTTCCAATTTATCCCATTTAGGGCCGCCCACGGCACCGAGCAAAATGGCGTCCGCCGCCTTGGCTTTATCCAGGGTATCTTGCGGCAACGGCGTGCCCGCTTCATCGTATGCAGCCCCACCCACAAGCGCCTGCTCAAATGTCAGGCCCAATGCGTATTTTGCGTTGACCGCATCGAGCACTTTCTGCGCTTCGGCGACAATTTCCGGGCCAATGCCGTCACCCGGCAACATCAATACTGTTTGTGACATGTTCAATCCTTACTCGGTCAACTTAACGAAATAACCAGAAACCAGGGCGCTTGTTGGCGACGCTGCTGCTCATAGTGACGAATGGCGTCGGCATCCTGCAGCGTCAGACCAATGTCATCCAAACCATTTAGCAGGCAATGACGACGAAACTCATCGACCTCAAAACTCAACACCTCACCCTCTGGCGTGGTCACGGTTTGCTGATGCAAATCAATGGTTAGCTGGTAGCCTTCATTGGCCTCACACTGCTGAAATAAGCGATCCACAGCGGTTTCATTTAATACAATGGGCAGCAAGCCATTTTTAAAGCAATTATTGTAAAAAATATCGGCAAAGCTGGGTGCAATCACTGCACGAAAACCGAAATCGTCCAGCGCCCAGGGGGCATGCTCACGACTCGAGCCGCAGCCAAAGTTCTCCCGCGCCAATAGTACCGAAGCGCCCTGATAGCGTGGCTGATTTAACACAAATCCGGATTTAACGGGCGCTGGCTGTTATCAGCATCAGGCTGGCCTTCATCCAAGTAACGCAACTCATCAAATAAATTGGGGCCAAAGCCGCTGCGTTTAATAGACTTTAAAAACTGCTTGGGAATGATCATGTCGGTATCGACATTGGCACGATCCATCGGCGCAACCAAGCCGGAATGCACAGTAAATTCTTTCATCACATCACTCCTTAAAATTCGCGCACATCAACAAAATGACCGGCAATCGCTGCCGCTGCCGCCATCGCTGGGCTGACTAAATGGGTGCGTCCACCATACCCCTGACGCCCTTCAAAATTACGATTCGACGTCGACGCACAATGCTCACCGGCGCCAAGTTTGTCAGCGTTCATGGCCAAGCACATTGAGCAACCCGGCTCACGCCATTCAAAGCCTGCCGCGAGAAAGACTTTGTCCAAGCCCTCGGCTTCTGCCTGTTTCTTCACCAAACCCGAGCCTGGCACCACCAACGCCTGTTTGACCGTGGCAGCCACTTGGCGACCTTCCGCGATGGCGGCTGCAGCGCGTAAGTCTTCAATACGACTGTTGGTGCATGAGCCGATAAATACTCGATCGAGATGAATGTCGGTAATTTTTTGTCCGCCTTTTAAGCCCATGTATTCATGGGCTCGGCGAATGGCCAAACGGGCGTTTTCATCGCTGGCGTCGTCTTCACTCGGCACCACGCCATCGACGGTGGTGACCATTTCCGGTGAGGTTCCCCAGGTGACTTGCGGCTTGATGTCGGCAGCCTTGACCTCAACCACTTTGTCGAACTGCGCGTCGTCGTCGGAGCGCAAATCCTGCCAAACCGCCACCGCTTGCTCCCATACCTCACCTTGAGGCGCGTACGGGACGACCCTTAATGTAATCCGCGGTAATGTCATCGAATGCCACCATACCAACGCGTGCGCCCGCTTCGATGGCCATGTTGCACATGGTCATGCGTCCTTCCATGCTCATGGCACGAACCGCGCTACCGCCAAACTCCATGGCGTAACCGTTCCCCCCTGCCGTGCCTATGATACCGATCACATGCAGCACCACATCCTTACCGGTGATTCCGGCGCCCAGCTCGCCATCGATGCGAATCAACAGGTTTTTCATCTTGCGTTGAATCAAGCACTGGGTCGCCAGCACGTGCTCAACTTCCGACGTTCCAATGCCATGCGCCAGTGCAGCAAAAGCGCCATGGGTAGCCGTGTGAGAGTCACCACACACCACGGTCATCCCCGGCAAAGTCGCTCCTTGCTCTGGGCCAACCACATGCACGATGCCCTGGCGCACATCGCCCATGGCAAACTCTTCGATACCAAAGCTATCGCAGTTGTCATTCAGGGTTTTCACCTGGATGCGCGACACAGGGTCTTGAATGCCATCAATGCCACTCAAGCGCTCCTCCGCCGTAGTAGGCACATTGTGATCGGGCGTGGCCAGATTGGCATCCAAACGCCAAGGCTGGCGCCCGGCCAGACGCAACCCCTCGAAGGCTTGAGGTGATGTCACCTCGTGCAATAAGTGTCGATCAATGTACAGCAAGGCAGTGCCATCATCGCGCTGCTTAACCACATGTTGCTGCCATAATTTGTCGTACAGAGTCTGTCCAGCCATGGTTGCTCCCAATGTCTCTCGTCATCACAGTCAGGGGGACTATACGCCAGCCTAAAAACAACATAAATTCATATTTTTTCCTTCATTGAATTCCCAAAAGGAATAATATGGACACTCAAGCCCTGCGCGCCTTTGTTGCCGTCGCCGAGCAACACTCGTTTTTCGTTGGCGGCGGAAGCGTTGCACCTAACGCAATCCGCCGTCAGCAAACGCGTGCAGCAACTGGAGCAACAGCTCGACTGCACGCTATTTGACCGACACAACCGCACCATCAGCCTGACAGAGAGCGGACACACCCTGCTGCCCAAAGCGCAGAACATATTGGCGCTGATGGAGGACACGCGCATTGCCGTCGCTAACTTATCGACAGGGGTCAGCGGCCGCTTGGCACTGGCCACCAGCCATCACATCGGCCTGCATCGATTGCCGCCGTTTTTACGAGAACTCAGCCACCAATACCCACAAGTCGATACACAGCTCGCTTTCATGGGCTCTGAGCACGCCTACCAAGCCGTACAACAACGTCAAGTAGAGCTGGCATTAACCACGTTGGCGCAAACACCGCCCACCGGCATCAGCCAACAACCGATATGGCAGGACCCGCTGCTGTGCGCCTGCAGCCCGCAGCATCCGCTGGCCAAGCAAAGCATCACTTGCCTTGAGCAGCTGAGCCAGCACCCAGCCATTTTGCCTGAACCCAACACCACCACCTTCGAGTTAGTGGCCCAGGTATTTCGGCAGCAGGGTTTAAGCGTGCAAGCCCCCATGCCCACCAACTACCTGGAAACCATCAAGATGATGGTATCTGTTGGTTTGGGGTGGAGTTTGCTGCCAGCTACCATGGTCGACGAGCAACTGCACGTACTGCCCTGGCCGGCACAGCCATTAGAGCGTCAGCTGGGGCTGGTATATTTGCAGCAACGCACATTGAGCAATGCCGCCCAGGCTTTTGTAGCGTTACTGGCCGCCCCACATTGACGCACAACAATGTCTGCCTTAAACAGTCACGCTAGGCTAAAGAAAGTAACGCACCCTATTCACGCAGCGGCCGCTAATGCGGCATCAAGGAGCACAGCAATGCTGGATATCAATCATATTCTGGTCGTCATGGACAACGAGCACTTGCAGCAGCAGGCTCTCGATCGCGCTCTTTGGCTGGCAAAAGCGCTAAAGGCGGATCTCACCCTACTGACCACCACCTACGAAGCCTATTGTGAAGAATCATCTTCCATCGATGTAGAAACACGGCAACGCATTCGCGAAGCCTTGGTCAATAAGTCGACTGCGTGGATTGAGAGCTTTATTGACGAAGACATCGAGGTGCAGGTCCGCACCGAGGTGCACTGGCAAAAACACCTGCACGATGCGGTGATTGACTCCATGCGCCACCAAGAATACGACCTGGTCATCAAGGGCACTCAGCCACACTCCATTGTCGACCGTTTGTTTACTCATACCGACTGGAACCTACTGCGTCATTGCCCAGCACCTGTCTTGCTGGTGAAAAATAGCCAGCCATGGAAGCACAACCGCGTGCTCGCCTCCATTGACGCCACTTCCACCGACGACGGTCATGTCATTATCAACGACAATATTTTGTCCTACGCCGAGCACTTGGCCGATCATTTTGAAACCGATCTACACCTTGCTAACGCTTACCCTCTGGTGTCCGTAGCCTTTGCCATGGTGCCTGAAGTCACCGCACCGGATGACATCCAGCGCTACATTCTGGAGCAGCACCAAGAGGCGTGTGGCGATTGGGCGCGCAAATTCAATATCAATGACGATCATGTGCACATTGACGAAGGCGATGCCGACGATGTTATTGCGCGCTTCGCCCATGAGCTGGAAGCCGATTTGGTCGTAGTGGGAACTATTGGCCGCGAAGGGTTGGCCGGTGTATTACTGGGCAACACCGCCGAGCAATTGGTCGACAAGGTCAATTGCGATGTATTGGTGATTAAGCCAGACGATGGCGTCAAGCCAGACGCCGACTGATGCGCAACCTAACCTTACTGGCTCACACACCGTCGCCTAACCTGCAGCGTTTGGCGACGACAATGCAAGCCGCCGCCAGCGAGGCAGACATCCAGGTCAGCCAGCTGGCACCCTTGCAAGCTGGCCCAGAAGCCGCCTTAATGCCGATGCGATCATGGTGTTAACGCCAGAAAACCTCGGTTACATGAGCGGCGCACTTAAAGACTGGTTTGATCGCTGCTATTACGCCTGCTTAGATCACACCCAAGGCACACCCATCGCCGCCGTGGTGCGTGCAGGCCATGACGGTACTGGCACATGCCGTGCCCTGGAAACCATGGCGACCGGATTACGTTGGCGCTGGGTGCAAGCACCACTGGTGTTAAAAGGTGATTGGCAGGAAGGGTTCGTCACACAAGCAAGTGAGCTGGGCCAAGCCATGGGCTTGGCCCTGGAGCAAGGCATTATTTAAGCGGCCGCAGTGCCTCTTCGATCTCTTGCAGGCAAGTCGGATCATCAATGGTGGAAGGCGGCTGATATTCCTCACCGTTGGCAATGTTGCGCAATACCTTACGCAAAATCTTGCCGGAACGCGTTTTCGGCAAACGCGACACCACCACGGCCTGTTTAAAGCTGGCCACCGCACCAATGCTTTCCCGCACACGATCGACCAACTGCTGGCGCAGCTCATCTTCTTCGATATGAACGCCATCTTTAAGCAGGATCAACCCTAACGGCTCTTCGCCTTTTAACTCACTGTGACGGCCAATCACGGCACATTCAGCGACGGCATCATGGCCGGCCACCACTTCTTCCATTTCACCCGTCGACAAGCGATGACCTGCCACATTGATGATGTCGTCGGTGCGGCCGAGCACAAACAAATAGTTGCCTTCATCCAACATACCCGCCGTCACCACTGACGTAATAACCCGGATACGTGTTGAGATAGCCATTGATAAAGCGCTCATGATTACCCCAAATGGTGGGCAAGCAACCCGGCGGCAAGGGAAGGCGAAGAGCAATGCTGCCTTGCTCGCCCCGCGCTACTGGCAAACCCTGGGCATCCAATATTTGTACGTCAAAGCCGGGCGACGGCCGAGTGACGGAACCCGCTTTAGGCTGCGCCGGCTCCAAACCCATATGATTGCCAGCAATGGCCCAGCCGGTCTCAGTTTGCCACCAATGATCAACAATTGGTTTTTGCAAATGCTGTTTGACCCAATCGTAAGTCGGCGGGTCAAGACGCTCACCGGCCATAAACACAGTCGCCAGCGCAGATAAATCGTACTGTTTGGCCAGCAGACAATCAGGATCTTCCTTACGAATCGCTCGAAAGGCCGTAGGAGCGGCAAAAATGCCCTTAACACTGTAATCCGCACACACGCGCCAGAAGGCGCCGGCATCCGGAGTTTTAACCGGCTTACCTTCATACACCAAGGTGGTGCAACCGCGAATAAGCGGGGCATACACAATGTATGAATGGCCCACCACCCAACCCACATCCGAGGCTGCCCAAAACACATCGCCCGGATGCATGTCGTATACCGTCGCCATGCTGTAGTTCATTGCCACGGCATGACCGCCGTTATCACGCACCACACCTTTGGGCTTGCCGGTGGTGCCCGAGGTGTAAAGCACGTACAAGGGGTCGGTTGCCATCACGGGGGTGCAATCGGCAGGCTGTGATTGATTAACCAAGCGCTGCCAGTCTAAATCGCGCTCAGCCAGCAGTTCACATTCACATTCCGGTCTCTGCAAGATCAAGCAGCGACTGGGCTTGTGGCGCGCCAACTGTATGGCGTCATCCAAAATCGGTTTGTACTCAATGATTCGATCTATTTCGATGCCGCAGGAAGACGACAACACCACCTTAGGTTCGGCGTCGTCAATACGAACGGCCAGCTCATGAGCAGCAAAACCACCGAACACCACCGAGTGAACGGCCCCCAAGCGAGCGCAAGCCAGCATCGCCATCACTGCCTCAGGCACCATGGGCATATAGATCACCACACGATCACCTTTTTCAACACCCATATCACGCAAAGCACCGGCCAATAGGGCAACGCGCTTGGTTAACTCGGCGTAGCTAAAGCGCGCCGTTTGTTGCGTTACCGGCGAGTCGTAAATCAGTGCCGTTTGCTCGCCGCGGCCATTGAGCACGTGATGATCAAGGGCCAAGTAGGCGGTGTTAAGCTCGCCGTCGACGAACCAGCGATCAATGCCATGTTCGTCTTTGGCGAGGGTCTTGGTAGGCGACTTAAACCAATGGATGGCATCGGCCTGCTGCTGCCAAAACAGCTCAGGGGTATCGATCGATGCCTGGTACTCACTCTGGTATGTCATCATTATTCTCCCAGCGAATTCTGCAGCCATGCATGGCTGTCGGCGACTGCGCGCCAATAGCACCACCATAGAGCAGCCGCTTTCGGCAACACTATTCGACCAAGGGTGATGCCACTAAGGTCGCAAGTGAGAGATCAACAAGAGGAGTGTTAGTCAGGGGAAAAATTCGGCATAAACTGACAAACCAGAGGCAAAGATGACGTTTTGTTAACTGTTCGACGGCTACTGATCATTTTCTTTCCTAGACTGCGGCTAATCCCCTTGCATGGACATCGATATGGCCACTCACAGCGCACACGCCACCGTCGCCAAAGCCTTGTACGACCCAGAGCTTATCGCCATCATCGAGCATGCGGTTGAGCACCAGTGGCTGTTTCCAGCGGCCTTGCACATCGATGGCCTTAGCAGTCAGAAATCCGGTAAGCAGCGTTTTTATCGGGTGCAAACACAAGCCGGGGCGTTTTTTATCAAACGCCACCGCGCCAGCAACCTAGCGGTATACCAAGCCGAAGCCCAAGCCTTGGAAACCATTCGCCGCAGCCAAACATTGGCTACATGCGCACCACTAGCCTGCGCCACATTGGGCGATCACAGCTATCTCATTCTGGAGTTCTTGCCCATGGTCATGGGCGGCGATTGGCTGAGTGCGGGCCAGCAGCTGGCACAAATGCATCATCACACCCACGAGCAAGGCTACGGCTTTGACGTCACCACCTACTGCGGCTCGACTCCGCAAGACAATCGCTGGCAAAGCAGCTGGGCCGATTTTTTTATTGAGCAGCGCTTGCAGCCTTTACTGGCCACCCTGGCTCGCAAAGGCATTCATTTTGCTGAGCAAGACCTTGCACTGAGCCGCGCTTCGGAGCTGCTAAAAAACCATCAGCCTAAGCCAAGCCTACTCCACGGCGATTTGTGGTCTGGTAACATAGGGTTCAACCCAGATAAAGACATGGCTTATGCCGTGGTGTTCGACCCTTCCAGCTACTACGGCGACTTGGAAACCGACCTTGCCATGACCGAGCTGTTTGGCCGCTTCCCGCAGCGCTTTTATGACGGCTACGCCTCAATGGCGGATGTGGATGCCGGCTACGAGCAGCGCCGACCGCTGTACCAGCTGTATCACACTCTGAATCACAGCGTGCTGTTTGGCGGTGCATACATAGAACACAGCCGTGAATTGATGACCTTGCTGTAACCCATACCCGCGCTCTTGCGCTGTGCAAGCTTACGCCCATAGATAACGGTATAATATTTCGATACAAAAAAGCGTCTCGCGGCCGCTTTGGGGGAATCTCTAAAACCCGAAGACGAGCTTTTGCCTTGCTGGCTTTTTCTTACGGGCAAAGATCCCCCCTTACTTCTTTGCTAAGGGTTTAGGCGCTGCTTAACCCACTGCTCACCGTTTTGCACGTACTCCAACCGATCATGCAAGCGATGCGCACCACCTTGCCAAAACTCCATGCGCTGCGGGCGCAGGCGATAACCGCCCCAGTAATCCGGCAGCGGCACCTGTTGGCCTTCAAAGCGCTCCCGCATCGCCTCAAACGATTGCTCCAGTGCTGCGCGGTCGGCAATCGGACGGCTTTGCTGCGACGCCCAAGCACCCAACTGGCTGTCGCGCGGGCGCGAGTGAAAATACTGCTCGGAGTCACTGCGCGGCAGTTTTTCGACCCGCCCTTGTATTTGCACCTGACGCTCTTTTTCCAGCCAGAAAAAATGCAAGCACGCCAAGCCATCATCGCCCAGGTGCTGACCTTTATGGCTGTCGTAGTTGGTAAAAAAGACGAAGCCTTGTGGGTCATAGGCTTTTAATAACAACACCCGCTGCCAAGGCTGGCCCTGAGCATCGACGGTCGCCACCGTCATGATATTCGGCTCCAGCGGATCGCTGGCGCGATAATCTTCGAACCAAGCATGAAACTGAGTCAGCGGATCCGCCGCCGCCGTAGCTTCGTCCAAACGGCCCTGGGTGTACTCGCGGCGCACATCCCATAAATCGACCATAACCTTCTCCTCTCAATGATATTGGCAATAGAGTAACAGCCTACTGTGCGCGCCAGCTGACGCAAATCAGGAAGCGTGACGCACAATCAGCTCAACCGCTGCCGCAACGGCAAAAGCCAACGTCAGTGCCGCCGTCTGTGCCAATTGCGTATTTAGACTGGCACCGCGACGCACAGCAATCAGGTAACTGAGCCTCACCGCCTGAGCCACCACCCAGACCCACAAACCAGTTGATAACAACCTTTGCGCTAGGGTTAAATCACCATCCGGCAAGGTCCATTCCACCACCAGCCACTGCAGTGCCACTGGCACCAACAGCAACCAGCGATACAAGCCCTCGGCCCGTAACTCGCCAAGCCGAACCGCCAGCGTATGCTTTCCAGCGGCCGCATCTGAACTTAAATCACGAACATTATTGACCAGCATAATGGCGGCCGTCAGCAGCCCCATTTGCGTTGCCGCCATCCAAACAACGGCCGGCAGCTGCCCTTGCTGCAGATGATAACCTCCGGCCACCGCCACCAGACCAAAAAAGATGAATACCGTTGCTTCACCCAAGGCGTGAGATGCCAGCGGCCAAGGTCCAGCGCTGTAAGCCAGCAACGCCAACAAACTGGCCACGCCCAAGCCCAAATACAGCCAACCGCCGTACCACACCAGATAGCTGCCACACACCAGTGCCAGCGCGAGCACCACCACCAACCCTAACTTAAGCTGCCAGGGTTTGAGCCAGCCCTGCGCCACCACACGCTTGGGGCCCAGGCGGCCAGCGCCATCGACACCCGCCTGATAATCGAATACATCGTTAGCGAAGTTCACCGCCACTTGCAGCAGCACAGCACACAGCAAAATCATCCCTGCCAATGGCCAGTCAAACCAACCTGAACCCGTGTGGGCATGAGCCCAGGCCAACGTCTGACCCAACAACACCGGCGCCAACGCCGCCGGCAGGGTTTTGGGTCGCATGGCGCGCCACCAGACCTTCCACCCCCGTGGTGGTCTTGATGTTTCTGTGCCACTTGCCTGGCTCACTCTGGCTGTCTCCTTTGCTAAGATAGCGCCCTCCGATTTTTGCTAAAGGCGCATTCATGTCTGTACGAAATTACCCCACTGCCACGCTGAGCCGGCGCTTGGCCGCCATGCTGTATGACAGTTTGGTATTGATTTCACTGTATATTATGGCGGGCTTTATCGTCGTCGCATTGTTAAAACTGATCAATGATGGCGAGTTCCCCGGCGCTCTGCCTTGGTCTATTTCAGTGTCGATCTTTTTCTGCGTTGCTTTTCTGTACTACACCCATTCCTGGCTGCGCGGCGGCCAAACCATCGGCATGAAAGCGTGGCGCATTGCCTTGGTAAACAACAATGAAAAACACGGCAAAGTGCTGCCACTGCAATTGAGCCAATGCATGTTGCGCTGTGGTTGTGGTTTTTTCTCATTACTGGCCGGCGGGCTTGGCTTTTGGTGGATGCTGTTTGATCGTCAACAGCGCACCTGGCACGACATGGCGTCCGTTACTCGGGTCATTCATCGTCCTGTCGGCATGGACTAATAAACCTTGCACGCCATGAGCTGCGCGCAAGGAGGCAGGTCTTCCGGTCGCGCACTGTGCGCCTAAGATGCACGTCGCAATAACAACATGGCCGCCACCGAACATAAGATAATGGGCACCACGCTGGCCCACAGCGGCGCAAAACCGAACACAATACTGGCGGGCGCCAGCAGCTCTTCGGCGTACTTATACACCAGCCCGACCAAAATGCCGGTAAAAATGCGATACCCTGGCGTGACCGAACGCAGTGGTCCAAAAATAAAAGAAACGCCCAATAGCACCAGCGCCAGCGTACTCATAGGCTGCGTTACTTTGCGCCAGAACGACAGCAAATAATTATCCGCATTCAGCCCTTGTTGCTTGACGTAGCGAGTGTAGCGATAGAGGTTGGAAATCGACATGTCGCGCGGCTCGACCATTACCACGCTCAAACTCTGCGGCGTTAGGCCAGTTTCCCAGCGCAAACTGTCGTGCTGGCGGCGCTCTACTTGCGACTCACTCAGCAGCACATCCGTCACTTGCTCCATTTGCCAATACTGACGCTGATAAATCGCCCGCGAGGCTGTACGAACCTGCTGTAAATGCCCTTGCTCATCGAATCGATACAGCGTTAGACCATGCAACACGCCATTGGGCTCGACGGCGGTAAAGCGCATAAAAGTGTCGCCCTCGCGATGCCAAAAGCCCTTACCACTGTTCGACAGCGTGTCACCTTTGCCTTGCGCCACGGCTTTTTGCGATTGCGCCATGCGCTCTAAGGTGGGAATGGCATACTCTGCCGTTGCCATGCTGATCAGCATCAGCACCAACACAGGCTTCATAACCGCCACACTGATGCGACGAATCGACATACCAGCAGCGCGCATCACCGTCAGCTCACTGCTGGCGGCCATGCTGCCAAGGCCAGCTAGGCAGCCAATCAAACACGCCAGCGGCATGTACTCATAAGCACGGCGCGGCAGGCGCATAAAAATAAACTGCAGCGCTTCGAGCAGCTGGTAATCACCTTTGAGCCGTTTGAGTTCATCCACTAACGCAAACACGGCATCCAAGCCAATAATCACCAGCACCACCACCAAGGTGGCGTTTAATACATGACGGGCAACGTAACGATCCAGATGCGACATCATAACTGGCGCACCTTATGCCGACGCTGCAACTCTGGCCACCACCAAAGCGCCGCAGCAATCAAGCCGTACACCGCGTGCAACGACCACAAGCCAACGCTGGGGTCGAGACGCCCTTTTTCGATCATGCCGGTCATGGCAATCATCAACGAGATATACACCATGAATAAAATAATGGCAGGAAACAGGCGCGCAAAACGGCCCTGACGTGGATTCACCCGCGCCAGTGGTAACGCAATCAAGGTCACGATGGGCACCATAATGATCAGCGACAAACGCCACTGCAGTTGTGCCTGAGATTTTAAATCAGGGTCGCCAAACAAAGCCGGGGTGGGAATCGCCTCTTGGCGCAGCTTACGCCGCTCGTCCGGCTCATCGGCAATTTTGACGCCGTAGCGCTCAAATTCGAGGGTTTGCAAACTCAGCGCTTCGCCGCTCAAATCGTAGCGCCGCCCTTGATGCAGTTCCAAATAGCGAGAACCAGTGTCATCGCTGACATACTGAGTGCCTCGTCCCGCCACCAATAAGGTGTCGCCGTCGGCAATAAACACCTGGCGCATTTCGGTTTTATCCTCCGACAGCGACTCTGCGTAAGTGACGCGCGAGCCGCTCTTCATGCTTTGAAAGCGACCGGGAATTAACAGCTCAAACTCCGTCAGCTGCGCCTGTTTTTGATACAGACTTTCCATTTTTTGTGCGCCCCAGGGGCTTAAAAACAGCGACAACGCCGCGACCACAGCCATCATGGTGCCCGCCGGCACTAGGGTATAGGCCAATAACCGTCGATGCGAAACACCGGTGGCGGTCAGCACCGTCATTTCACTGTCGGCGTACAAACGCCCATAGGCCAGCAAAATGGCAATAAATAACGCCAGCGGCAGCACCATTTCCAAAAATGACGGCAACCGCAACAGCAGGGTAAAAAACACGATTTCCAGCGACACCTGACCCGCCGCTGCCTCCGCCAGTTGGCGAATCAAACGCCCACTCATCAGAATCAGTAGCAGAACTAGGGTCACCGCAAAAATGGAGCCGGTCAGCTCCCGGGCGAGATAGCGAAAAAGAATCAAACAACCAGACCTTGTATTTCGATCATGTGACAGCATATATGCAAATGGAATAAGTCATTCACAACTGACTCAGGAGTTCTCATGGAATACCAGACGTCCCAAAGCAGCGCTGCCGAGGTAGAAGCGAGCTGTATTGTGGTCACTATTGACACCGCAGGCAAGCTGTCTGACGCCGCTCAGCAATTGGATGCTGCCAGCCAGCATTTTCTGCAACAACGCTTTGAAAGCAAAGACATTAAAGGCAAATTGGCTGAAACACTGTTGTTACCCGCTGTGAACGGTGTTGCAGCGCAACGCGTTTTGCTGGTCGGCCGTGGCGACAGCGACAAGCCATTGAAGCGCGGACAAGCCATTAAGCTGCTGCAAGCAATCGCCTCAGCGACTAGCAAGTTCAGCGGCAGCATCGCCCTGGCGATTGAAGAGCTGGCCAATGACGAGATCGATGCCCACTGGTTTGCCGAGCAAAGTGCCATTGCCTTTGGCCGCGAAGCTTATCAATACACCACCACCAAGCCGCAGCCAGAAGGCGAACAGCCAACTCAGCCAGACACTTTGGTTTGGGTAGGTAGCGACACCACCGCCAGCCTGAAAAAAGGCGATGCCGTGGCACAAGGCCTGAACTACGCGCGCGAGCTGGGCAACCTGCCAGGCAACATCTGCACGCCAACCTACCTGGCCGAGCAAGCCTTGGCCCTGGCCAGCGATGAAAAGCTGACCACCGACATTCTCGACGAAGAACAACTGGCCGAGATGGGCGCGGGTGCGTTTGTATCCGTCGCTAAAGCGTCTACCGAGCCTGGGAAAATCATCGTCATGCACTACAAAGGCACCAGCGATGACGCCCCTGTGCACATGATTTTGGGCAAAGGCATTACTTTTGACACCGGCGGCATCAGCCTCAAGCCAGGTGCCAAAATGGATGAGATGAAGTACGACATGTGTGGCGCAGCGTCGGTTTTAGGCACCATGAAGTCACTGCTGGAGCTGCGTCCTAACATCAATGTGATCGGCATGATCACCGCGGCTGAAAACATGCCAGGCGGCAATGCCAGCAAGCCCGGTGACGTGGTTACCAGCTTGTCGGGCAAAACCATCGAAATCCTCAATACCGATGCCGAAGGCCGCTTGGTATTGTGCGATGCCCTGACTTACGGCATCGATAAGTTCAAGCCCGCTTCTGTGGTCGACATTGCTACGCTGACAGGCGCCTGCATGGCCGCTCTGGGTGAAGTCAACAGCGGTATTTTCACCACCGATGAGAGCATGGCGGAGCAACTGCAAAGCGCAGCCACCTACTCTCACGACAAAGTGTGGCGCTTGCCTCTAGAAGACGACTACCAAGAGCTGTTGGATTCCAACTTTGCTGATATGGCCAACATTGGTGGCCCATTAGCCGGCGCAACCACCGCTGCTTGCTTCTTGTCGCGCTTCACCGAAGGCACCCCTTGGGCGCACATTGACATCGCCGGTACAGGCTGGACAGGCGGCGCGAAAAAAGGCGCTTCCGGTCGTCCGGTACCACTGCTGGTGAACTACCTGCTCAACAAAGCCTGATCTAAGCATCAGCAAAAGAGGCCGCGCAATGCGGCCTCTTTTTTGTCACCTTTGAACATCTCATCTACCGCTATCGACTGCTAGCATCGTCCGCTTACCTAACAGCATTCATCGCCAGCAGGAGACACCATGTCACTCAGCGAACTACTGCAACAACGCTATTCCGTGCGCGCCTTTAAATCGGAGCCCGTTGACCCTCAGGTGCTAGAGGAAGTTTTTTCACTGGCCCAGCACGCCCCGTCAAACTGCAACGTACAACCCTGGCAAACCTATGTCGTCTCCGGCGAGACCAAAAATCGGCTAAAAAATACCCTCATCGCCCATGTCATGAAACAACAAACACCTGAGCCAGAATTTAATTGGAAAGTGGCCTATCAAGGCATTCATCGTGAACGCCAATTCGGCTCTGCCAATGCACTGTATGGCGCCATGGGCATTGAGCGCGAAGACAAAATGAAACGCAACATGGCCATGCTGCGCAACTGGAACTTTTTTGATGCGCCGCACGCCGTCTTTTTTGCCATGGAAAAATACCTCGACATTATGGGCGCCGTTGACGTGGGTATTTACGCGCAAAGTGTCGCACTCTTGCTGCAAGAACGTGGCATCGCCTGTTGCATGCAAGGCGCCTTAGGGCAGTTTCCTCGGCCAATTAAAGAGCAGCTAGGCATTCCTGAGGAGCAAGGCATTTTATTTGGCATGTCGATTGGTTACGAAGATCAGCAAGCCGATGCCAATAAAGCACGCACCGATCGCGCTGAGCTGGGAGAGGCGGTCACTTTTTTCGAATAATTAAAGAACCTCTGAATAATTCTGCACAGCTCTGCGCGAGCGCAACAGTCTTTCAGAACAAGGCGGCGATGGCAGGAAATTGGCCAGCCTTTTTCAACATCGCCAACGACGTTATGAGTGCCGATTGCCCGCACCCAACGGGGGCTTCCAGAGCGGGCGCCGCATTATTCATCGGTGCCTTAAATAAAAAACGCCGGCACTGGAAACCAGTGCCGGCGTTGCTAACGACCTGAAACCTGAACGTTTAAGCTTGCCCCCTTACCTGCAATTTCAAACGCTACAGTCACCCATTTCAGGCCGATTCATCCGCTGTCTACTGCAGGCGTGGGCTATGCCTTACAGTATCAAGCGGCGAATATCGCTGATCAATGCGACCAGTGTGGTAAAGAAGCGGCCACAGTCAGCGCCGTTAATGGCACGATGGTCGTAAGACACCGCCAGCGGCAGCATATTACGTGGCTCAAACTCTTTACCGTTCCAAACCGGTTTTATCTGCGCTTTTGAGACGCCCATAATGGCGACTTCCGGCGCATTCACGATCGGTGTAAAGCCAGTACCGCCCATGGCACCCAAGCTAGAAATGGTAAAGCATGCGCCCTTCATTTCATTCGGCTTAAGCTTGCCGGCCCGTGCTTTTTCAACCAACTCGTTACTTTCTCGCGCCAGCTCCCAGATGCCTTTTTTATCCGCATCACGAATCACTGGCACCATCAATCCGGCTGGTGTATCAACGGCAATGCCAATGTGGACATAGTGCTTGTGCACTAAGTGCTCACCATCGGCGTGCAGTGACACATTAAAACTCGGCTCCAACTTCAGCGCTTGCGCAGCGGCCTTAATCAAGAAAGGCAACGGTGTAATTTTAACACCCTGCTTTTCTGCCTCCGGCTTCATTTGCTGGCGGAAAGCATCCAAATCTGTGATGTCCGCTTCATCAAACTGGGTAACATGCGGCACATTTAACCAATTACGCTGCATGTTGGCCGCCGTGAGCTTTTTAATTTTGCTCATCGGCTGCAGTTCGATGTCTCCAAACTGGCTGAAGTCGACTTCTGGAATCGGTGGAATCCCGGCCCCAGACGCGGCGCTAATACTACCCGACTCCGCCTGTTTGAGCACCTTTTTCACGTAGGTACGAATGTCATCTTTCGTAATACGACCACGTACGCCACTGCCGCTGACCTTGGTCAGATCCACGCCTAGCTGGCGCGCCAAGCGACGCGATGACGGCCCGGCGTATACATCCGACGAGCGATTGGCCGGTTCAGGCTTGGCTTCAGGCGCAGATGGCGCCGACTGAGGTGCAGCGGGCTCAGGCGCAGGCTGCTTGGCAACCGGCGCTGCGGGTTGTTCTGCGGCAGCGCTCTCAACTGGCTGCGCCGCCGAGGTTTTCAGCACGGCATAAACGTCGCCTTCGTTAACTTTGTCGCCCACCTGAATGCGAAACTCGACCAAGGTGCCTGCACTTGGCGCCGGCACATCCATGCTGGCCTTGTCGGTTTCCAGCACCAGCAGCGATTCTTCTTCCGCTACTTCAGCGCCAGCCTCTACGCTGAGTTCGATCACATCGACATCGGTGGCGCCACCCAAGTCTGGAATGGTCAGCTCAATCGTTTGCTCAGATGCAGGCGCGGCTTCTTGAGCAGCGGGCTCAGGCGCTTTGGCTGCTTTTTCAGACTCTGCACTTTTCTGCTCAGGTTCGGCGGCAGTCTCACCTGCGATTTCAACGACCATGATGTCGTCGCCTTCAGACACCTTGTCACCGGCAGCTACTAGGATTTCCACCACAGTACCAACCACTGGGCTCGGGATCTCCATACTGGCCTTATCGGTTTCCAGCACAATTAAATCTTGCTCCAGCTCCACCGCATCACCCACGGCCACTGAAATTTCAATCACATCGACGTTATCAGCACCGCCAAGATCGGGCACAGAAACAGTTGTTTTACTCATCAGTGTCCTCCTTAGCTGTGTGCTGGGTCGATTTTGTCGGCTTCAATACCCAGCTCAGCACGCGCTTTTAACAGCGCCTCTTCACTGAACTGACCTTCGCGGTTTAACTGTACCAGCGCGGTGTAAGCAACAAACTCGCGGCTGACTTCAAAGAAGTGGCGGAGTTTTTTGCGGGTATCACTGCGGCCAAAACCATCCGTACCCAATACCGCAAAGCGACCCGGCACAAAAGCACGTAACTGCTCGCCATACGCTTTGATGTAGTCGGTCGCCAAAATAAATGGCCCTTCTTGGCCCTGCAGCTGCTGCGTCAGATACGACTGCTGCGGCGCTTGCTCAGGGTGCATGCGGTTACGACGCTCAACGGCCAAACCATCCCGAGTCAGTTCATTTACCGAAGTCACACTCCAGATATCCGACTGCACGCCGTATTTTTCTTGCAAAATATCCGCCGCGGCTTCCACTTCACGCAGAATCGAGCCTGCCCCCATCAACTGCACCTTCGGCCCTTTTTTGCCGATCGACTTCAGTCGATAAATGCCTTTAATAATGCCTTCTTCGGCACCAACGGGCATTTCTGGGTGCGGGTAGTTTTCGTTCATGGTGGTGATGTAGTAGAAGCAGTTTTCCTGCTCATCGTACATGCGACGCAAACCATCCTGAATAATGACCGCCAGCTCATGACCGTAAGTCGGGTCGTAAGAGCGGCAATTAGGAATCGTTTGTGCCATTAAATGACTGTGACCGTCCTGGTGTTGCAACCCTTCGCCGTTCAATGTGGTACGACCTGAGGTGGCACCAATTAAAAAGCCACGTGCCTGAATGTCGCCCGCTGCCCAGGCCAAGTCGCCAATGCGCTGGAAACCAAACATGGAATAGAACACGTAAAACGGAATCATCGGGCAGTTGCTGTTGCTGTATGCCGTGGCAGCTGCAATCCAAGCGGACATGGCCCCAGCTTCGTTAATGCCTTCTTCGAGGATCTGGCCTTTTTTATCCTCTTTGTAATACATGATCTGACCCGCATCGTGCGGCGTGTATTTTTGGCCGGCCGACGAATAAATACCCAACTGGCGGAACATGCCTTCCATACCAAAGGTACGGGCTTCATCCGGCACGATGGGCACCACGTGTTTACCAATGGTTTTGTCTTTCACCAGTTGTGACAAAATGCGCACAAACGACATGGTGGAAGACATTTCCCGCTCACCACTGCCGCCCAACTGGGTTTTAAAGGCATCCAGCGCTGGCGCCGGTAGTTTCTCGCTGTCGGTATTACGAGCTGGCAGGAAACCATTCAACGCTTCGCGACGCTCGCGCATGTATTTCATCTCTGGGCTATCTGGTGCCGGACGGTAGTAAGGCACACTTTCAAGCTCAGAGTCGCTCAGCGGAATGGCAAAACGGTCACGGAAATGCTTCAGCGCATCCAGATCCAATTTTTTCACTGAGTGCGTATCGTTGGCGGCTTCGCCTGCTGCACCCAGGCCGTAGCCTTTCACGGTTTGCGCCAAAATCACCGTCGGCTGGCCTTTGTGCGCGACCGCTTCTGCGTAGGCGGCATAGACCTTAAACGGATCGTGACCACCACGATTCAGTTTAAAGATGTCTTCGTCGGTCAACTCTTCGGCCAGCTTGGCCAACTCAGGGTAGGCACCAAAGAAATGCTCACGTGTGTAAGCAGCGCCGTTGGCTTTGTAGTTCTGCAAGTCACCGTCACAGACTTCGTCCATGCGTTTTTGCAACATACCGCTGGTGTCTTTTTCCAGCAGCACATCCCAATGGCGGCCCCAAACCACCTTGATCACATTCCAGCCAGCGCCGCGGAATACGCCTTCCAGCTCTTGCATGATTTTGCCGTTACCGCGCACCGGGCCATCGAGGCGTTGCAGGTTACAGTTAACAACAAAAATCAGGTTCTCTAGCTGCTCGCGCCCGGCCAGAGAAATTGCGCCCAAGCTTTCTGGCTCATCGCACTCACCGTCGCCTAAGAACGCCCACACTTTGCGATCGCCGCGAGGGGCTAGATCACGCGCCGACAAATAACGCATGACGTGTGCTTGATAAATCGCCTGAATTGGACCTAAGCCCATAGATACGGTGGGGAACTGCCAGTAATCCGGCATCAGCCAAGGGTGCGGATAGGACGACAAGCCGTTGCCATCGACTTCGCGACGGAAGTTATCCAGCTGCTCTTCATCGAACCGCCCTTCCAAGTAGGAACGTGCATAAATGCCAGGCGCCGAGTGCCCTTGGAAATACACCAAATCCCCTGGATGCTCGCCGTCATTACCGCGGAAGAAGTAGTTGAAACCCACGTCATACAAGGTAGCCGCCGAGGAAAACGACGCGATATGGCCGCCCAAACCTTCGTTGTTGCTGTTGGCGCGCATCACCATCGCCAAAGCGTTCCAACGAATAAGCGAGCGAATCCGGCGCTCCATAAACAAGTCGCCTGGCATGCGCCGTTCTTTTTCTGGGGCAATGGTGTTGCGATATGGGGTGGTGATCGCCTGAGGCAAAGCCACGCCTTTGTCCATGGCGTTGGAAAACAGCTTTTTGAGAATAAACGCAGCCCGTTCAGGCCCGGCGTGACGAATTGTGGCGTGTAAAGAATCCAGCCATTCCTGGGTTTCGTAAACGTCGGTATCTTCGGTCATTGACAACTCCGGTTGTACAGGCGGAACACCGCCATCGATAAGTGGGCAGCCTGACTGCAGAAATGGTCTTACCTATTGCCCTTTCATAACTCCTTACCACGCAAAGGGCGATAAATAATGCCACTCCTTGGTCATCGGCTGGCACCAATGGAAATCTGACTACAAACAACTCATTTCAGGTAAATAGGGGCTACGCCCCATTTTTGGCATCAGTCTGACGACTTTGTCGAAAGCTGACAATCCCTTCTTGTAGTTTTTTTACAAGCAAACCAATTGGCATCGACCAAAGTCGTAAGCGCTGACCGCAAAAGCACCGACAGCGCTACGTACTTCGACCAATCAACCCTAGATCCAGGCACAACAGCTATGCGATCAATGCCCTAATTGCACCAAGATGCTGAGCTTGTCGGCGCACATGCGTCCTTGACTGCTGGCCACGTCCAAATTGCACAATTGGCCTGCCGCTACATTTAAACCATTGAGCAAATGCTCATCTTCATGCATCGCTTTGCGCGGGCCACGCCCGGCCAGGGCACGTACAAAAGGCAGCGTGGCGTTATTCAGCGCTTGAGCGGCCGTGCGTGCCACGGCACCAGGCATATTCGCCACACAATAGTGAACCACACCCTGCTCAACGTAGGTGGGGTTGTCGTGGGTGGTTGGCCGCGAGGTTTCAAGGCAACCGCCCTGATCAATGGCAACATCGACGATCACCGCACCACTTTGCATGCTTTGCAGCTGCTCGCGAGTGATCAGCTTCGGCGCTGCCGCCCCTGGAATCAACACCGCTCCGATCACCAAATCGGTATGAGGCAAGCATTCGTCCAATGCCGTGCGCGTCGATAAGCGGGTGCGAATGCGATTGCCATACTGCTGATCCAACGCTCGCAGGGTGTGCAGCGAGGTATCAAGCACCGTCACCTGCGCCCCCATTCCCACGGCGATGCGTATGGCATTCGAGCCAACCACACCGCCACCGATCACCAGCACCTCACCCGCGGGCACCCCAGGAGCGCCCGACAGCAGCACACCACGTCCACCAGCTTCCATTTCAAGGCTGCGCGCCCCGGCCTGCACAGCAATGCGCCCGGCGATTTCCGACATCGGCGCCAATAATGGCAAACGCCCCTGAGCATCGGTCACGGTTTCATACGCTACGCACGTCGCCCCAGACTTGATCAAGGATTCGGTAAGCTCGACATCGGGAGCAAGATGCAAGTAGGTGAATAAAGTGTGACGAGGCTGCAACATCGCCACCTCACTGGACTGCGGCTCTTTGACCTTAACAATCAGCTCTGCTTCGGCAAAAACACTGGCAGCGTCCGCCAGCATGGTAGCACCGCAGTCTTGGTAGTCGCTGTCGTGAAAACCGATGGCCGCACCGGCCTGGCTTTCAATAAACACTTCGTGCCCATCCGACACAAGCTCGCGCACACTAAGCGGCGTCAACCCGACCCGATATTCGTGATTTTTAATTTCCTTTGGCACACCAATACGCATAACGCCTCCTGATTGACTCATCGCCAGGTGCGTGCAACCCAGTACGCCCCAGCATTACTGGCACCAGTCTAGCAGCCAAAGCACTCGCCTCTCACCACGGACTGCGCCAACCCGAACGCCATGACTCACCTCCGCTCACCAACACGCCAAACGCTGCAATAGTGTGCACAAAGCACCAGACCTTTCTAAGCTTAAGGCTGAATCTTTTTCCCCATCGACGATAGGTCTACAGAATGTGGCTACGGCTGAATGGCAAAGAAAGAATGACGGTTTCCGTGTTGACGGCCGCCTACGTTGTCGCCGCTCTGCTTGCCGTCAACGCCATTGCTGACTTAGCCAAAGAAAAGGCACTGCAAGAACAGCGCAGCGAGCTGCAAACCGAGGTGTCGCTGGTGCGCTCACGCTTAGAAGCGGCCATTTTTATGGACACATATCTGGCCGACAGCCTAGCTACGGTGGTCACCATCGACCCGAACTTTGCCATCGAAAACTGGGATGCCATTGCCAAAAAGCTGCTCGATAAATCGCACTATGTGCGCAATGTCGGCTTAGCGCCCAACAACATCATCAGCCACACCTACCCATTGGCGGGCAACGAGGCGTCCATTGGCTTCGACTTTCGCACCCGCCCAGAACAGCTAGCGACGGTCGAGAAGGCCAGAGAGATGCAACAGGTATTCATCGCCGGGCCGTTGGAGCTGGTACAAGGCGGACAAGCCCTCATAGCCCGCTACCCAATCTTTTCTGACCCTCCCAAGAATCAACAATACTGGGGTGGCGTCAGCGTCGTCATACGCTACCAGCAGCTGCTCGACAGCACGGGCGTGACCGGGTTTGAGTCAGGCGTATTAGCACTGAGAAAGAAAACTCTTGATGGTCAGCGGTGGACTGTTTTTTATGGGCCTAGCGATGTATTCGACCAGCCTGACACTCAGTTTTTGATCAAACTTCCCAGCGGAGAGTGGGAGATTGCAGCCCAGCTGGCGCAGCAGGCTGTCATCAATAGCCAACACACCCGCCAAACCATTCTGCTAGCTGGCAGCGGGGTGAGCGCTGTGATTTATTTATTGGTGCTATTGCTGTACTCAAACTACCAATACGCACATCGCGAATCGTTACAAGACGAGTTAACGCTGCTGCCAAACCGGCGTTTCATTTTAAAGCTGTTACAACAGCGGCAAAGGCACACGGATTCGGCCCCTTGCTTTGCCATTGTCAACCTGGATGTTGACGACTTCAAACAAGTCAACGACCGCCTAGGTCACGAAGCCGGCGATGCCTTATTGAAACACATCGCCAATCAGCTGCTCGATGCTGTCAGGCACAGCGATTATGTCTGCCGCTTTGGCGGCGATGAATTTTTACTGCTGCTGCCAGACATCAGCAACGAAGCCGAAGCCAGCAACGTTATTGAAAAACTTCAGCACGCCATTCAGGCGCACCCATTGCGCTGGAAGCAGCATGTCATTACGCCTTCGGTCAGCGTCGGCTACGCCATTGCTGGCCAACAAAGCGTTAACGAGCTATTGGCGGCGGCCGATCATGCCATGTATCGACACAAACGCCGCGCCGACAAAGGCACCCTGATTCTGCAAGCACAAGACGCTGAGCTGCAATCAAGCTAAGGTGCTATTTAGATCTTTTACCGCGATGAATGGCTCTACGCCCACCTGCCGGCGCTTTAAACCCTGGCCGTTTTGATCGTGGCCCTGGCGCATCTTCCGCCGGAATCAAGGCGTTTGGCCCCTGCCCAATCAAATCATGGCGCCCCATATTTTTTAGCTCCTGGCGCAGCAGTGGCCAGTGTTTTTCATCGTGATAGCGCAAAAACGCCTTGTGCAGACGTCGCTCTTTGATATCCCGCGCAATGGGCATTTTTTTGCTTTTATAGCTCATGCGCTGCAATGGATTACGACCCGAATGGTACATGGCTGTGGCCAGCGCCATGGGCGACGGGTAAAACGTTTGCACTTGATCCACTCGGAACTTGTTGCGCTTAAGCCACAATGCCAGATTCATCATGTCTTCGTTTTCGGTGCCTGGGTGCGCTGCAATAAAGTAGGGAATTAAATATTGCTCTTTGCCCGCCTCGCGCGAGAATTTATCAAACATTTTTTTGAAAGCGTCATAGGTGCCCATGCCTGGCTTCATCATTTTACTCAGCACATTTTGCTCGGTGTGCTCAGGGGCAATTTTTAAATAGCCGCCCACGTGGTGGGTCACCAGTTCGCGTACGTACTCTGGATCTTTCACCGCCAGGTCGTAGCGCAAGCCCGAGGCGATGGCAATACGCTTAATCCCAGGCAAAGCACGCGCAGCACGATACAACTCAGTGGTGGCCTTGTGGCTGGTCTCTAGGTTTTTACAAATGCCCGGATACACACACGATAAGCGCCGACAATTTTTTAAAATATCATCGCTTTTACACTTAAGGTGGTACATGTTAGCCGTCGGCCCACCGAGGTCAGAAATGGTGCCAGTAAAGCCGGGAACCTTATCGCGTATTTCTTCAATTTCGTTCAACACCGATTCCTGCGAGCGACTTTGAATGATGCGCCCTTCATGCTCGGTAATGGAGCAAAAGGTACAACCGCCAAAACAGCCACGCATAATGTTCACGGAAAAGCGAATCATTTCATAAGCAGGGATGCGAGCGTCGCCATAGCTCGGGTGCGGCACACGCTGATATGGCAGCCCAAATACGCTGTCCATCTCGTCGGTTTCCAGTGGAATCGGCGGTGGATTTACCCACACCTCTTGCTGATCATGACGCTGCACCAAAGGCCTGGCGTTGTAGGGGTTGGCTTCCTGGTGCAAGACCCGAGAGGCATGCGCATACAGCGCGCTGTCATTGCGCACTTTTTCAAACGAAGGCAAGCGCACCACGGTTTTTTCCGGATCATGATCAACTTTGCGCTGCAAAGGCATCGGCACGATTTTAACCGGCATGACATCGTCGTCTGTGTCGTCATCAGCGTCGGCATTCTTTTTCTGCTCGCAGCTGGTGCCATCGGTTTCTTTCATTTCATACGGGTTAGGAATGGCATCAATTTGCCCCGGCCAGTCGATGCGCGTTGAATCAATTTCTGTCCAGCCCGCTGGCGTCGCCTTGCACACCACGGTGGTGCCCCGCAGGTGGCGCAAGTCTTCAACGCTTCGCCCTTGCGCCAGACCGTGGCTGAGTTCAACGATCGCGCGCTCAGCATTGCCGTACAGCAAAATATCGGCACCCGAATCGATCAGCACGGAGCGACGCACCTGATCGCTCCAGTAGTCGTACTGGGCAATGCGGCGCAGACTGGCTTCGATGCCGCCGATAACAATGGGCACGTCTTTATAAACCTGACGACACTTCTGTGAATACACAATCACAGCACGATCCGGGCGCTTGCCAGGCTCGCCATGCGGCGTGTAGGCATCGTCATTGCGCACTTTTAAATCGGCGGTGTACTTGTTAATCAAAGAATCCATGTTGCCGGCGGTGACGCCGAAATACAGATTGGGCTTGCCCAGCGCCTTGAAGGCTTCGGCGTCATTCCAATCTGGTTGAGCAATGATGCCAACGCGAAAACCTTGTGCTTCCAATACGCGCCCCATCACCGCCATACCAAAGCTGGGGTGATCGACGTAGGCGTCGCCCGTCACCAGGATGATGTCACAGCTGTCCCATCCGAGTTCGTCCATTTCAGCGCGCGACATGGGTAAAAATGGCGCTGTGCCGTAACACTCAGCCCAATATGGGTAATAGGAATTCAGGTGCGGTGCGGTTTTCATGAGCAAAACTAATCATCAGGTTGAAAGCCGCTCATTGTCCCAGAATTGCCGGGCAGTGCCTACCACGGCGCGCCTACCCTCTTGTATTTGCCGCCTGACTGACGAAACATGGGGCACCTGGATCCAATAATAATGAGAACACGCCATGTCCAGCCAAACCGAACTGCTGCTCGCCACCTTTGCTGCCGGCCTCACGCTACCGCTGCTGCTCATTCTGTGGCGCGATTATCGTGCCGCCGCATCCGCTCGGGCGCTCAGCTTGCTGCTGTTGATCGCCATCGTACATCTGTTTCACAACCAGCTACCGAGCGCCTGGCATGAATGGGCCTTCGTTGCCCAAAGTGCGGCTCCGGCCTGTTTTTGGGCCACCTGCTATTACGCCTTCAGCGACAGTCAAGGCGAGCGCCGACTGCAATGGGCGCTCGCGCTCCACAGCTGGATTGGCCCGCTGCTGTTTTTGCTACTCGATCAGCCAGAAGCCTTGCTGGTGGTGCTAAAGCGCATTCCGCAAGGGCTGGAGTATGTGCTCATCCTACTGGGCGTTTGGGAAGTGATGCGCCATTGGCACAGTGATTTACTGGAAGCAAGGCGCCGCTTGCGACTCGCCGTTCTGCTGGCCACCGGCATCACGGTCGGATGGTCGATTTTGTCTTTCAATCTGGATTTAGCCAGCACGGAATCTCGTCAACTGGCCATCATCAGCGCATTCATTGTCATTACTGCATGTCTGCTGCAAGGGCGACAACATCTCTGGCGCAATGGCGGCAGCACACCACCGACAGCGATACCCGACACCGTGGAAACGCAACCGACAGTCACCAACAACAACGACGACGATTTGAGCAAGTTGCAACTCGCCATGGCCGACGGCATTTATCGGCAAGAAGGGCTCACCCTACGCAGTCTGGCACAGCATGTGTGCTTGCCGGAATATCGATTGCGCAGCGCCATCAACCAGCAACTCGGCTTTAACAACTTTAATGAATACATCAATGCCCTGCGTATCCAAGAAGCCGCGCTGCGATTACAACATGAAGCTGACACGCCGATTTCAAACATCGCGCTGGATGTCGGCTATCGCAGCATGAGCTCATTCAACCGCGCCTTCCGCCGCTGCCACGACAGCACGCCGACGGAATATCGCCAGAATCAACTGACTCAATCGTGCAATTCAACATTTGCACAATCATCCTCAGCGACCAGCCAAGGCGCGCCAACACTGGCTTCTGCAGGATTTGCACAGCATCCGCCAGATATTAATCACTGATTTATTTTTACCGCCTAACTTTGATGACGTTTGATAACCGTCACAACAATAACGACAGGCAGGTAATCTATGAAACACCCTCTGGTGAATCGCCGTTCAGTACAGCGTGCTTTCTCTCCGTGTCAGTTAGCCACCGCGCTGGCCGTCGGCTCCATGCTGTTGGTTGGCTGTGGCAGCGATGATGATAATGACAACGATAATAATGAAGCGAGCCTTACCAAGGCCTTTAATTGCACGCCCGACAGCACCGCAGGCCAGCGCGTGGTATGCATTGGCAGTGCCGATAACTTAACCGACAGCAGCATTCAAGACGGCCTGATTACCGCATTAGCCACGGCACAAAGCGGTGACACTCTAGTGCTGCCACAAGGCCGCTATCAGTTCGACACCACCATTGAGTTCAACGGCTTGGTCGACAATACGCCGGTCAGCCATCTGACTTTTCGCGGCGCTGGCATGGACAAAACCATCATTGATGTCAGCGGCGCCAGTGCCGACGGTTTTTTAATCAACAACACCGACCATCTGATTTTTGAAGATTTCGGCGTGTATGAGTCCAACAACAACGCCGTTAAGGTTACCAAATCCAACGGTGTGATCATGCGCCGCATGGCCGCTGTGTGGGAAACGGATTATCAGTCTACCAACGGCGCTTATGGGCTTTATCCGGTCGAAACCAGCAATGTGCTGATTGAAGACAGTTACGTCAAAGGCTCTGCCGACGCCGGCATTTATGTCGGCCAGTCTGACAAAATTGTGGTGCGCAACAATGTGGCGGAGAAAAACGTCGCCGGCATTGAAATTGAAAACTCCACCACCGCCGATGTGTATGGCAACCGTGCGGTTGGGAATACGGGCGGCATTTTGGTGTTCGACCTGCCAATCGGCAACGGCAAATACGGCTCCGGCGTGCGGGTATTTGATAATCACGTTGAGGCCAATAACGCGCCCAACTTTGCCAATGTGGGCGATTTTGCCGGTGGCGTGCACATCGTACCACCCGGCACTGGCGTGATTATTTTATCGACCTCAGATGTGGAGATTTATAACAACGTCATCAAAGATCACCAAACCACCTCCATCGCCATCTCCTCCTATTTGCTGCCGGATGATCAGGTCGCCAGCGCGCCCAACACCGATGTCGCCGGCCTAGATGGCAATGACGCCACCCCAGCCGTGAACAGCTATGGCGATATTCACCCTTATGCCAACGCTTTATTGGATGGCTGGAGCCCCTTGGTGCGCAACCTGCACATTCACGACAACAGCATCAGTGTAGCGGCTGGCATCGACAATCCAGAGGGCAATTTAATTGCCGACATTATTCAGGGCTATCAATTGTTCCACGGCTTTTACCCCGGTGTTGCCGATGGCCAAACAACCGTGCCCCATATCTTGTACGACGGCATTGGCGAGTTGTTAAGCAATACACCAAACCCTGGCGGTAACGGTGAGACTGTTTTCCAAGCGGTTACCGGTGGTATTAACCAAGTGGCCGCAGCGCTGGATGCCAATGGTCTGGAAACAGCCGGTCGACAAATCGACTTGACCGCTTTTGCACCTTACAACGGCGATGGCGTGTGCCAGCAAAATAATGGCATCGATGGACAAACCCTGTTTGCCGCCTCCGTGTTTGAAACCACGCCGGGCGCCAACACCTTCGACGCCAACGGCAGCCCACAAGCCAAAATTCAGCAATACGGCATCGACCCTGCCATGGCCGGTCGCATCATGAACGACCCTCAAGGCGTACTCACCTGTCCAGATATGCCCTTCAAAGGCGTTGCCGCCACCGTGACCTTTGACGAGCAGACTTTCGGCTGCAGCAGCGACGATACCGACAACCCGTCCTGCGCCCTGTAACCCCAGGCCGCCGCTGGCCTCGTTTTTGGGGCCAGCTTTGATTATTCAACGGAGCATCAGCATGACGACACACTCTACTGCTCTGATCGCTTTGATCAGTGGCGCATTGCTCAGTGCCTGTGGTGGCGGTGGTGGTTCCAGCAGCGCATCGACCGATACGCCAGTTACACCCACCACTCCCAGCCAGCCTGATGAACAGTGCCAGCAACAAAATACCAGCGTGCAGTGGCAGGCCCTATTGGCCGGCAACGCCGAAAAGCTATCAGACTATCAATTGTTTCAAAATCCATGTGACCCAACGCAAAATCCAAGCGCAGGCGGCCTGATCTACGATTTATCAGTGCCCCTGTTCACTGACTACGCCTCCAAATACCGCTTTGTTTTTATTCCAGAGGGGCAAAAAATTCAGTACCACCCCACTGAGACCTTTGAGTTTCCAGTCGGCAGCGTCATCACTAAGACCTTTACCATGCCGGACAATACCTCTGAGCGCGGCTTTGCGAATGAGCGTCTTTTAGAAACGCGGTTATTAATTAAGCGCGAAGGCGGCTGGATCGCCCGCCCTTATGTGTGGAACGCAGACGGTACCGAAGCCACTTGGGATGTGACCGGCGAAAACCTGGTGATCGATGATTTACAGCACCTACAAAATGGCTTGAGCTTTACCTACAAAGTACCTAACCAAAACTCCTGCACCACTTGCCATCAGGTCAACCCCAATGGCGACGATGACGCCGTTGATGGCGTTGACCCAACGCCGGCACGTTTCAGCCCCATTGGCCCCAAGGCGCGCTACTTAAACGCCGACCTTGATTACGGCCAAGGGCCTGAAAACCAACTGCAAAAGTGGTTGGCTGAGGGCATATTGGAAGGTCTGCCGGCCATGAGTGAGGTGGACAGCACCCCTGCGTTTAGTGATGCATTGCCGTTGAGCCAGATAACCGCATCGGCCGACTTATTGCTCGATACCAGCAAAGCCTGGCTCGACATCAATTGTGGTCATTGCCACCGCAAAGAAGGCCAAGCCAGCAACACCGCCTTTCGTGCCGACTGGAACATCGCCTGGGCGGGCAACGAGCAATACCACGGAGCTTGTGCAGTGGCGGTTTCAGGTGCGGGCGAGTCCGCCATTGTGATCGTGCCCGGCGATGCCGATAACTCGCTGCTGTATCAGCGCATGCACACCAACGAGCCCGGCGACGCCATGCCACCTTTGGGCCGCGCCATCGTGCACGAAGAAGGCAATGCGCTGATCAAAGCTTGGATTAACGCCATGGACCCGAGCCTGTGCCAGCCTTAACAAGGGTCTGAGTCAGCTTTAAACAAAAGCCGGCGTCAGCCTTAAACAGGTGCCGGCGCCAATGTTAAGCCGAGTCGTGATCGCCGCTGCAAATTATGCGATCACGGCCTTCGGATTTGGCGCGGTACATAAGCGCATCGGCCTGCTCGAGTAAATCGTCACCTCGGTTGCCAGGCAGGCACTGCACCACGCCGCCAGAGAAGGTGTACGCCAATTGCGACTCTGGTGGTGCTTGGCGAATCTCCTGGGCCACTCGCTGCATCGCCGTATTGGCAACAGGAGTGCGTGTTTCGGGCATCAACACCAGAAACTCCTCACCGCCCAAGCGACCGACAATATCGCCATCACGCAAACCCTTTACCAAACTGATAGCAAAGTGCTTGATAACACGATCCCCACTGGAGTGACCAAACCGATCGTTGATTAGCTTAAAGCGATCCAAGTCGAGAACGGCAATGCACAAGCGGCTGCCATAGCGCTGGCAGCGAGCCACTTCTTCATTCAAGCGTCGCAACACCTCGCGACGATTCAGCACCGAGGTCAGTGGATCAGAGGTCACCAAATTGCGCACCGCTCGCCCTCGGCGCACACGCGATTCCACCGCAAACAACAAATCCGCCGGCCGCACCGGCTTAGATAGGAACACATCACCACCCGTGCACATGGCTTTCATCTGCACCTCTGGGCTCATTTCATTGGATAGAAATACGATCGGTACGCTGATCAAGTTTTCCTGTTGGCGTATCACCCCAGCCAGCTCCTGGCCGTTGATCGCCGGCATGTACAAATCGAGCAAGATGAGATCTGGCGTGTGATTGTATAGATAGGGCATTAACTCGGTCAGTGGTTGAGAAATCACCGCGGCCTGAAAACCGGCATCTTCTAACGTGGCGGCATAAAACCCCGCGACCGACGTCTGATCTTCAATAATGAGAATTTGATAAGGGTCGTGCTGATAGCGTTCTGTCAGGGCTTTGATATCGGCGACGACTTGGGCATCGTTCACCGGCGTGGTATTGAAAGCCACAGCGCCCATACGAATGGCCACCAGCCGCTCTTGCAACGAGGTGTCTGAGCTTATAGCGATCACCGGCAACTGACCTTCTTCCGCCGCCAGTTGCTGCATGCGTTGGCGCTGCTTGTCATTCATGTGATCTAAATGCACCAGCAGCGCACAGCCGTTGTTGTCTTTGTGCACCAGCAAATGCGATATGGATTCGATCACTTTGACGTTAAAGCCTTCGGCTTTTAACCGCTGTTGCAGCGCTGGCGTGAGCGCCTGCGGCCCAAAGGCAAGCACGGTCAAGGGCAGATGTGATTTGTAATCGGCAATGCTGCGATTGATCAGCGCTACTTCTCCCAGTAAGCGCCGAATCCCCGGATTGCTGCGTTCGCTGTTGGCCATGATGTTACTCACGAACTGAGGTCCCTGCTCGCCAGCATAGCAGCCCTCTGGTGACCCAGAGCGGGCACCGAGTCTAGCAATCAGTACTTTTGCAGCACCAACATACGATTATTGGCAGGCATGGCGACGTCTTTGAGTAGACGCAGCTTTTCTTTGCGGGCGGTCAGTATGACCTGCTCAAAATCTTTGATCCCCGCTTCCGGGTTTTGCTCACGCAGCCATTGATCCAGGCGCTGATTGCCTTCACTTGTATACTGGCCAGCGTAATTAAAAGGACCATAGAGCAACGCCAAGCCGCTGCGTTTCAGCACTCGAGCGATGCCCGTCATCATGCTGCGCAGTTGCGGCCAGCCAATGAAGTGCACCACGTTGGCACTGAACACCGCGTCCACTTGCTTCACTGGCCACAAATCCTGACTGACATCTAAAATCAGCGGCGGCAGAAAACCGACTTGGCCGCTGCGTTGACGCCAACCATTAATGCCCTCCAAACGGCCCGCCAACTCAGACGGCTGCCACTTGATGCCGGGCAAATGGCGCGTCATGTAAGCGGCGTGCTGACCGGTGCCGCTGCCAATTTCCAACACAAAGGCATCGGTTTCCAGCTCCTGCGCCAGCACATCGGCGATTGGCGCCTGATTGCGCAAACACGCTTCAGACACAGGTAAATTTGGCTCCGATACAGGGTGTTGCACCCGCACCTCCCGTTCATTGGACTGATGGTCAGCAAAGATCTTGGTCGACTATGGTATCGCCTCCACACCCTCAGACACAACGGCCCAGCTAAGCCGCAGTAGCATTGCCGCTCACGGCGCCAGGCGATACACTGCCCGTCATTTATTATCGACAGGAAACATGGGTTTCATGCGCGCTACCGAATTTCTCTTAGCCACTGAAAAAGAAACACCCGCTGACGCCGTTGTCATCAGCCACCAGCTGATGTTGCGTGCTGGCATGATCCGCAAACTGGCCGCCGGCTTGTACACTTGGATGCCCTTGGGCCTGCGCACGCTGCGAAAAGTTGAAAGCATCGTGCGCGAAGAAATGAACCTCGCCGGCGCTCAAGAAGTGCTGATGCCCGCCGTACAGCCAGCAGAGCTGTGGCAGGAAAGTGGCCGCTGGTTCCAATACGGTGGCGAGTTACTGCGCTTAAAAGATCGTCATTCGCGCGATTTTTGCGTTGGCCCAACCCATGAAGAAGTCATCACCGATCTGGCTCGTAACCAGCTCAGCAGCTACAAGCAGCTGCCGGTGAACTTGTATCAGATTCAAACCAAATTCCGTGATGAAACGCGCCCACGGTTTGGCGTTATGCGCTCGCGTGAGTTCATCATGAAGGACGCTTACTCCTTCCATTTGACGGCCGAAAGCCTGCAGCAAACCTATGACCGCATGCATCAGGCTTACACCCGCATATTCGAGCGTTTGGGCTTAGATTTCCGCCCAGTGCTGGCCGACACTGGCTCTATCGGTGGTGCTCACTCCCATGAGTTCCACGTGCTGGCTGAATCTGGAGAAGACGACATCGCCTTCTCCAATGCCAGCGATTATGCCGCCAACGTCGAACTGGCCGAAGCCCTAGCCCCTGAGGGCGAGCGCCCAGATGCCACACAAGCGCTGAGCGTGGTAGACACACCCGCCGCCAGCTCCATCGATGAGGTTGCAAAGCAGCTGGACGTTGCCACCAGCCAAGTATTAAAAGCCATTGTTGTGCGTGGTAGCAGCGAAGCCGAAGATGCAGAAGAAGGCGAAGCCGGCGAGCCAGTGGTGCTGTTCCTGCGCGGGGATCACACCCTGAACGAGTTAAAAGCAGAAAAACTGCCCGGCGTTCTTGCACCGCTGCAATTTGCCAGCGATGAAGAAGTTCAAGGCATTGGTGGCGCGCCAGGCTTTACCGGCCCGCGTAACCTGTCGGCACGTTGCTACGTTGACCGCAGTGCCGCCCATCTGGCGGACTTTGTCTGTGGCGCCAACGAAACCGACAAGCACCTCACTGGCTGCAACTGGCAACGTGATGTTGAACTGCCAGAAGTCGCTGATTTGCGCAACGTGCAAGCAGGTGACCCAAGCCCTTGCGGCCAAGGCACGCTAGAGATTAAACGCGGCATCGAAGTGGGCCATATTTTCCAGCTGGGTCGCAAATACTCCGAAGCCATGAACGCCACCGTGCTGGATGAAAACGGCAAAGCCCAAACCCTGATGATGGGGTGTTATGGCATTGGCGTTAGCCGTGTGGTAGCCGCGGCCATTGAGCAAAATCACGACGATAACGGCATCATCTGGCCTAACGCCATCGCTCCGTTCCAGGTTGGCATTGTGCCGATGAACCTGCATCGCAGCGACTCAGTGCGCCAAGCAACAGAGCAACTCTATAACGAGCTGCAAGCCGCTGGTATCGATGTTTATCTGGATGATCGCGACAAAAAAACCAGCCCTGGCGTTAAGTTCGCCGATATGGAACTGATGGGCATTCCTCATCGCCTGGTGATCAGCGATCGTGGCTTGGAAGCTGGCACGGTTGAGTACAAACAGCGTCGCGGTGGTGAAGCGCAAGACATTGCCCTGGACGATGTTATCACCACCCTGAAACAGGCCCTTCAATGCTGAGGCCCCTGCTGCTGGCCACCCTGGCGCTGATGCTAGGGTGGTCGTCCGGCACTCTGGCCAGCGCCAACGGTGACATTGACCCAGAACTGCGCCAGGCGCTGCGTCAAGCGGCCGAAAGCACCGACAGTTTCGCCGACCGTTTTGAAGCTGAGGTGTGGCTGGTAGACATCTCCAGTCGCCTGAAGCGCTACATGCCGGACGATAAAGTGCGCCTCGAGTTTTTACGCATGGTGCACCAAGAAGCGACCCGTGCAGGCTTGTCGCCGGAGTTGGTGCTATCCGTGATACACGTCGAAAGTGCTTTTCAACGCTTTGCCATTTCCGTGGTCGGCGCTCAGGGCTATATGCAAATCATGCCGTTTTGGAAGAACGAAATTGGTCGCCCGGATGACAACCTGATGCTGACGCGCACCAACCTGCGCTACGGCTGCACCATTCTCAGGCACTACTTAGACAAAGAAAAAGGCGACTGGATTCGCGCGCTGGCACGCTATAACGGCAGCCTGGGACGGACAAAATACCCAGAAAAGGTAATGTTGTTCTGGGAAAAATACTGGTTTGTGAACCATTAGCCCCGCCATCCTGCGGCGCTGCCGACCAAAGTAGTAAGCCCAAAGTATTGGTCTTACCATTTAACCAAAGGCCTGGTTTTATCGGGCCTGCCGCGCCACACCCGACCTTACCCTTCCGTCATAACACCTAAACCAAACCCGCATTAATACGGCAGCAGATCAGGCAATAACACGGACAAGCCCGCATTCCTGCGAATAGGCTGCCTGTCTAGGCCATTGCACACTGCCAACACTTGAGGTTCCTAAGAAAATTCGGCGGCGCTCAACGCCGGCACCGATATATTCAGAGGCGCCCCAGCCCCCGACCATACACTGGCGGGTGGTCTTCTACTAACCGAGAAGGATAACGATAATATGATGAGTCTGAGCAAACTGAAACGCTGGTTAGCGGTTGGCGCCTTTGCTGCTGCTGTTGCTCTGCCAGCCCAGGCAGAAAAAACCTATCGCTTAAAGATGGCGGAAACTTGGCCTACCAATTTCCCTGTGTTTGGTGATGCCTCACGCAACATGGCTGCCATGGCCGAAAAAATGTCCAACGGCCGCTTGAAAATCACCATCGACTCCAAAAACAAACACAAAGCCCCTCTGGGCGTGTTTGACATGGTACGCGCTGGCCAGTACGACATGGGACACTCAGCCTCGTATTATTGGAAAGGCAAAGTACCGGCCACCTTGTACTTCACCACCATGCCCTTCGGTATGACGGCGCCAGAGCAATACTCCTGGTTCTACCACGGCGGCGGCATGGAGCTGATGGAAAAGGTCTACAGCAAATACAACGTGTTGAGCTTTCCAGGCGGTAACACCGGCAACCAAATGGGGGGCTGGTTCCAAAAAGAAATCAACTCATTGGAAGACCTCAAAGGTCTGAAAATGCGCATTCCTGGCTTTGCCGGGGAAGTACTGGCCAAGTTAGGCGCCAGTCCGACCAACATCCCAGCAGGCGAACTGTATACCGCGCTGGAGCGCCGCACCATCGATGCTCTGGAGTGGGTTGGCCCATCACTGGACCTGCGCATGGGCTTTCATAAAATCGCCCCTTACTACTACACCGGTTGGCATGAGCCAGCGACCGAATTGCAGTTCATGATCAACAAGCGCTCCTGGGATCGCTTGCCTGAAGACCTGCAAGAAATTCTGCGCGTCTCAATGCGTACCGCCGCCTATGACATGTACATTCACTCCTACCATGAGTCGGCGAAAAACCTGGAAGTCATCGAAAATGAGTTTCCAAACGTGAAAATCCGCTCCTTCCCAGAGGACGTAATGGCAGCGCTGCGCCAAGCCAACCAGGATCTGCTGACCGAAAAAGCCAAAGAAGATCCGCTGGCCAAAGAAATCCTGGAGTCTCAGGCAAATTATCTGAAAACCGTGCGCCGCTGGACCGACATCTCAGACAAGGCGTACTTGAACAGCATTGCTCAGTAATGCGTTAACCTGGATGCCCGCACCAGTTGGCGCGGGCATTCGCCAGTGGAGAGCCTTATGCTGATGCAAGCGGAGCGAGTGATAAATCGCTTTTCCGATATTCTGGGGAAAATATCCTCCATTTTATTTCTGCTGATGCTGGTCAACGTATTTTTCAACGTCGTTGCCCGCTATGCCTTTAATGCCGTATGGATCGGCTCACAGGAAATGGAATGGCACTTATTCGCCACCATGTTCATGCTCGGCGTGCCGTACACCTTGCGTTCCGGCGGCCATGTGCGGGTGGATTTGATTTATGAGCGTTTGTCGGTGCGCAAGCAATCCATCATCGACATTTTAGGTGGTCTGGTATTGCTGCTGCCCTTTACATTGCTGGTGGGCTATTACGGCGTTGGCTTTGCCTATGAGGCGTTTGAACTGGGCGAAACTTCTGGCGACCCAGGTGGCCTGCCCTATCGCTGGATCATTAAAGCGGTCATTCCGTTTGCCTTTTTTGCCACCGCCATTGCCGGCCTTGGGCTAATCATTACCAGCATTTTGAATATCAAACACCCCGAGCGGACTGAAGCCCATAATAACCACGAGTCGTCCTTATGATCGGTATTGTGATGTTTTTTGTTGCCCTGTTGGCGCTGCTTGCCGGCTTCCCAGTGGCATTTACTTTCGGTGGTATAGCACTGATCTTCGGTTTGATTGCCGAAGGGCCCAGCATGTTTGCCTTCATGCCCTTTCGCATTCAAAGCATCATGGAAAACGTGGTGCTGATGGCCGTGCCCCTGTTTATTTTTATGGGCATCGTGCTGCAAAAAACCCGTCTGGCGGAACAGCTGTTGGAGTCGATGGGCAAATTGTTCGGCGGTGTGCGCGGTGGCTTGGCCATTTCGACGGTATTGGTCGGCGCGCTCTTGGCAGCCTCTACCGGCGTGGTCGGTGCGTCCGTGGTGGCGATGGGATTAATCTCGTTGCCGGTCATGCTCAAATACAACTACGACAAATCCCTCGCCTGCGGCACCATTTGCGCCTCGGGCACCTTGGGTCAAATCATTCCGCCATCCATTGTGTTGATCATTTTGGGCGACGTGCTGGGCATTCCCGTCGGCGATTTATTTCAGGCGGCGGTCGGCCCAGGCTTTGTGCTGATCGGCATTTATGTGGTGTACATCTTGGCTTACAGCTTCTTTAAACCGGAAGCAGCGCCTTCGATACCAGCAGACGATGACATCGAGCATCGCCGCGAGCATTACATTCGCGCTCTAAAAGCCATCGTGCCGCCTTTGGCGCTGATTTTAGTGGTGCTGGGCTCTATCTTTGCTGGCATTGCCACCCCTACCGAATCATCGGCTCTGGGCGGCGTCGGCGCGGTCTTGCTGTCTGCGGTGTATGGTCAGTTCAGCTGGAAAATGCTCTACGATGCTGCTGAGGAAACGGTCAAAATCACCGCCATGGTGTTTGCAATTTTGCTCGGCGCTACGGCGTTTTCGATGGCCTTCACCTACACAGGTGGCGATTACATCGTTGAAGAAGTGCTTTCCAACCTACCTGGTGGCGCCATGGGCTTTTTAATCCTGTCGATGCTGGCGATTTTGATATTGGGCTTTTTCATCGACTTTGTTGAAATCAGCTTTATCATTGTGCCGATGCTGGCACCTGCCGCCATCGCACTGGACATTGCGCCGGTATGGTTTGCCATTTTGATTGCCATGAACTTGCAAACATCCTTTTTGACGCCACCGTTTGGCTTCAGTTTGTTTTATCTCAAAGGGGTTGCCCCCGCTGGGGTACAAACCATGGATATTTATCGAGGGGTAGTTCCCTTCATTCTGATGCAAGTCGGGGTGGTGATATCCATCCTGTTGTTCCCCGAGTTTTATGGCCTAGTTGATTGACCCTGAGCCACGGCAGCTGCCGTGGCTTTTGTCGTTTGGAATCCTATGAACCTGACGCTAAAGACCAAAATACTGCTACTCACCATCTTACCTTTGGTGGCCATTACCCTGACACTGACCTGGATTACCCAGCGTCAGGCGCAGGATTTATCTGAGCGCCAAGTGGCCATCTTCGAAGAAACCGTCATGGACAATAAGCGCCGGGCATTGGAAGACTATGTCAACCTGGCGATGACCTCGATCCAGCCAATTCTGGCCGAGCTGGATGGCGGTAGCATGGCGCGTTCACGGGTGGAGTATGAGGTCAAAAGCATCATCGAAAGCATGACCTTTGGTCCCGATGGCTACTTTTTCGCGTACGACCAAAAAGGCACCAACCTGGTTCATCCGGCTTTGAATGACCTGATCGGTACCGGCATGCTCGACTACCGTGATCGCAATGGCCAGCCAGTGATTCAAGATTTACTGGCCATCGCCAACCACGGTGGCGGCTTTTATCGCTACTCCTGGCACAAGCCCTCGGCCAATGAAGTCAAAAACAAGTTGGGCTATGTGGTGCTGATTCCCGAGCTGAATTGGATGCTCGGCACCGGCCTTTACATCGACGACATTGAATCTGAAATTCTTTCTTTAGAGCAGCGCGTCGACAGCAACATCAGCCAAACCTTTTTGGTCGCCTCATTATTGCTGGCGATTACTTTGGCCCTGGTGATTGTGATCGTGGTGCTGATCAATGTACACGCCACGGCTCAGGCCGATGAACGCCTGCGCGAGCTGGCCCACCGCTCGGTCGAGTTTCAAGTGGTGCAGCGGCGCGTATTTGCCCGTGAGCTGCACGATGGCGTCAACCAGATCCTGGTGTCGGCGAAGCTGCGGCTGAACTTGGCGTTTAAGCAATGGCCATCGGATACCGCCCGCGATCATTTAGAAAGCGGTATCGATATGTTGAACCAGTCGATTCAAGAAGTTCGCAGGGTGTCGCATAATCTGCGCCCGGTCATGCTGGACGATTTGGGCCTCGAAGCGGCCATGCATGCCCTGCTCGATAACTTGGCCAGCAGCGGCGACATCGAAGTCAAACGTCACATTCGCTTGCCAGACACACGTTTGCCCGACGCCATTGAAATGACGGTCTACCGTTTAATTCAAGAAGGCATCACCAATGTGCAAAAGCATGCCGACGCCAGTCGCTTTCAGCTGGACGTGCGCCCCTTTGCCAACCGCATTGAAGTCGAAATGCAAGACAACGGCCGCGGCTTTACCCCAAGCGATAGCTTGGACGGCATTGGCATGATGAACATGCGCGAACGCCTAGAACTGCTGGGCGGCAAACTCACGGTACGCAGTTGGGCCCATAAAGGCACCCAGATTATTGCGGTACTGTATTTAAACCCTGAGCCGGTGTTGCGCCAGCAGCCGACTCCCCCTGTGCCCGTCGAGGGCGAACCCGAAAAATGAAGGTCACCATGAGCAAACCGATAAAAATCATTCTCGCTGACGATCACCCTATGGTCCGTGAGGGCCTGAAAGTCAGCCTCGAGGCAGAAGGCGACATCAGTGTGGTTGCTGCCGTCAGTAACGGCCAAGAAGCCTTAGATGCCGCTGCCGAGCATCAACCTGACGTTGTTATGCTGGACATTTCCATGCCGGTGATGAACGGCATCGAAGCCTGCAAAGCGTTCAAACAACAACACCCAGACATGCGTATTTTGATCATCACCATGCACGATGATCGCGAATACATTCTTAAGCTGATTCAAGCCGGTGCGGCAGGCTACGTGCTCAAAGATGTGTCAGTAGAAGAGCTGCTGCTGGCGGTGCAAACCGTGAATCAGGGCGGCACCTACTTCAGCTCCAGCGTGGCCAAAACCTTGTTCAGCGACATCGGCAACATTCGCAGCAACCAAAACGACGACATTTTAAGCCCGCGCGAAGAAGACGTATTGGCACTGCTGGCCGAGGGCATGGGCAACAAAGAAATTGCCCGCGAGTTGGATATTTCTGTACGCACGGTGGAAGCGCACCGCATGAAGATTAAGCAGAAGCTGAACATCTCGACCTCTGCTGGCTTGGTGCGCTACGCCCTCGACCACGGCATCACTCGCAGCAGCTAAGGCGCTCCTCACGGTAGCGACTGGGGCTGACACCAAAGCACTGGTGAAAACGGCGCGAAAAGTGGCTGGCGCTTTGAAAGCCCACTTCAAATGCCACTCGCGTCACCGCCATGCCCTGCTGCAGCAATGCCTTGGCTCGACTGAGGCGTTGCTGCTGCAAATATTCATTGGGCGAACAGCCCAGTGCCTGCCTGAAGTGATGGTAAAACTTGCTGCGCGACATACAGGCGATACGACACAAACGGTCAATGTCCAGCGGTTCTGCCAGACGCTGCTGCAGGTCGTGCAACACCGCCGTCATGGCATTTTTGTGTGGGTCTTGCGCCGCGCAAGCGAGCAAAAACTCCCGCCCTTGCTGGCGCAGCAAGCGGCACAAGAGCTCGTCAACGCCATAACTCAACACCAGATCGCTGTCCTCTTCGGCATCAATAAAACTCACTGCGATGCGCTCTAACAGCTTTTGCGTGGCACTCGAATGATGTGCGTGCCAGGTGCGTGGCTGAACGTCGTTCCAGTGCCCCATGTCTTGCGGCAGCGGCGCATGCTGATCCAGGTGATCGCACAACTGATGAATTTTATTGCCATCCACCGAGACCGTCAGACAAGTCGTTGGCCGTTCCAATTCCGCCTCTGGAAAGTCGATTAATACTTGCTCACCGGGCGCCAGCACATAGGATTCATGGGGTAAAAATGCCATCGGCGCGTGCGGGCCATGCATTTCTTTGCGCCCTGAGATCATCGCACAATACAGCACTTCATCGGCTTTAAGACTGACGTTGGCGGCTTTGGCGTAGGTGTCATAGATCGACAGCTCGACGTCTTTGCTAAAAAACACGGTGCGATTTTCAACCAGTTGCTGTGGCCGACGTGCCAGACGCTGCAGTGATTCATTCAAAATAACTTTCCTCCTCAACCGCCCCTCAACCGAGCCAAGCAACGCTGGATTGTCAGTCCACTATCTTGGACTGACGGACAAGCACTAGGGCATAGCAACACATAACGTATTTACTCAGCAATGCGACTAACTACCAATCGCAGTGTACTGACAATAACAAGAGGAAGTATCTGATGATTTATGCCAATCCTGGTCAGGCCGGCGCCATCGTTAATTTTGCCCAGCGCTACGACAACTTTATTGGTGGCGACTGGGTTGCTCCCGTCGCAGGCCGCTATATGGACAACATCAGCCCAGTCAATGGCGAGGTTTTTTGTCAGGTAGCGCGCTCCGACGCCGCTGACATCGAACTGGCGTTAGACGCTGCCCATCAAGCGGCACCCGAGTGGGGCAAAACATCGGTCACTGAACGCTCGAATTTGTTATTGAAAATAGCCGACCGCATCGAGCAGAACCTAGAAATGCTGGCCGTGGCCGAAACCTGGGATAACGGCAAGGCCGTGCGTGAAACCCTGGCGGCCGACATTCCACTAGCTGCAGATCATTTCCGCTACTTTGCTGGCTGCATTCGCGCGCAAGAGGGCTCCATGGCAGAGCTGGACGAGCACACCGTGGCCTACCATGTGCACGAGCCGTTAGGCGTGGTCGGACAGATCATCCCTTGGAACTTCCCGTTGTTAATGGCGGCCTGGAAGCTGGCACCAGCGCTGGCAGCCGGCAACTGCACGGTATTAAAGCCCGCCGAGCAAACGCCAGCGTCCATCTTGCTGTTTATGGAGTTGATCGCTGACATCGTGCCACCGGGCGTCATCAATGTGGTCAACGGCATTGGCGAAGAAGCAGGCCAAGCACTGGCCAGCAGTGATCGCATCGCCAAAATCGCCTTTACCGGCTCCACTCCAGTCGGCCAGCATATTTTACGCAGCGCCGCCGACCGCTTGATTCCGTCCACCGTCGAGCTGGGCGGCAAGTCACCAAACATTTACTTCAGCGATGTCATGCATCATGAAGACGATTATCTCAGCAAGTGTGTCGAAGGTCTGGTGCTGGCGTTCTTCAATCAGGGCGAAGTGTGTACGTGTCCGTCACGGGCGCTGATTCAACACGACATTTACGACGACTTCATCAAGCTGGTCATTGACAGAGCCGCCAGCATTACCCGTGGCAACCCACTGGACACCAACACCCAGGTCGGCGCACAAGCGTCACAAGAACAGTTTGACCGCATCATGTCGTATCTGGACATCGGTCGCAAAGAAGGCGCTGAAGTCTTGATTGGCGGTGCTGCGGCAGAGCTGGGCGGCGATTTTAGTCGTGGCTATTACGTGCAACCAACCTTGCTCAAAGGCTCCAACGACATGAAGGTGTTCCAAGAGGAGATTTTCGGCCCCGTAGTGGGTGTAACCACCTTCCGCGATGAGGAAGAGGCCATCGCCATCGCCAACGACACCGAGTTTGGCTTAGGCGCCGGCGTATGGACCCGCGATACCAACCGAGCTTATCGCGCTAGCCGCGCCATTCAAGCCGGACGCGTGTGGGTGAACTGCTATCACGCCTACCCTGCTCATTCCGCCTTTGGTGGCTACAAAAAATCGGGCATCGGCCGCGAGACCCATAAAAAGGCACTGGACCATTACCAGCAAACCAAGAACATGCTGGTCAGCTACAGCACCAGCCCACTGGGCTTCTTCTAGAGGCCTCCCAGCCTTCTATTGGCGCCAACCGGCGTCGATAGAAGGCTGGCGCAAAATGGCCAAGCGTTACGCAAAGATTCTGTACAATGGCACACAGGCAGTGCAGGCCTGGCACCGCTCTGTGGCATGATGCGCGTTTTTGTGTGCCATCTCGTATTATGAAAACCCCTCGCCTTTTACTGACTCCATTGCTGCAGTTCACTGCTCTACTGCTACTGGTGGCCATCAGCGGTTGCCAACGCTTGCCCAGCCAGCCAAGCACGGCCTCACAGCCTGACCCAACTATGCAGCAGCCCGCCGCTCAGCCGTCCACCACAGATAAGACACAGGCCAAGCAGCACCCGAGCGTTGGCAGTCGCTATATCGCGCCGGAACTGCTATTGGTACTACACGACACCCACAGCAACGAGCGCTCGCTGCAGCCCATATCAGTGCGCGCAGGCATGCTGAGCCACACCCAAAGCGCGATACAAGTGGTTGGCGTGCTGCCGGTGGGCACCAAGTTGGAGGTTATTGAGGCCAAACGCGGTGCCCAGCACGTTATGGTTCGCCATCAGGACCAACTCATCCCATTGCAAGGCGTTAGCGTCAGCGACACAGAGGTGCAATGGCGGGTCACAAGCGATGAATGTGCACAGCTGAGCCACTGCCAGCCCTGGCAACAACAGATTCAGCGCTGCTTAGCCAAAAGTCATTGCCAGACTTTTGTGCAATTTATACCCACCGACGACAACGGCAGCACGCACCCTGGCCACCGCCCGCCGTTTAAACCCGAGTGGGTCAAAGCCACCCTGGCGCCAGCGCGGCAATACGCCACTCGCAGCGCCCTGCAGCTGGACGTTGACCCCGTCATGCTGGAAGCCATTGCCACTGGCAGCGCCGTGGAAGTCGCCCAACTGTTTTTTCACCAGCGCCACTTTCACCTAAAAGGCGATGTGGTTTATGCCGCCGACTGACGTCGACGCGGCATTTTTTGGATCACAAGCCCGACAATAATTAATACCAAGCCCACAAAGGTGGCTGGGTGAATGGGCTCACCCAACACTTGGCTGATAAATATCAGCGACAAAAATGGCGATAGAAATATCAGTGAGCTGATCGCCGCCGTGCGCTGGGTGGTGCTCATGGCGGTTTGCCACAGTAAAAACGTTACGCCCATTTCAAACAGGCCGACGTAAATCGCCGCCAAAACGCCCTGACTCATCAAGTTGGCCGCACTCCAGCCATCCCACACCAGGGCGACTAGCCAGATCAGCGGTGTCGCCAGCAAAAAGCCACACCACAAACTGATGTGCGGCGCATGCTTGCCGCCCGTGTTCCAAATCCAATACAGCGCCCACAGCACCGTACTCAACAACGCCAGTCCCACGCCCAAAGGACTATCGAACTGCAATGCCATCGGGTTTCCGCGTGTGGCAATCACCACCACGCCGGCGTAAGCCAACAATAAGGCCACAATATCGCGCCCAAACAATGCCTGACCCAGCATGGGTACCGCCAGCAAGCTCATGGTGAGTGCCCAAGTATAATTAATCGACTGCGCTTGCTGAGCAGGCAATAAATCGTAGGCCTGGAACAAAATCAGATAATAAAGCAGTGGATTAATCAGCGCCTGGCGCAAATAAAACAATGGCTGTTCACGCAGCGCCTGCCAAGCCTGAGACAATTGCTTTTGCCACAGCAAATAGGCCGTCAAAAACACCCAAGACGTCATCGCGGCAATGGCCAACAACCAACGCGGGGTCACATCCGCCAACGCCAATTTAAACGCCGTCGCCACCGTCGACCACAACAACACCGCCCCCAGTGCCAGCATTAATGCCCGCCGCTCCGCCTGCATGCCTTACCTCTATTGGTTGTCCATTGAGTAAGCGATCAGTCTATCAGTTTGCTCACGCATGATCTGCGCCAAAGCCAAGGGATCATACTGTTGTTGCAACACGACCATTGAAAACGCGGACACCCTCCCCCAGTTAGCCACTCATAAGGAGGCTTTTTTATGTCTGAGCAATCGCACGAATATATTGGCCGGGAAGACGGCAGTGGTACTGGCATCGTTCAAGCCAACGAGATTCTTCCGGATCGCATCCATGTTTTACCGGTCAATGGCAGACCGTTTTTTCCTGCACAAGTACAGCCCGTGATGGTCGACGCCGAGCTTTGGTCAGAGACTTTGGAGCGCGTCGCCAAAACGGAGCATAAGTTGCTCGGCCTGGTATTCGTTGAACAAAAAATGAACCAGCAAGTGCCCGCCACCGACACCCTGCCATTAATTGGCTGCGTTGTTCGCGTGCATAAAATCCAAGCCGAAGATGGCCGCATCCAATTTATTGCCCAAGGCATTCGGCGCTTTCGCGTATTAGAGTGGATCGCCAACAAAGCACCACTGCTGGCGCGGGTACACTACCCCAGCCATACGCCGGTTTATGATGATGAAAGCAAGGCCTACGCACTGGCCATTATCAATGCCATTAAAGAGCTGGTGGCACTCAACCCCTTGTACTCAGAAGAACTCAAGCACTACCTCAATCGCTTTAGCCCCAATGACCCTTCACCGTTAACGGATTTCGCCGCGGCCATCACCACCGCTGAAGGTTCGGTGCTGCAGGACGTTCTAGAAACCATTCCGCTGCAAAAGCGCATGGAAAAAGTGCTGCTGTTGCTGAAAAAAGAAATCGATGTTGCCAAACTGCAGGCCGAAATCAGCGACAGCGTGAACCAAAGCATCAGCCAGCATCAACGTGAGTTTTTTCTACGTGAGCAGCTGAAAACCATTCAAAAAGAACTCGGCCTATCAAAAGACGATAAAACCGCCGACATTGAAGAATTCCAGCAGCGGTTAACTGACAAAACCTTGCCAGCAGAAGTGCAAAAGCGCCTGGACGAAGAACTGCGGAAATTCTCCATGCTGGAGACGGGCTCGTCCGAGTTTGGTGTCACACGCAACTACCTAGACTGGCTAACCAGCTTGCCCTGGGGGCAATATTCTGACGATCAATTTGATCTTAACCACGCCCGTAATACCCTCAACGCTCACCATGCTGGGCTTGATGACGTTAAAGAACGCATTCTTGAGTTTTTGGCGGTGGGCACGTTCAAGCAAGAAATTTCCGGCTCTATCATGTTGTTGGTGGGCCCACCTGGGGTGGGTAAAACCTCCATTGGTCGCTCGGTGGCCGAAGCGCTGGGGCGCAAGTTTTATCGCTTTAGTGTGGGCGGCATGCGCGATGAGGCCGAAATTAAAGGCCATCGGCGCACCTATGTTGGCGCCATGCCCGGCAAGCTAGTGCAGGCATTAAAAGACGTCGACGTTGCCAACCCAGTCATTATGCTGGATGAAATCGACAAAATGGGCACCTCCTACCAAGGCGATCCTGCCTCGGCTCTGTTGGAGGTATTAGACCCAGAGCAAAACAAAGAATTTCTCGATCATTATCTGGATTTGCGCTTGGATTTATCCAAAGTGCTGTTTATCTGCACCGCCAACCAGCTAGACAGTATTCCGGCACCGTTGCTGGACCGCATGGATACCATTCGCCTCTCGGGTTACATCGGCGAAGAAAAACTCGCCATCGCCCGCACGCACTTATGGCCACGCGTACTTGAACGTCATGGTTTGAAAAAATCTCAAGTCACGGTCAGCGACGCTACGCTACGCAAAGTGATCGATGGCTATGCCCGTGAATCTGGCGTGCGCAACCTTGAAAAACAACTGCAACAAATTGCCCGTAAAGCCGTGGTCAAACTGCTTGCAGGCGAGAAAAAAGTCGCGATCACTGGCAGAAACTTAGAAGACTTTTTAGGCAAACCTGTGTTTCGCCAAGAGCGCATCATTCGCGGCAACGGCGTAGTAACAGGCCTGGCTTGGACCTCGATGGGCGGTGCAACACTGCCCGTTGAAGCCGTGACCATGCACACCAGCAGCCGCGGCCTGAAACTAACGGGCAAACTGGGTGATGTGATGAAAGAATCCGCTGACATTGCTTACAGCTTTGTCGGCCAACATGCTCACCGCTACGGCGGCGACGCGGGCTTTTTTGATCAGCGTACGATTCATTTGCATGTACCAGAAGGCGCCACGCCTAAAGATGGGCCCAGCGCAGGCGTCACCATGACCACCGCACTGATTTCACTGATGAGCAATCGGCGCATTCGCCGACCGCTGGCAATGACGGGGGAATTAACACTCACCGGACAAGTATTACCGGTGGGCGGTATTCGTGAAAAAGTCATCGCCGCCAGACGCTCAAAAATCATGGAGGTGATATTGCCCGAGGCCAACCGGCGTGATTACGAAGAGCTGCCAGAGCACGTACGCGATGGCATGACGGTGCATTTTGCCAAGCATTATGATGATGTTTATCAGCATGTGTTTTGACACTTTTTGACAGCCACCGGGATTCGTGCTGCTATGTCGCTTTTGCAGCCGATCCCGGATTCATCTCATGTTCAGATGGCTTGCTCTGCCACTTTTTCTGTACAGCCTGACCTCTTTATCCCAGCCGTTACCGAGCAAAGTTCGCTTTGCCGCAGCGGACTGGTGCCCCTACACCTGCGCCGATGGCTCCGGCATTATCAGCGACTATTTACGCGAGGTATTGGCCGCCGCAAACATTGAGCTGGAGGTGCTGGTCATTCCTTGGTCACGCGCACTTCACGAAGCCAGGTTTGGTCATATCGATGGCCTACTGACCTTGGTGCCCGGAGAAGCCCAAAACATTTTAATGCCGACCACACCCACCATGACCTATCAAGATTGCTTTTATCAACGCGCAGATAACACTTGGCGCTATCAAGGTGTGCCATCGTTACACCAACAAGTACTCGGCGTGGTGCAAGACTACAGCTATAACGATGAAATCGATGCGTATATTTCCGCTGCCAAGCTCGGACAAGTCCATGCCATGAGCGGCAGCCAACCGAGCCAACGTCTTATTACCATGCTGATGCGCGAACGGGTGGATGTGTATTTGGACGATTTTCGTGTCAGCAGCCATGCCATGCGACAAATGGGCGTCGATATAGAATTTAACAGCGGCGGCTGTTTACCCGCCAAACCTCTTTATCTTGGTGTTTCCGCCCAACCTGCGTGGGCCATGACCTTGGTGAGCTGGCTAAACCAAGCACTGAAGCGCGAAGACAACCAGCAGCGCTTACATGCCATCATTGAGCGTTATCACCAAAGCATTAGCAGCGCTGAATAAACTGAAAAAAAACGGCCCAGCACTACGAGCCTTCCGGGCCGAAAAAACTCAAGGCGATATTCTTCCAAACAGTCGCGTTCTTCCTAATAAAGCCATATCAAAAACACGCCGCACACAGTGTGATAAACAGTGATCATAAGGCGTAACTTCCCGAGAAACGGGACCCTTACGCGACTTGAGCATGACGTCTTCCTGGCGATAGGGTTTTGCCCACAGCCTGCGGACTCAGACGTCGCTATCATGACTGTCTTTTTTTCGGTTTTCGTACTCTTGTTTTCGATGCCGTGACACCGAGAGAGCGCCTACACATGTCCTTATAGCGGCCCTAATTGTCCAGCTATTTAATTCTTATCTGATACTGATTGTTTCCTCCGACAACCATCTGGTGAGAAATACCAGCTCCTAAATAAATAATTCCACCATTAGCCACCAGATACCAAGCGCCATCAGTTTTCATTACTGCGTTTTTCATAAATTCACTCGAAAAGCATATGGAACCGTTTGCCCCACTAACTTTCGATTTGAATTCACTATTGTAGCCTAGTGCGCTTTGAGGAGGCTTATAATTTGGAACACCAAAAACTCGATAAAGAAAATAAGCCCCTTCCACCGCAGTCCCATCAGCATCGTTCAAAACAACACACTTAGCACTTCCCCCACAAGAACCAATGAGGGCTAGCAAAAGTAAAACACACAACCTAATCACTTGATCTGTACAATAGATAGTCTTACGCATAGCCTGCTCAAGCCTTTTCTTAACTTCCCGACTTTTCTCTACAGATAAAGTAATAGTTTGGTATTGCTCATTCGGCAGCGTGAGTCTAGTTATCTATATATCGTCATCAGTCGGATAATAGTATACCAACAACAAAAAACAGCCATAAAAGCAAAGAAAAACAAACCAACCTTTGCAAGCCTCTTCTGTGTAATCCAAAAGACAATAAAACTCCCCAAAACCCAAAAATCTAGGTAATAAATCACTCCAAAGTAGCCTGACCTCCCACCTCCTTCCGACGCATACGCTGATGCTAACAGCAGAGTATAAATAAGTGGGATTCCCACCAAGAATAACACCCTGAGGGCTACCAAACAGAGCTTATCATTTGACTTAGTCATCCAAACTCTCCTCTCAGGATATAGTCGAGGGACTACTACAAGTCCGTAGACGTGTCCTTTCTGTTGATCGCCTTTGGCGTCAAACGGCTGTTGGGTGGCGCTTTGCTGATAGCCGTCCCACAGCTCGTAGAGAACACTATTTCATTTGCAGGCGGGGCTTACTCACTCCCAGTGCATAACATCCGCGTTACATCACCCGCCAAATACTGATAGCCATGTTCATATACCAGCGGGTAAATTTTTATTGGGGTGATTGTCGCGTTGGTACTCAGCCATGCTCCAGACGGGCTTTAGGCTCAATCACGCCTGAAAGGTCGAACGCTTTATTTAATCAACTGAATCAGCTGTTTAAACACATCACCACCGGCTTGTTGCTGCAATTCAAATAACGCCATTTCTACCGAGGTGACATCGGCGCCCATGGTGAGCATTTTGTCGACGGCTAAGCGGCGGTTATCTGGGTGGCGTGAGCGAATGGCGTCGGTCACCAAGTGCACCTGGTAGCGCTCTTCGAGTAAATCCATCACGGTTTGATAGACACACACATGCGCCTCGATGCCGGCAACCAGCCATTGGTTGCGCTGTGCCGCTTCAATCGCTTGCTCGATGGTAGGTGTGGCCATGCCGCTGAAGGTTGATTTACTGAGTGGTGCATCGGTCAGCAGTGGCCGCAGCTCGTGACGGGTGGGGCCAAGCTTATCTGGCAGTTGCTCCATGGCAATAATCGGCAAGCCCATCAGCTGAGCGCCTTTTATTAATTGTGTGAGCGCTTGTATTAAACCGTCGAACTCCGGCATTTGCTCAGCTAGCTTGCCTTGCACATCCACCAGAATCAGACCGGTGGTTTCTTTATGCAAACGGGTAAAACTGGTCATATGCATTCTCGACAAAAGATGATTCATTTATTCTGCTGCGCCTCGGCCCATTGTGTAAAGCGCTCCAGTGTCAATGGTCGACTAAAGTGATAGCCCTGTAAGCAAGAGCAACCCATGGCTGTTAGCAACTGGGCCTGCTCGTAACTTTCAATGCCTTCGGCTGTGACGGGCACTTCCAACACACGGCACAGCGCAATGATGGCCCGGCAAATCTCTAAATCGCTGCTGTTGTCCGGCAACTCGTGCACAAAGGAGCGATCGATTTTAACGCGCGAAATCGGTAAGTTTCTTAACCGACTGAGAGAGGAATAACCGGTCCCAAAATCGTCAATCGACAGCCCCACCCCCGACGAGCGCAGCCGCTCTAACACTGGAATGGTGCTGTCGTCATCAATCACAGCCGACTCCGTCAACTCCAGCTCCAGCCGATCGGCTGCCACACCAAATTCTTCTAATGCCGCCGCTACCAAGCCCGGAAAGCGCTGATCGCTCAGCTGACGCGGTGACACATTGACGGCCAAATAAAGCTGTGGCCAGCTGTCTTGCCAGTGTTGCAAAATGCTCAATGCCCGGCGCAACACCCAGCTGCCCAAGGCGTGAATATCCCCGGTTTTTTCGGCCACCGGAATAAATCGATCTGGCGGTACGATGCCTAACTCTGTGCTGTACCAGCGGCACAATACCTCTGCCCCCACCAGCTGCTGTTGTTGATCGATCAATGGCTGCAGCTCGACGCTGAGTTCTTCGTTTGCAATGGCATGGGTCAGACGCTCTTCCAAGCGCTGCTGGTGCAGATTATCCAGCGCCAATCGAAAGTCATACAAGCGCACCTCACCTACGCCATCACGCTTGGCTTGCTGCAAAGCGAGCGCGGCGGCACGCCATAACGAATCGCTTTGCAAAGGGGTGCGATCACACTGTGCCACGCCAATGCAGGCCGACACCTCTTGGCTGTGCTTGCTCAGTTCAAACGGTGGTTCTAGGGCTTTTAGCAACTCGACCGCTTTGCCGTGTGCTGCAGCGGCGCCGTCCACATGATGAACGATCAATAAATACTCATCGCCACCAATGCGGCCGATGTGATCTTGATCGCCAATGCAGGTTTTCAAGCGTTGCGCGACATCGCGCAATAGCTGATCGCCTAATTGATAGCCAAGGCGATCATTAATGCGCTTAAAACCATCAATATCCAGATAAAATACCGCCGTCTGACAGCCCGCTTCTGGGCACTGCTGCAGCAGCGAGATCAATGCTTTTTCTATGCCGGTGCGATTACACACGCCGGTTAACGGGTCACGATAGGCCAACCGAGCCAGCCTGAGCTCGGTGTCTTTTAGCACAGAAATGTCAGAGAAACTCATCACAAAATGACTGACCTGATTCCCTTCGGCGATCACGCACAAATGCTGCCAGGCAGGAAATTCACTGCCATCGCGACGACGGCAGCGCACTTCTCCGCTATGACGCCCCTGATGCTGACTCAGCTGGTGATAAAAAGCGTCTTCTTGTGGTTCCGATAATAAAAAATCGTCCATGGCTTGCCCGCTGACCTCCACCAGACGAAAACCGGTAATGCTTTCAAAGGCCGGGTTTGCGGAGATCAAGCGACGTTGGTGATCAAGAATTGCGATCGCTTCGCTAGCGTTGCGAAACACCACATCCGCCTGACGGAGCTTTTCTTGCGCGCGATATTGCTCATCGATATTGCGATACACCCCCACCACCCGAGGAGATTGCTGGGGGCGCTGATATAAGGTGGCGTACAGCTCATGAAAATGCCATTCGTGATGGTCTTGCATGCGCACCACGGCGTGCAGTTTATTGCCTTCACTTAATTGTTGCTGCAAAGGTGCTCGGTCTTCTGGATGCACACGACTCAATAATTGCTCAAAATCGATGGGCAATATTTGCGGCTCATGAAGCTCAGGGCGAACGCGTGCCATCAGCTCGCTGTGCTCATCTGGTTGCCATTCCCAGATGTTCATGCGCGCCGCCTCTAATGCTAGGCGCAAACGCTCTTCTGAATCGCGCAAACGCGCATCGGAATGACTGCGTACCAAGGCCACTCGCACTGCGGCATCGATTTCATGGCGCTCAAAGGGCTTGACGAGATAGCCATAAGGCAAGGTGTCACTGGCATCGTCAATGGTGTTGGTATCGGAGTAGGCCGTCAAAAACACCACCGGAATCCCCCAGCGCCTGCGAATCGTCTGAGCCGCTGCCGTGCCCAGCATCTCGCCCTCTAGGTGAATGTCCATCATCACCAAATCAACCCGTTGGTGGGACAGAAAATCCAACGCCGCTTCACCAGAGCTGTGGGTGGCCACCACGTTATAGCCGAGGTCGGCCAGTGTCAGTTTGAGATCTAACGCCGTGACCTGCTCATCCTCTACGATCAGTACGTCGCTCATGACGGCGCTCCAAATCCATTAAATGTCAGCTGAAAACAGCTGCCTTGATCTGTGGGTTCGACCACCAGCTCACCTTTCATCTGCGCACATAAGCCTGGCAGCAACTGCACACCCAGTGTAGTACCGCTGGTAAAAGAGAAATCATCCGGCAAGCCAACGCCATCATCGACCACCCGCAAAACAAACGACGCAAGCTGACGTTTTAAGTCCAACTCAATGTTTCCCTCAGCTTCGTTCGGAAAGGCGTGTTTGAGTGCATTGGTAATCAGTTCATTGACCAGCAAACCGAAGGGCAACGCCTGTTCGAGGCTTAAGAAGCATTGCTCCACATCGCTCGCAAAGGCAATGCGCACATGCTTGGTTCGATCGGAATAACTGCGCTTTAGCAAATCGATTAATCGTTGCAGGTAAAGCCGCACTTGAATGCGGTCGTAATCTTCCTGCTCGTACAGCAGCTGATGAATCAAGGCCATGGCTTTGATGCGCGCTTGGCTGTCGGCAAAGTAAGAGGCCAACTCAGCCGGCACCTGGCGCGATTGCAGGCTCAACAGGCTAGACACCACCTGCAGGTTGTTTTTTACCCGATGATGCACCTCATTTAACAACGCGACCTTTTCTTCTAATGACTCACGCAAGTGTTGCTGAATCAAACGCTGATGAGTGACGTCCACCATGGTGACCAAAATGCGCGGCCCTTCTTCAAACGCCATGGGGCTAAACGACAGCTCAACGGCGCGTTTTTCACCATCTGGACGCTGCAGTTCAAATGCTTCATGGCCACTTTCAGCGTCCGCGCTACACGACTGCGCCAAGGCAGACAGCAGCCGCTTTTCATCATCGACCAACTGCTGCAGTGCCACGCCAGTTTCGGCGCCGTTGCCCAGAATCTGGCAAGCACGCTGGTTCATCAGCTGCACAATGCCCTGCTGATCGACCAAGGCCAAACCATCAAAGGTGCTGTCGAACACCCGACGAAAGCGATCTTCGCTGGAGCGCAATTGCTGCTCACTGGCCACTCGGTCGGAAACGTCGTTAGCGGAGGGAATCAAATGGGTTAGGCGTCCTTCCCTGTCGTATAGGGGCGCCAACATAAAATCGATGGTCATACGCGAATCACCCGCCATGCGCACCATCACGTCGTAGCGCACGACTTCACCAGCAGCAACCCGCTCAACCGCCTCTTTCAGCTGCGCTTGAACGTTAGGGTCATAACTCCACCAGTAGCAATCCCAGAACTTCTTACCCACCACATCGTCCAGTTCGATGCCGGCAGCTTCCAGCGGCGAACGGTTGGCATCGATCAAGGTGCCGTCTGGCGTTAGCATGCCGACAAACGCGAACAAACTATCGAGCACCCGCCGGGTAAGATCGGCCGCGGCCTCTTTTGAACGCTGTATCGATTGCTCCAACGAATGGTTACGCGCCAACACCATCAGCGTGGGCGTGGGCGTGGGGGTATCGAGGGGAAAATACTCCGCTCGCCAGTGATCGGCATGGCCTTGCTGATCGGTATCCAGCACCACCCGCTGGCCAAGCAAGGCCTGCTGCAACGATGCTTCAAGATGGGGGTAAAGCTGCGGCAGCACAGTCGCCACCGATTGCCCCAGGTGCTGCTCTACCGGCTGCCCATTGGCAGCGGCCAGTGAGGCATCGATGGCCAAATAGCGCTGGTGGTGATCGAGCAATGCCAGGCCGATGTCGGCATGTTCGAGCAGTGCATCAAACGTTCTGGCTTTGATGTAATCCAGCGACTGGCCATCCATATCGACACTCCTGTCGGAAATATGCGCCCAGTCAGTATATAAGTCGCCGTCTCCAGTTCCAATCAAGGCACGGCTTTGGCCCGTGAGCGCTGATCCAGCAAATAAAACACACCACGATAAGGAATGCCGCTGTGATGGCTCAGGCCAATTTCACAGGTTCGACTGGTCGACACGCCCTGTTGGCAATGCTGAACCTGAGCCTTAAGAGGCGCCAATGCGGAGGCATTTAACTCGGGTGTCACAAAGCCTTTATCACCGGCAAAGCCACAGCAGCTGATGTCCTCAGGCACCACTACCTGCTCGCTTAGCGCGTTGGCCAAGTTAATGAGAGCCTGGCCTTGGCCGAGTTTGGTGGTCGAGCAGGTAACGTGCACCGCCAGAGGCTCTGGGCTGCGCTGCACCTCCAGCCTTGGCAATAATTGCTGGCTGGCAAAGGCGATGGGGTCGAGCAGTTGAATGCGTTCGTCTAACTGTTGCTGCATGCGAAATACGCACGGGCTGGTATCAATCAGCACCGGAATGCGGCCGTCATCACTGGCCTCCAGCAAGGTCTGGTTTAACCGGGCACGCATGCGATCGGCTTGCGCAAAATAGCCTTTGCTTTCCAACGGCATGCCGCAGCAATGCTGTTCAACATCGTCGAGCAAGCGCAAACGCAAACCGGCTTTGCGCGCCAGGTGCTGGGTAACCTCCACCAAGGAGCGCCTTTCTGCATCGTCGTGTGCCGGTGCCATGGTGCGACTGGCGCAACTGGGGAAATACACTAAATCGGCATCCGCCACGGGCGCGGCCACAGCTTTGCGCGCCGCAGATGGCATGGCGTTGTGCCATTGGGGGATTTTTTTAGCGCTAAGACGATGCATTGCCTGGCTGACCGTGCTCAGTTTTTCACTGCCCAGTACCTTTTGGGTGATATCCACCAGCTTTAACGCCGAGCGGCTGGCGCTGCTGACGCCAGCGAAATGATCCGCCACCCAGTTGGCGCTGCGCTGATATTTTTGATTGCGCCGCGCGCGCAGCTCACGACTTAAATCGCCGGTATTAATACCGACCGGGCACGCCTGGCTGCACAAACCATCGGCTGCGCAGGTATCGATGCCCATATATTGATAATCGTCCAGTAACTGTTGGTAGTCCGGTTGTTTACCTTCGTATTGCTGCCGCTCTAGCTCTCGCATCACTACAATGCGCTGGCGCGGGGTCAGCGTCAGGTGGCGCGACGGACACACGGGCTCGCAAAAACCACATTCAATGCAGCGATCCACCAGCTCGTGGGCCGGCGGCATGGGTTTGAGATGTTCAATATGAGCGCGCGGATTGCGGGTTAAAATCACATCCGGATTAAGCACCGCATTCGGATCAAAGGCGTGTTTGATTTGCCACATCAGCTCATAAGCGGCTTTGCCCCACTCCATTTCCACAAACGGCGCCATGTTGCGACCAGTGCCATGCTCGGCTTTGAGGGAACCGTCATAGCGCCCGACCACCAGCAAACACACGTCATCCATAAACTCGGCGTAGCGCTGCACCTCTGACGGGTCGGTAAAATTCTGGGTAAATACAAAGTGCAAGTTACCCGCTAAAGCATGGCCAAAAATAATCGCTTCGTTGTAGCGATATTTTTTAAACAAACTCTGCAATTCCAGCACCGCTGGCGCCAGTTTTTCCACCGGAAAGGCCACGTCTTCGATAATGACGGTGGTGCCCAGTTTCCGCACCGCGCCCACGGCAGGAAAAAGCCCCTTGCGAATATTCCAATACAATTGGCAGGTGGCCGGGTCGGTGGTGAAGGTTTTCGGCTGCAGTGTGTCAAACGGCGCCAGTGCGGCGTGCACCTGTTGCAGTTGCGCCTCTAACTCAATGTCGCTGTTGGCTCGCACCTCCACCAACAATGCAGCCGCCTCATCATTTAACTGCTGTAAATAGGCCGGCATGCCGGCTTTATTTTCCACACTGCGAAGGCCGGCGCGGTCCATTAGCTCTACCGCCGCGACCGGCGTTTGGCTCAGGGCCGTCACGGCCTGACTGGTGATTTCAATGTCCGCAAACAACAACAGCGCCGAGGCTTTGTGCGCGAGCTCAGGCACTGTGTTGTAAGTGACTTGTGATACAAACCCTAAGGTGCCTTCCGAGCCGACCATTAAATGCGCAATGATGTCGATCGGATCATGAAAATCGACCAAGGCATTTAAGCTATAGCCTGTGGTATTTTTAATGCTGAATTTTTTAACAATGCGCTGGCGCAAGGCATCATTGCGAGAAACGGCATCACGCATGCTTTCGATGCTGGCAATCAGCGCCGGCTGAGTGCGGCAAAAATGCCGGCGCGATTCTTCATCGCCGGTGTCGAGCACGGTGCCATCGGCCAACACCAAACGCATATTGGCAATGGTTTGATAGCTGTTTTGCGCTGTGCCACAGCACATTCCCGAGGCGTTGTTGGCAACAATGCCGCCGATTTTAGCGGTATTTATCGACGCCGGGTCTGGCCCTATTTTGCGGGCATAAGGCGCTAATATGCGATTCGCCTGAGCACCAATAACGCCAGGCTGCAGTGTTAATTGCTCGCCGTTTTGCAGTACCTCATGGTGATTCCAAGCAGGGCTTAGCCGCACCAAAACGCCGTCGGTCACCGCTTGGCCAGATAAACTGGTGCCCGCCGCGCGAAAGGTCACGTGCACGCGATGACGCTGCGCCAAGGTTAAAATCAGCACCACTTCTTCTTCATTGTCGACGTCGATCACCGCCTTGGGTATCAGGCGATAAAACGAGGCATCGGTGCCGTACGCCAAGGTGCGCAGCGGGTCGGTTAAAATACGGTGCTCACCGATTTCCGTGGCTAAGTCAGCAAAAAACGCGCTAAAGCATTGCTCGTGTAAAATCTGCTTCATGCCGGCTCCTCAACATCATTCACCAGCAACACCCATAATTCTTTTGGCCCGTGGGCGCCGTAGGCCAAGGTTTGCTGAATATCGGCGGTTTTACTAGGACCAGAAATCAGCAGTAAATTCGTTGGCATAGCGGCATCGCCACGGCGCTGAACATAAGCGTTAAAATCCGCCAACAGCGTTGAACGGCGCAGCAACACAATGCTTAACGGCGGCACCAGAGATAGCATTCGCGGCTCATCAGGGCCAGTTTCCACCACCAAGGTGCCAGTGGCGGCTAAGCCGGCTTGGGCCACAGAAAACCCCACATCTATCTGATTAAATAGCTGCTGTTTATCCAGCTGCTCGTCGTACACACACGCATTCAGCCCCTGTTCAACCGCCGCCTGATGCAGTTGCTGCCCCTCAACACTGCGACCGCAAGCCAAACTGCCGCCGTGCGAAACCAAGCGCTGCACCACAGTGCTCAGCCAATCACTGGGGCGGCAATGAATCACCTGCGCATGGGCATTTTGCAAATGCTCACAAAAATCCTCCAACGAAACTTGGCTGGGTGAGCGCAGCGGCATTTCAGCGGGCTTGGCTTGTTGTGCTTGGCCCTGGCGTAAGCGCTGTAAAATCGCATTGCGTGCATCGCTCATGATGGCTCCTCCGCGCCCGAAGGCTGTTGCTTTATGCCCGCTGCTTTGGCCAATTCGTGCAAACTTTTAGCTGCCGGTATGGGCATGGTACGAGTCGCCGTCCAAGCACCTAAACGATGCGGCATTAACGAACGGCCACGACTTAACGCCCAGGTCATGCTGCGGTACACAGGCCCGTATTGATGAGCCAAGGCCCAGCCCTTCCAAATTAAGGCTTCGCCTAAATGGCGCTGACTGCCTTTGCCGGGAATATCCAACTCACTGGCTGGCGCTGTCGAATTGGCTTCATGGCGTAATTCACGAATTAATTTAGGCAGTGGAATGCGCACCGGGCAGGCCTCGCCGCAGGCACCGTTTAAGGTACAAGCCGACACCAGTTCGCCTTGTTTATCCAACCCTTGCATTTGCGGCGTCACCACTTGGCCTATGGGGCCAGGGTAAGTCGAGCCATAGGCGTGGCCGCCAATGCGTGCATATACTGGGCAATGGTTCATACAGGCGCCGCAGCGAATGCACTGCAAAGTAGGTTTTAACTGCGGATGATTGAACATACGCGAGCGGCCATTATCGACCAATACCAGGTGCACTTGCTCAGGGCCGTCCAACTCCCCTGCCTTACGCGGCGACGAGATCATATTAAAATAGGTACTGATGAGTTGCCCGGTAGCGCTGCGGGTGAGCAAGCTGAGCAAGTCAGGCACGTCGGCCAAATCGGCCACCACTTTTTCAATGCCGGTAATAGCAATGTGTATCGGCGGCGCCGTGGTGCTCATGCGACCATTGCCTTCGTTTTCAACCAAACACAAGGTGCCGGTATTGGCGATGGCCATATTGACGCCAGAAATACCGGCATCGGCGCTGGCAAATTTATCGCGCAAAATCGCTCTGGCATTGCCGATCAGCTCATCGACATTTTCTGTATACGGCACGGGCTGGCCATCGCTGCGCTCGGCGCGAGTGTGCATTAAGCGTGCGATTTGTGCCGTGGTTTTATGTATGGCGGGCATAATAATGTGCGATGGCATTTCTTTCGCCAGTTGCACCAAATATTCGCCCATATCCGATTCCAGGCATTCGATGCCCTGCTTTTCTAAGTAATGGTTAAGCTCAATTTCTTCACTCACCATGGATTTGCCTTTCACCACAGTGCGCGATTTGTTCATGGCTAAAATAGCGTGCACTTTGGCGCAGGCTTGCTCTGCGGTTTCGGCCCAGTGCACTTGAATGCCGTTGGCCGTGAGGTTTTTTTCCAGCGTTTCGAGTAAATCCGGTAACTGCGCCAGGCTTTGCTGGCGAATGGCTTGACCGCGATCGCGCAACTGCTCAAGTTCGCTAGCATCTTCAAATACCGAACGGCGTTTGGCCTGTAAAAAATCCGTCGCGCCTAAAAAACTGCCCCTCAGCTGCTCATTCTCTAACGACAATTGTGCCCGTGCTTTAAAGTGGCGCTGGCGCAGATCGGCAAAGGCTTTTTCATCGTTATCGACGTCAGCCATCATCAATGCTGGCTCAAAATTTTCTACCGTCATCGCGATGCCTCCAGCCGCTGCCACAATACGCTGGCAATATGGCGTGTTTGCATGGGCCGCCCTTGTTTGGCCAAAGTGCCGCCAATATTCATTAAGCAACCGCAATCGGCACTGACTAAAGTATCAACGCCGCAAGCCGCCACCGCCTCGGCCTTATCAAAGGCCATAGCAGCGGAAATATCGCCTTGTTTTAACGCAAAGGTGCCACCAAAGCCGCAGCACTCAGTCACACGATTTGGCTCGACCACTTCAACACCGCTGTTTTGCAATACCCGCTGATGACAGTCCGCCACGCCCATGCTGCGCCGCGCACTGCAGGAGGTATGCAATACCACACGCTCGCCAGAGGCCGGCAATGGCGGTAAACACAACACTCGATCCACAAACTCAGTGAATTCAAAGGTGCGCGCCGCCAATGCTTTGACCTGCGCCTCTTCCGGCTGGCCTTCGAATAAGCGCGCATAATCACAGTGCAGCATGGCGGCACAGGAGCCCATCATCACCACCACAGGAATGTCAGCAGCAAACGCCTTTAACTGCTGGCGCGCCACCTGGCGCGCTTCATCATCAAAGCCCGAATTAAATGCCGGCTGACCACAGCACGATTGCTGCTGCGGAAACAGCACCTCAACGCCGTGGTGCTGTAAAAACTGAATGGCATCCATGCCAGCTTGCGGATCAAAGCTATCCACTAAGCAAGTGCCCATTAAATACACTTGCTGGGGGCGCGCTGGGTAATCACGACAGCGCGTAAACGGTTGCTGTGCCATGGCTAGGTTCTCGTTTTGTTGGGCGTGGCCAAGGTCTCATTTCGCGGAGCAAAACCGTGCGGCTTGCCAGCCATCAAAATTGGTAATACCATTTGCCCAATTAGTTATTTGACTAAGTTACGCAGATGCCAGGCATTGGTCAATGCCAAGCGGCGCGCAGGGGCCTTGCACGCATTCGACCTTGGTCGCATCTGACATACCATTTCTAGCACTGCAGAGCGTCTGCCATGTCTCAAAACAGCATTAAAGCAAGCAAAATCTCCGATATCCTGGCCGAGCGACTGGAGAGCATGATTTTGGAGGGCAGCTTATCGCCCGGGCAAAAACTTCCCCCCGAACGTGAGCTGGCAGCGCAGTTTGAGGTATCACGGCCATCGCTACGCGAGGCACTGCAAAAGCTGGAGGCCAAATCGCTGGTGGTGCGCCGCCAAGGTGGCGGCACCTTTATTTCCGATGACATCGGCATATCCTTTGTCGACCCACTCAGCCAGCTGTTTAAAAGCCATCCGGAATTTAATTACGACTTGCTAGAGTTTCGCCACGCATTAGAAGAAGTCGCCGCGCATTACGCCGCATTGCGCGCCACCGATGGCGACTTGCAAATCATCGAGCAACGCTACCAAGACTGGCTCGAAGGCCATGAGCAGCGCATTGGCGCCAGTGAAGAGGCGGAATTAGATTGGCGCTTTCACCTGTCGATCGCCGAAGCCTCGCACAACGCCGTATTGCTGCACTCCATGCGTGCCCTATTTGATTTATTCAAACAGACCATTGCCACCAATTTGGAGTTTTTGTACATCAAAGAAGACCGCCGCGCCGCCATTCGCAATCAGCACGAGAAAATGAAAAACGCCGTCCTGGCGCGCGATGCACTCGCCGCTCAGCAAGCTGTCAATGATCACCTGGCCTTTGTTGAAGAAACCCTGCAGCAAAGCAGCCGCTTTGCCACCCACGCCGAGCGCTCACTGCGGCGCATAGGATTAATGCGGCGAGGTTAATAACTCACGGCTTGCTGGCCCGCCCACTGCCGCTTACCTTCATACCGCGCGTTGGTACAAAAGCTCTGCCTTGCTCATCGGCAAACTGATACGGCACAGAGAGGTTGCGAAAGCCGGCGTTACGACGCACCACAAAATGCAAATGCGGCCCGGTGGAATATCCCGAGGTACCAGAGCGCGCTAAAGCACCACCCGCCTTGACCTGCTCGCCGGGTTTGACCATCGCACTGCCCTGCAAGATGTGCGCATACACAGCATAAGTACCATCGTCATGCAGCACAGATACGTAATTGGCTTTATCTAAAAAGAACTGCTGGGCATCGCCTAAGTGATAATCGTCTTTTACCCAAATCACGGTGCCGCTGCGGGCTGCATGAATATAGCTGCCAATGGGCATGGCAATATCAATGGCGTGATAACCACTGGGGTGGTTATGAGAAAACTGACCACCAAAGCCCTGAGTGACCTGAAAAAATTGCTGCTCTGGCAAAGGAATGCGATACAACACATCGCTGTGCTTGGCTTTGGGCGAGCCGATGGCATAGCCCAGTTCATAGGCTGGCAATGGCTTATCAATTTCGCCCACCAAGGTATGGCTGTTAGGCTCTAACATCAGCACTTTATGACCGTGCTCAAACATAGCGGAGCGCACCGCTGCCTGCACCGGCGCAAAATAGGGGTTATGCAACCACAGCTGACGCATTTGGCCTTGGCGTTTTTCATACAGCTCAGGCGTATGCTGAGCCGGCTTGGTAATTTTTACCTCGACGGCTTCAACTGGCTGATCTTTTTCTGGCTTTTTATCGCTAAAGACCCAGCGGCCATTTTCGTCTTGATAACGATAAATCTCGGCATTGGCTGCGGCTACCAAGCACAATAGGCAACCCAGCCATAAAATACGCGATCTTTTAACCTTGCTGTCCTTCGCCATCACCTACTCCAAACCTATTCTTCTTTATTTAGACTAAAACCGCCAAGCAATTAAGCGACTGCGTTTTTGCCCTTGCGCCATTTCAACCACGCGTACCTCAGCAGCGTTAACGTCCTTAAGTCGCCCTTGCAATGCTGGAATGTTCTTATGGCTCGCTACCAAACTGGTAAACCAACCGACCTTCCCGGCAAACTCGATGCTTTCATCGATCATTTGCTTTAAGAATGCCGCTTCACCGCCGTCGCACCACAGTTCATTGTGCTGGCCACCAAAATTGCGCTGACCGGTTTTTTGCCCCAAGTTTTTCCATTTGCGCTGATTATGACGCTCGGCCTCAGCCGCATCACGATAAAACGGTGGATTACACAAGGTGGCATGTATTTTCTCACCATTTTTAATAATGCCACGCAAAATCCCTTTGCCGGGCTGCTGGCGAATGTCGATCTTGCCACGCAATATCGGGTTGGCAGCAACAATGGCTTTGGCGCTCGCCACTGCCACTGGGTCAATGTCTGCGCCTATTGCCCGCCAGCGAAAGCTGCGAGCGGCCAATATTGGGTAAATCAGATTGGCACCGGTACCGATATCTAAAATGGTTACCGGCTTGGGCCAATCCAACTCGGCAATGATATTCGCCAGATTGTGAACATAATCTGCCCGCCCAGGAATCGGTGGGCATAAATAGCCCGCTGGAATCTGCCAATGATCTATCTGGTAATAGTGCTTTAATAAGGCACGATTCAAACACAGCACCGCATCGGCGTGGGTGAAATCAATGGTGGTCTGGCCGCGCTTACCCAAGCGGGTAAATTGCTGCAGTTCAGGCAACGCCTGCAGCAGCTCGGCCATGGGGTATTCGCCCTGATGGGGGTTATTGGGGTGCATTGCTATTATCCAAAAAAAGAGCGGCAACGCCGCTCTTTTTATCTATTCCCACTCAATGGTGGCCGGTGGCTTAGACGATACGTCGTAGGTCACACGGGAGACATGCTCGATCTCGTTAATAATACGGTTAGAGACTTTTTCTAACAGCTCGTATGGCAAATGTGCCCAACGTGCCGTCATAAAGTCGATGGTTTCCACTGCACGCAGAGCAATGACCCATTCATAGCGACGCTGATCGCCCACCACACCGACGGATTTTTGTGGAATAAATACCGCAAACGCCTGGGACGTTTTGTGGTACCAATCGGCATTGTGCAGCTCTTCAATAAAGATGGCATCGGCTTCACGCAGAATATCGGCGTATTCTTTGCTGACCTCGCCCAAAATGCGCACGCCTAAGCCCGGGCCTGGGAACGGATGGCGGTACACCATGTCGTATGGCAGACCCAGCTCTAAGCCAATTTTGCGCACTTCGTCTTTAAACAGTTCGCGCAGTGGTTCAACCAGATCCATTTTCATGTCTTCAGGTAAACCGCCGACATTGTGGTGTGATTTAATCACGTGGGCCTTGCCGGTCTTCGCCGCTGCCGATTCAATCACATCTGGGTAAATGGTGCCCTGAGCCAAGAAAGGAACGTCTTTTAACTTGGCGGCTTCTTCATCGAATACCTCAATAAAGGTATTGCCGATGACTTTGCGCTTGGCTTCTGGATCGCTAACGCCCGCCAGTTTGCCCAAAAACAGCGCTTCGGCATCGGCACGAATGACTTTAACACCCATGTTCTTAGCGAACATGTCCATCACCATATCGCCTTCGTTTTTGCGCAGCAGGCCATTATCAACAAACACACAGGTCAGCTGATCGCCAATGGCTTTGTGCAACAGCGCTGCCACCACGGATGAATCTACACCGCCAGACAAACCCAGCAATACTTTATTGCTGCCTACCTGAGCGCGTACCCGCTCAATTTGATCTTCGATGATTTTGGCGGGCGTCCATAGTGCGTCGCAGCCACAAATTTCCAGCACAAAGTGCTCTAACAGGCGCTTGCCCTGCAAGGTGTGCGTCACCTCAGGGTGGAACTGCACGCCAAAGAAGTTTTTCTCGGCGTGGTACATACCAGCAATGGCACAGCTTGGCGTAGAGGCCATCAGCTCAAAGCCTTCTGGCATGGCAACGACTTTATCACCGTGGCTCATCCAGACATCGAGCAAGGATTTACCAGAGTCGGTATCGACGTGATCTTTAATGTCGTGCAATAAACGGCTATCGCCATCGACCTGCACCTGGGCGTAGCCAAATTCACGAATGCTGGAGCCTTCTACTTTACCGCCCAGCTGCTCCGCCATGGTTTGCATGCCGTAGCAAATACCCAATACCGGCAGGCCCATTTCAAACACCGCTTGCGGCGCGCGAGGAGAGCCTGCTTCGGTGACGGACTCTGGGCCACCGGCCAGAATAATACCGCTGGGGTTGTACTCACGAATCTCTTCTTCGCTCATATCGAAGGCGCGAATTTCGGAGAACACACCAATTTCACGCACGCGACGGGCGATCAGCTGAGTGTATTGAGAACCGAAATCAAGAATCAAAATGCGCTGAGCGTGAATGTCTTGGGACATAAATTATTCCATCGAATAGAAGCAAAAACGGGGATGACGCATCATCCCCTGAGTTGTTTATTTACCGCCTTAAGCGGTGGCACCACCGAATTAGCCTAGACGGTAATTCGGGGCCTCTTTTGTAATCTGTACATCGTGCACGTGGGACTCGCGCATACCGGCGGCTGAGATTTTGACAAACTCAGGTTTGGTACGCATTTCATCGACCGTGGCACAACCTGTGTAACCCATGGCCGCACGCACACCGCCCATTAATTGGTGCACCACCGCAGAGGCGGGGCCTTTCACCGCGATGCGACCTTCAATGCCCTCTGGCACGAGTTTATCAACACCGGCTTTTTTATCCTGGAAATAACGATCCGATGAGCCCTGGCTTTGACCCATGGCGCCCAAAGAACCCATGCCACGATACGACTTATATGCACGGCCTTGGTATAACTCAACTTCGCCCGGCGCTTCGTCGGTACCGGCCAGCATAGAGCCGACCATAATGACGCTGGCGCCAGCGACAAGGGCCTTGGCAATATCGCCCGAGTAACGCACGCCACCGTCAGCAATGACCGGCACGCCGTACTCTTCCATGGCAGTTGCCACATTAGCGATGGCAGAAATCTGCGGCACACCGACACCGGCAACAATTCGGGTGGTGCAAATAGAGCCTGGGCCAATGCCCACTTTCACGGCATCGGCACCGGCTTTGGCCAGATCAATAGCCGCGGCAGCGGTAGCGATATTGCCGCCAATGACCTGCACTTGTGGGTAGGTTTCTTTCAACCAGCGCACACGATCAATCACACCGGTGCCAGAGGCATTGCTGGTGTGGCCATGAGCCGTATCAACAATGATCACATCAACGCCGGCATTGACCAGCAGTTCACAGCGCTCTTCAGTGCCAGCACCTGTGCCCACGGCTGCCGCCACCAACAAACGGCCTTTGTCGTCTTTCGCAGCGTTGGGGTAGGCACGAGATTTTTCGATGTCTTGCACCGTCATCAGACCGGTCAGCTTGCCTTGATCGTCCAGCACTAGGACTTTTTCAATGCGATTGACGTGCAGCAGTTTCTGCACTTCGCTGGGGCTGGTGCCTTCTTTGACGGTGACCAAACGATCACGCTGGGTCATGACGCTAGAAACGCTGGCGTCCAAGTTGGTTTCAAAGCGCACATCACGGCTGGTGACAATGCCCACCAGCTCGCCGTTATCCACCACTGGCATACCAGAAATATTGTGCTGCTCAGTCATGGCCAACAGCTCACGAATACTGGTGCCGCTGCTGACGGTGATGGGGTCAATCACCACGCCGCTTTCGTATTTTTTCACCTTACGCACTTCAGCAGCTTGCTGCTCGGCGGTGAGGTTTTTGTGGATGACACCCAAACCGCCTTCCTGCGCCATGGCAATGGCCAGACGAGCTTCGGTCACCGTGTCCATCGCCGACGAAATCAAAGGCACATTCAAGGTAATGTTTTTGGTCAGACGGGTGGTCAGAGAAACCTGGTTGGGCAGGACTTCAGAGTAGCCGGGGACTAATAGCACATCATCAAATGTGAGTGCTTCCTGAGCGATTCGCAACATAGAGTGCCTTCCAGAACGGGAATGTAGAAGGCGCGGCATTATAGCCGAAAGCTCCCTGCAATGGGAAGCATAATTCGTGGCGCCAACCCGCGCAGAACCTAACCATTTGGTTAATTTTTTGGGCACACACCCTGTTGCAGAAAGTTCAGTGTGTGAGCACGCATTTCGGGCAACAGGTAGCTGCCGATGTGGGGGCCGCGACTGTCAACCCAGCACACTCGCGCTACCAGCGCTGAAGACACCGCCTGACCCTGCTGATAAGGAATCACCTCGTCATCTGGACTGTGCATCACCAGCACCGGCACATCAATGTGCGCCGCGTAATCAATCGGATCCCAACCCGTCGGCAACAACCAAGTGGCCGGCCACAACAGATAGCCGACCCAACTGTTGCTCAGCGCATGGCGCGCTACCTGGCTGTAGCGTGCTAACGGTGCTTCCAGGATCAGGGCATCAATGCCATAGCGCTGCTGTGCTTTGGCCACAAAAGGCACCGCCAAAGCCGCGCCAATGCTTTGCCCCAACACCGCTAGTTTTTTCTCAGGGTGATGCTGCTGCAGCCAAGCCGCTGCCGCTTCAATATCCATAAACACCGCTGGTAAAACCGGGTTGCCTTCCGATGCACCATAACCACGATAATCGAGCGCCAATACCGACACGCCTTGTGCCGGCAGCCAGTCGACGTTGCGAAAATGACTGGAAATGTTTTCTGCATTGCCGTGTAAAAACAGCACTACCCATTCTCCAGGCTGCTTAGCCGGCAGCCACCAGGCATGTAACTGAGTGCCATCGTCGGCGCGCAGCTGAACATCTTCATAAGCTAACCCGACATTGGCAGGCGTTTGAATCCACACTTGCTGCGGGTAAAAATACAAACTGCTTAATGAAGCACAGCCCGTCAATGCCAGCATGCTCAGCGTCATCGCGGTTTTAAAAAAGCAGGTCAAAACCACGCCCGCACCCCGTACTGTCACAGCACGTCACCTTTCCGGCCTGCTAAACCTGCATCCAACATGCGCGTACTCAATAATACTGCTGAAAGCTCAGCTGCCACTCGTCCGCCCCCGCCTGGCCAAACCACTGTCGCTGCCACTGAAGGCGCAGTTGTGATTGCTGACTCAACCTTGCGGTGAGCGAGGCCGTTAGCTCTCGCCGGCCATGCTCGGCACCAGCCAGCACCGGCTGCCAGCTGCCTTCTAACTGCGCATTGGCAAAACTGCTCTGATAGAGCCAGCCCACCCTTGGCCCCAGCGTGAGCTGATAGCCCTCATCGATCTGATTGTCTGCCAGCAGTTGGGCTTCACCCAGGGCGTAAGCACGACCACCCGCCAAACCGACCGCCTGACCAAATCCAACATGTAAATAACCGTGCAACTCTTGCTGCTGGCCAATAAAGCGTTTTACACCGGTGCTGACACCCCACGACCAAGGCTGTTGGTAAAAACCTCGCTTACTAAGTGACAGCACATCAATAACGGTCAGACGCTGCAAACGCACATCGCCGTCTTGCCACAGGCGCCATTGACTGGCACCCATTTGAATTTGTGATCCGGGCACATAGCCATCCGCCAAATCAAGCACATCGTGATAAGCCGGACGCCAGAAAACATCCATAAAATCGTCGCTTTGATGACCCGCCCCAACACCAAACCTACGAGATAAGTGCCCTTCGTCATCACGCACTGCTGGCGTTTCAACCTGCGCAAAGCCACTGTCTACTGGCCTTTTGGCACGCGCCGACAAAAGCCGCAAAGTACGCTGCCTTAACTCGGGACTGGCCTTTTTCTTTTTGACTGCCAGGTAGCGGGCATATGCGTGGGACAATTCCAGTGCTTGCACTTGCTGCTTTGGTGTCAATCCCTGCAGTAAAGATTCCACATCAGCAGACTGATCGACCAAGTCTTTTGATATCTGACGCACACGTTCAGATACTTGCGCACTGGCCGAATTTAGCTGGGCTGCAGCCGATGGTCGATATACCGAACCCTCAACAAAGCCCTGAGCTTTCAAAGCCCGAATGGTATCCACCGGCACCGCGGTTAAAAAAAACTGTTGCGCCAAATCTGCACGCTCGCTAACCGCATCGATTAACGCCAGCAAACGGTAGGAACAGTTTTCGTCGAAGAAAAAATAGTCAAACTCGGTATCTTGGGTTTCCCAAATATGGCGAACGAACTGATCCACTTCAGAAGGGGTCAAGTTGAGCGGATACTCCCAAACGTCTCGGTACTCCATATGCTGGTATTCATTGGTTTTCACATAGTACGGCAATACCGACACCACCCCAGGGTATCCCCCCGTCAGGCCTTTATAGCTGAATACCAATTCGTTATCTGTGGTGTCAGCGTTGGCCGCAAAATTCACGCTATACGCCAGCAACTTGCTGCTGCTTGGGTCTTCGCGATCGAGGCGCATCAATGTATGGCCATACATGGAGGACGGCGAGTTAATATGCGAGGCGGGAAAGATTAACGTTAGAGAATGGGCATTTAATTCGTTTCTCCAACGTTCAAACTCTGGGCAAGCTTGATCCGCAAACTCATGCTCTGGCAAAGAGCGCTTCAGCCACTGATAGCGCGCAGGGAAGCGACATTGAGCAGATTCATTTGCTGCCATGCCGGTTTTTGAAAACGCCTGCACCGATGCGTTTAACTCAGCCAAGGCATCGTATTTACCATTAGGGTGCAAAAAGAACGCTGAACTGTCGTTTTGGCTGTAGACCTTGCCATCCCAGTGCATGCGATAGTGCAACAGATGTTGCCATTGTTTTTGCTCAGCCAGTGACTGTAAAGAATTAGAACCGTTCGCCAACAGCGGCAAACTCACTGATAAAGCCAACGCAGCCAAAACCCAACGCACGCAGACTCACTCCATAGTTATGATCATTTCAACACACATAAAAAAACGCGCCAGCGGCGCGTTTTTTTAGCAAGCTAACGCTTAGCCAACGTATTTTTTCAGCTGCTTATCGCTCGCCATTGCGGTTTTCAGCGCATCGTATGCAGAGCCTGAAGTCGCATCAGCGTGGAACATGCTATCAAAGTTTGACTGAACGGTGCTGTTAAATGCAGCAGAGTCGTCAGCAGCAACGCCCATTACTTCAGCCAGTGCCGCCAGAGTTTCACCTTGACCTTTCGCTGCGTCTAACGCCAGCTGATCCATGTTGTCGTCAATGAATGCCTGAGTCTGGGCCATAGGACCGTTTGCATCCTGACAGTTCAGAGTACCAGAGGTCATACCGAAGGTCTGGTTACCTGAAGTACCATTCGTTGTTGCTGCCAACACATGCTCGTGCCATTCGTTTGCATCTGGGAATACAACTGCAGTACCCAGGCCACAACCGGCTGGTCCATGATCAGCCATCGCAACAGAAGAAGCAGCAACCAACATGGCGCCTGCGATCATTTTTTTCATAGTACCTTCCTTTTCTTTGGTTAACTCAGCTGAGCTGAAGTGCTTTTAAAGTAGCTTCCTGGGGCGCTGATGTCTACGACCCAAAAGTGTAACTAGGCCATATTGTCTGTTAACGCCTGAACGCGACCTGAAGATGTGAACCTGTTACCCTTTAAGCCAATTAATTGACAGAGCCATGACAGCCTATGAGTTCACGTGGTGGCGAGCATGCCGTATTCAGCGTCAGCCAACTCAACGACCGCGCCCGCCAGTTACTTGAAGTTTCTTTTGCACAAGTACGGGTCGAAGGTGAAATATCTGGTCTGTCACGGCCCAGCTCCGGGCACTGGTACTTCACTTTAAAAGACGAGCAAGCTCAGGTGCGCTGTGCCATGTTTCGCTCGCGCACGGCACAGCTCAAATTTCAGCCCGGCAATGGCGATTTGGTAGAGCTGCGCGCACGCGTCAGTTTGTATGCTGCACGAGGCGATTACCAATTAATTGTCGACAGCATGAAACCCGCCGGTGAAGGCGCGTTATTACAGGCCTATGAAGCACTGAAGAAAAAGCTGCTGACAGAGGGCTTATTTGATGCCGGCCGCAAACGTCCACTGCCAGCAATTAAGCGCATTGCGGTGATCACCTCTCCCAGTGGGGCCGCCATTCACGATATTTTGACCGTATTGCGGCGCCGCGACCCTGGCCTTGAGGTGGACATTTACCCCACCTTGGTACAAGGCAAGGCTGCCGCACCTGGCATCATCGCCGCCTTGCAGCGCGCCAATCGTGACCAACGAGCAGACGTCATCATCGTTGGTCGCGGCGGTGGTTCACTGGAGGATTTATGGTGCTTTAACGACGAAGGCGTTGCCCGCGCTATTGCCGACTCCCATATCCCCGTGGTCAGCGCCGTCGGCCATGAAGTAGACACCACCATCGCCGATTTAGTCGCGGACCTGCGGGCGCCAACGCCCTCTGCTGCCGCAGAACTGCTTTCCAGTGACCGCAGCCAGCTGCGCCAGCGGCTGGTGAACTTGGCTCAGCGCCTATGGAACAACCAGCAACGCCGTTTGAGCGATTACCAACATCAACTCAATCAATGGCAACAGCGCCTGCGCAGCCCACAGCAAGCTCTGCGTGATCGCTACCAACAGCTGGATCAGCTGGAAATACGCCTGCAACGCAGCTGGCAATGGCAGCAACAGCAGCGCCAACAACGACTGCAAACGCAGTCGCAGGCATTGCAACACTGCCACCCCCAACGCGCCATTGCTCAACAACAGCAACAACTGCAAGATTGGCAACAACGGCTGCAGCGCGCCATCAACACCCAACTGCAGCAGCGGCAAGAAAAGCTAGCTCACCAAGCCCATGTGCTCAACACCCTCAGTCCGCTACAGGTATTAACGCGCGGCTATTCCATTACGCAAAGTGAGGGAGGTGAAGTGCTGCAAAACGCCAACCAAGTTGCTGTTGGTCAGCGGGTCGTTAGCCGTTTACAACAAGGCCGCTTGGTGTGTGATGTGGTTGAAGTCGAAGGGGAGACAAGAGCATGAAGGCGGCTTTATTACTGATTTTGCTGGGGAGTTTTTCAGGCGCCCATGCCCTTCCCGAGCACGCCCCCATTGCCGGCGGTATCTGGCGCCTGGAACTTGGCCACTCAAATGAAGCACCCAAGGTAATGCTTGATAAGCGCCCCGTCATGACCCTGCAAACCGAGCAGGGCTGGCAAGCCGTGGTTGGCATTCCTCTAACACAAAGCAAGAGCATTGAGGTCATGGTCAATGGCGAGCCACGCCAGTTGGCGCTGAAACCACACACGTATGCCGAGCAACGGTTAACGGTCAAGCGCAAGCATGTAAACCCATCGCAGCCCGCCCTGGAGCGCATTCGCACTGAGTTTGCCCGCATGAAGCCGATCTACCGCAGCTTCAGCACATCCGATCATACCGATTGGCCCACATTTCAATGGCCCTTGCACGGGCCGGTGAGCTCGCCCTTTGGCCTTAGGCGCTTTTTTAATGAGCAACCGCGCAAACCGCACAGCGGCATCGACATTGCCGCGCCCACCGGCACCCCCATCGTCGCCCCCGCAAACGGTACCGTGGTATTGACGGGGGATTTTTATTTCAACGGCAACAGCGTGTTTATTGACCATGGCCATGGCTTAGTCAGCATGCTGTGCCATATGAGCCGCATTGACGTACAAGAAGGCGATGCCATCAAAGCCGGCCAGCCCATCGGCGCCGTCGGGGCGACTGGGCGCGTGACCGGACCGCATTTGCATTGGACGGTCAGCCTCAACGATGCACGTATCGATCCGCGCTTAGTAGTCCAACAGCCACTCAGCCTCAAAGCAGAGGAGCCCTCCTCATGAAGCACCCTGCCAGCACCCGCACCCTGCCTGCCAGCGGCTCAGGCTGCGGTTTAAGGCCGGACCCAGCTGCACTGACGGAGCAAGTTGGCTTTGATTTCAGCGGCGCCAAAGCGCTACTTGAACCTCAGTCGGAATCCGCAGATGAGCAAAAAACGCCGCCCAAAGCACCTGACCCTGCCTATACTGAGCGGTGACATTTCCTGCTGATTTGGTGCTATGAAAAAGAAAGTATCCGTCGATCAGCTCCGCCCTGGCATGTATGTGGCGGACTTGAACTGCGACTGGATCCCTCACCACAACTACCAAAAAGAAGGCCGCATTCCAGATGAAGCGACCATCACCGGTATTCGCAAGCGTGGTATCACCGAAGTCTATATCGACCCAGAGCGTGGCCTGGACGTCGACGGCATTCCAGAAACTGAAGTGGACCGTGACAACCAAAGCGCACTGGAGGTCGCGGCGGAGCTAAAGCCCGACCAGAGCGCTCGCGTCAGCACCCAGCAAGAGCTGCACAAAGCCAGCAAACTGCATGACGAAGCGCTCGGCTTGATCAGCAACGTATTGCAAGATGTTAAGTTGGGCCGTCCACTGGAGCTGGATGCGTTTGAAGAGCTGTCTGGCGGCATGGTGGATTCCGTTTTGCGCAACCACAACGCCTTAGCCTGCCTGGGGCGCATCCGCCAAAAAGACAATTACCTACTGGAACACTCGGTCAACCTAGCGGTATTGATGGGGATTTTTGGCCGCTCGCTCAACATGGACCGTGACACCATGCAACAGGCCGTGCTCGGCGCCATGCTGCACGACATCGGCAAGGTCATGATTCCTGACGATGTGCTGCACAAACCCGGTAAGTTAACCGAGGATGAGTTCGCCGTGATGCGCCAGCACGTGGTGCACAGCCGTGAACTGCTCAAGCAAACCCAGGGCATCTCTGAACTGACCATTTTAGTGGCGGCCCAGCATCATGAACGCATTGATGGCAGCGGCTACCCAGATGGCTTACACGGTTGCGACATCTGCCGTGAAGGTAAAATGTGCGCCATCGCCGATGTGTACGATGCCATCACCGCAGATCGCGTGTATCACAAAGGCTTGCCGCCTACGGCAGCGATGAAAAAGCTATTGGAATGGAGCGGCACCCACCTAGAAGAGCACCTAGTACACCGCTTTATTCGCTCGATGGGCATTTACCCGGTGGGCTCACTGGTTCGGTTGCGCAGTGAACGCCTGGGCGTCGTGGTTGAAGCCGGCGAAAAAGATCAGCGCACCCCCATCGTTAAAATCATTTATCACGCCGGCAAGCGTCAATACATGCCAGTCGAGTTGTTAGACTTAAGCAAACCCAACAACCAGGATGAAATCCTCCAAGCCGTTGACCCACAGCGTTACAACATCCGGCTCAATGATTTTATGGTGTAAAAAAAACCGCTATGGCCCGGGCCACAGCGGTTTTTTTAAGGCCTTAAACCAGCCCTTAGGGGTCTCTTAAAACCTCAGAGGAGAAGTTATAATTAAAGATTCCCCTTAGACCAAGTTGTACCCTCTGGACTATCACGCAGCACAATGCCAGCATTCGCCAACTCGTCACGCACCTGATCGGCGGTGGCGAAGTCTTTATTGGCTTTGGCATCGGCACGTTTTTGGATCATATCTTCAACCCAAGCGGCATCCACATCGTCACCTTGTAAAAAGGCCTGCGGATCGTCTTGCAAGCAGCCGAGAATATTACCCAAGTAACGCAGCTGACCGGCTAGAGCTTGCTGCTCTGCGCCTTCAGCCTTGTTCAACTCACGTACCAGCTCAAACAGCACGGCAATGGCTTCCGCGGTATTAAAGTCGTCATCCATAGCAGCATAAAATTGCTGTGAAAAATGATTGTCTAAATTCGCCGCCGGCGCATCGGCGCATTGTGCCAAGGCGTTATAAAAACGCTCCAGCTTTTGCTGAGCGTCTTTTAGGCTGTCTTCGCTGTAGTTAATTGGGCTGCGATAGTGGCTTGCCAATAATAAAAAACGCACCACTTCCGCCGGATATTTATCCAAAATCTCGCGAATGGTAAAAAAGTTACCCAATGATTTGGACATTTTTTCACCGTCGACGCGCACGGCACCGGCGTGCATCCACGTATTGGCATAATGCTCACCGGTCGCCGCTTCGGATTGGGCAATTTCGTTTTCATGGTGCGGGAACTTCAAATCTGGCCCACCGCCGTGAATATCGAAATTGTTGCCCAAGCAGCAGGTCGACATGGCCGAGCACTCAATGTGCCAACCCGGGCGACCAATGCCCCAAGGCGAATCCCAGTGCGGCTCATCGGCTTTGGCCGATTTCCACAATACGAAATCCAACGGATCGCGCTTATGCTCATCCACATCCACGCGTGAGCCGGCTTCTAATTCATCCAGAATTTTGCCCGATAACTGGCCGTAGCCTTCGAACTTGCGCACGGAATAATAGACATCGCCATTGTCGGCCGCGTAGGCGAAATCACGCTCGATCAATGCTTCGATCATAGTAATGATATCACCCATGTGCGCGGTCGCGCGCGGCTCAGCGTTGGGCGGCAAAATACCCAAACGCTCAGCGTCGGTGTTCATTTCGGCAATAAACCGCTCGGTTAACGCATCAAAGGCTTCGCCGTTTTCGTTGGCACGCTGAATGATTTTGTCGTCGATATCGGTGATGTTGCGAATGTAATTCACCTCATAACCGCGATGACGCAAATAACGCGCAATGACATCAAAGGCAAGCATCACCCGGGCATGGCCCAGGTGACAGTAGTCATACACCGTCATGCCACAGACATACATACCCACTTTGCCAGCCACCAGCGGCTTAAATGCCTCTTTTTGTCGGGTCAGGCTGTTGTAGATAGTCAGTGACATGCATTACTCCTTTTCGGGGGTTGGTTGTGACAAGGATTTGTCCTCACGCAAACCAATGGTGAGATTAAACACGGGTTTTTCCGTGCTGTGATCAAAGCGATCCGCCACAAAGTAGCCTTCACGCTCGAACTGATAAACTTGCTCCGCCTGCGCCTTGGCCAGCGCCGGCTCGACCCAAGCAGTGCGCACACTGAGCGAGTCTTTATTAACGTTATCCATAAAGTCGCCCTCGCCTTTATCCGGCGTAGGACTGGTAAATAAGCGCTCATACCAGCGCACTTCCGCTTCAACGGCGTGGCTGGCAGACACCCAATGCACAACGCCTTTCGGCTTGTCGCCATCAGCCGGGTCTTCGCCCAGGGTATTTTCAATTAACTTGGCACGTACCAAGGTCACGTTGCCTTGCTCGTCTTTGTCATAATCCACCGCTTCCAGTACATAGCTGTGACGCAAGCGAATGCGCTTGCCCGGGGTGAATTTTTTCTTGAATTTTTTGCTGTATTCTTCTTTGAAATCGTCCTGATCGATCAAAATTTCACGACTGAACGGCATTTCACGCTGACCCAATTCCAGCTCGTGATGGTAATCCGCCTTGAGCATTTCCAGATGATCTTCTGGCAGGTTTTCAATCACCACTTTCAACGGGTTCAGCACGGCCATGGCACGCGGCGCATGTTTGTTTAAATCGTCACGCAAGGCGTGCTCCAGCATTGCCACATCGACCATGCCGTCGCTGCGACTGACACCGATCATGTGGCAGAAATTGCGCACTGAGCTCGGCGTAAAGCCACGGCGACGCATGCCAGAAATGGTCGGCATGCGTGGGTCGTCCCAACCGGCTACCACGGCTTCGTCTACTAAGCGCTTCAATTTGCGCTTAGACGTCACTGTGTAGTTCAGGTTTAAACGACCAAATTCGTACTGGCGCGGTTTAGCAGGCACCGGCAGGTTGTCGATAAACCACTCATATAAAGGACGGTGATCTTCAAACTCCAACGTGCACACAGAATGCGTAATGCCTTCCAATGCATCGGACTGACCGTGAGTAAAATCGTAGGTCGGGTAAATGCACCATTTATCGCCGGTTTGGTGATGATGAATGCGGCGAATGCGATACAAAATCGGATCACGCAGATTCATATTGCCCGACGCCATATCGATTTTGGCGCGTAGCACATGCTCACCGTCATTAAACTCGCCTGCACGCATGCGCGCGAACATATCGAGATTTTCTTCGATGCTGCGCTCACGGAATGGGCTCGGCTTGCCCGGACGATTAAAGTCGCCCTTGTATTCTTCTGTTTGCTCGGCGGTCAGGCTGCACACATACGCTTTGCCGGCTTTGATCAGCTCTACGGCGTAGTCGTACAGAGTGTCGAAATAATCCGATGAGTAGCGCACGTCGCCAACCCACTCAAAGCCGAGCCAGCGCACATCGTCCTGAATGGCATCGATGTACTCTTGGCTTTCTTTTTCTGGGTTGGTGTCGTCGAAGCGTAAAAAACAGTCACCGCCAAACTGCTGTGCCAAACCAAAGTTGAGACAAATGGATTTAGCGTGGCCAACGTGTAAGTAGCCATTTGGCTCAGGTGGGAATCGCGTTACCACCTTACTGATTTTGCCACTGGCGAGGTCTTCCTCGACGATCTTAGCGACAAAATTATTACTGGTTGCTGCGGTGTCAGTCATAGTATCCGTCTTAATCTGGGTTTCTGTCCCGGCGCTGCGGGAGCGGCAAAAAGACGCTATTATACGCCCTCCCCCAGCCTGGGGGATACCGCATTTCAACTGGAGAAGCCTGTTATGATTCGTTTGCAGACCAATTTTGGCGACATTACCCTGGAACTTGACCACGAGAAGGCGCCGAAAACGGCCGCGAACTTCGAAAGCTACGTCCGCGATGGCTTTTACGACGGTGTGATTTTTCACCGTGTGATCGATGGTTTTATGGTGCAAGGTGGCGGCATGGAGCCTGGCATGAAGCAAAAAGAAACCAAAGCACCGATCGAAAACGAAGCCGATAACGGCCTCACCAACGACGTTGGCACCATCGCCATGGCACGCACCATGGACCCACACTCTGCCAGCGCGCAGTTTTTCATCAACGTGTCTGACAATGCTTTCTTAAACCACACCGGCAAAGACATGCAAGGCTGGGGCTACTGCGTATTTGGTAAGGTGACCGACGGCATGGACGTGGTGAACCGCATCAAAGCCGTGAAAACCACCATGGTTGCCGGCCACCAAGACGTGCCCGTGGAAGATGTGATCATCGAAAAAGCTGAAATCATCGACTAATGAACCACTACTTCATCTCAGATCTCCATTTAGAGGCAGACCGGCCAGCGATGACTGAGGGTTTTTATGCCTTTCTTCAACGCTTGAGCCGCGGTGACGCCCTGTACATCTTGGGGGACTTTTTTGAGGTATGGATGGGCGACGATTACAGCGACGTCCTGACTCAAGCCGTTATTGCTGAACTGCGCCGGCTCACAGAGCAAGGCGTGCAGCTGTTTTTGATGCACGGCAACCGCGACTTTTTGCTCGGCGAGACGTTTTGCCAGCAAACCGGAGGCACACTGCTGCCCGAGCCTACGGTCATTGAACTGGCCGGCCAGCCGGTATTGCTGATGCACGGCGACAGCTTGTGCACCCGCGATACCGAGTACATGAAGCTGCGACAAATGCTGCGCAATCCGCAATGGCAGCAGCAGTTTTTGGCACAATCGCTGGAGCAGCGCATCGCCTTTGCTCGCCAGGTGCGCAGCGAAAGCCAAAGCGGCCAGCAGATGAAAAGTGACGACATCATGGACGTCACTCAGGATGAAGTGGATGCTGTGATGACAGCGCACGGCGTGCGCTGGCTGATTCACGGCCACACCCATCGTCCACACGTACATCACTGGCAACATCAAGGTGAGGCACGTGAACGCTGGGTGTTGGGTGACTGGTCGGATAATAACGGCTGGTGCATCGACGATGCCGACGGCGAGTTTCAACTGCGGCCGTTCAGCTTCTAAAAGCGCTGGGGCTCCGGCTCCAGCGCCACTTTAAAGCGCTGCCACACATCCGTTTGCACCTGGTGCACCAAGGCTTCGACATCGCCTAGGGTGGCACCGCCATAATTCACCAACACCAGTGCCTGCTGACTGTGCATCCCCACCTTACCCAGGCGTCGACCCTTCCACCCCGCTTGCTCGATCAACCAACCCGCGGCCAGCTTAACGCCCCCTTGTGCCGGGTAGGTTGGCATCTGCGGCCAGCTTTGCTGCAGCCGCTTTGCTTGCTCCACCGACACCACCGGGTTTTTAAAAAAAGAGCCCGCGTTGGCAAGCTCGGCTGGGTCTGGCAGTTTGCTGCAGCGAATGGCACAAACAGCCTCACGCAATTTTTGTGGCGTCACCTGCGCGTTGGCGCTCCACTCAGCCAAAGGCTGGTAGCTTAAATTAGGTTCAAAGCGGCGAGATAAGCGAAAGCACACTCGGGTAATGATGACATCGCCGCGCAATTCGCGTTTAAAAATGGAGTCGCGATAGGCAAAGCGACAGTCTTGCGCACTCCAGCGTTGCCACTGGCGCGTGCTGAGCTGCACGCCCTCAATCCAGGCCACCCAGTCGGCCAGCTCCACGCCATAAGCACCGATGTTTTGAATCGGTGCAGCGCCAACCGTGCCGGGAATCAGTGCCAGATTTTCCAGCCCATGGCCGTAATGCGCGCTGTCGATTACCCACTGGTGCCAGTCGCGGCCAGCGTCCACAAGCACCCAGCAATGGTGCTCGGTTTCATGCACAACTTGCACTTGGCACATATCACTCTGCAGCACCAGCGCATCGACCTCAGGCGCCAACAGCACATTGCTGCCACCACCTAATGAGCGCACGGCGACGCCTTGCTGCTGGGCCCAGCTCAACCAGGACAACAGTTCAGAAGTAGATTGATAGCGACCGTAGTAACGTGCCGTTGCAGGCAATGCTAGCGTACTGCTTAAGGGAATGTTTTGCTGCGGTGTCACAACCTGGCCTGAATATCACGCAACAGCTCAGCACTGGCGTGCTCGATCAAATCCAACACATGATCAAAGCCTTGCTCGCCACCGTAGTAGGGGTCTGGCACTTCCAGCTCATCGCCTGAGCCAAAGGCCTGCAAAAACAATTGTGGCTCGGCCTGACCCGCCTCGCCGCGATACCAGGAACTCAGCACCTGCAAGTTAGAGCGATCCATGGCCAGCACATAATCAAACTGGTTTAAATCTTGCGCTTTGACCTGACGCGCTCTAAGACCAGAAAGATCATAGCCACGGCGCTTCGCCGCTTGTTGCGAGCGAGTATCTGGCGCCTTGCCGATGTGCCAATCGCCGGTGCCAGCAGAATCGACCCGGATTTGATCGCGCAAACCGGCTTGCTCGACATAATGCTGAAACACACCGTGGGCGGTGGGCGAGCGGCAAATATTACCCAAACACACAAACAACACAGATGTCATGAAGCAGGCTCTTGCTTCGCTTCTTTCGCCAACGCCAGCTTTTCATCTTCTGGCAAGCGCCGAGCTTCGTTTTCCAGCATCACCGGCACCTCATCACGGATCGGATACGCCAAACCGTCAAAGGTACATACCAGCTCTTGCTGCTCTTTTTGATACTTCAATTTGCCCTTGCACACTGGGCAGACCAGCATCGTCAGTAAATGTTTGTCCATGGTGTTCTCCTCAACACACTATTGTTCTGCCAGCTTCAGCAACTCGGTTTCTAGCCGATCGCGCGCTGCATCGGTGAGCACGGTGCCTACCTGCAAGTACCACATACGACGGCTGGCGAAAGGCCGTATCTTAACCCAATCCTTCTCTGTCATAACGATGGGGCTTGGATCGCCAAACTCCAGATCAGCTGGCTTGAAGGCATGGTGGTCTGGAAACCAGTGCGAGTCGACCTGCGCACCCAGCTGCTCTAGCGTGGTTAAAAACCGCTGCGGGTTGCCAATGCCAGCCACGGCGTGAATGCGCTGGCCTTTTAAGGCTTTAGCTGAGCGCCTGGCGCCCGTAGCGGCGTTGACCAGCGCCATCGGCCTCACACAAAAATCGATGCCGTTGCGCAGCTCAATATCGACCTCACGCCGGCGCCATAATGGCTCACGCAAAGGCCCTACCGGCAACAACCAACCGTTGCCAAAGCCGCGCTGACCGTCGATCACTAGAATCTCTCGATGTCGGCGCATGGCGTAGTGCTGCAAGCCATCGTCACTGAAAATGACATCCGCATGCTGCTGCGCCGCCTGCACCGCTCGGGCACGCTTTGGGTCCACCCATACGGGGCAGTTCAAGCGCTGGAACAACAGCATGGGCTCATCGCCGCACTGCTCAACCGGCGTTTCGGCACTGACCTGCAAGGGGTAAGACGGTGCTTTGCCGCCATAACCGCGACTGACCACCGCAGGGCGCAGTCCCAACTGGCGGGCGCGCTCGACTAACCAAGTAATCAAAGGGGTTTTGCCAGTGCCACCGACGGTCAAGTTGCCAACCACCCACACAGGCACTTCCGAGTCGGACTGCCGGCGCTGCTGGCCATAACGTCGCCAGCGATAACGCACCAGCGCCCAGCTCAGTGGCTGCAGCGGCAACAAGCCGAGGTTGTGCCACCAAGGCCGATACCAATTATTGCTAATGCGCTCACTCAGCCGAGTCATGCCTCGCCTTCACTGAACTGTAAACGATGCAAGCGCGCATAAGCGCCGTCCAGCTGCAGCAATTGGCGGTGACTGCCCTGCTCTACGATGCGTCCATTTTCCACCACCACGATGCGATCGGCGTTTTCAATGGTGCTTAAGCGATGGGCAATGACCAGAGTGGTACGGTTTTGCATCAGTTGCTCCAGCGCCTGCTGAATATGACGCTCGGATTCGGTATCCAAAGCCGAGGTGGCTTCATCCAAAATCAATAGCGGCGCATCTTTTAATAGCGCCCGCGCCATGGCAATGCGCTGGCGCTGGCCACCGGACAGCATGCTGCCACCTTCACCCACTTGGGTGTCGTAGCCATGTTGCAGTTGCTCGATAAACTCGTGGGCACTGGCGGCTCGTGCCGCTGCTTCAATTTGCTGCTGACTGCAGCCCGCCAACTCACCGTAAGCGATGTTGTCCCGCACCGTGGCGTTAAACAGGGTGACGGATTGACTGACGATGGCAATGTGCGAGCGCAAGTTGGCCAGTTGATAATCGTCCACCGCATGACCATCAAGCAAAATCTCACCGCCATTGTGCTGATAAAAGCGCGGAATCAAGTTGACCAGGGTACTTTTGCCACTGCCCGACGGCCCTACCAAGGCGATGGTTTCGCCGGCCTTCACATGCAAATCAATCTGGCTGAGGGCATCTTGCTCAGTGCCTGGGTAGCGAAAGCTGACCTGCTTAAACTGCAACTCGCCCGCAACTTTGGCCGGCGCATGATCGCCACCGGCGGGTTCTGGCTCGGCATCAAGCACGGCAAAAATCGACTGTGCTGCAGCAATGCCTTTTTGCACAATGGAGTTAATGTCGGTCAGCGCCCGAATCGGCTTGGCGATGAGCGAAGCCGCCGTCATAAACTGCAAAAATTCAGCTCCACTCATGGTGCCACTGGCGACGCGCTGAAACATCAAATACACCATAACGCCGAGGCCCAGGGCAACAATTTGCTGATTGAGGGGCACATTAATGGCGTTGGTGAGGGCAAATTTCAGCGTCTGTTTTTGGTTATAACGACTGGCGGCCTCAAAGCGTTCGCGCTCGTACTGCTCACCGCCAAAAGTGCGGACTTCACGATAACCGCTGACGCTTTCGTTGGTCACCTGAGTGACTTCCCCCATGGAGTTTTGAATGCGACGGCTGTAGCGACGAAAAAAGCGACTGGCAAGCGATACCACCACGCCAATGATCGGCACCAAAGCTAAAAAAATCAGCGTCAAGCTAGCATCTAGCCACACCAGATACGCCATCAGGCCGACCACGGTTAGGCCTTCCTGCACCAAGGTGGTAATGGCGCGCGTTGAAGCACCGGTTACTTGCTCAACGTCGAAAATCACCCGGGAGATCAAACGCCCGGAGGATTCGCTATCGTAAAAATGGCTGGGTAAGCGCACCATTTGAGCAAACAAATGACTGCGCAAGTTGTGCACCACACCACGTGCCACCACTACGACAAAATATTTGCCAAGGAAGGTGCCTATACCGCGGTAAAAGAAAACGCCGACCAGTAGCATCACCAACAGCTCGACATTTTCAGGGTGCGGCAAACGCAGGGTTTTTTCGACCAATCCCATCAAATGGGCCAGCGCCGGCGCCGAGCTGGCATAGAGGGCAAAGCCAAACACAGACACCAGCAGCGCCCATTTTTGTGGCCAAACGTAGCTCAATAAGCGCCGATACACCTGGCCCGTCGATAGTTCGCTCATGCGTTAATTACTGCTGCGTGGCTGACGTGTGGTAATGCTCAGGTTCACCAAACCCACTTGGCCGGCAGCATCCATTGCCCTCACCACGGCCTGGTGTGGCGTATTGGCATCAGCGGTAATCACCACAGGCGCATCATCACGACCCGCCAGGGCTTTTTGCAAACCGCGTTTCACCGTATCTAGCTGCTTGTTCACCAGGGCCTGGCCATTGATGCTGTAATCACCCTGGGCGTTGATGATGATTTCAACCACGCTGTCCGGCTGATTGACAGGCTCGGCCGAGGCTTCAGGCAAATCCAGCTTGAGGTGATTTTCTTTGGTAAAGGTGGTCGACACCATAAAGAAAATCAGCAGCAGAAAAACGATGTCGATCAGTGGCGTCATGTTGACTTCCACCGGCTCCCGGTTCTGGCGCTTGAAATTCACTGCTTGGCTCCATTGCCGTCCGCCACTTCACGATCGCCGTGCAGCACATCCACCAATTTCAGTGATTCTTGCTCCATAAACACCACCAGCTCATCCACGCGACGCTGCAAAATACGGTGACAAATCAACGCCGGAATCGCCACCACCAAGCCAGCGGCCGTGGTAATCAGGGCTTCCGAAATGCCACCGGCTAACACATTGGCTTGGCCAGTGCCGGCAACCATGATTTCCGCAAAGACCTTGATCATACCGATGACGGTGCCCAACAGACCCATCAACGGCGCGACCGCAGCCACTGTGCCCAGAGCATTGAGGTAGCGCTCCATTTCATGAATTTCATGGGAGGCCACTTCTTCGATGCTTTCTTTCATGATTTGGCGGCCATGACGCGAGTTCATCAGACCCGCTGCCAACACGCGACCCAACGAGCTGGACTCACGCAGCTCTTTCATGCGCTGGGCATCGAGCTGCTTGTTCTTCATCCACCCCCAGACTTTGGCCAGCAAGTCCGCTGGCGCCACCTGCGAGGGCCGCAGCGTCCAAAAACGCTCGACCGTGATGGCCAAGGCCAGGATTGAGGCAATAATGATGGGGACCATCATCCAACCACCGTTTTGGATGATTTCTAGCATATTCCGTTACTCCAACGCTGCGTCAGACAAGTTAAAAACGGGCGCTACTCTAGCACAAGCCCCGACATGGCATAAGGTCTCGCTGACGATGAAAAGTGTCGACAAATCAACGGTTTTGCCAAATTCTTAGCGACCGCTGACGCAGTGCTTGCCATTCGCCTGCGGGCGTAATCGCTAAACCGCCTTGCAGGTCCGTGCGCCACACTCGCACCCCTTGCTGCGCCAGCCTCGCCAGCACCTCAGCATGTGGATGAGCAAAGGGGTTATTCCAGCCGGCACTGATCAAGGCAAAGTCAGGGGCAACCGTTGCCAGCCAGACAGCCGACGTGCTGCTGCGACTGCCATGATGCCCGACCACCAAGCCATCTGAGCGTAGCTGCTCGCCATAGTACTGCACCAATGCTTGCTCGACACTGTGTTCAATATCACCTGGCAGCAACAGCGTCAGATCGTGCCAGCGCAACTGCATCACGCAAGAATGGTTATTGTCATTAGTGCGCAGGTGAGCCGGCACAGCAAAAAAGCGATAAAACAGCTGAGGGCCACTCACGTACCAAGGCGATATGCCCTGCGCATGACAAGAGTCCATGCCTTCTTCTGGCTGCCCGGCCCAGATACGCTGAGGTCGATACCAATGGCGCAAGCCCTCAAAGCCGCCGGCGTGATCATTGTCAGAATGACTCAGCACCAGGGTTGCCAGCTGCTGCACACCCAACTGTCGCAAGCTCGGCGCCACCACCGCCTCGCCCATATTAAAACGCGCTGACCAACGCGCACCAACGTCATACACCAACGCCTGTTCAGCCGTGGCTACCAACGCCAGTCCTTGGCCGACGTCCAACAAGCGCAGCTCGTGCTTCACCGGCGATGGCATTAGCAACCAGATAAGCAACAGCAAAGTTCCAAACATGGCCAGCAGCGCCGGCAAACCGCGCCATAAAAGCCAACCCCACCCCCACCACAGTAGCCAGCCCCAAGCTGGCAACATAGAAATACTGGCCGGCGATATATCTTTGACACTTCGCAACCACACGCCCAGCCCATCGATGAGCAGCAGCAAGCCCGCGTCCAACCACCAAATCAGCACACCATCGGCCCCCACCAACGCCATCAGCGCCCGCAGCAACAGCCCCGGCAGTAGCAATAACGACACCAGCGGCACCGCCAGCGCATTGGCCAACAGATGCGCCATGCTGAGCGGCTGCAACCAAGCCATCAGCAAGGGCGCCAGTGCCCACCAGGCAATCCATTGCGGCCACCATAACCATTGCACTGGGCTGGCTTTGCGCCCAGACAACAACATCATCAGCGCGGCCACTACCAGCAGCGACATGGCAAAACCCGCCTGCTGATGGGCCAGAGGATTGGCCAACAGCAACAGCACTGCCGCCCAACACACCAACAACCAGGGCTGCCAGCGGCGTTGGCTGAGCGCCCATACCGCTGTTAATACCACCATCAAGGATGCCCGCCATACCGCTATGCCGGCGGATGCTAGCCACAAATACAGCGCCACTACCGAAACCGCCACCGTGACTCTAAGCCACAGCAGTGGCCAGGGTCTGACCTTGCGTTGCACGCTGGCAGGCTGTTGCAGGGCCAGCAACCGTGCCAACAGCGCTGCCAGTGACCAGCCAGCCAACGCCACCAACCCCAGGTGCAAGCCACTGACGACAAACAAGTGCACCGTGCCCGTCGCTTGCCCAAGGCGCCACCAATGCGAATCCAGCGCGGCACTGTCGGCAAACACCAAGGCATTCAACCAAGGCCTGAGGTCATCGGGCAGTTGCGCAACCCAGCGCTGGCGCAGGCGCTCACGCAGTGGCAGCTGGCCAGGCGTTAGCGTTTCGATGCGGCGAATATAGCCGCCCGCGTCAATACCTTTGGCCAACATCCAAGTTTCGTAGTCAAAGGCCAAACCGTTCGCCAAATTACGCGGCGCCCTTAATTTAACGGTTGCCTCGAACCGGTCACCGACCTGTAATGAATGCTCGCCATAGTAGCTGGCGCGAATGCGCCGAAGTTCAGGGCTTTGATTGTTGTCGCCCGGCAGTACGGTTAGCACCATGCGCTGTGAGCGCTGGGCTGAGCGGTGTTGCTCGACGATGAGAGAGAGCTGGCGCTGCTGTTGATCCTGACCCAAAGGCAAGCGATGCTGCAGTCGCTGATCGACGTGCCACTGTGCCCAAGCCGTAGCCAAGGTCACAACGACGAGGAGCGGTGCAGCACTGGGGCAGCGATTTCCCAACAGCCGGAACATCAAGGCGAGCAGCAATAAGGCTGGCACTGGCCAAGCAGCAATGATTGAACTGCCCAATATAAAGCCAAGCAGCAGCGCCAGCGGCAAGCCGCGATAAAACCAACAAGATAATGTTTGAATTGACTGCAACACCGCGCCATCCTTGGCTTTTGCCGTGCATTGGAGGCATAATCCACGCGCTGTCTGAGTTAGGCGATTCTCATGCCCAAAAAATTGTTAAAAAAACTCTTCCCATCGCCTGAACAGATTCAGCAAAACGAATCATTACGCTTGCTCAAGCCCTTGTTCAGTAAGCCCAATCTTTGGCACTTGAACCGCCGTTCGGTCGCTCGCGCTTTTATGGTCGGGCTGTTTGCTGCTTTTTTGCCGCTGCCATTTCAAATGGCCATTGCCGCCGCCTTCGCTTTTTATGCCAACGCCAATGTGCCCATTTCTGTTGGATTGGTATGGATCAGCAACCCCATCACCATCCCACCGCTGTTTTACTCAACTTATCGGCTGGGTGTATGGATGTTAGACGCTCCTGACCGCGGCTTCTCCATCGAGTTGTCCCTCGATTGGTTGCTAACGGAGCTGGGGCAGATATGGCAGCCTTTGTGGGTGGGGTCGCTGACGGCCGGCTTGATACTCTCGACCTGTGGGTTCTTATTGGTGCGCGCCGCTTGGCGCTGGCACGTGATCAGCAATTGGCAGCGCCGGCGTTTAAACCGCCAGCGACTGCACCAAAACGACGACTAACCCAACGCTTACTGGCGCATTAACCGACGACAAAGACTGCACCAAAACGACGACTAACCCAACGCTTACTGGCGCATTAACCGACGACAAAGGCTGCATCAAAACGACGATTAGTCCAGCGTTTGTAAGTGCAAATCCTTTAACTGCAAGCAGCGGTCCATACGCTTAGCCAGCGCGGTGTCGTGGGTCACCAATACAAACGCCGTGTCTTGTGCTTGCGTCAGCTCCACCATGACAGCTTCAACCTGCGCGGCGGTGTTCTGGTCCAGATTGCCCGTCGGCTCATCCAGCAATACCAACCGCGGCCGATTAACAATGGCACGCGCAATGGCGGTGCGCTGGCGCTCGCCGCCCGACAGCTCCGCTGGCTTGTGCTCCGCTCGCGGCGCCATGCCCATTTGCTTTAAACATTGCAGCGCGCGCTCACGCGCCGAATGCTTATTTTGGCCGGCTAACAGCAACGGCATCATGACGTTTTCTAATGCAGTAAACTCTGGCAATAAGTGGTGAAACTGATAAACGAAACCGATTTCACGATTACGCAGCTCGGTGCGCGCCCCCTCAGCCAAGTGCGACAGATCTTGCCCTGCCACCAGCACCTGGCCCTGATCCTGTCGATCCAACCCGCCCAACACATTGAGCAAGGTGGTTTTACCCGAGCCAGATGCGCCAACAATGGCCACCGACTCACCCGCCGCCACGGTTAAATCCACGTTATGCCACACGGTGACGGATTGCGGCCCACTGGTATAGACCTTCTTTAAATCGCGCGCCTCTAAAACCGGCTGCATGGTTACATCCTTTTTCAAATGGGTCGCCTCACTCATAGCGCAGCGCCTCCGCCGGATCGACTTTCGCCGCTCGATACGATGGATACAAGGTTGCTAAAAAGCTGAGCAATAACGATGCACTGGTAATAATGGCGACGTCCTGCCACAACAGCTGCGATGGCAAGTACGAGATAAAATACACATCGCCATTTAAAATCTGAAAGCCAAAAAACTGCTCCAGCCAGGCAATAAAATCAGAAATGGTCAGCGCCGCCAAAATTCCCAACGCACTGCCTAAGGCGACGCCGACTATGCCAATGGCCAAGCCTTGCACCATAAAGATTTTCATGATGGTGCCCGGGCGAGCGCCCATGGTGCGCAGAATAGCGATGTCGGCTTGCTTATCGGTCACCACCATCACCAAGGTAGAAATAATGTTGAAGGCGGCGACGGCAACAATAATGAGCAGCAGCAAACCAATCATGGTTTTTTCCATGCGAATGGCCTGAAACAAATTGCCGTGGGTGCGCGTCCAATCGCTGCCACTGAATTGACCATCTAACTCGCCAATTAACTGCCAAATATGCCCAGGTGCATCGAACAAATTGTCGAAGCGAATGCGCAGCCCTTGCACCTTGCCGCCCATGCGCGCCAACTTGCCGGCGTCTTGGATATTGATTACCGCCAGGCTGCTGTCTAGCTGAGCTCCCACAGAAAAGATACCGGTGACGGTTAAGCGGCGAATGCGCGGCAACACACCAGCCGGTGACAAGGTCGCTTCGGGGAGCATCAGGGTGACTTTATCGCCCACCACTACATTCAGCTGGCGTGCAACCAGCTCGCCCATCACCACGCCATAACTGCCCGGCGTCAGGCTTTTTAAATCACCACTGATGATGTGCTGCGGCAAAATAGAGACTTTGGGCTCCTGCTCCGGATCGATGCCCGTCACCATCACCCCCTGCACTCGGCCACCGTAGCCCAGCATGCCTTGCAGGCGAGTCAATGGTGCCGTCGCCTCCACGCCTGGGTGCTGCTCGATTTGCTGAGCCAGCTCTGGCCAATTCGTGACACCGCCGCGCTCGTAAATAACGCCATGGGGCACCATGCCGAGAATGCGCTCGCGCAGTTCGCGGTCAAAGCCATTCATTACCGACAACACCAAAATCAGCACCGCTACACCCAAGGTCATACCAACCATGGAAGAGGCTGAAATAAAGGAGATAAAGTGGTTTCTGCGCTTGGCAGCCAAATAACGTAAGCCAATCCAAAATGGCAATGAGCGTTGAGCAGACATGAGTTCCCCGGAGCTGTCAGTCGCCGTCATCATGCCGCCAGCAAGGCTGGAACGCGACGGCAAAAATAGCCGGCTTTGTACAGATGCGTAATGGCGCCGGCCTGATTACAATGCGCGGCATTCTAACAGCGCGAGGCCATCATGCCAGCTTTCAATCATGCTCCTGTGCGTATGCCCGCAGAATGGGAGCCCCAAACCGCCGTGATGCTGACCTGGCCACACGCCAACAGCGATTGGGCCGAGCATTTAAACCGTGTTGAGCCGGTGTTTCACGCCATCGTGGCTGCCATCGCTAGCCAGCAAAACGTGATCATTGTGTGCGACAACAGCGAACCGCAGGCTCGTTTGCAGCACTGGTATCAGCACCAACCCCAAGTACAGTGCCAACTGGCTGGCAGCGATGACACCTGGGCACGCGACCATGGCCCCATCAGCGTGTATCGCCATGGCCAGCTGCAACTGCAAGATTTTGTTTTTAACGGCTGGGGCGGCAAGTACGCCGCCCATCAAGACAACGCCATCAGCCAGCAACTGCACCAGCAAGGTGTTTTTGGTCAGGTCGCCCTGGCTCAGCATGCACTGGTACTCGAAGGCGGCAGCTTAGAAAGCGACGGCCAGGGCACCTTGCTTACCACCGAGCAATGCCTGCTTAACCCGAATCGCAACCCGGCGCTTAGCCGTGAGCAAATCGAGCAGCAACTGCGCGACGCCTTGGGATTTGAGCGCATTCTGTGGCTGCAACATGGCCATTTGCAAGGCGATGACACCGATGCCCACATCGACACCTTGGTGCGCTTTGCAGACCCTGCTACTTTGCTTTATTGCCAAGCCCAGGCCGATGACGAGCACTTTGCTTCGCTCAATGCCATGGAGCAGGAACTCAAAGCTCTGCGACAGCGCAATGGCGAGCCATACCGCCTACTGCCGCTGCCATTGCCCAGCCCGCAATACAGCGCTGAGGGAGATCGCTTGCCCGCCACCTACGCCAACTTTTTAATCATCAACCAGGCCGTGCTGGCGCCCATTTATGGCGTTGATGAAGACCACGCCGCCATCAGCGCCTTGGCCCAGGCATTTCCGCAGCACCGCATTGTGCCCATTAATTGCCGTCCGGTGATTGAGCAATATGGCTCACTACACTGCCTTACCATGCAAATTCATACTCCGGAGGATGTCTCATGGCGCTAACTGTAGCCTTGGTTCAACAAGCGTTCGTCGATGATCGCCACACCACCTTAGAGCGCACAGGCCAGCACATTCGCGCCGCTGCCGCGCAAGGTGCTGAGCTGGTATGCCTACAGGAATTACACGCTGGACCCTATTTTTGCCAGCACCAAAGCGCCGAGCTGTTTGATCTGGCCGAGCCTATGGACGGCCCAACAGCGCAGCTTTTGGGCCAGCTGGCAGCGGAGTTGAATCTGGTCATCGTCGGCTCTATTTTTGAGCGCCGTGCCAAAGGCCTGTATCACAACACCGCCCTGGTATTTGACCGCAGCACGGAGCTGGCCGGCTTTTATCGCAAGATGCACATCCCGGATGACCCGGGTTTTTATGAAAAGTACTACTTCACCCCAGGCGACGCCGATCAGCCGGGCTTTGAGCCCATCACCACCTCCGTCGGCAAGCTGGGCGTATTGGTATGCTGGGATCAGTGGTACCCAGAAGCTGCAAGGCTGATGGCACTGGCCGATGCCGATGTGCTGATTTACCCCACCGCCATCGGCTGGGAGCCAGCGGAAGACGACGCCGAAAAACAGCGCCAGCGCGATGCCTGGATGCTGGTACAGCGCGGCCACGCCGTGGCCAACAATCTGCCGGTGATTGCCATTAACCGCGTCGGCCACGAAGTTGACCCCAGTGGCGTGACAGATGGCATTGATTTCTGGGGCAATAGCTTTGTCTGCGGCCCGCAAGGCGAGCTTTTACTGCACGCTGAGCATCAGCAAGAAACCGTGCTGATGACCGAAATCGACTTAACACGCTGCGAGCAGGTGCGCCGTATTTGGCCGTACTTGCGTGACCGCCGCATCGACGCCTATCAGGATGTCACCCGGCGCTTTCGCGATTAACCAACCCCAAGCACAACCTACAGGCTGCGACATTGGCGTGATTCACGCTAAGCGCAGCTTGTACTGCGCGGGTGCTGCTCTAGGCTTGTGCTGGGTTCACGCAGGAGCGCGCCGTTATGCTCAATATGCTCAATCACCGTATGCAAAGCCAAGGTTTTGCCATCGTGCTGTTATTGACTGGCCTAAGCCCATTCAGCCAGGCCGATATCGAAGAAATTCCCGCTGAGGAGCTGACCGAAGAGTACATTCGCGACACCACAATCATCGTGCCGCGCGCGCAACCTCAACCAGCCAGGCAACTCGTGAATCTGCAGGTTTCGCCGGCACAGCCGGGCTATACAGCCGCTCAAACCGCTCGCGAAAGCGCTGCCATAGAGCAAGGCGTGATATTGCCACCCGACATGAGCGAACAGACCCAGCAGCAATTGCTCACCACCCTGTCGCAGCAGTTCGATAACCCAGCCCTGAATCCCAACATTGGCCTGAGCGAGCAATATTTGCGCGACGTCCTCAATCTGCAAGCCGGCGAGCCGATCAACCTAAACGAGCTGCGCTTTCCAACCGATTTAACCCCCAATCAACCGCTCACTGGCGGCCTGGGCTATATGATTACCCCAGGCCAGCTGACCATTTCTATTCCGAATAACAATCAGTATCCAGAGCGCAGCTACGCCACACCAGGCGGAGAATACCAAGTCAATGTGACCGACCAACGCATTGAGTTCACCCTTGATGTCGGTAGTCAAACTGGGCCATAAATGCGCCTTTCATGACACATTTTTTAACAAAAGCGCCAGAACGGAGCCTTTTCAAAGCCAGAGATTTTCATTTTTCTTTATATTTTTCAAACACATAAGCCAGAAAACCGCCCTCTGCAAAGAAAACATACAAGTGTGGCGATCTGTCTATTTTTTCGGTAAGGTCGTCTCACTATAAGAATAAGAGCGATCAAGCCATGGATTTCTCACCCTTCTCCGTAGCCAGCCTGCGGGCTGCACCAGACACTGTTTGGGTCGGCCAATACAAGCTGGAATACCTGTCCTTCAGCCAGCCGCACAATATCGGGCAAACACCGGTGGTTTTTCTCGGCGGCGCTTTTCAAAGTTTTGGCTCTTTTCGCCATGAAGTAGAACAGGTACTAGAGACCCACCCAGTGATCTTGCTGGATCTGCCTTCGCAGGGAAATAACCAGCAATTGGCGCCGGAGCTGGGCTTGTCAGATTATGCCGACTTGCTGCATGCCTTTATCGAGGGCCAGCAACTTGAGCAGGTCATCTTACTGGGCATCAGTTACGGCTCAGCCATGGCATCCCTGTATACCGCGGCATACCCACAGCGGGTCGAAAAACTGCTGTTGTCGGGCATCACCTGTTTTCGTCGGCAAAGCCTGATCACCTTATTGGAAGACTCCTTGCAGCTGCTGGCCTCCGGTCAGATGGAAGCCTTCGCCACCACCGCGGTCTGCAACTTGATCAACCACAGTCGCTTGCAACGCACAGAGGTGAGTCCCACCTATCGCAAGTTGCTGTATCGGCAAATTGCTCGCCTGGACGACAACGAACGTGCACGCTATGAGCAAAACACCCGCCGCTTGCTGGAATTTGAAGGGTTTGCGCAATACCCCAGCGTTCCGACGCTGGTCGCCACGGGTGAATTTGATAACTTCACGCTGCCGTCAGAAAACGCCGCGTTTGCCAGCCAATGTGCGCAAGGCCAGTTTGCCGTCATTCATAACGCCGATCACTTAGCTCAGTTTGAGCGTCGCGAAGCGGCCTGCGCCCTGTTCCATCGCTTTATGTGCGGCCAAAGCATTGATGCCATTGACGGCGTGACGCTGTACGATGCCGCCCATTACCAACGCCAAGATCAGCGCCTTCAAAGCCGCCAGCGGCCGCTGGAGCAACCTTATCAGCTGGTAGACGAAGCCAGCGGTAAAACCCACACGGTACGCATCAGCAACATTAATTTTGCCGGCTGCGTAATACAGCAACTGCAGCCAGACCTGGCCCTGAATGAGCATTGCCAGCAGCTTTACTTGGAGCTGCCTGAGGCCGGCGGGCGCTTCCATGTGCGCATCTTGGAACGAGATCGTCAGCAGCTGCGTTGCTTGATCATTCAGCGCCAACTCAAGCAGGCCGATCAACTGTTGACCTACTTGCGTGAACACATCCTGATGATTCGCTCTGAGCCGAGCGCTTTGGATAGTCAGCTGGCCTGAGGCCAGCTGGACAATTGCTCAGATGCGCCGCAGTGGTGGTAGCGATTCCACCAGCAAGCGGCCATAGCGCTGCGTGGTTAAGCGTCTGTCTAGCACGCTGATGCGACCACGATCACTTTCTTTGCGAATCAAGCGACCACAGGCTTGCACCAAGCGTATTGACGCCGCCGGCAGGGTTAGATCCATAAAGGCATTGCGACCACGACTTTCTAGCCACTCACTGGTGGCCGCCTGAATCGGATCATCGGGCACGGCAAACGGGATTTTCACAATCACCACGTGAGTGACGTAATCGCCCGGTAAGTCGATGCCCTCAGCAAAGCTGGCCAAACCAAAAATGACATTGCCACCGCCATCGTCAATGCGCTGCTTGTGCCGACGCACGATTTCGGCTTTGGGCAAAAACCCTTGGCACAATAAGGTTTCACGCCAATCGCTCAACACGGCTTCGCGCGTCGCCTCAAGCTGCGCACGCGAGCTGAACAGCACCAAGGTGCCACGGCTTAAATCGACCTGCTGCTGCAGCCAGGCTTCTACGTCTTGCTGGAACTGCTCGCTTTTAGGGTCTGAAGCCAATGACACCAGCTCCAGCTCGCCTGCCGCGGCATAGTCAAATGGGCTGGCAACGCGATGGTAGGACGCCCAATCCGGCAAGCCGGCTTCCCACTGCAATTTGCTAAAGCTGTTCAAGGCCGTCAGTGTGGCCGATGTCACCACCGCGCCGTAACAACGCGACCATAGATTGCGCCTGAGCTGATCGGCAATGGCAATGGGCGACGCGCTGAGGCGAATATCCCAGTCTTCCCCCATCGGCACACGACTAAGCCAGCGTGCTACGGGCAGTGCGCCCTCTTCTTCCTCCGCACACAACCAAGACAAGGCTTCGGACAATTGCTCAGCGCGCGCCAGCATCATCGCCATGGGTGTTTGCCAGTTCTCGGCGACGTCGCGAGCGAAATCGCCGGTTTCTTTAGGGTCGAGGGAGGTTTGCAAACTGTCGTTGAGCTTATCCAGGGTCTGCAATAACGGCTGCAATGGGCCACGCAAGTTGGCCAGCAAATCGCGTAGGTTATCTGGCAAGCGACCAAACTCGTAACGCAAGCGCTCGCGATCACCGAGCTGCTCCATCAGCAGTGGCCACAATAAGCTCAGGCATTGAATCAACGACTGAATTTGCCCCGGCGCTTCGCTCAGCGAATGCATCAAGGCCGGTGGAATGCCGGCATCGCCGATAAACTGCTCCAAGCCCTTTTCGAGTTGGCGCAGCCACTGGCGCTGGGCGCGGGCGCCGATTTCCAAGCGAAAATGGTTGAGCGCTTTGTCGGCCAGGTGATGGCCTTCGTCAAACACGTACAGGGTTTTATCCGGCGCCGGCAATACAGCCCCGCCACCTAAGGATAAATCGGCCAGCACCAGGTCATGGTTGGCGACGATGACATCGGCGTTTTCCATCGCCTCGCGGGCTTTAAAAAAGGCGCAATTATTAAAATGCGGGCAGCGCCGATTGGAGCACTCACGATGGGTCGCCGTCACGTGGTGCCATTGCCCTGGTTCGATTTCATCGGCCCAGCGATCACGGTCACCATCCCAACTGCCGCGACCGTAGGCGGTGAGCATGGATTCGTAGAGCTCTTTATCTTGCTCTTCTGGGCTTTGCTCAAATAAGTCGATGGTGGTCGATAAAATGCCCGACAACTGTTGCAGCGCTTTATCCAGCTTGAGCAAACACAAATAGCGCCCCCGACCCTTGGCGAGGGCAAAGTTAAACGGCATGGACAGTGTTTTCTTCAATGCCGGTAAGTCTTTATCGAGAATTTGCTCTTGCAGTGCCACCGTCGCCGTCGACACCAACAGTTTTTTCTCGCGCTCGATGGCAATGGGCAGCGAAGCCAGCAAGTAAGCCAGGGTTTTACCCGTGCCGGTGCCGGCTTCCACCACGGCAATGCCTTGGTCATTGCTGCGTTGGCCTTTGTCATCTTCTTGAATAGCACCCAGGGTTTTGGCGATTTCTGCGATCATGACGCGCTGCCCGTAGCGCGGCTTTAAGCCCATATCGGCGATGCATTCACGGTACAAAGCCTGAATGCGTTGTTTGGTATCGTTGTTCAGCATGTTTAGTCCGAAAGGCTTTGCCAGCCGCGGTTGCGGTGAATCGTTAGCGGCCAGCCGGCCACATCCAGCTCAATGCCATCATGGGTAATGGTGGTCAGCGTCACATCTGCGGCAATGCGATCCCCCTCGCCCCAGACTCGGCCATTCATGGTGACTTGCCGAGCACTGGCCTGGGTCGAATAAATGTGTCCGGTGATGATCAAATCTGGAATTTTGCGCAGCTCCGACAAAGGCGGCAAGGTGCGCTGCGTGACCTGACCGCGAGCCGAGGGAGCCCTGGCAGAGGGAGCCGCAGATGGCGCAGAGCTTGAAGCAGCGGTTGAAACAGAGGACGAAGCCGCTGCTTTGGCAGCCACCACGGTTTGCGTCGGCACTTGCACCGCCAGCTCTGCAGCAACCGCGTCGTTTTCCGGCGCAGCCCCAGATACAAGACGTGGGGCAGCACTCGCCTCAACCTCCGGTTCAACAGGCACGCTTGCAGTGCTCGCCCTGCCAGAGGCAGGCGATTGATCTGCCCCGCCCTCTGGCACCATCAGCACTGCACCTTCCGGCACCAGCGGCACATTTTCTGGCGGCATCCAGCGATACAGCAGCAGAGAAACCAGGATGGTCACCAGCAATGTCATGGCTAGCCACGGCCACAAAGACCGTTGCGGCGAGCCAGGTTGAGGCCATTGCGTGAGCAACTGAGGCGCCAGTGGTGCCTCAGTGGTTGGCCCGGATGGGCGCTCGGATTGCTGCTCTGCCTGTTGTTGAGATTTTTTCAGCGCTTCGAGGATATAAGACACTAGCCTTCCTCCCCGGCCACACGCGCCTGGCTTTGCAACGCAATCACAGTGCGAGGGCCAATGATGCGATCAGCACTCAAGCCTTGCTGCGCCTGAAACTGAGCCACCCGGTTGGCTAGCAGAGGGTCGTATAAATCTTGCGGCAAACTCGCCGCCTGGCCGGAAGGCGCAATGGTTTGCCAGCCTTGCTGCCAGTCCATGCCCAGGCGCTGGCGCAGCCAGGGCACCAGCGCACCGCGCTCCCCCGGACGCAGCAAGCCGTTATAGCCCGTGGGTGGCTGCCATAAGATCAGCGCCTGGCCCTGATAGCTGCTGGCTTGCTCAGCGCCACGCCAACGACGGTCAACGCCTTGCACCAGTGCCGGAAAGCGCTGGGTGCGAATGTCGGCCAGCGGCCAACTCACCCACAGGCATTGCCAGCCTAGGGCCGCCAGCTCATCGCAGGAACGAGCAGCGAGCCCTTGCTGATGCGCCAGACGTGCGACCGGATCGGCGCTGTCAGCATCGAACTCAGCATCCACTTCAGCAACGACGGCGTCGGACTGCATGCTCTGCCAGTTCGGCAAAGACGGCAGTTGCGGTAAAAACTGCAGTGCCAGCGCTGCCATAGCCACGCCTACAACCAGAGTTGCGGCAGGACGCCAAGACCAAACCGGCTGAGCAGTAGCAGAGCGAGTAGCAGCCTTGCTCGGCAGCACCTCGCGTTCTGCACCCATCGCTTGCGCTCGCGTCACTTGCAATTTGCCATGGGCATAGGCGCCCAATAAGGCGCGATCGGCCAAAGCGTTCAGCAGCCGCGGCACACCGCCACTGGCGCGCCACATGCGCATGGCGGCGCTGCGACTAAAACATCCCGCCTGAGCGCCAGCCGCCTGCATGCGATGATCGAGGTAGGCCATGACCTGATGACGCTGCAAACCCTGCAAATGATAACGCGCAGTAATGCGCTGATTGAGCTGGCGCAGCTGCGGCTGTTGCAGCCAGGTATTCAGCTCCGGCTGACCAACCAAAATCAGGGTCAGCAACTTGGCAGAGTCGGTTTCTAAGTTGGTGAGCAAGCGTATCTGCTCTAATAAGCTCGGCGGCATCGATTGCGCTTCATCAATGACCACAATGACGCGTTCACCGCTGGCATACCAAAGCAACAACTGTTGATTAAGGCGATCATACAGCTGTTTTTGCGACGCCTCGGCGGCATAAGCAATGCCCAACTCATCACACAAGGCTTGCAACAGCTCGATGGCCGATAATTGCGGATTAAACACATAGGCAGTGCGCACCTGGCCCGGCGTTTTATTTAAAAAAGCGCGGCATAAGGTGGTTTTGCCCGTGCCGACCTCACCGGTTAAGCAAATCAGCCCACCGTGGCCAGTGAGGCTGTATTGCAGATGCGCCAAGCCCTCCTGATGCCCCGGCGAGGGAAACAAAAAGCTGGGATCAGGGGCAATGGTGAACGGGAAGCGGTCGAGGCCAAAGTGCTCTAAATACATGCCAGGTCGCAGGCTAACAACAAAGGCGCCATGATACCGGATTCAAACGCTGGCGTAGAGCGCGGTTGTCGCTACACCAGCCACTGCGACCAACATTAGGACTACCACTGATAGCTCCAACCCAATTGCAGCTGGGTTTGACGGACGAAATGCGGTCGAATGTCATCGGCCAGCACACTGACCTGCAACCGCTGCTGCCATACCGTGCCTTGCCATCCCAACTGCCATTGCTTGTCGGTGTACAAGGCGGTTAGCCATTTGCCAGCACCGGGCCAGCGCCAGTGCTTGCGCACACCCAAGCGCTGATAGCGGTCATGATGCAACAGCTGCAACTGCCAGTCCTGATACGCCAGCGCCAGTTGATAGCGGCTGGCAATGCGCTCGGTTCGATCACGCTGGCCTGAACGGCCCGATGCCAGACCATCGCTGTTGCAGACGCGGGTACCGGCGTCGCCAAAATTGATGCAGCCCTCAGTAAATGCTGCATCTTTCAGCCACAGACGGTTCCAGCCATCGCGGACCTCAAAATCCAGCCGCCACTGCTGCCAGGCTTTGCTGACCGCTAAATCCAACGACGCGCCCTGCCCGGTCGGCACATCGGCTTGATAATCGAGAATTTTGTCGTCGTTAAAGGCGTAATCCAATGTCGATGATGCCTGACCGTCACGAATCACACCGCGCAGTTGACCGAACTGAAAATCGCTGATTTGAAACAGACTCACCCGCGGCTCAAGACGCCAGCCATCGACATCAAAGGCCACGCCCAAGCGCAGTCCTTCACTGCGAAACTGCTCCACCGCCAACTGCAAGCGCCCTTCGCCCTGATGGTCATCGCCTTGTTCCAGGTCGCGATAAAAGCGCGCCGTCGCCGCATTAAAGCGCAAGGCGTAATATTCACGCTGCTGCCAGGCAATGTGTGCCTGCAAAGCGCCGACGTCAAATTCAAAGCCCAACCGCCGCTGCAAATCCGCATAGGCGTTATCGCCGCCTTGAAAGCTGCTGTCCCAACCGTACAGCATGGAGTGCAGTGGCACTGGCTCTGAACTGGCCAGCCAATCCAGCTCGGCGAACACACCCTCAGCCTGGCTGACAGAGCTGGCCAACAACAACGGTAGAAAAAAACGCATCAGCCCCCCAGCACCATAAACTCGCCATCGGCAAAGCGCGCCACATACACGCCATCTTGCTCTTCGCGAATAATGCCCACCAGGGCGCCACGGAAATTTATATAAGCCAGCGCATCACAGTCTTTGGCCACGGTTTCTTTGCGGTTAATTAAGCCGCACGCACCGCTGGCGTCGTCAGCGTCTTTATCACGCTGATACTCCACCCGACTGGCGATTTGCATACCGATGTTTTCACCACTGTCGTTACCCAGCAAGGTAACGCCACCGCGAAACACCACCAAGGCCCCCAGCTCAGTGGCGACAATAATGTCCTCGTCGTCGCGCGTGGCAGCGGACAAACGTGTTAAGTAAGAAAGGTAAAGGCTTTGCGCACGCTCACCGGTCGGCAATACATCAACCAAATAGTCGTAGTCGTAGCCAACGGATAGTGCCGCTTCCCACACATCGGCCTGCTTGCGGCTTAGGCTCAAACGCGCGATGCCAAATGGCGCGCGCTGAGCATCGGCACCCGTGCCGTCAACAAACTCATGCGCCAGCTGCACACTGAGGCTATCAATGCCCTGAATCATGGGGTCCACCAACGTGCCGTCGAGGGTTTGATCGAACCCACTGACCAAAGCACCGTGCGCATCCTGGCGGTAGTCAATGCGATACACCCCGCGCGACGGCATCACAAAACTGAATAACTGGCCATCGTCGACGATGGATTGAAAGCTGACGTCGTCTTCGACCACCACACGATCAGGACAAGCCACAACTTCGTTATCACTGCTTACCGCGCATTTGCGCAACACCTTTTCACCGTCGAGTTGGAACAGCTCAAAGCGATTGGCGCCAATGCCTTCGGTGGTGACGGTCATGTATTGCAGCGCCACTTGCTGACCGTCCACTTCGGCGCTGTCATCGCCCACTTGCAAGCGAAATAAGTCCGGCTGCAAATCCGGCACCTCTGCACTTGAGCGAGCAACAAAAAAATCATCCAGCTCAGGCCAGACCGAGTCTGAATAATAATCGGGGGCGGCGCTGGCTTTGCCCTCAAAGGTCAGCTCCATTTGATCGCGCAGCTCCACTTCTTCGCCTTGTTCGGTAATCACGCCCACCACCGGACCTTGCACCCGCAGCGCCAACGAGGCCGTGGTGATGTTGTAGTGATAGCGCAGCTCTGGCTGCAGCGGGTCTTTGACGCCGATCAGCGACGCCTCAAACGCCAAGCGCAGGCTTTGATCGTCATAGCCCAGGCGTACGCGCGGCCAATTGAAGGTGTAGCCCAGAGCATCGCTGCAGGGAATCTGAGCGCACAGGGCGCCATCCAAATTCGGATAAGCCGGCAGCGCTCGTGCAGGCTCATCATCACTAAATACCAAGCGCAGGCGATTAAACTGTTCCACCTCCTCACCGCTGGCGTCCACTTCCATTACAGATTCAAACTGCAGCGTGGTACCCGCTGCCTGCAGTTGGCCATCAACAAAAATATCAAAGGCGTAATACAGCCCTTCATCTTCACCGGCGACATCTAACAAAGCCGGTGCAAAACTCAGCGTCAGATCGTGACCATTGCCTTGCAACCGCAGCTGCTGAGTGTCGGCGTTATACGATGCGCCAGCAGCTAGGGTTGGGCACTGCCCATTCAGACAAGCGATGAAATCTTGGCTCAACTCCAACAGCTGCTCACGCGCACTGGCAAAGGTGGGCGACAAACCGTCATAGACCTCATCAATGCGAGCATAATAAGCTCGCACGCGATCGGCGTATTGCGGGTCGACAAAACTGGGCAAGCAATCGGCTCCGGCACCGGCGCGGCCACAGGTGTTGGCGTTTTCACCGCTAAAGTTAACCAGGCGGTCGTTGAGATCACGAATAAACAACTTGGCGTTGGCCAGCTTGTCGAGCCACAAGCCGACGTCTTCGCTAGAGACAGCCACTTGCGTCATGGCACCCAGTTGCTGGGCATCACGCTTTTGTGCCAGCAACGCTAATGCAGCATCGGCTTCCGCCGGTATCTGAGTTTGCATTGAGCGCAAGTGCTCAAGATTGGCAGCCAGCACTTGGTGAGCAGCTTGGTAAAGATCGAAGCGAGAAAACACGTTGGCCTGATCGTCTTTTTGCGGCAATTGGCCGCCGGCATTTAACACCTGATCGATCACGGCATTTAGCCAAGCCGGCACACTTTGCTGTTGCTCAGCGGCCAGCTGCTGCGCCGCCGCCACCAACGCGCCCTGGGCAATGGCCTGGGTCAGACCGGCCGAGTTCATATCCGTCGGCTGAAATAATTGCGACGGCGCAATGGCCTGAGTGGCGATCACGTCGGGCACATCCAGCAACCGCGATACCCACAAATTACCGAACTCCATCCGGTAGGGGCTGTATAAGCCCGCCGTTGGCTCAGTTGGATTATCTAGCCCGGCTGACTGCTCATCAATGTAATGGGTATAGGCCACGGCACTGGCCAAATGCGTGAGCCAATTAATATTGATGCGCATGCCATTGTCGATGCTGCCCACCCCGGCACGCAGCTCCAGCGCGTCATCGTTGTAACTGACCTGGCCCAAATACGGCACGTCGCCACAACCGGATACCACTTCACAGCGCTGCTGGGTGTCGTCATCACTGCGTAGCAGCAACATATACGGCCGACCACGATGTTTGGCATCGACGGACACCTGATAATACGCTGTCGGTGCGGTACTGGCTTTGTAGCCCGACAACAGCGGGTTGCCGGCTTCGTCGGTTTCTTGGCTCAACTGCCCCTGGGCATTGAGCGGCACCGCAAACACCTGCGCCGAGGCAATATTGCCCGCGCCGCCATAGCCGTTAACAACATCTGGAGTGGACGTTGAATCGCCGCTACTGGAGGAGGAGTTACCGCTGCAACCTGCCAGCGACACCAAGGCAGCCACAGCCACCGACAATAGACGTGAGAACATAATTATTCTTCTAGTTATAAGGCCATGCTGACACGCATTAAGCAGGCCTGTTGTTGGTGTTGGATTGTTGGCCATGCCTTAAAAAAGCACAGCAAACTGGCTCAGTTTTTCGTGGCAACAGCAATGATTGAGCTGTCATCACTGCGACGGCAGGCCCTGTCCATGCGTGTCCATCGAGCCTGCTAAGTTCGTCGATTGTAATGACTTTCCACCACGGGGTTAAAGCCCCGAGTGCACTTTACTGACCGCTTACTCACAATGGCCAGAGTATCATCAGGCACAAAAAAGCCCGGCGCTAAGGCCGGGCTTGGTTTGCGCTTAGTGCGCGGCTTTGAACTTCAAGCGGTACTCATGCAGCAGTGGCTCGGTATAACCACTGGGCTGCTCCTTGCCTTTGAAGATCAGGTCAGAGGCCGCCTGGAAAGCAATGCTGTTAAACCCAGGCGCCATGTTGATGTAGGCCGGATCGCCCGCATTTTGCTCGTCGACAATGGCTGCCATGCGCTTCAGGCCGTCTTCTACCTGTTCACGGGTGCACACGCCATGCGCCAGCCAGTTGGCCAAATGTTGAGAGGAGATGCGCAAGGTCGCGCGGTCTTCCATCAGGCCGACATGGTTGATGTCAGGCACTTTGGAGCAACCAACACCCTGATCTACCCAACGCACAACATAACCCAGAATCCCCTGGCAGTTGTTGTCGATCTCGTTCTGGATAAACTCCGGGCTCAGCGCTGCAGTGTCTTCAGCGATCATCACAGGCACGCACAAAATGTCGTCAACCGAAGCATGTGGGCGCTGCTTGAGTTTTTCCTGCACGGCAAACACGTCCACTTGATGATAATGCAGCGCATGCAATGTGGCGGCCGTGGGCGATGGCACCCAGGCGGTATTGGCACCGGCTTGCGGGTGGCCAATTTTTTGCTCCATCATCATGCCCATTTCATCCGGAATCGGCCACATGCCCTTACCGATTTGCGCACGACCCGATAACCCGCAGCGCAGGCCGACGTCGACGTTCCAATCTTCGTAGGCTTTGATCCAGGTTTGCTGCTTCATCTGGGTTTTGGCGATAAACGGACCGGCCAGCATGGAAGTATGAATTTCATCACCGGTGCGATCGAGGAAGCCGGTATTGATAAACACCACGCGGTCTTTGGCGGCACGAATGCACTCTTTCAGGTTAACCGTGGTGCGACGCTCTTCATCCATGATGCCCATTTTTACGGTAAAGCGCGGCAGGCTCAGGGCATCTTCAATGCGGCCAAACAGCTTGTCGGCAAAGGCGACCTCTTCAGGGCCGTGCATTTTCGGCTTCACAATGTTCACCGAACCGGTGGTTGAGTTGCGAAACGGTGCATTGCCGTTAAGGTCGTGCATGGCGATCAAGGTCGTCATCATGCCATCCATGATGCCTTCCGGCACTTCGCTACCATCGGCCAACAAGATGGCCGGATTGGTCATCAAGTGACCCACATTGCGCACAAACAGCATGGAACGGCCTTTCAGACTGAAGCTGCTGCCATCGAGGGCGCTGTACTCGCGATCCGGGTTCATCACGCGGGTAAAGCTTTTACCGCCTTTGCTCACTTCTTCTGACAGGTCACCTTTCATCAAGCCCAGCCAGTTGCCATAAGTAGTAACTTTGTCTTCTGCATCGACGGCGGCGACAGAATCTTCGCAGTCCATGATGGTGGTCAGCGCAGATTCCATTAACACATCTTTAACGCCGGCCGCATCGGTCGAGCCAATCGGGCTGCTGGCATCGACTTGAATCTCGAAGTGCAAGCCGTTGTGTTGCAGCAAAATGGCACTCGGCGCCAGTTCTTCACCTTGGTAGCCTTGCAGTTGCTGCGGGTTTTTAAGACCCACGGTGCTGCCGTCTTTTAGGGCGATTTGCAAATGGCCATCGACAATGCGGTATGCCATGCTGTCGACGTGACTGCCGCTGGCCAGTGGCGCTGCTTGGTCAAGGAAGTTACGGGCATAGGCGATCACCTTGTTGCCACGCACTGGGTTGTAGCCTGAGCCTTTCTCCGCACCGCCCTCTTCGCTGATCACATTGGTGCCATACAATGCGTCGTATAGTGAGCCCCAGCGTGCGTTGGCAGCATTGAGCGCAAAACGTGCGTTCATCACCGGCACTACCAATTGTGGCCCAGCCATGGTGGCGATTTCTGGCTCGACGTTTTCGGTGCTGGCACTGAAGTCTTCGCCTTCTTCCAGCAAATATCCGATCTCTTGCAAAAAGGCTTTGTATTCTTCGGCGTTGTGAGGCTGGCCCTGGCGCTGTTGGTGATACGCGTCAATTTTGGCCTGCAGTTCATCACGCTTGGCCAGCAATGCTTTGTTTTCTGGCGCCAGCTCATTGGCAATGGCATCAAACTGAGCCCAAAAGTGCTCAGCATCGACACCCGAGCCCGGAATCGCTTGATCGTTGATGAAGTCGTACAGCGTTTGAGCGATCTGGAGTCCGCCCTTTTGAACATATGCTGTCATGGTTAAGCCTCAATCTTCAGATGGCTCCGTCAGAGCCAAGCCCACTTTGTGTAATGTGCCCGGGTAAGATTTTCCCTGCAGGCACTTTCCGAGACGCGCGAGTATACATGCACCAGTAGTCACGGGCCACACGCGTACGCATTTCTACCAACACCTTGTACACAAAATAGAGATTAATTTGACCAAAGCTATACAATAGCTATACATTGACTGTGTCACTTAGAGCATCCATGTGCGGAGGTGGTTATGGCCAAGAAACAACAGCCAGATGCCGAACAACGGCGTCAACAAATAGCAGCAGATGTGCAGCGCTTTCTTGAGCAAGGTGGGCACATCACTCATGTCGACCCATTCGTCAGTGGTGAGACGGGCTGGCAACGACAGAGCAGTTTTCGCCCAGCCACCAAAGTACAACTAAACCAACGCATCGCACCTGGAGTGATGCTTTGACTCTGGGCTAGAAAGACCCTGAGTTAGACAGATCCAGCCGTTAGGCGTCCCCTTTGCCACCGCCGCGCGGTGGCTTTTTTATGCTTGCTCTCTTCACACCGCCAGCCTAATTAGACCTTATCCTTTACGGCGACCACTCACACCGTAACGGTACGGCTGCCACCCGATAGATAACGGTATAAAATCAATATCTGCCAGAAAACTGATACAGTGCCGCCTTCGCTAATCCCATCTGCCTGGACTGCCCATGGAAGCCATTGCTGCTTTAGTGCTCGATGCCGGTCGCGCCGCCGTTGAACTGGCGCTGTTTATTCTGCTGCCCATCATGATTTTAATGCTCAGTCTGATGCGCTGGCTCGATGCCCGCGGCTGGCTGGGTCGACTGGTGCGCTTGCTCACACCGTTTTTGCTGCCGTTCGGCCTGACTGGTCTGGGTGTATTTGCCTTTTTACAGGTGGGTCTGGTGAGTTTTGCCGCCCCCATGGCCACCTTGGCACTGATGGCCAGCAGCGGCAGCAGCGACCGTCACATCGCTGCCACACTGGCGATGGTGTTGGCGATGAGCCAAGCCAATATCGTCTTTCCCATGGCCACTCTGGGGCTCAATGTGGCTGCCACGTTAGCCATCGCGACCTTGGGCGGACTGCTGGCTGCGGTATTGACCTTTTATGTCTTTGGCCGGCATTTATCGGCCCAAAGCCACGATCAAACTGCCGCCTTCGAACAAGAAGTAGCGTCACCCGCGTCACTGCTGGAGATTATTCGCCAAGGAGGCCGCGATGCTTGGGACATTGCCATGAGCGCCCTGCCGCTGCTGGTAGTCGCCTTGGTGGCGGTTAAACTGTTCGATCACAGCGGCGCCATTAGCTGGCTCACTCAAGCGCTCAAACCCGCCTTGGGCTGGCTAGGCTACCCGGCCGATAGCTTAACGCTGATCATTACCAAATACGTGGCCGGCGGTACCGCCATGATGGGCTTGGCCATTGAGCAAATGCAGGCAGGATTATTAAACAGCCAAGACATTAACCGTTTGGCCGGTTTGTTGATATGCCCATTAGACGTTGCCGGTGTCGCCATTCTGGCATCGGCGGGCAAGCGGGTAATGGCCGTCGTGCGCCCGGCAGTGATGGCGGCTTTGTTGGCGGTGATCGCACGTGCCGCAGTGCACGGCTGGTTATATTGAAGGAAGGAAAACGGAAAGCTACGCCTGCCAGCAAATTGGCTGACAGGCGTAGGGCGTGACTACATCAAGGTCTCAAAAGTGCCATCGATGTAGCGCACCACCCACACACCGTTTTCATTACGGACCTGGCCGTAAACGGTGTCGCGGAAGTTAAGATTGAACACCATGTCTTCCAGCTTGGTCGTGGTGTCAAACTCAGCCTGGTTGGCGATCACACAGCGATCGTAGTTGCCGTCTTCGTCGATCACATAGCGATACGGCAGCGGCGTCAGCTCACGATCTTGCACACCGACCAGAGACAGCTCGCTGTCTATCTTATCAACCTCGCCATCGGCCAAGGTGAGATTAACGCCATCTTGATACACCGCCAAACTGCCGCGAATATCAAAAGTGCGATTGGTCGCGTAGGACACAATGATTCGATCCAAGCTGCCGCCAGAGCCGACCAGCAAATCCGAGCCAGATATTGAGTTGTAGTCGTGTGACAGAGCAACGGACGCGCTGTAATCCTCCAGCGTATTGGCAGTCACGGTGGCCGAGAGCAAGGTGCGTGGCTCACCACTGATACCATATTCAAGGTCCAACTCAGTCGAGAATCGCAGCGAGTTCAAGCCCAGCACCATAGGCTCGTACAGGGTGCCAGACATCACACCGCTGTCGGTAATGGGCGACAGCTGCAGGCACTGGTCAGAGCCTTGCTCAGCTGGCCAGTCGATAAAGTAGATACCGCGACCAGGCACCTGCACCCGCGACAGCACACCGGCTTTCCATAAATCATTGAGTAAGTCGTCACGATCCCGAGGCTCTAAGGCGCGCACTTTCGGCTGACAGGTATCGACTTGCCAACCGTCGCCAGATTCCACCAGATCACACACTTCACGGTCGTGAGTCAAATAGGTTTCGCTACGATCGTCGTCATTATCACGGTCTTTATCGTCGGTGCGCTCAACGGTTGGGTAAAAGCGATAACGCTCGGCATCACCACCGCGCACAATAAAGTCGAGGTATTCAACCTCCTGCCCGGCAATGGTCTCAGAACCCAACTGATATTGAACCAAGTCAGCCACCATGCTGCCCTTTTCAAAGCCCTCACCGCCATGCGGCGTGAAAAAACCGTTAAAGGAAGCAAAGCGCTTAGCGGGGTAAAACTCATCGGCGTTGACGGCCGATGCGGTCAAGCTGATCACCGACTTTTCATCGTCGTCGTCGTTATCGTCACTGACCACATCGGAAATCCGACCGTTCAAAATGACACTGTCGATGTTAAAGCGACGCTCGCTGTCTGGATTTTGTGGGTCTTTTACTCCCCGCAAAAACAGGATGTAGCTACCACTGACTTCGGTTTCTTGGGCCGTCTCTATGTCGGTAACGTCGTACAGCTGGAAATCTGGCCAACGCAGTTCATAGGCGATGACTTCATTGCCCGGCTGCACACTTGCGCTGGCTTGGCTGTAATACAAACGCACGCCAGCTGGCGATTCAATCGGCTCATCGCTGTCGTCATCTTCATAATAATGATCGACCACAAAGCGCAAGTCGCCTTGCTGATATTGGCCTTTGATCAGCACGTCAATGGCTTGAGATTCAGCAGGCTCATCTTCGTCATCGGTGGCGTTAATGTCGGCAGGCTGTTGTGCCACTTCAATGGCACCGCCGTTGAGCCGCAGGATCTCACCGTCAAAGCCATCGACGCTTTGCAGCCATGGCCAATCACGGCCATTCGCATTGCACTGAGCCGCATCGGCATGGCAAGCGACGTACAGCTCTTGAGTTTGAATAAAGGCCTGCACCACCGCATCTAAGTTGTCGGCATGCTCATCACCCAAGGCCTTCATCTGCTCTAAATAAGCATCCAGCTGCGGCCGATAGCCTTCCTCGAAGAACTGGCCTTCCAGGTTTTGCAGGCGATCGACAAACGCCTTGGTACGCGCCAAGCCCAGCGTAAAGTCTTCCAGATCGCCACCTAACAATTCGGTGACAGATGCGGGTTTTACCGCGGTCAGCTCGCCCATTTGCTGTAAGGCGACGATGTCTTCTTGCAGCGCAGTGACGACGGCGGTGCGATATTGCGCGGCGCGTTCGGTTAAATCGCTTAATTGATTGAGGTTGTCGATGGCGGCTTGGTAAACAGACACCAAAGTGACGCCATCGCCACTGGTGCGCAATTGACCGTCATGCTCCACCAACTGTTGGCGCAGCTCACTCAAAATACTCGGATTGTCGAAAGCCATGCCTTGCAACGCAGCGACAATGGCGCCGTAGCGCAGCCTATCTTGGTTAGCAACGGCATCGCTGCCATCCCAGCTCGCTGGGTCGGTCAGATCCGCCGGCGCACTGGTTTGCACATTGAGAATGCCGAACAAGCGCGACAGCTGAGAAATCGCCTGCTCTACGGAGTAATCCGTGTAATAGCCACTGGCGACCCAAACGCCGCTGCCACCGTTAGCATCTTGGGCAGATTCTAGGTACTGGCGCTCAAATGCCAACTCGGCGGCTAAATCCGTCAGCGGCGTTACTCGAATGGTTTCGTCACTGCTCAGATCACGAACAACGCTGCGCCAATCCAGCTCTGTTGTGACTGGATAACTCTGGGCAAAAGGCGTTTCACCGCAACCCGCGACCCATTGGCACAAACGCAGCGTAGGATCGATGTCCGATTCTGTTTTTTCGACCCGACCTAACACTCTGAACAGCTGTATCTCTTCGGACGGCACCGACACCGACACCCGCCCTTCGTCGTTGGTTGTGTAGGAGGCCGATGGCGATAACCGCCCTTCGGCATCCACCGCAGGCAAGCCCGACTCCTGCACGGCGATGGAGCGCACAAGCGCAGCATCGATATCTTCATGGCCGACCTTCACCACCGCAGACACACTGCTGCGGCTGGAATCGTTATCACTGCAACCGCTCAGCATCAGGGCCAAACACACCCCACCTAATGCCAGCTTATTTCGGTACTCCATCAATTATCTCTCTATACTTCGGACCGTTAGCTCTGGCGCCACCAGAACATAGATATCAGCATTCATTGCGGCCTGCTGGCCAGCGGCGGCTATCATAACAGGGATTTTCCTCGCCGACGCCCACCAACCGCTACCTGACCTTCGAGCACACATCCTGCCTAGCAGATGCAGGTATTGCCAGACTCCGTTATGATGCGCGCCCCTGCGATTAGTGCGATTGAGAACCCCCATGCAACTCTTTGTTGATCAGCTCACCAACGTCGACTTCAGCTACCTGGACGCACAGCGCGGCATGGTAGGTGAAACCTGGTGGGCCAGTGCCCGTCTGGACGGCGCCTTAGACGACCAAGGCATGATTTGTGATTTTGGTCAGGTAAAAAAAACGTTGCGCAACTGGCTGGATGACGAAGTCGATCACCGCTTGCTGTTGCCCGTTCACGCCCCTGAACTGAGCCTGCAACAACAGGACGACAGCATCAGCCTCGAGTGGCGCAGCCAGCAAGGTGTGATCAGCATGCGCGCTCCGCGCCAAGCGGTGGCCTTGATCGACAGTGATCGCATCGATGCCGACAGCGTCGCCCACTGGTGCCGACAGCAGCTCAAACCCTTTTTCCCGGTGAACGTCGAGCAACTGCAACTGGGCTTTGTGCCCGAGCAGATTGAAGGCGCGTCTTACCACTACAGCCATGGTTTGAAAAAGCACCTAGGCAACTGCCAGCGCATTGCCCACGGCCACCGTTCACGCATTGTGATTCAGCTGGATGGCCAGCGCAGCCACAGCGAAGAACAACGCTGGGCCAAGCGCTGGAGCGACATTTATTTAGGCAGCGACGAAGACGTCGTGGCACGCGACGATCAATACATTGATTACGCCTACCAGGCACAGCAAGGTGAATTTCAGCTGCGCATGCCAGCTCAACACTGCTACCAGATGAATACCGACACCACAGTGGAATTCATCGCCCAGCACCTAGCCCAGGCAATTAAAGCCGAGCATCCGCAGTGTGAAGTCACGGTGCAGGCGTTTGAAGGGGTAAATAAGGGCGCCATCGCCAGCGCTTAGGCTGGCGATCTGCTTAGGGCACCTCTGAATAATTCGGTGCCCTTAGGCAGTCTGCTCGACGTTTTGCCGCAACCGGCGCTGACCGACGATAAACAGCAACAGCGCCACCGGCAACAGCCACCACAGCCACTGCTGCAAATCCTCGGCGTAGCGGTTCCCCAACCAATAGGCCACGCCAAATAAGCCAGCCGCCCACACCAAAATCGACACCACATTAGCAATGGTAAAGGTCGAACCGGGCACTCGTGCCAAGCCACAGGCAATGTAACCAAACGAGCGCAAGCCCGGCATGCAGCGAATTAACGCCAGCTGATGCCAAGGTGCCTGCTGCAACGGCACTACTTGGCGTTGAATCAAATCGTGCTGCATGCGCGCATTGAGCCAAGGCCACACCAGCGCCAAACGGCCAAACAAGTAGTGCGCAGTATCGCCGACAAACATGCCGAAACAGGTCGCTGCAAAGGCCAACTCTGGCGCTATTCTGCCGCTGGCCGCCAGCAAAGCCGCACCGATAATGGCCAAATCTTCCATGGCAAAGGTGGAAACAATGATGATCAACACCAGCCAGGCCGGATGACTTGAGTAGCTCAGCAGCGATTCCAACATGCCTGAGACCTAAGCGATAAAAAGGACGGCCATTTTAGCAGGTCTGGCCACCACCGCCAGCGCTGCGCTGGCGGGTAAAATCCGGTAAACTGCGCGCCTTTCATTTATGCTCAGCCGGGAACTGCTATGTCCACTGCGAATCTGGAACTGTCTGCGTTAACCGCAATTTCACCCATCGACGGCCGTTATGGCAGCAAAACCAGCGCTCTGCGTAGCGCCTTTTCTGAATACGGTTTGATCCGCGCTCGGGTCGAAGTAGAGATCCGCTGGCTACAACAGCTGGCCAACCATGCCGGCATTGCTGAAGTGCCCGCGTTTTCTGACAGCGCCAATGCGTTGCTGAACGCCATCGTTGACGACTTTTCCGTCGCCGATGCCAAGCGCATCAAGGCCATCGAAGCCACCACCAATCACGACGTCAAAGCGGTGGAATACTTCATCAAAGAGCGCTTTGCCGGCAACGACGAACTGCAAGCCATTAATGAGTTTGTGCACTTTGCCTGCACCTCAGAAGACATCAACAACCTGTCCCATGCCTTAATGCTGCGCCAAGGCCGCGACCAAGTCTTGCTGCCTGCCATGCGCGACATCGCCAATGCCATTCGCGCCCTGGCCCACGAGCACGCCGAACTGCCGATGTTATCGCGCACCCATGGCCAGACCGCCTCACCCACAACCCTGGGCAAAGAGATGGCGAACGTTGTCGCGCGCCTTGAGCGCCAGATGCAACAACTGGAAGGCGTGAGCTTGCTGGGCAAAATCAACGGCGCCGTCGGTAACTACAACGCGCATTTGTCGGCCTATCCGGACGTCGACTGGCAGGCCAATGCCCAGCAGTTTGTAGAGTCTCTTGGCCTTAACTGGAACCCGTACACCACTCAGATTGAGCCACACGATTACATGGCCGAGCTGTTTGATGCCATCGCCCGCTTCAACACCATCGTCATCGATTTCGACCGCGATATTTGGGCCTACATTTCACTGGGCTACTTCAAACAGCGCACCATCGCCGGTGAAGTGGGCTCATCGACCATGCCACACAAGGTCAACCCAATTGATTTCGAAAACTCTGAAGGCAATCTTGGCCTGGCCAATGCCGTGTTCGATCACTTGGCCGCCAAACTGCCAATTTCACGCTGGCAGCGCGACCTGACCGACTCGACTGTGTTGCGCAACATGGGCGTTGGTGCCGGCTACAGCATGATCGCCTACCAGGCCACCATGAAGGGCATCAGCAAGCTGCAAGTGAACGCCGAGCGCGTGGCCGCTGACCTCGATAACGCCTGGGAAGTGCTGGCCGAACCGATCCAAACCGTCATGCGTCGCTACGGCATCGAACAGCCGTACGAAAAGCTCAAAGCCTTTACCCGCGGCAAAGCCATTACCCAAGACGCCATGGGTGAATTTATCGCTAGCCTAGAGCTGCCAGACACGGTCAAAGCAGAGCTGAACGCCATGACGCCGGCCAGCTACATCGGCAACGCCGCCGCTCAGGCAAAAGCCATTTAAAATCGATCATCGCGACTGGGCAGCTTCGGCTGCCCTTTTTCATGCCATCAAAGAAGTTTATGTATGCACGTATTGGGTGATATCAGCGTAGAAACCTTTCTACGCGACTACTGGCAAAAAAAGCCGCTACTCATTCGCAATGCCTGGCCAGGTTTTGAGCCGCTATTAAGCGCTGAGGAACTGGCAGGCTTATCTCTGGATGAAGAAGTCGAAAGCCGCCTTATTCAAGAACAAGGCGAAGATGGCCCTTGGCAGCTGAAATGCGGTCCGTTCACAGAAGACGATTTTCGTCAGCTGCCCGACAGCCACTGGACCTTGCTGATCCAAGCCGTTGACCATTGGCTGCCCGAAGCCTGTGAGCTTTTGGAGCAGTTCCGCTTTATTCCCGGCTGGCGCCGCGACGATCTGATGATCAGCTATGCAACAGACGGTGGCAGTGTTGGGCCGCACTACGACCAATACGATGTTTTCCTGCTACAAGCAGAGGGACAACGCGAATGGCGCCTTGGCCAACACTGCGACTCACACTCCGCTTGTCTGCAAGGCCCAGCCATTCGTGTTTTAGAGCAGTTTGAGCAAAACGACAGCTGGGTCCTCAATCCTGGCGACATGCTGTATTTACCGCCACAACTGGCCCACTACGGCATCGCCCGTGGCGAGTGCATGACCTACTCCATTGGCTTTCGTGCCCCCGCTGCCAGTGATTTAGCCGACACCTTGGCCGACCAACTGTCGATGTGCAAAAACGAAGATTGGCGCTACCAAGACCCTGACCTCGAAGCGCGCCAGGACGATGCTGAAATTACCGCCAGTGACGCCCAGCGCATGCTAAAAGCCTTGCAGCAAGCACCCATCGATCAGCTACAAGCTGCCTTAGGCCAACTGATGACCGAAGCCAAATATCCAGAGCTGGTCCCTGAGGACCTGCCCGACGCCCAGCTCAGTGACGCCGAGCACTGGCAGCGACCGGGTTTTGTGCGCATGGCCTACAGCCAGGACACCTGTTTAAGGCTCTACGTTATGGGCGAAGCGTATGCCATTGATGCCAACGACCTCGATTGGGTGCGCTACCTGTGTCAGCAGCGGCGCTATACTGCCGATAAACTGCATCCGCCTGAGCTAACCGCCGACAGCCGCCAAGTGCTGGATGTTCTGCTCCAGCGTCAGCTGTTACAACCGGAGGACTAACCATGGAAATCGACGTCGTCAGCTGGCAACAGCAACGTGAAACCCTGCAAAACATTCGTCGCCGCGTCTTTATCGAAGAGCAAGGCATTGCCGAACAAGACGAATGGGACGACGACGACCTTCATGCCACCCACTTTCTTTGCTACGACGGCAAGCGACCAGTGGCCTGCGCCCGGCTATTAAGCGATGGCACATTTGGCCGCCTAGCGGTATTACCCGAGCATCGTCAACAGGGCTGGGGCTCACGCCTGCTGCGCGCGCTGGAAAAACACGCGCGCGAAAAATTACATTGGCGACAGATCAAAGCCAGCGCACAAACCTCGGCCTATGAGTTTTATCGTCGCAACGGCTATCACCCCGAGACTGAGTTTTATTGGGACGCGGGCATTGCCCACATGAGCATCAGCAAAGTGCTGGCACGCAACGAAAGTGATAGCCAGTGCTTTGTCCCTGGCCAAGATGAGCACACGTATCGATTAGAAGGGGATGCCGCTGCCGCAGGCTTAGTGCAGCTGGCGTTGCGCGGCGGTCAGCGCCAAGCCATGCTCAGCATTGTCGACATCAACCAGCCTTTGTGGCGCAGCCGCGACACCCTCGACAGCATCAGCTACTTTGTTCGCCACGGCCGCCAACGGCGCCTGCAGTTATTGCTGCCCGGCGAATATGCCGGGTTGGCCGACCATCCTCTCATGCAATTACAGCAGCGCCTTACCAGCCGCTTTGAAGCGCGCCAGTTTAGCGGCGTTGAGCGTAACGAGCTGATTTTACTGCCGGGCTGCCATGTGCGATTGGAGGAAGATCGCGCATTGGCCTCATTCAGTGATCGCGCCGCCGCCAGCAAAGCGCGTGAACAGTTCGAGGAGCAATGGCGCAGCAGCCAACCGTTGCGCGAGGTCAAGCGCTTACGGCTCTAGCGGCTGCCGTTCGGAGCGTATTAGCGCCCTCAGCTAAATAGAAACACCAGCACGTGCAGACTGATCACCACGCCCGTCAGCACTTTGCGCAGATAGGAATAACGGGCGTTGTAGTGGCTGGCAACATTGCTGTCAGTGTCCAGCCACAACAGCAATCCATAACCAATCACCAGCAGCGGTACCGCCACCTCAAAGGGAATAAAATAAATCATCAACGCCCACAGCGACGTGCCAATCGACAGCAGCAGGTCAATGGAAGCGGCTTTCTCTCCCATGGATTGCAGCGCCCCCCAACATGCACCTGCCATAAACGCCAAAATCACCACAGAGTAGAGTTTAAACAGCGCCTCACTGCCCTCCACACCCACGAGCACGCCCAGTGCCGTCAGCATAAAAGGCAGCAGCCCGGCATAGCCGAGACGCTCGGTCAGATTTAATTGTGCTAGCCACTTCTGCATAACGACTCTCCTATGTATGCCATTCGCGTACTACTCATGCGCTGCTCGTAGCAGTTCTGCTACACGCTCCGCATCCGCTTGGGTATCAACCCCATGCCCAGGTGCCTGATCGATCACCGTCATATGAATCCGTGTGCCGTACCACAAGGCCCGCAATTGCTCGAGCGACTCGGTCTGCTCCAATGCACACGCCTCCATGGACTGATAGTGCTGTAAAAAAGAAACGCGATAACCGTACATGCCAATATGACGGAACACCGGCATTTTATTGGTGATAGCAGCGCCTTCGGCGTACTGATCCCGATCCCAGGGAATAGGCGCACGAGAAAAATACAGAGCAAATTGCTGCCGATCGAGTACCACTTTAACAATATTTGGATCAAATACTTCACGTGCTTGCGTCAAGGGTGTACACAGCGAGCTCATGCCAGCCTCAGGATTATTTAATAATCCAGCCGCCGTCGCTTCCACCAAGGTCTTGGGAATCAAGGGTTCATCGCCTTGTAAATTCACGATGACGTCATCGGATTGCCAACCACGCAGCTTGGCCACCTCGGCGATTCGCTCAGTGCCATTTTCGTGATCCGGTGCCGTCATTACGACGTCCGCACCGAAATTACGCGCCACGGTTTCGATGCGCACATCGTCAGTAGCCACCACAATGTCACGCACACCCGTGCTCAAAGCACGCTCGTAAACGTGCTGAATCATCGGCTTACCCGCCAACTCCAACAATGGCTTGCCTGGCAACCGACTGGAGCTGTAGCGCGCCGGAATCACAATTTTATAGTTGGACATATTCATACCTTATAATAATCACGATACCAACGGGCAAAATTTTCCAACCCCGTGGTCAGCGATGTATTCGGTGCAAACCCCACATCGGCCATTAAATCATCGACGTCGGCATAGGTAGCCAACACATCTCCGGGCTGCATATCGACGTAGTTTTTCTTGGCTTTTTTACCCAGCACCTGCTCAATGGTATCAATAAAGGTACCCAGCTCTACGCTGTTGTGGTTACCAATATTGTATATTTTGTAAGGTGCACTGCTGCGACTGGCATCGCCAGTGCTTACCGCCCACTCAGACTGTGGCTGCGGTATTTTTTCGGCCACACGACACACCCCTTCGACAATGTCATCGACGTAGGTAAAGTCGCGTTGCATTTTGCCGTGGTTAAAAACATCAATGGTTTCTTCGGCGAGAATTTTGCGGGTAAAACTAAAATAAGCCATATCCGGCCGACCCCAAGGGCCGTACACCGTAAAAAAGCGCAACCCGGTAACGGGTAAACGATATAAATGCGCATAGGTGTGAGCCATCAGCTCATTAGACTTTTTGGTCGCCGCGTACAGGGAAACCGGATGATCCACTCGATCACTGGTTTGATACGGGATGCGATCATTCAAACCGTAAACAGAACTAGACGATGCAAACACCAGGTGCGGCGTTTGTTGATGGCGACAGGCCTCCAAAATATTAACGAAACCAACCAGGTTGCTGTCGACATAGGCGTGAGGGTTTTCAATGGAATAGCGCACGCCCGCTTGCGCAGCCAAATGAATAACGCGGTCAAACTCGTGCTGCGAAAAAACCTGATTAACGGCTTGGCGATCAGACAGTTCCAGTGTCACAAACTGAAAATCTGGGTAGTCAGCTAGCCATTCCAGCCGCCCATGCTTAAGGGAAACATCATAATAATCATTCAGATTGTCGACACCGATAACCTCGTGACCCTGCTCTAACAGCGAGAGAGCGGTAAATGCGCCAATAAATCCAGCGGCGCCAGTAATCAGGTATTTCACGAACTGCGTTCCTCAGAAGACTGCTCAAATTCTGGCAGCATGGCTTTAATGTACGCCTCTGCCAATGGCATACGACTGCCCAGAATAACATCTGCGACCTCCCTTGCCACGCCCCGACCACCCAGACTGTCCGTTATCAGGTCTGCGTGCTCTCGTACCAGCCAGTAACCATCGGCTGGGGCAATACTCAGCCCTACTTTTTTCATGACCTTCAAATCAATGACATCATCGCCGACATAGCAAACCTGCTCGGGCGATAGCCATAATTCATCTAGGAGTAAAGATAACTGTTGCCATTTGTCATGGCAGGCGGGGTAAAAATGAGCAATGCCAAGATCTTTTATTCGACGGCTCAAAGGTGCAGATGTTTTGGCAGAAATAACAGCGGTTAAAATATCAAACTGACCCAGCAGCTTAATACCAACACCGTCTTTTACATTGAAGTGCTTAACTTGCTCGCCATCGGCAGAATAACTCAGCGTGCCATCAGTCAACACACCGTCGACATCGAACACTACCAATTTGATTGCGCGAGCTTTTTCTTTGATTGCGTCAGGAAGATGAACCATGACAATTCCCGTTATTAATCTCCATAATTGCATTGTACCGCGTTATGGAATTAATCGGGAAAAGATGGCATCCCCAAGGGGATTCGAACCCCTGTTACCGCCGTGAAAGGGCGGTGTCCTAGGCCTCTAGACGATGGGGACACTAAGAAAAAGGTTTTGGTGGAGCCTAGCGGGATCGAACCGCTGACCTCAACACTGCCAGTGTTGCGCTCTCCCAGCTGAGCTAAGGCCCCGTCTCAAAACGTGGGCGTATAATACGTAGCGCCCTGGTGGGTGTCAACAACTTTTTTAAAAAAAATTCTCTAAAACAATGACTTACCCCACCAGAGCACGACAGCACCCTAGTCTGCGCTCAGTTCGGCGGCGATGGCGGCATCCAGCTCGCGATACTTGCGCTCCATCTTCTTCAGCCGCTTCTTACCGACACCACCGAGTAAATCAATGGCATGGCGAATACGCGCGCGGCTAATGTCTGGCCCCAGCAACGCCATGGTATCGAGCACAGAGATCGTTTGCGACGTTCCGGCAATCGCCATAAAGAATGGGAACAGAAAATCTCTGACTTTCTGCTCCTGCAGCTTGGCCAGCGCAAATAACCGTGCTTCGATTTCTGGTTTGTCCCAGTGACAAATGGCTTCCAACTGCCACAGACCAAACTGCAGTGTTTCCAGCAGGCTTTCTTCATCAAACGCCTTGCGCTCAAAATCCGCGGCAGTTAACACCGGCATGCCAGACAAAAAATGCCCAGCCAAAGGCGCCACATCAGAGAACACCTCTACCCGTGGTAATAAATGAGGAATCAATGCTTCTACACGCTTATGATCAAAACCCCAGTTTGCAAAGCGCTGCACAAATTGCTCGGCATCCAACTCACGCAACCACAAACTGTTTAACCAGCGTAATTTTTCAACATCAAATACTGGGCCGCCCAGTGATACGCGAGAAATATCGAAATGCTCGAACATTTGCTCGCGAGAAAACTTTTCAGCCTCATCTGGCATCGACCAACCCATACGCGCCAAATAGTTCAGCAACGCCTCAGGCATAAAGCCCATGCGCTCATAATACAAAATAGACGTCGGGTTTTTACGCTTGCTGAGTTTGCTTTTATCTGGGTTGCGCAGCAGCGGCATGTGGCAAAGCACCGGCATTTCCCAACCAAAATATTGGTACAGCAATGCATGCTTTGGCGCCGAGCTGATCCATTCTTCACCACGAATCACGTGCGTGATCT
>CBDDTG010000007.1:0-38590 GCA_965233665.1 Bacterioplanes sp. | reverse complement strand
GAACTGTTGTACTCTGGCAAGGCTAAGTCGGTGTATACCACTGACGACAGCGATTTGATGGTGCTGGAATTTCGCAACGATACGTCAGCCTTTGACGGTAAAAAGGTCGAGCAGCTGGATCAAAAAGGGCTGGTAAACAACAAGTTCAATGCTTTTGTCATGCAGGCGTTGGCTGATGCCGGCATTCCTACGCATTTTGAGCGTTTGTTGTCGGACACCGAGTCTTTGGTAAAGCGCCTGGACATGATTCCATTAGAATGCGTGGTGCGTAACGTTGCAGCGGGCAGTCTGTGTCGTCGTTTGGGGGTTGAAGAAGGCATTGAGTTAATGCCGCCGACGTTTGAGTTGTTTTTGAAAAATGACGAGCTCGGCGACCCGATGGTTAATGAGTACCACGCACGTTCGTTTGGTTGGGCGGAAGAAGCGCAATTGGAGCGTATGAAGGAATTAACCTTCCAAGTGAACAGTGTGCTAAAAGATTTGTTTGGCCAAGGCGGCATGCTACTGGTCGACTACAAACTGGAGTTCGGTTTATTCCGCGGTGAAGTGGTGCTGGGTGATGAGTTCTCTCCCGATGGCTGCCGTTTGTGGGATGCGGATACCCGCGAAAAATTGGATAAAGACCGTTTCCGTCAAGGGTTGGGCGGTGTCGTCGAATCCTATATGGAAGTAGGTCGCCGGATTGGCGTAACATTCTAAAACGCCCTGACACGACGCCGGCTTTTGCCGGCGTTTTTGTGAGAGAAGGTGTTTTCCGTAATTAAGGAACAGGAAGGCAACATGCAACGTACATTATCCTGGATTTCAGCCGCGGCACTGGCTTTGTCTGTCGCGGCGCCGACGCAGGCCGACTTGCTGTTTACTGTCGGTGCCAAAGCCAGCGTTTGGAATGCTGGCGCCAAAGGTGATTTGGATCGCGATGTCTCGGTTGAAAGCGAAGGCCTGGATTTAGAAGACAATACGGGCAATCAAATCACCCTATTTTTCGAGCATCCGGTGCCCGTGCTGCCCCACGTAGAGCTTAAACGTACGGCGCTGGAGATATCCGGTGACGGTCGCTTAAATGCCGAGTTTGCAGGCCAGTCATATACGGGTGATACACAAACAGACTTTGATCTGAGTCACCAGGATTTAACTCTGTATTGGGGTTTGCCGCTGCCATTGCCTTATATCGATATTTATTTGGGCGCTACCGCCCGACAGTTCGATGGCAGTGCCGTGGTAAAGGGCAGTTATGAGGGCAACAGTGTCAGTGAAGAGGTGGATTTAGATCTGACCTTGCCATTGGCGTATGGGGCTGTAAAAGTCAACACGCCATTTGGCCTGTATGCGGGTGCTGATGTACGTTATGTTGGCTTAGGTGATAATCAGTTGACCGATATCAGTTATGGTCTGGGCTATGATTTGCCTGTCCCGGTGGTGGATATTGGTTTGGAAGCCGGTTATCGCCGCTTGGCGCTGCAAACCGACCCGGATGATGTGGATATTGAAGCCGATGTAAACGTCTCGGGTGTGTATGTGGGTGCCTCCTTTGCGGTGGGTTTTTAACCGCTATTTTTTGCGGCATGGATTGGGCGTGTGATGAAACATTTGCTGTTATTAGTGGTCTTGGGTCTGGTGGGGTGCGGTAATGGTCAGTTTGCTGATATTGCTGATAAAGAACTGCGCCAGCGAGATTACCGCTGCAAAATGATGGCTAACCCATCCACTGCCGAAATTCAGGTGTGCAAAAATATTCGGCGCGAGTGTGAACGGCGAGCCGCAGCAGGTAATTACGCGTGCTGAACGCCATTTAATTTATAACGAACAAGGAAATACCATGATGTTTAAGAAAACTGCACCGGCTGTCTTGCTGGGCGCTGCATTGCTGGCCGGCTGTGGTCAAGAGAAGGCGGCAGAAGTAAAACTGGAAAATCACGTTGATCAGGCCAGCTACGGTGTTGGCTTGCAGTTTGGTCGTCAGTTAGCCGGTGAAAAACTGGAATTGAACACCGACGCTTTGGTGGCAGGTTTGCGTGACGCCATGAGTGAGACTGAGGCGCGCATTGATGAAGAAACCATCGAAGCGGCCTTCGCTAAGATGCGCGAAGAGCATGTGCGCAAGCAAGAAGCGCTTAACGATGAAATGGCGAAGAAAAGCGAAGAATTCTTAGCTGAAAATGCCAAGCGCGATGAGGTGGTCGTACTGGAGTCAGGCTTGCAGTATGAAGTCATGACCGACGGTGGCGACGGCGCCATGCCAGCAGCAACCGATACGGTAAAAGTGCACTATCATGGCACGCTGACCGACGGTACTGTGTTTGACAGCTCGGTTGATCGCGGCGAGCCAGCTCAGTTCCCACTGAATATGGTCATCAAAGGCTGGACAGAAGGTCTGCAACTAATGTCGCCAGGTGACAAGTGGAAGTTCTATGTGCCGGCCGATCTGGCTTACGGTGCACGTAGCCCAAGCCCACAAATTCCGGCTAACTCAGCGCTGGTGTTTGAAGTGGAGCTGCTGGAAATCGTGGCAGACGAAGAGCAAGGCTAAGCACAAGCAGTGTGAGACCATAAGCGTTCGTTGCTTGCAACGGGCGCTTTTTTATGGCGCAAAAAAATAAAAAAACAGTGCTGTCGCGGGCGAAAAATAAAGAAGCTTAAATAAAGGAGAGGGTCTTAAAAGAAGTGGTCGGGGTAGAGAGATTCGAACTCCCGACATCCTGGTCCCAAACCAGGCGCGCTACCAGACTGCGCTATACCCCGAAGGTTGAGTGGCTCCCCGAGCTGGACTTGAACCAGCGACCAATAGATTAACAGTCTACTGCTCTACCGACTGAGCTATCGGGGAATGTCTCTCAACAACGGGGCGTATGTTACGCCCCGGTTGTCTTTGCGTCAACACTTTTTTTAAAAAAAGTGAGAGAAAACAAACAGCTACGCCTCTGAGCTAGCTGTCTTGCATCAATGCCAGTAAATACTGGGTTTTTTCCTGCATCAGCGCCTCGTCGGCACGGCTTTCAACGTTTAGGCGTACCACTGGCTCGGTGTTCGATGCTCGCAGGTTAAAGCGCCAGTCGCTAAAACTCATGCTTAAGCCATCTGTGTGGTCAACACTTTGGGCCTGGCCGGCAAAATGCTGTTCCACCTTGCTCAGCGTTGCTTGCGCATCTTGCAGGCGTGAGTTGATTTCACCGCTGCAGGGGAAGCGCGCGGCACGCTCAGCCACCAGTTGCGACAAGCTTTTACCGCTGACAGAAATCAGCTCAGCGACCAATAACCAGGGAATCATGCCGCTGTCGCAATAAGCGAAGTCACGGAAGTAGTGGTGCGCGCTCATTTCACCGCCATACACCGCGTCTTCTTTGCGCATACGCTCTTTGATAAAGGCATGGCCGGTTTTGCTTTGAATGGCTTGGCCGCCCATGGACTCCACCAGTTCGACCGTGTTCCACACCAATCTAGGGTCGTGCACCACGTTGGCACCTGGGTGCTTATTGAGGAAGGCTTCAGCCAGCAAGCCAACGATGTAATAGCCCTCAATAAAATGGCCCTCGCTGTCGAAAAAGAAGCAGCGGTCAAAGTCGCCGTCCCAAGCAATGCCGAGATCGGCACCCTGGGCTTGAATGGCGTCGATGGTGGGGGCGCGGTTTTCTTCGAGCAATGGGTTTGGAACCCCGTTGGGGAAGTCGCCATCGGCGTCATGATGCACCTTGATCCACTCGAACGGCAGCTGCGATTCGATGGCGTCAATCACGGCTCCGGCACCACCATTGCCCGCGTTGCAGACAATTTTGAGGGGCTTCAATTGATTGTGATCGACGTAACCTAACAAGTGTTTGATGTAGGCTGGGCGAGTGTCCTGCTGTTGGTAGCTGCCCACGCGTGTGCTGTCGCGCCAGCTGCGTTCACTGGCGATGCGCTCGATGTCTTTAAGGCCAGTGTCGCCACTGATGGGTTTCGACTGCTCGCGCACGAACTTCATGCCGTTGTAGTCTTTCGGGTTGTGGCTGGCGGTCACGCAAATGCCGCCGTCTACCTGCAGGTGCGAGGTGGCAAAGTAGACCTCTTCGGTGCCGCACTGGCCGATATCGATCACGTCGGCACCGCCTTCTTGCAACCCCTTCGCTAATGCTTGGCTCAGAGTTTGGCTGGTTAGGCGAATGTCATAGCCAACCACAACCTGCTTGGGCTGCAGGAAATCGGCATAAGCCCGGCCAATCGCATAGGCGATGTCTTCGTTCAGTTCATCTGGTATGCGACCACGCACGTCGTAGGCTTTGAATGCCGCGAGATATTCGCCCATGTTACTCCCCTTGCTTAAATACGTTCTGGTAGACGTAGTTGGTGGCTTCGACGAAGCCGTCGATGCTGCCACAGTCGAAGCGTTTGCCACGGAATTTATAGGCTAAGACACAACCTTCGTTGGCTTGCTTTAGCAGGGCATCGGTGATTTGTACTTCGCCGTTTTTGCCCGGCTCCGTGGCTTCGATTTTGTCAAAAATATCCGGCGTTAAGATGTAACGGCCGATGATGGCCAAATTGCTGGGCGCATCTTCTTTTTTGGGTTTTTCCACCATGTCGGTAACGCGGTACAGGCCTTCTTTCATGGGCTCACCGGCGATTACACCGTATTTATGCACTTCGTTTTCAGGGACTTCCTGAATGGCAACAATTGAGCAACGAAACTGTTGGTAGAGTTTTACCATTTGTGCCAGCACGCCTTCATCGCCTGGCTCAGGGACGCACAGGTCATCGGCCAATACCATGGCAAAGGGTTCATCACCCATCAAATTTCGGCCGGAGAGCACCGCATGGCCAAGGCCCATCATGTGATTTTGGCGGGTGAACGAAAAGTCGTTTTCGTCGATCAAGGTGCGGATTGATGACAGCAGCTCTTCTTTGCCTGAACCGGCAATCTGATGTTCCAGCTCGTAGCTGATGTCAAAATGATCAGCAATGGCGCGTTTGCCACGGCCGGTGACAAAGCCGATGGTATGCAAGCCAGCTTCATGTGCTTCTTCCACACCGTATTGCACCAGTGGTTTGTTAACAATGGGCAGCATTTCCTTGGGCATGGCTTTGGTCGCTGGCAAAAAGCGGGTGCCATAGCCGGCCACCGGAAACAGGCACTTATGAATCATACAGTTCAGTCCTTGCATAGAATGGGAAAAACCGGGCCGAGATTATGTCAGATTTATCGACTTTGTGCGTCAGGCTCTAACCTCGTGTAATGTTGTTGGTGGGAGCAAGGATGGTGCCACTCAGGTTGATTTGGCACTGATACTGCAGGTTTTCAACGTGTCACGTCATCCAGCCTGCAGGAGAGTTGGGCGAATAAAGGAGAGATCATGCAGATATCATCGCCGTTTGATCTGGTGCTGTTCGGCGGTTTGGGGGATCTGGCCCGCCGCAAGCTACTGCCAGCTCTGTATATGCTCGATCTGGATCAACGCTTGCCTGCGGGGCACATCGTGTTGGTGTCACGCCAGCAAATGGACGCTGATGCCTTGGCCCAGTGGCTGCGCCAGCAAGTCCAGCCACATCTGTCTAGCACTGTTTTTGAGACTGAGCGCTGGCAAGCGTTTTGCCAGCGGGTGCACCTGCACACCATGGATGCCGCCGACCTAGATGGCTATCGTGCTATGGCGGCTGAGCTAAGCGGCGGCAATAACCGGGTGTTTTATCTGGCGACGGGTTCAGATTTATTTACCCCCATTTGTGAAGGCTTGCATCAGGCCGACCTGATTGATGCCGACAGCAAAGTGGTGCTGGAAAAGCCCATCGGCCACGATTTGGCGTCAGCACAGCAAATCAACCAAGCGGTTGAGTCCTACTTTGAAGAGTCGCAGATTTATCGTATCGATCATTATTTAGGCAAAGAAACGGTGCAAAACCTGATGGTGTTGCGCTTTGCTAACTCGCTGTTTGAGCACCAGTGGAATCATAAATACATCGATCATATTCAGATCAGCATTACGGAATCGCTGGGGGTAGAAAGCCGGGCAGGATTTTATGACCATGTCGGCGCCACTCGCGATATGTTTCAAAATCATTTGCTGCAATTGTTGTGCATCACGGCCATGGAACCGCCGGCACGGCTGGAGCCCGACGCCATTCGCGACGAAAAGGTCAAAGTGCTGAGGGCGCTGCGGCCGGTCTTGGGCAGTTCCATCAGTGAACACGTGGTGCGTGGCCAATACGACGCTGGGGTGTCGGAAGGCAAACCCGTGCCCGGTTATCGTGAAGAGCCGGGCATCGATGCGAAAAGCCATACCGAAACCTTCGTTGCCGCCAAGGTGCATATCGATAACTGGCGCTGGGCGGGCGTGCCTTTTTATTTGCGCACCGGTAAGCGACTGGCCGAGCGCGCGTGCGAAATTGTGGTGCACTTTAAAGAAATCCCGCACTCCATCTTCCCTCTGCAACACAAAAATACCATGGCCAATAAACTGGTCTTTAGGCTGCAGCCCGATGAAGGCATTCGGTTGATGTTGTGCGAGAAAAAAGTGGGGCCGGGGATGAATGTGCGGCCGATGAACCTCAGCCTTAACCCGGCCAATTTAAAGCAAACGCGAGTACCAGAAGCCTATGAACGCTTATTGTTTGATGTGCTCAGCGGCAACGCCACGTTATTTTTGCGCCACGATGAACTGATGGAAGCCTGGCATTGGATCGATCCGATTCTGCGCGGCTGGGATGAATTAGAACAACGCCCCGAGCCCTACACCTCGGGCAGTTGGGGGCCGGCAGCAGCCACCTTGCTGTTGGCCAAAGATGGACGTTTGTGGGATGAGAGCAGCTGATGATCACAGATAATCGCTTTGATAACCCCGAAGATCTGGCGCGCCAGCTGGCGCGCGGTGTCGCCCGGCGCTTACAGCAATGCATTGATGAGCGCGGCCATGCCAGTTTGGCCGTCAGTGGCGGTAAAACCCCCGTGCTGTTTTTTCAACAGCTGGCGCAACAGTCGTTGGCGTGGAATAAAGTCACGCTGACGCAAGTCGATGAGCGCTGGGTCGATGCACAGCACAGCGACAGCAATGCTCGCCTGATTCAGCAGCATCTATTGCAAGGGCCGGCCAGCGATGCCTTTTTTCTGCCTTTGTACAACGGCGCTAAAGATCCTGAAGATGGCTTTATGGCCTGTGAAAACCGCTTGCACGAGCTGGTTGATCAGCTGGATTTGGCCGTGCTGGGCATGGGGACGGATGGTCATACCGCATCCTGGTTCCCAGGCTCATCGGCCTTGCCGAGCTTGCTCGATGAGCAGAGCGGCGCTTGGTGTTGCCCTGTGATGGGCCAAGAACCTGCTCGCATGAGCCTGACCTGGTCGCTGCTGGCGCGTTGTCAGCATCTGTACTTGCACTTTGAAGGTGACGATAAAAACCACACTTTCGAGCAGGCGTGCGAGCCAGATCAGCAGCAAGATATCGAGGCCATGCCTGTGCGCACCTTGCTGTATCAGTCGCAAGTTCCCCTCAGTCTTTATCGGAGCAGCTAAATGCACAGTGTGGTCGAGCAGGTGACTGAGCGCATTCGCCAGCGCAGCCAGAAAAGTCGCCAACGTTATTTGCAACACATGCAAGCAGCGGCGCAGCAAGGGCCGCTGCGTCATCAGCTCAGTTGCACTAACCTGGCGCATGACTATGCCGCCGCCAGCGACGACGACAAGTTGATATTGAAAGCCAGTCATCAGGCCGCCAACATTGCCATCGTCAGTGCTTATAACGACGTGTTATCGGCCCATGCCCCCTATGCGGATTACCCGCGGCAACTCAAGCAAGCGCTGGCCGCCAGCGGCCATGTTGGCCAAATGGCGGGCGGGGTGCCGGCCATGTGTGACGGTGTGACGCAAGGCCAGGTGGGCATGGAGCTGTCCTTGTTCAGTCGCGATACCATCGCCTTAAGTACGGCGGTGGCGCTGTCGCATCAGGTGTTTGATGGCATGCTGCTGCTGGGCATTTGCGACAAAATCGTGCCAGGTTTGCTGATGGCGGCCTTGCGCTTTGGCCACTTGCCGGCGGTGTTTGTGCCCGCCGGGCCGATGCCAACGGGCATCAGTAATGCGGAAAAAGCCAAAGTCAGGCAGCAATACGCCGCCGGAGAGGTGGATGAGCAGGCCTTGCTGGACAGTGAAATGCGCTCCTATCACTCACCCGGTACCTGCACCTTTTACGGCACCGCTAACTCCAACCAAATGCTGGTGGAAATCATGGGCCTGCAATTGCCAGGCTCATCGTTTATTAACCCGACAGACCCGTTGCGGCCGCATTTAACCAAGGCGGCTGCACAGTGTGTGGCTGAGCATACCGCCCTGGGCGGTGACTACTTACCGATCAGCCAAATCATCGATGAGCGTAGCTTGGTCAATGCCATGGTCGGTTTATTGGCCACCGGTGGCTCGACCAATCACAGCATTCACTTGTTGGCCATTGCGCGGATGGCGGGGGTGCAACTCACCTGGCAGGACCTTGCCGATTTATCCAATGTCGTGCCTTTGCTGACGCGTATTTACCCCAATGGCGATGCCGATATCAACGCGTTTCAGGCCAGCGGCGGCATGCCGTTGCTGATGCGTGAGCTGGCAGAAGCGGGTCTGTTGCACACCGATGTGAACACCATATTGGGCAGCGGGCTTGAACCCTATTTTCGTGAGCCATTTATGCAAGACTCCGAGCTTGCTTGGCGCCCGGCGGTCAGCGAGAGTCTGGATTTAACCGTGCAAGCACCGGTGCATGCGCCGTTTATGCGTGAAGGCGGCATGAAATGGCTGCGTGGCAATTTGGGCGAGTCCATTATGAAAATCTCCGCCGTGCCAGAAGATCGCTGGCACATCGAAGCGCCGGCGCGGGTCTTTGACGATCAAGCCCAGGTGTTGGCGGCCTACCAAGCCGGTGAGTTGAACCAGGATGTGGTCGTGGTGGTGCGCTATCAAGGGCCGAGGGCCAATGGCATGCCCGAGCTACACCAGTTAACGCCAGCGCTGAGCAACTTACAGCAGGCGGGTTATAAAGTGGCTTTGGTGACAGACGGCCGCTTGTCGGGCGCTTCAGGTAAGGTGCCAGCAGCAATTCATCTGGCACCCGAAGGCATCAGTGGTGGTGCGATTGCGCGTATTCGTGACGGTGATGTCATTCGGTTGGATGCACATCATGGCGAGCTTACCGTGCTGGCGGCGGATTTCGAGCAACGAGAGCATCCGGAAGCGCCATTGATCCGCCAGCAGGGCGCTGGACGTGAACTGTTTGCTCTGTTTCGTGCGCGCACCACCGCTGCCAATGAAGGCGCTATTAGCATTGCCTGGGAGGAAGATGATGAATCATGAACGCAGTATGTGGGATCTATGGATGGAGCGGGCTAAGCCCATTGTGCCCGTCATTGTCATCGATCAGCTGGAGGATGCTGTTCCCCTGGCGCAGGCGCTGGTCGCTGGCGGGGTGCGTTTATTGGAGGTGACGCTGCGCACGCGCGCGGGCCTGCAAGCCATCGCTGAAATCAAACAGGCAGTGCCAGATGCCATTGTCGGCGTAGGCACCGTTACCAGTGCATATCAGCTGGAGGATGCACTAAAGCAGGGCGCCGAGTTTGCTGTCAGCCCAGGATGCAGCAGCGATTTGCTGGCCTGTGCGCAAAACTGGGGAGGGCCGTACTTGCCGGGGGTAGCGACGCCGTCAGAAGTCATGCGCGCACGCGAAGCCGGCTTTCGCTACCAGAAGTTCTTCCCCGCCAGTGCTGCGGGTGGCAGTGCCATGTTAAAAGCATTGGCCGGGCCTTTTGGCGATGTGGTGTTTTGTCCCACCGGTGGCATTGGCGCTGACAACTACCGTGATTATTTGGCGTTGGGCAATGTTTTTGCGGTGGGCGGCAGTTGGCTGACGCCTAAAACAGCGGTATCGGCACAAAACTGGCAAGCTTTGACGTCTCTTGCCATCGCTTGTTGAGCGGTGAGTCGGTCATAAAAAGGACACGCCATGCCAGAACTCTCAGCGCCAGCCGTGGCGCGCATTCAAGCGCGCCTTGACAAGATTTACAGCGATAGCGATTGCAGCGATTTAGCCGCGCACATAGCGCGTTTGCTGCAGACTTTTTCCGATCAGCGCCAGCCCCTAAGAGCACGTCAGCAGCGCTGGGACGAAAGCGATGTAATCCTCATCACTTACGGCAACAGCATTCAAAACGGTGCTGAAGTGCCGCTGCAAACGCTGGCGCAGTTTTTACGTCAGCACTTACTCGACACCGTCAGCACGGTTCATATTTTACCGTTTTTCCCTTACAGCTCAGATGACGGTTTTTCCGTTATCGATTATCGCCAGGTCAATCCAGACTGGGGTGAATGGTCGGACATTGGCGTCATGCACCAGGATTTTGATTTGATGTTTGACTTGGTCATTAACCATTGCTCGCGTGAGAATCTTTGGTTTATTGATTTTGTCAGTAATCGAGAGCCCTACACCGATTATTTTATTGAAGTCGACCCGCAGCAAGACGTGTCGGCGGTAACGCGACCGCGCAATACACCGCTATTAACCCCAGTGTATACCCACCGTGGACGGCGTCATGTTTGGGCGACGTTTAGCGAAGACCAAATTGATTTGAATTTTGCCAACCCGAAGGTGTTGTTGGAATTTATACAGATCTTTTTGTTTTACATTGAGCAGGGTGCCCGCTTTATTCGCCTAGATGCCATTGCATTTTTATGGAAAGAAATCAGCACTTGCTGTTTGCATTTGCCCCAGACTCATCAAGTGGTCAAGCTGTTGCGGGATATCGTCGATTTGTGCGCGCCGGACGTGGTATTGATTACCGAAACCAATGTGCCGGTGGTCGAAAACCTGAGTTATTTTGGGCAATCCGATGAAGCGCATATGGTGTATCAATTTGGCTTGCCGCCGTTGGTTTTGCATGCATTGAATCGCGGCAATGCGGATTTTCTCAGTCAGTGGGCGGCGGATATACCACCCTTGCCTGAGGGCTGTACCTATCTCAATTTCACCGCCAGTCATGATGGCATCGGCGTGCGCCCGGTGGAGGGTATTTTACCCGAGCGTGAGGTGCAGGATTTAATCGATTGCATGCACCGCTTTGGCGGTTTTGTCAGCACCAAAGCCAATACCGATGGCAGTGAAAGCCCCTATGAAATCAATATTTCGTTGTTTGATGCCTGTATGGGGACGCGTCGTGGGGTGGACCACTATCAGGTCCAGCGGTTTTTGTGTGCGCAAAGCATTATGCTGGCCATGCAGGGCATACCGGCGGTTTACATTCACAGCCTGACGGCCACGCCCAATGATTTGGTGCATGTTGAGCAAACTGGGCGTACCCGCTCGATTAATCGCAAGCTCTGGCAGTTGGAGGAGTTAAACGTTCTCCTCAACAACTCGGTGACGCCGCAAGCCGAAGTGTTTAATGAACTGCGCCGATTAATCGCTGTGCGCCGTCGTCAGCCAGCGTTTCACCCTAACGCCCGTCAGAGAGTGATTCGCATCAATTCAGATGTATTTATTGTTCAGCGCAGCCACAGCGAACAGACCTTGTTTGCCATCGCTAATGTTACTGAGCGTATTTTGAAGCTACCGCTGGCGGCGCTGGGTTTTTTACCGCCAGGGTGTCGTGATTTGATACAACCCGAGTCCGAGCCACTGCAAGAGCAGTTAGAGTTGGCACCTTATCAGGTGGTCTGGTTATCAATGGCTCTCTAATAGAACGTTTCAAGCTATTCTCTGGTCGTGCTCACAGAGGCTGCTAAAGTCGGAGTCGTGAGCCATGTACTCTTGTCTAACGCAGGTTAGATTTTGCACCTCATGCGCGTGAGCGAGGTGTAGGACAAAACGAGGTGCAGGGTTCAACCCCGCGAGCGTAGACTGAGGAGCAAGGAAATGACACTGAACGAATTAAAAAAGCAGGCCCACCAGGGGAAGCCAGAAGTGCATGTTTTAACCAACGAGGGCGACCTGTATCTGGTCCAGGTGGTTCACGAGGGGCAAGAGTCACTGCTGATGGAGAGAGACCGGCCAATGCGTTTTCGCAGCCTGGCAGAGTGCTCAGAAACCCTCGCCAGTGTCGGCGTAAAACGAGGATACATGCTGCAGCCCATGCCCTGTGATGAAATGATTAACACCATAGATGCAGAACCACACTGCGATTGGTTACCGGTGAGATTTCACTAGGCCAGAGGGCTGCAAACGGTACAAGTTAAGGGGCTAAGGCCCCTTTTTTATTTCATCTGCCAGAGTTTTTGAAAAAACCAGCGGTGATATGTTCCCTAATCATAATGACGATAAGGGAAACATAAAGGCCTAGCGGGCATTGTCGATTTCTACCGCCTCATACAGGCGATCAAGAATGTCAGGAATGGCGCTGATGACGCGGTTCCAGCTGGGAATAAATGGTGTTTCCATCGGGTTGGCTAAAAAGCTTTCACCGGCGTGCATGATGTTCTCGGCGAATAATTCCACCGCTTTTTCTTCACTGTGACGGTCTAATACCAAGCCGTTCATGCGTGCATCATTGTAGTAGGTTTCGATAAAGTCGAGGGCGATACGGTAATAGGTGGCTTTAATGGTGCGAAAGGCTTCGGTAGTGAGCACTTCGCCTTGAGTCGCTAGTTTGCGGAAAATGGCTTTGCAAATATCCGTGCTCATTTTTGACAGGCCACGCGCTTGATCATCCGCAGACAGCGGCTGGTGTTTGTGGTCGTAGCAGTCGGCAATGTCCACCTGACATAAGCGGTTGGTGGAGTAATTGCGCTTCATTTCAGACAAAACGCCAATTTCCAGCCCCCAGTCACTGGGAATGCGAATGTCATTTAACACATCGGCACGCATCGAAAACTCGCCCGATAATGGGTAGCGAAAACTGTCTAAATATTCGAGAAAATCCAGTGCGCCAAAGGTTTTCTTCAGCGCTCGCAGTAGCGGTGTAACCAGTAAGCGACTGACGCGGCCATTCATTTTCTGATCGGCAATGCGGGCGTAGTAGCCTTTGGCAAATTCATAATTAAAACCGGGGTTCGCGACCGGATAAATCAATCGTGCCAGCAAGCTGCGGTCGTAGGTGAGAATATCGCAATCGTGCAGGGCGACGGCCTCAGCGCGGCCCGATGCCAGCACGTAGCCATAGCAATACCAGACGTTACGCCCTTTGCCCATTTCTTTAGGGGCCAGGCCTTTTTGCTCCAGTAAGTCGTCAATCTTGCGCAAGCGTGGACCGTCGTTCCATAAAATACGATGGTGTTGAGGAAGGGCGGCAAAAAACTCGTGAGCATGGTGATGCTGTTGCTCGTTGGCTCGGTCTAGGCCAATGACGATTTCGTTAAGGTAAGGGACTTGGGCAATTTCAGAAATAATGTGGCCCAGGGCCGGCCCTTCCAGCTCTGAGTACAAAGACGGTAATACCAATGCCATCGGCCGCAAGCGGGCAAAACTGGTCAGCTCACGCTCCAGCTCTTCGGTTGGCCGATCAACCAGATTGTGCAGGTTGGTAATAATGCCGTTTTGATAAAAGTCAGCCACGTTGCTCTCCTTGATTCAGGCTTGGGTCAATTTTTTGCAGCCATTCCAATACCGCTAAGTTCCAGCCCCGAGGCCCCGGCGTGATGGCATAGCGAACATGGCCATCCGTTAGCAGTAAGGTTTGCCCCGGATTAGGAATGACCACGGCAAGGTCTGCCGCTGTCAGCATTGAGGCGTCATTGTCACCGTCACCGAGTGCCAACACCTTAACTGGCTGCTGCCACAGCTGTTGGTAATAATTGGTGAAAAAATGCAGCGCATCGGCTTTATCGTTGGCGCCTAATACGTGCCAAAAGCGGCCGCCGCGAACCAGCCGTAATTGCTGCTGGGCCAGCGCTTGGCAAAAAGCGGGCAGTTTGTCTTCAGTGTCTTGCCAGACGATTGGCTCGCTGCCATGACGTTGTTTGGCTAGGCTGGCGGATTCGCTATCAAGGCCTGTTAGGGCACTGACTTCCAGGGCGGTCATGTCGTTAAAGCCGCGGAACAAAAAGCCCTGCTGCCTTAGCGCATGCAAAACTTTGAGTAATTTGGGGTAATGGCAGCCCAATATTTCAGCGTTATAGTCGGAGGCAGCGAAGCCGCTGCCACTGGCTTTGGGGATAAATAATGCGGCGCCATTTTCGCAGGAAAAACCGACATCTAAGCCAATGTCGGCGCGCAGTTGAACGGTTTCTGCAAAGGTTTTGCTGGTGTTGAGTAAGCAGGGAATGTGCGCTTGCTGCAATGCTTTAAGCGCAGGCATGGCGGCTTCAAAGCTGTAGGTTTGGTGGTCTAGCAGGGTGCCGTCAAGGTCGGTCATGACGATCCAGGGACTGGTCATAGCGACTCCTTGTGGTGGAACTGCACTCGACTGACTTGGTGTTGCGCATCCAGTTCCAACACCAAATCCGCTAAAGCTGGAATGGTGTGTAACGCATGTTCAGTCAGCCGTTGGTAATGCTGTATAAAGCGTAGCAAGGCTGGCTCATTCAGTGAGCGATCGGGGCGGTCTTTCTGTGCTTGCTGTGAGTTTTCACGCTCCTGCTGACGGCGCCAGCGGTGAACGGCGCCCATGTCCGGCACTTTCAGCATGATCAAGTGATCGAGCTGGGCGGACCAGTTCTGGTAGTGGTCTGTGAGTTGTTGGTTGACCCAATGCCGCCAGTGACCGTCTGGGTCTTCATGTTGCTCCAGTGTGTTGACTGGCAAAGTGAGCTGATCAGACGACTGTGGTGGGCAACCGACGCACCAGCCCTCAAATAGAACAGCATCTACAGGCCCTGTGACTTGATGCCAGGCTGATTCAGGCAGACGATCATCGCTGGTTTTATCGAAAGTGGGGTAACGCAGAGTTTGGCCTGATTTCAGGGCACGTAACTGCTGCAAGAGCTGTTGCCCTCGCTGGTGATCATGGGTTCCAGGTACGCCCCGCGTTTGCAATAAGGGGTGAACCTCGGCTGCGAGTCGCTGCCGGTCGGCGTGACCGAGATACAAGTCGTCGATTGAAACGACAACGACATTCCAGCCAAAGCTGCACTGGTACCAATGGGCCAAGGCGCGACTGAGGGTCGATTTGCCTGAGCCTTGACCGCCATGAATACCGATGATGGGTGTTGTGGCAGCGGCGTTGACCTGCTCAGCCAACCAAGCCGCCAGCGGCAGCCAAACGGAGGCGAGCTGCTGATACCAGGCATCGGGTACGGGTAACGCCTGGCTGTGTTGCTGCAACCTTGCCAACACGGTGCGGTCGGTTGAGGGCCAGCTGAATTGCGTCATGGGGCATCCTGTCGAGGGCGTTATCACAACCCAAGCAGGCACTGTGCCAGGTGATGTAGAATGCGACCAGTGCAGACCGCTGTGGCGCCTCCATAGCAGATGGCTGCACCATGATGGCCCGTTTGCCGACATAGCATCACAGCATCGGTGCCGTTTCAGAAGCTCGCTGCGCCATTTGGGTGCATTAATACAGTGTTCAGGAGAGATACATGGTCAACACGGTGGCCTATCAGGGCACGCGAGGTGCGTACTCGCACCTGTCTTGTTTGCAGGTGTTCCCTAATGCAGAGGCCTTGGCCTGCGATGATTTTCACAGTGCTCTGGCCATGGTGGAAGAGGGCAAGGCTGACCGCGCCATGATACCGCTAGAGAACTCCACCGCCGGTCGAGTGGAGGAAATCTATCGCCTGTTACCCAACACCTCATTATCGATCATTGGCGAGCACTTTGAGCCGGTGAACCACTGCTTGCTGGCGCCCAAAGGCACTGAGTTGGCCGATATCAAAGAAGTGGCGTCTCATCCTCAGGCTCTGGCGCAATGTCAGCAGCGCTTGCGCAACTTGGGCATGCGCCCCCGCGCTGCCGTCGATACCGCGGTGGCTGCAAGGCAGCTGAGCGAGCAACCGAAAGCGGGTCAAGGTGCCATTGCTTCAAGTCTTGCCGCGGAGCTTTATGATTTGGCGGTGCTGCGCCAGAACTTTCAGGACGTCAGTGGCAATACCACACGTTTTTTGGTGTTTGCACGCGAGCAGGAGCATCAGCAATACCAGGCGGATGAGCACTACATCACCAGTTTGCTGTTTACGGTGCGCAACATACCGGCAGCTTTGTATAAGGCGCTGGGTGGTTTTGCCACTAACGGCGTGAACTTGATTAAGCTCGAAAGCTATATGGACGGCGGCACCATGGAGGCCAGTCACTTTCATGTCGATATGTACGGTCACCCGCAGCAGCCAGCGATGCAACATGCGTTAGAAGAGTTGCGTTACTTCGCCCGCGAGTTGCGTCTTTTGGGCACCTACCCAGCGCATCATTACCGCCATCGTGCTGATTTTGTTTGATGCGGGTTACTTAAGCCATTGAGCTAAAGCGTCGGCAAGCTGCTGGCGCTTAATCGGTTTTGTCACAAAGTCATTCATACCGCTCTGGTAAGCGCGCTGGCGGAACTCGGGCAAGGCGTGTGCGCTGAGCGCAATGATGGGCAAGGTGGGGTGTTGCTGGCGTATCGCCAGGGTTGCATCGAAGCCATCCAGCTCTGGCATCTCACAATCCATCAAAATCAGCGCTGGTTTTGACGCTTCGGTGAGGGCATCAAGTAGCTTCTGGCCGTTGTCGAACAGTCGATAGGGGTAGCCTAAATGACGCAACATGCCGGCGACGACGGTTTGGTTTACGGCGTTGTCCTCGGCAACCCAGATGCACTGATGTCGCTGCGGTTGTGGCGACGCAGGTTCGATGGCGGTAGAGGGGGCGGCTTGTTGGGCTTGCTTACAAGCACGCAACAGTTGCAAGGTGGTGATCGGTGGAGTGAGGGCCATCGATTGCTGTGCAAAGATACGCAGCCCTGCATCTGCGCCAGTAATGTGCAGTTCCGCTTGTTCTGACCGTGCGAGCGAACCGCAGCTTATGGCATGCTCGCACAGTGCCTTAAGTGGATGATGGTGGGGCAGTTCGAGAGTGACTGCTGTGCCTGCTAGGTCTGAGCCATCGAACGCATCCGTCGCTTCAACGTTGGCCAGTTGCAGAGTAAAGCAAGAACCTTCGTTGGGTTGACTGCGGACTGTGATGTTGCCGCCCAGCAGCTGCGCCAGTTGCTGGCAAATGCTGAGCCCTAGACCACTGCCGCCATAATGACGTGAGGTGGAGCGATCGGCCTGGCTGAAGTGATCGAACAGCTGGCTCTGATAACTGGGGTCAATGCCTATGCCGCTGTCTTCAACATCAATTTGCAAACGGCCATAGGGGTATGAAACGCGCACTTCTATATGGCCTTGGTGGGTAAACTTAACGGCATTGCTCACCAGGTTGCTGATGATTTGGCGAAGGCGCGAGGAGTCGGTATGGCAGCATTGCCACAGGGGGAGCTCAAAGCGGCCCGTCAGCGTCAGTCCTTTTTCAGCCGCACTGTGTTGATACAGCATCAAACAGTCACTGATAAGCGCATCTAAGTTGGTGCTCTCTTTATTGATCTCCAGTTTGCCGGAGCGGATTTTCGAAATATCGAGAATGTCATTCAGCGTTGTCATCAAGGAGCTGCCGGAGCGGCTGATGGTGTCGGTCAGCCGCTGCTGTTCCGCGTTGAGCGGAGTATCTTGAAGCAGTTCTGCCATGCCGAGAACGCCGTTCAGTGGCGTTCGTATTTCATGCGACATCATGGCCAGAAATTGACTTTGTGCTTGCTGTTCGGCCTCGCTCTGATGACGTTTTATTTCAGCTTCCTGGACTTGGAAACGTGTCCTTAAGGCTTCTCGTTGGCTTTGCAGTAAGCGTTGCTGAGTGGCCAAATATTCCCGCCGCTGTTGGTGAAAGCGCATGGCAATGGCAACGCCGTGAACAATGACAAGTAGGATGGAACCAAGATGCGAGGCATTGGCGACCCAAGGGTACATAGGTAGCCAGCCCTGGCGCGCAACAATATGAACGATGACACCAAAGAACAGCAGCAGCCAGCCGGCGGAATACATGATCGCGGAGCGGCGTTTATCGAGGCTGGCGCGTATGCCATTGAGGACGGCGCTGAGGGCGATCATCACCACTGCGATCATGGTCAGTTGCAATGCCAGCGAAAACGGCAGGGCCACGGTAGCCATTAACGCCAGCCAGGAGCCGTATTTAGCGATTTGGTTGAGCCGATAAAGGCTGCGGTGATAATGGCGTTTTAAACCAAGAAAATGGTTGGCGAACAAACAACTGAACAAAGCGCCAGCCGCCATGCCAACTAAGGTGGCGCGCTGCTGCCACCAGACCGAGTCTGGCCATAAAAACTGAAAGCCGAACCCCTCTATGGCCAGGTAAAACAGCAAATAGCTGGCAATAAAGCCGATGTAATACAGGGTGTAGCGTTCGCGATTAGCAATATAAATAAACAAGTTGTAGAGCAAGATAGCGACGATAAACCCCGCATAAGCACCGGTCATCAGGTAGACATTGGCCTGCTCCTCCTGCAAGTCATTTTCATGCCACAGCGCTGCTGACAGCTGCAATGCCCCCTGGGTTTGCACCCGAATATACACTTCGAAAGGCCCAGGTCGAGATAACCGCAGCGGCAGTTGAAACCAGTGGCTGGCAACGGGACGTTGCGTAAACGCCTGAAGATCGCCCAGATGCCAATGCTGCAGGGTTTGTTGCTGTCTAAGCAAATAGACATCCACTTGATCTAGAACTGGGTTATCAATGATCAGTTGCCAGTCACTCAGGGGCTTTTCGGCATGTAGCTGTAGGCGAATCCATACCGGGTCATGGTAGGTGCCGAAGTTGGCGGTGGTCGCTTGCACTGGTTGCCAACTGGCGTTGAATGGCAAGCTGTTGCGCTCTCTGTCGGGGTAGGCCAGCCAGTAGCTGGCATAGGGCATTAGGCTTTGGCCGGATAGCTCACGGCTGATGCTCACTTGCGGTTGTGCGATGCCGAGGGAGGGCAGCAACAGTAGCCAACTCAGTAGCATGATCCAATGTTTGTTGCCGATAATCACCCGGCGTCATCCCCTGCCATTTGCGAAATGCCCGATGAAAGGTGCTGGCCTCGGTATAACCCAAGCACTCGGCGATGGTATGAATGCTGATGTCCGGGTGGCGTAACATGACACAGGCTTCTTCCAGTCGGCGTTCATCCTTTAGCTGCTGATAAGACGTTTGCTCATCGTGCAAGCGTCTTCGCAGTGTAGCACCGGACACTAGTAGCGATTGCGCAACCTCGGTCAGGCTGGGAAGTGCATCGACGGGATGCTGTCGAAATAGGCGCCGTAATTTGCCCGTTGTACTGTGATGTGGGTTAGGGCGTGCAAGAATGTCTGCCGGTGAGTGGTGTAAAAATGCCTGCAATGATGTCGGTGTTTGCGCAATGGGCAGCGCCAATACCCGGCTGGGAATTTGTAAAAAGGTGTGGGTCTGATTAAAGCTGACCGGCGTTGCAAACAACGACTGATAGAGTGCGGCATGAAGTGGAGGCGGGTAGCTGCAGCCCACGTTGAGCAAAGGAATGCCCTGATCGACCAGCCAACTTGGAAAGCGGTGCCAAATAGCCAACAGGGATTCACTCAGAAAGTGGTCAGGGTCGTAGCTGAGATCATGCTCAATGATCAGTTTGCTCAGACGTCGCCCTTTTTCTAATCGAAGAATGGGAGCGCCATCAAACAGCGCATAAAACCGTTGCGCTCGATGCAGGGCATGCTCCAGCGTTGAGCAACTGATGATGGCTTTGCACATCATACTGAACGTACCAAAGCGGCTGCGCGCCGCGGCCAGTCCCATAAATTCATCATCGGCGCCGCGCCACAAGGTGCCCATCAGGCGCGTATATTGCTGGCTATTGAGGCTGTGCTGGTGATCGAAGAGCAGGGCTTCAGGTAACCCTGCTTCACACCACAAGCGCTTGATATCAACACCGCGACGTTCTAAAGCGCGCAACGGCGCGTCCACAAACTCGCGTGGAATCACCTGCAGGCTCCGCTGCTGAACTTAGCTGTGGTGTTGGTACAGAGTGGTACGGTTGCGCCCGGCTTCTTTGGCATGGTTGAGCGCTTTTGACGCAGCCTGCTGCCATTGTGCCGGTGAGTCAAAGGCTGGCTGGCTGGCGGCAACGCCGATGCTGACGGTAACGGATAGTTCATGGCCGGGAGCAGTGATGGTCATATGTTCGACATCCTTGCGGATGCGTTCGGCGAAGTGCACAGCCTGCTGCGCATCGGTGTCGACCAGCATAACGGCGAAGGTTTCGCCGGTAAAGCGACAGGCATGATCCGTTTGCCGCAGAGTTTGTCTGAGTGCGCCAGCCAGGGTGCGCAACACTTCATCGCCAGCTTGGTGGCCGTAATTGGCATTGACCAGACGAAAGTCGTCGACATCTATGAGCACCAGCGCCGAAGCTCGACCGTTGCGCTGGCTGCGACGAAATTCATCGGCAAGCTTCGGTTCCCAATGTGGGCGGTTGTAAAGCTCGGTGAGATGGTCGTACTGATGCAGCTCTCGCAAGGATTGGTTGGCACTGATGACATCGTTGCGGTTAACGGCGATGTCGGTGACGTCGTAAATGATCAGGCAAATGTGATCGACACTGCGATCGATCGACTCCAGCGGAATCATGCTGGTGTTCTGATACATGATGGAGGCGCGGCCGGTAATGGGGCGATAGTTTTTAAACTTAAACAAATAAGGACGCTGTTCCCAAATGGTAAAGGTGCGAGTCTTCAGTTGAAATACTGGCTCGGCTTTTTGCATAAACCAGTCGCGTGGAACTTCGTCAAATAAATCGAACAATATTTCTTCTTTGGCATTTTGCGGGCTAATACCACTGTGGCTTTCCATAAAGCCATTCCACAACTGGATACGATAGTCACGATCAAGCACCACCAAGCCGACATCAATGTTTTGCAGGATGTCCATTAACCAGTGGATGTCGCCAAACTCTATATTCGGATCTTTCATGGATTAATCCAGCAGGTAATCAATGACTTTATTCAGTTTCACCACCGAATCTTCGGTGAACAGTAATAGCAAGTCGCAGTCGATATTGACGTGTTCAAGGGTGTAATGAATTTCGATGGCCAGGGTTTTGGTCCACTGATGGTTGCCGCTGCGTAAAATGTCTTCCGCCATGCAGTGTTGGCCCAGTACCACTGGGTGGCCTTGGTTAAAGTGAATCTCCAGCTGCTCGCCTATGCCGTGCACACAGGCACCAATTAAGACAGAACTTACGTCCATCAAAAGCTCTAACTCGCCATAGCGATTCAGCGGCCCTTGGTAATTCATTAACGCGGCGAGATCTTGAAAACTGGTGTCTTTAAACAGCAGTAATGCTTCGCCAGCAATGCCTGAGCCGATAAACCCTTGGCAAACGGCCGACACAGCTGTGTCTTTTTCAGCGTCTTGAATGGCCATGTCCAACTCGCTCGATTCGATCATATTGACCTTCGGAATCGGCAGTACAACGTAGGCGTCCAGTAGCCGAGCAAGGCGATCAGCGGCCTGGCCCATGGCGACATTGCTCAGCTCCTGATAGCAATCACGCTGGTCTTCCGTGATGTTGATATCAGTCATACTAGGCTCCGGTCAAAATGCCGTATTCCGTCAGGACAGCGCGAGCTTTTTCCTGATCGATGGGTTTTTTAATAAAGGCCATGGCACCTAGCTTGCGCACCCGTTCTTGGGCATCGGGTTGGATGTCACCAGAGACGACAATCACCATGGCGGGTAAGTCCTCACGGCGAATGGCTTCTAATACGCCGTAGCCATCGAGGTTGGGCATGGTCAGGTCGAGGAACACCACTTCGCCTTTGCCTGCACGAATGGCTTCTACGCCTTCAACACCGTCACCGGCGAAGTGCACTTCTACATCCCAGCCTTCGGGCAAGGCGCGTTTCATTTGCTTGCGCGCAAAGCTGGAATCGTCACAAATCAATACGTTGGTAGCCATAACTAGAACAGGTCACGCTGCAAATTGCCTGTTACAGGTGTAGATGTTGAGGCTAGTTTCATCAACCCGCAGGGCGAAGAAAAGTGGCCAGCTGGCCACTTGGGAGTTGTTGGTTTTCGGTGCTAGTGGGCTTTGGCGTTAGTCACGCACATCGTAGACGGCCACCAGCTGGCGGCTGAGGGCGAGCAAGGTGCCGTCACTGCGGGCAATGCGCGCTTCGGTATGGCCATAGCCATGGTGAGCCTGGCGAATGTCGACGTCGTAGTACAGCCATTCATCACCGGCGATGGTGGGGAGGGTTTCTAAAGGCTGAATGATCTCCAGGTTCCAGCTGACGCTGGCGCACGGCGCAGGTTGCTTTAGTTTTTGCAGCAAAGCCGGTGGCCAGGCATCAATCAACGCCACCAGTTGTGGGGTGGTGAGCGTCGATGGGCTGTCTTTTAGCCGCATCCAGCCGCGTAAATGATTGTGAGGGCTGTTGCTGAAAGGAAAGCCGCCGTCGACGTAAGTGAAATCGATATGTTGCACAAACTCAGGCGTCAGACCTTGGATGTAAGGCATGGCTTGCCCGGCTCCGTGTGCGCCGCACTCCAGGGTGGGGGCGCTGACTTCGATGTCCGAAGGGCGCTCTTGGCCAAAACAGGCATTCAAACGAGTGGTGACTTCGCCGTCTTGATACAGCTCCGCCTCCCAGTGACTGACGCTGCGACCCTGGCGTAAGTCGCGTACATCAACGCGACAGGTCTGATTGCACTGCAAGGGGCCACAAAACTGTACCGCCAAGGCGCGCAGTGGGCCGGCTTCGCTCGCCTCTGATAGTACGCGCTGCAGCAACAGCGCTGCCGACATGCCGCCAAAGGTGGTGCGGCCTTGCCCCCAACTGGCATCAATGCTGAGCTCGTCGCATTCACTGGCCTGTGCTAGATAAAAAGACAGTGGCTGGGGCGGATGCAAAGTGGTCATAGAATCTCCTATCAATGAGTCACATTGTTCAATACCGTGCCATCATACGTCGACGGCCGGCGCTGCGTTGGCAATGGACTGTTGCAGCCATCGCACCCAACTCAAGCAGACCGTTGCATCTGTCTATTTTTACGGTATAACGCCCTATTTTTCGGAGAGCTTATGTCTCTGTCATTGTTAACCCGAGCCCAGCGCTTTGTGGCGACGTTACGTCACTGTCAGGTATTGGGGCTTAGCGTGGAACAGGCGGACGAACAGTTATTGGTGATGCGCCTGCCTTATCGTGAGCAAATTGTTGGCAACCCTGCCACCGGCGTCGTGCACGGTGGCAGCTTGACCACCTTGATGGATACCGCCTGCGGTACCGCTGTGTTTGCCTCCTTGCCCGGTTTTGAACTGTGTCCAACGTTGGATTTGCGCATGGATTACATGAAGGCCGCGACCCCTGACATTGACTTGCTGGCCGAAGCCCGCGTAACGCGCGTTGCTTCCAGCGTGGTGTTTACCGAATGCGAGGTCGTGCAAAGGCATGGGGATGAGCGTGAAGTCATTGCCCGCTGTGCCGCCACTTTTATGCGCATTGGTGAGAATATGACGCCGCCTGAATTTCGCGCGCGCATTGAGCACGGAGATGACGCATGAGCTTTGAAGCGATTTTAAAACAGGCGCGTCTTGACGGTGATTTTAAACCGTTGGTGGCCGCGATTCCCTATGCAGGTTTAATTGGCTTGCAGTTCCAGCGTTTTGGCAAAGACGTATTATTTCAGTTACCGAAAAATGACGACAACATCGGCAACCCGATTTTACCCGCCATTCATGGCGGCGTGATCGGTGGCTTTATGGAGTTGTCGGCATCGCTGCATTTATTGATGACCATGGAAACCCTGGCGATGCCGAAAATGATCGATTTTTCCCTCGATTATTTGCGCGCCGGACGTCATCAGGACACCTTTGCCGAGTGTCAGGTGTGGCGGCAAGGCAGCCGGGTGGCGAACGTTGCCATTAATGCTTGGCAAGCGGAGCGCACAACGCCCATTGCGACGGCACGGGCGCATTTTTGCTCACTCGCTAACGAGGTAAAATTGCTTGAGCTGTGGCCGTAAATAGCACTGGCCAGAGATTTTTTATTACGTTAATCTGATGTCGATTCTGTCGGGGTGCCCTGAATGAGGGGCTGAGATCGCAATAGCGGATCCCGTTGAACCTGATCTGGTTAGTGCCAGCGTAGGGAACAGAAAGACCAGCCGCAGTGGCTCTTTGCACGCCGTTCGTGCATATTTTTGCCCTGCTTTTCTGCTGTTTTTCCCACGCTGCCTGCCTTTTGTTTTTCGCAACCGAAAGAGCATGGCAATGACAAAAAAATCTGCAAATAACGCTTCCTTGCACGACACCATTAGCGTCGATGCACTCTCTACTCAGCCCTTTCCGGCTTCTCAAAAAGTGTACGCTGCTGGCCAGCGCCATGCCTTGCAAGTGGGCATGCGGCGTATCGAGCTGTCGCCAACGCGCACTGCCAGTGGCGCGCTGGAAGATAACGAGCCAGTGCTGGTGTACGACACGTCTGGCCCCTACACCGACCCGAATATAAACATCGACGTGCGTACTGGCTTAGCACCGCTGCGTCAAAGTTGGATTGAACAGCGTGCGGATACCGAGGAGTTAGCGGGCTTTAGTTCGAACTACGCGCAAACGCGTGATCGCAACATTGCGTTGGAAGCGCTTAAATTTCAGCACAAGCGCCGCCCGCGCAAGGCCAAAGCCGGCGCCAATGTGTCGCAGCTGCATTACGCTCGCCAGGGCATTGTGACCCCGGAAATGGAGTATGTGGCCATTCGGGAAAACCTAGGGCTGGAGCAAGAGCAGTTGGCGCGCTATGCCCGTACTCAGCATCCAGGCCAAAGTTTTGGTGCCTCGATTCCTGCCTTTGTCACGCCTGAATTTGTGCGCGACGAAATTGCCCGTGGTCGGGCGGTGATTCCCAATAATATTAATCACCCAGAAAGTGAGCCGATGATCATCGGGCGCAATTTTCGCACTAAGGTCAACGCTAACATTGGCAACTCCGCTGTGACCTCGTCGATTGAAGAAGAAGTGGAGAAAATGGTGTGGGCGACGCGCTGGGGCGCTGATACCGTGATGGATTTATCCACCGGCGATAATATTCATGAAACGCGCGAGTGGATTATTCGCAATTCGCCAGTACCCATTGGCACTGTGCCTTTGTATCAGGCGCTGGAAAAATGCGGTGGCATCGCCGAAGACTTAACCTGGGAGTTGTACCGCGACACCTTGATCGAGCAAGCCGAGCAGGGGGTGGACTATTTCACCATTCATGCTGGTGTGCGCTTGCATTTTATCCCCATGACCGCCAAACGGGTCACCGGCATCGTCAGTCGTGGCGGCTCGATTATGGCCAAATGGTGCTTGGCGCATCATCAAGAAAGTTTCCTCTACACCCATTTCGAGGAAATTTGCGAGATTATGAAAGCCTACGATATCTGCTTTTCCCTCGGTGATGGCTTGCGTCCTGGCTCGGTCGCTGATGCCAACGATGAAGCTCAAATGGCAGAGCTGCGCACCTTAGGTGAGCTGACAAAAATTGCTTGGCAGCACGACGTGCAAACCTTTATTGAAGGGCCAGGGCATGTGCCCATGCACTTGATTAAAGAAAACATGGACGAGCAGCTGAAGCACTGCCATGAAGCGCCGTTTTATACCTTAGGACCGCTGACCACAGACATTTCCCCTGGTTACGATCACATCACCTCCGGCATTGGCGCTGCCATGATGGGTTGGTATGGCTGCGCCATGCTGTGCTATGTCACGCCCAAAGAACACTTAGGGCTGCCAAATAAAGACGACGTTAAAGAAGGCTTGATCACTTACAAGATTGCCGCCCATGCGGCGGATCTGGCGAAGGGCATTCCTGGCGCACAATGGCACGACGATGCGGTGTCAAAAGCGCGCTTTGAGTTTCGCTGGGAAGATCAGTTCAACCTCGCACTCGATCCGGATACCGCACGTGCTTATCACGATGAAACCTTGCCCAAAGAAGGCCACAAGCAAGCGCATTTTTGCTCCATGTGCGGGCCTAAATTCTGTTCCATGAAAATCTCGCAGGAAGTGCGTGATGCAGCCGCCGCTAGCGAAGCCGAGCAGGGCATGCAAACGATGGCCGAAGAGTTTCGCCAGCACGGCAGTGAGTTGTATCAGCCGGCAGAAAGCACGGAGAGCTGATCATGACCGTGGCCATTTTAGGTGCCGGCCTTATGGGGCGGCTACTGGCCTGGCGTTGGGCGCGCAGCGGCCATGAGGTGGTGGTGTATGAGCGCAGTGCAGAGCATTTTCCTGCCAGTGCCGCCCATACCGCCGCTGCTATGGTGGCACCTTACAGTGAGCGTGCCGTGGCAGCAGAGGCGGTGTTTTTGCGCGGCGTTCAGTCGCTGCAGCTGTGGCCTGTATTGCTGGCGCAGCTGCAGCAGGATACCGGCGTAGCGGTGACGCTGGGGCGCGAAGGCAGCTTATTAGTGGCGCATCCGGCGGATCAGGCATTGCTGGCGCAGCTGCGTACCACATTGGCGCATCATCGCATCACGGCGCCCCAGGCACAGTGGCTGAATCGTCAGCAGCTGGCGCAACTGGAGCCTGAGCTGGCCGGCTTTAGCGAGGCTTGCTGGTTGCCAGAGGAGCAGCACCTAGACAACCGCACCTTGCTGCCACTGTTGCAGCAAGCGGCTGAACACTTTGGTGCGGTATTTCATTTTAATAGCGACGTGCGCTGCAGCGGCGAGCGCTATGACGTTTGCCAAACAGGGCAGAGTTCAGTGATCGACGCTGAGCACATTCTTGATTGCCGTGGCAGCGGCGCGCGCGATGTTATTGGTGAGCGGCCACGCGGTGTGCGTGGCGAAGTGTGTTGGCTAGAAAGTGCGGATGTACACCTGCGCCGGCCCGTGCGCTTATTGCATCCTCGCTACAGCCTGTATCTCGTACCTAAACCTAACCCCGAACCCAGCCACAATCACAATTTTCGCTATTTGCTCGGGGCGACGGAAATTGAAGCCGACGATACCAGCCCGGTCAGTGTGCGCTCGGCGCTGGAGCTATTAAGCGCCGTTTATAGCCTCAGCCCTAAGCTGGCCGAAGCACGCATCTTGTCACTAGAAAGCAATGTGCGTCCGGCCTTCGCCGACCATATTGCCCGCTATGAACAGCAGGGGCGGGTCGTGCGGGTCAACGGCCTGTTTCGCCACGGCTATTTGCAGGCGCCGGCGTTGCTCGAGGAAATGGCCGAGCGTCTGGGTTGGCCGCTTAAGATCTCACAGGAGGCATTATGCAGTTAACGGTGAACGGAGAGTCACAGCAGCTGGAGGTTCAGACGCTGGCGCAATTGCTAGACGCTCTGGGCTATCAGGCCCAGCAAGGGCGCTGTGTCGTGGCGCTCAATCAGATCATTGTGCCTTGGTCGCAAACGCCGGCAACCAAGCTCAATGACGGGGATCAAGTCGATGTGTTGGGGGCGATTACCGGTGGATAACGACAGCTTAAACATTGCCGGAACGACGTTACCGAGCCGCCTGTGGTTGGGCAGCTCGCTGTACCCTTCACCACAGGTCATGGCCGATGCGATTCAGGCGGCAAAGCCTGGCATGGTGACGGTGTCTTTGCGCCGCCAAACCGCGCAGCAGCTGGCGGACAACGATCATTGGGCGTTTCTGCAGCAGCATTTAACCGCCACCGGTTGCCAGTTGCTGCCCAATACCGCTGGCTGTCACAGTGCTGATGAAGCCGTGATGCTGGCGCACATGGCGCGCGAGCTGTTCGGCACCGCTTGGATCAAGCTGGAGGTGATCGGTGATGATTACAATCTGCAGCCACATCCGGTGCAGTTGTTAAATGCGGCGGAGCGCTTGGTCAGCGATGGTTTTGTGGTATTGCCCTACAGTACCGACGATTTAGTGCTGTGCCGCGAGCTACATCAGCTCGGCTGCGCCGCCGTGATGCCGTGGGGAGCGCCCATCGGCACCGGGCGCGGCTTGCAAAATAAACAGCAATTACAGCAATTGCGCGAGCGCTTACCTGAGGCTGTGCTGGTGATTGATGCTGGCTTGGGTAAGCCCTCCCAGGCCATGGCAGCGATGGAAATGGGCTTTGATGCCGTGCTGTTAAATACCGCCGTGGCGAAAGCGCAAGACCCTGTCGCCATGGCAGAGGCTTTTGCCCAGGCGGTTAGCGGTGGCCGCCAGGCCTGGCAGGCGGGGTTAATGGTGGCGCAGCAGCAAGCTGCGCCTTCGACCGCCACGGTGGGGCTGCCGTTCTGGCACCAGGAGCACAACGCATGACGCTAAGAAAACGCTTGTTGACCATCGCCGCCAGCGACAGCAGCGGTGGCGCTGGCTTACACGCGGATACCCGCATTGCACCTTTGTTTGACCTCGATTGTGCCGTCGTGGTCAGCGCCATCACGGCGCAAAGCAGTGACGGCGCGCTGGCGGTTCAGGTGGTCGATAAGGATATTCTCGATGCCCAATGGCAAGGGGTGTTGGCTGATGGTGAGCCAGACGCTGTGCGGGTGGGGTGGCTGGCGGACTTGCGCCAGGGCTTGGGCTGGTTAAATAGACGCCTTGAGTCTTTAACGGCGCCCATCGTATGGGATCCGGTGTTGGCGGCCAGTCGCGGTGGGCTGGAAGTCGCCGCCGTTGATGTCCATGAGTTGCGCCAATGGTTGGCGCGCTGCCAGGTAATCACCCCAAATACGCGCGAGCTGCAGACGTTGGCCGCTTGGCTTGGTTTGCAGGGCAATGAAATACAGTTGGCTCAGGGGATTTTGGCCTTGGGGTGTCAGTGCGTGGTAGTGACCGGCGGCGATGACCAGGGCCCTCAGGTTGCAACCCGCGTGTATGTGCGACCAGAGGCGCAGCTGCCTGAAACAGCAGCGGCGCCACACTTTACTTTACGGCAGCCGCGCATAGAGCGGGCCGTGCATGGCAGTGGCTGTCACTTCAGTGCGCTGATCGCAGCTGCGTTGGCCGCGGGTGAGCGATTGTACGATGCCTTAATATTGGCGGCCCATCACATGAGCCGTGTGATGGCAGAGGCCAGCGCGCGTGCCAGCGGTTATCACCAACCGTTTATTCATAATCGCAGGTATTGGCATCAGCAGTGCGCTGATCAATGGCCGCAGGTGCTGGCGGGCCGTCAGCCGGGCACTTGTTTTGCGCGTGCACAAGGGCTCGGTTTGTACGCCTTGGTCGATCAGTTGGATTGGCTGCAACAGTTATTGGCGTTGGGCGTTGATACCTTGCAGTGGCGCGTGAAAGAACGCAGCAGCCACTATCGCTTGGATATGCAAACGGCCATTGATTTATGCAAGGCGGCCGGTGTGCCCCTGTACATCAACGACGATTGGCGCATGGCCATTGAGCTGGGCGCCTATGGTGTGCACCTTGGGCAAGAAGACTTGGCGACGGCCGATTTAACTGCCATCGCCAGCGCAGGCTTGCGCCTGGGCATCAGCACTCACACCGATTGGGAGGTGCTGCGCGCCTGGCAACTGCGCCCTAGTTACATTGCCTTTGGCCCGGTGCATCCGCCGTTATCTAAGCAACTGAAGTACCCGCCGCTGGGCTATCAGCGCCTGGCAAACTGGTGGCAAGCGCTGCGGCCGCACTTGCCGTTGACCTGCATCGGTGGCATTACCGAGGCCAATATTAGTGCGGTGGTGCGCCACGGCATCGACTCCTGTGCCATTGTCACTGCCTTGATGCCAGATAAAGAGCTGCCGGCACGTCATCAGCAAATAAAACAAGCCCTTGAAAACCACTAGCCCGGCCCCATTGTTGTTGGCAGAAGCATTGGGCGGCCGTGGTTGGTCGCCGCACTTTGGTTTATGAGTCAGTACTCGTGAAGTCAGTTTATTGAGGAGAGTGACGCCCATGACTGCGGCTAGCAAAGAAACACTGGGGTTTAAAACAGAAGTCAAACAACTGCTGCATTTGATGATCCACTCGCTGTACTCCAATAAGGAGATTTTCCTGCGCGAGTTGATTTCAAATGCCTCCGATGCCTGCGACAAGCTGCGCTTTGAAGCGTTAAAAAACGATGCGCTGTACGAAAACGACAGCGACTTGGCGGTGCACATCGACTTTGATAGCGAAGCCGGCACTGTGGTGATCGAAGACAACGGCATCGGCATGAACCGTGACGATGTGGTCAACCACTTGGGCACCATTGCCAAGTCGGGTACGGCGGAGTTTTTAAGCCAGTTAAATGGTGATCAGCAAAAAGACTCACAGCTGATCGGTCAGTTTGGTGTGGGTTTTTATTCCGCCTTTATCGTTGCTGATGAGGTCACGGTCGAAACCCGTCGCGCCGGTGACAAAGCTGCAGTGCGCTGGCAGTCGCAGGGTGAAGGTGAGTTTACCCTAGAAGACATCGAAAAAGAGCGTCGCGGCACTCGCATTACTCTGAAGCTCAAAGACGAAGAAAAAGAATTCGCTGATAGCTTTCGCTTGCGCAGTTTGATCAAAAAATACTCTGATCACATTGCGGTGCCTGTGTATTTGCCGCAAGAAGTCGACAGCGAAGACGAAGAAGGCGAGAAGAAAAAACTGCCAGAAGCGGTTAACCAGGCCCAAGCCATGTGGACGCGCAGCAAGTCTGACTTGAACGATGAAGACTATGTGGAGTTTTACAAGCACGTTTCCCATGACTGGAACGAGCCGTTAACCTGGATGCACAACCGGGTAGAGGGCAAATTGGACTACACCAGTTTGCTGTATATTCCTTCAAAAGCGCCGTTTGATTTGTGGAATCGCGAAGCCAACCGCGGCCTGAAACTGTACGTGCAACGCGTCTTTATTATGGATGATGCCGAGCAGTTCCTGCCGTTGTATTTGCGCTTTGTCAAAGGTGTGCTGGATTCCAACGATTTGTCGCTCAACGTCTCGCGCGAAATTCTGCAGCAAGATCGCCAGGTTGAAAGCATGCGCAGTGCGCTGGTGAAGCGGGTGTTGGATACGCTCGGCAAGATGGCGAAAAACGACGCTGAAAAATATCAGCAGTTCTGGGATCAGTTTGGCGAAGTATTAAAAGAAGGCCCAGCGGAAGACTTTGCCAACAAAGAGAAGATTGCCGCCTTGTTCCGCTTTGCCAGCACCAAAGGTGAAGCCGGTAAGCAAGTGGTGTCGTTGGATGATTACCTGGCCCGCATGCGTGAAGGCCAAAAGAAAATCTACTTTATCACCGGCGATAGCTACGAAGCTCTGATCAACAGCCCGCACCTGGAATACTTCAAAACCAAAGGCATTGAAGTGTTGTTGCTCACCGATCGCGTCGATGAGTGGATGGTCAGCCATCTGAATGAATACGATGGCAAAACCTTCCAGGATGTGACCAAAGGCGAGTTGGATTTAGACGAACTGGCGGATGACAGCGAAAAAGAGCAGCAAAAAGCGCTGGAAGAAACTCATAAAGACTTGGTCGAGCGTGTGCAAAAAGCGCTGGAAAGTGAGGTTAAAAACGTGCGCGTTAGCTCACGCTTAACAGACTCGCCAGCTTGCATGGTGGTCGGCCAATACGACATGGGTGGTCACTTGCGTCGTATGTTGGAAGCCGCAGGCCAGGATGTGCCCGAGCCAGATACGGCGCTGGAAATTAACCCAACGCACCCGTTGATCGAGCGTTTGGATACTGAGCAAGACGAAGACCGCTTCGCCGATTTGGCGCGCATCATTCACGCGCAAGCGCAGTTGGCCGAAGGCAGCCAGCTGAAACAGCCAGCGGACTACGTGGCCAAGCTGAACGCTTTGTTGCTGGAGCTGATGAAGTAAGCTTCATCGCATAGGTGACGGGCATTTCCTGACACAAGGGCGTGCCCGTTGCCCCGGCTTTGCATGGCAAAGTCGCCGGGCTCTGGTTATGATGCGGCCAATTGCATTATTAACCGGAGCCTGCCTTTCATGACTCTTCGTTCGATTTTTCCTGCCCGTTCAAGCCGTTTGGCTGCGCTGTTGCTGCTATTAAGCCCGCTGGCGGCTCAGGCCGGTGGCTCCCTTGATCTCAGTTTGTCTGATCGCACCGCACGCCTAGCTTACGATGCGACGCAAATGGGCTCTGGCTTACACATTGGTGCCGCATTTCAGCACGATGCCGATGACGGCAATATGTTGACCTTAGGGTTGCACGCCGTGGATGCGCGGCAAAACAGCAGTAACCTCTACATTGGCTTGGGCATGAATGCCTATTTATATGACGGTCACGATGACGATGGTGCCGCTCTAGGTCTGGGTGGTTTTTTCCGTTATCGCTTTCCCTCGCAGCCTGATGTGAGTGTGGCTGCCTACGGCTATTACGCGCCGCCGGTGGTGTCGTTTTCTGAAACGGAAAACATGATCGATTCGGACGTGCGCCTGCAGTACGCCATCATTCCCACTGCGCGTGCCTATGTTGGCTATCGCTACACGGGCATTCGCATCGAAGACGTCGATGATCGACTGGAGCTGGGTGAAGGTTTTCACTTTGGCTTTAAGTTCGATTTTTAGGAGGCGCTATGTCGAACTGGATCGGCCAGACCAATCACAAGCTGTATCAGGCGCGGCTATTGTTGGACCAGGTAGAAACTGCCCAGCCTCAAGCGTTGGCAGAAGCGCTGGAGCGATCGGCGATTTATCATTTGCGAGATGCCTATCTGTGTTATCTGCATGAATTGGCAGAGCTGGTGCAGTTTCATCAACGCGTTGATTCGCTAGAGCAGTTAATGGCGAACGCATCATTAAAGACTGGTGAAATGCAGGAGCTGGCCACCTTAGAGCAGGATGGTTTCGGTTGGCTCGCAGCCTTGCTGAAAGCAGCGCAAGATGCGTTGCAAAGCCAGCGTCCCGTACCGTCACAGCCAAACGGTGCGCAACTGATTGCCTTGCAGTCTCAAGATCAGTCACAAGTTTGGCAATGGTATCAGCAGCTTGCTGAGCTGATTGAGCGTCAGCGCGAAAATCGTCAGGAGTCTTGACGGCTGTCAGTTGTGGCGTGCTTGGCGTCAGGCGGTGCGACTGTGATAAACTCGCGCGCCCAACGTAGAGAGGCGGATATGGCACGCTTTTTTGAGATAGTCGAACTAACCAATGGTGACATTGCGCTGCGTCGTGCCGATGAGCAAGATGGCGATGCGCTGGTCAGTATTCATTTTTCTGATGACGCCAAGGCCAGTTTGCAAGCACACCATGTTGATGTGGCGCGCGCCATGATTGAAGCGGGCGTGCGTAAGGTCGGCGAGTTGTCGGGCATGGAAGTGGATCGTGATGATTTTGATGTGCACGCTCAGGAAACCCACTTGCATTAATCGATGTGCAATTGAATTTTCGAAGCCTCGTCTATGACGGGGCTTTTTTTTGCCTCAGAAAAACCGCAGCACCTACGTGCGTAAAAAAACGGGTTGTTATTTTTCACTGATAAAAACTACGTAAGCGCGGCCCGAAAAAACACATTGCGTGCCACGTTAGTCTGATAAAAAGTCGCCTAAATCACTGAATTTACGGGTATTCGTAACCCATCCCTTTGGGTATTATCCGCGCCTTCCTGCCACTCGGATATGGCCTGTGAGATGAAAATTTCGCTTGAAATATCTGTTTGGCGGTCTTCAGAAAAACCAAACCCATTGCATTGTGAGTGTGTTTGGTTTTTTTGAAACGGACGCTTCCCGGCACTCAGCTGCTGGTAAAAAACATTCACATAACCGAGAAGTGAAGCGAGCGATGGAAACACTGTTAGGCTATTTCGAGGCCTTTTTAAACGCAGGTAACGACCTGCTGTGGTCTTATGTTCTGATTTTCTTACTGTTGGGTGCTGGCACCATCTTTACTTTGGTCAGCCGCGGCGTACAGGTGCGGGCTTTTGGTCATATGTTTCATTTGGTGCGCAACAGTCGCGGTGGTGCCAATGGTGGTATTACCTCGTTCCAGGCACTCACCACCAGTCTGGCGGCGCGTGTCGGTACCGGCAACATGGCCGGCGTGGCGATGGCGCTGTACATCGGCGGTCCGGGCGCCATTTTCTGGATGTGGATGACCGCGATTTTAGGTATGGCCACCAGTTTTGTTGAATCAACACTGGCGCAAACCTACAAGGTTTCACACCACGATAAAACGTTCCGCGGCGGTCCAGCTTATTACATCGAAAAAGGCCTGGGACAGCGTTGGTTGGGTATCGTTTTTGCCATTTGCTTGATGATTGCTTTTGGCCTGGCGTTTAACGGTGCGCAAGCAAACACCATCAGTGGTGCATTGAATACCGCCTTTGGTATTGATACCTGGATGGTGGGTGTTGGCTTGGTCGCGATTAGCGCGCCAGTAATTTTTGGTGGTTTGCGCTCAGTGGCGCGCACGGCAGAAATTCTGGTGCCGGTGATGGCGCTGTTGTATTTGGCTGTGGCTTTGGTCGTGGTGATTATGCACGTCGATCAGCTGCCAGCCGTATTTAGCGCGATTTTCTCGCAAGCATTTTCTGCTCAAAATGTGGCCGGTGGTGTCGCTGGTTATGCGGTTGCCGAAGCGATAAAAAATGGTATTCAGCGCGGTCTGTTTTCAAACGAAGCGGGCATGGGTTCGGCGCCTAATGCGGCGGCCACCGCTACGACTGAGCCAAATCACCCTGCAGCACAAGGCTATGTGCAAATGCTTGGTGTGTTTATTGATACGCTGGTTATTTGTACGGCAACGGCGGCCATTATTTTGGTATCTGGCATGCTGGAGCCGGGCAGTGAGCTGAAAGGCATTGAGCTGACCCAAGCGGCGTTGGTTGCCAGTGTGGGTGAGTGGGGCGCGGTATTTATTGCCGTCGCGATCTTCTTGTTTGCCTTCACTTCGTTGATTGCCAACTACTCCTACGGCGAAGCCAACTTGGAATACATCACAGGTAACCGCACGGGTTTGATGCTGTTCCGTTTGTTGGTGTTGGGCATGATCATGGCCGGTGCCGTGGCTGATCTGGATCTCATCTGGAACTTTGCCAACCTGTCGATGGGCATGATGGCCTTGATCAACTTGATTGCCATCTTGCTGCTTATGCCGATTGCAATGAAGCTGCTGAAAGACTACGAGTCGCAGCGCAAAGCAGGCAAATTGCCTGAGTTTGATCGTCATCAGTTCCCTGAGCTGAAAGATAAGCTCGATCCAGAAGCCTGGAAATAAGTGAGCCTATGGCTGCAACAGCGTGTTGCAGCCATTTATCCCGCCTTTAGTCGAAGTTGACACATTCCGCCTACGCGATTGCTGCAAGACATAGTATTCTTTTGCCCCTTTTTATTTCCGCTTAGGCACCTGCCCATTGAGTCGCATTGGGTGCGTTGAGCGCGGACGATGGCGCAAACGGAGTTTGGTGTGTCAGTTTTTTTGAAATTATTGTGGTTCTTTAAGCAAGAATGGCGGCGTTACGGCATAGCCGTTATTGCCCTTATTTTTGTGGGTTTGCTGTCTATGGTGGCACCTTGGTTGATCGGTGTTGTGGTCGACCTGATCAGCAGTGGTGAACTCACTCAGTCCCAGCTTTGGCTGTACCTTGGCATTATGGTGGGGGCGGCTGTTCTCGAATACACCTTGCGAGTGGTATGGCGCATCGCCTTGTTTGGTGCCAGTTTTAAATTGGCGAATCAGCTAAGGCAGTCAGTATTTGAACACCTAACTCGCCAGTCGCCTGGTTTTTTTCAGCGCCTTAAAACCGGCGATTTAATGGCACGCTCTACCAACGACATTCAGGCCGTGGAAATGACCGCTGGCGAAGCCGTTTTGGCGCTGTTCGATGGCGCATTAACCGGCATCATTGTTCTGGTGGTGATGACGGTGTTTATTTCTTGGCCGTTGACCTTGCTGGCGCTGATTCCTTGGCCGATTGTCGGCTTTTTTATGTGGCGCTTTGGTAACGAATTGCATGATTCATTTCGCGATGCGCAAGCACGGTTTAGCGATTTGAATGATGATGTGCAAGAAAGTATTTCCGCTTTGCGTCTGACCCGTGCTTTTGGCCGTGAAGAGGTTGAAGAGCAAGAGTTTAATGCCATTGCTACGGCAGCGAACAGGGCGAACCAAGCGGTGGCAAAAACCGACAGTAAATATGACCCAGTGATTCAGCTAGGCGTGGGCTTTTCGTTTTTGCTCAGTGTAGCGGGTGGCGCTTGGTTTATTCACCAAGGTGAGCTGACCGTTGGCCAGTTGCTGTCGTTTACCTTGTATTTGGGTTTTATGATTTGGCCCATGTTTGCGGTGGGCTGGCTGTTGAACTTGGTTGAGCGTGGCAGTGCCGCGTACGCTCGCATTGAGCAGCTGTTGAACATGGAACCGGAAATTGCAGATTCAGGCAAGGTCACTGAGTCTTTGCAGCCGAGCCTGGACATATCGATTCCGTCATTTGCGTATGCCGATGGTACTCAAGCGCTGGAAAATATCCAGCTGGCATTACCGGCTGGCCAACTGCTGGGCATCGTAGGTCCAGTCGGTGCGGGTAAAACCACATTGCTGAACTTGCTGCTGCGCAGCGAAGAGGCCGAAGGGGTGGATATTCGTATTGGTGGTCACAGTATTGATGCATTGACCTTGCATAACTTACGGGCCCACATCGCCACCGTGCCACAAAATGCGTTTTTATTCTCCGCCACCATTGCAGAAAACATCGCCTTAGCTAAGCCGGATGCAACGCAGGCCGAAATTGAAGCGGTGGCCAAAGTGGCGCAGGTACATGATGACATCATGCGCTTTGCCAAAGGCTATCAAACCGAAGTCGGCGAGCGCGGTGTGACCTTATCTGGTGGGCAAAAGCAGCGTATTTCCATTGCACGGGCACTGCTGTTAGATGCCCCCATTCTGATATTGGACGACGCCTTGTCTGCGGTGGATGTGCGCACGGAGCAGCAGATTTTGACGCATTTATCTCGAGCGCGTGCTGGCAAAACCACCTTAATTGTTTGTCATCGTTTAAGTGCGGTGGAAAACGCAGATCACATTATTGTGTTGGATAAAGGCCGGCTGTTGGAGTCGGGCACCCACACAGGATTACTGCAACAAGCTGGATGGTATCGCCAGACCTACGACTATCAGCAGTTGGAGCAGGCCGTGGAGGAAGGGCGATGAAACAGACATTTTATTCCTTGCTGCGCTATGCCATGGCCTATAAGCCGTTATTGGTGGAAGCCTTTGCGTTACTGCTGCTGGCAACGGTGGCCAGTGTTGCTGGTCCTTACCTAATTAAAGTCTTCATCGATGACTATGTAACGCCTGGTGTTTGGACGGTGGGGCCGATTGCCACCTTAGCCATCGTCTATATCGTGGCGCAGCTGGTGGGTGCCGCGACATTTTATTGGCAGGCGCTGCGGTTTAATCGCATTGCCTTAAATGTGGTGCAAACCATTCGCGAGCAAGTGTTTGCTCATGTGATGAAATTGCCGATGGCGTATTTTGATCGCACCTCCACGGGCAGTTTGATTAGTCGCATTACCAACGATACCGAGGCCATCAAAGACCTGTATGTGAACGTGATTTCCACCTTTGTGCAAAACACCGTGCGCATTATTGGCATTTTGGTTGCCATGGCGGTGTTGGACATTCGCCTAATGTGGATTGGTGCTATTTTGGTGCCGACGGTCATTGCCATTATGGTGATTTATCAGCGCCTATCGACGCCGATTTTTAAGCGTGTGCGCTCTTTGCTGAGCGATATCAATGCGCGCCTGAATGAAGGCATTCAGGGCATGAGTGTGATTCAGCTGACCAACCAACAGCAGGCATTTGCGCGTGCATTTCAGCGCACCAGCACGGATCATTACCAAGCCAAAGTAAAAAACGTCACCATCGATGGCTTTTTATTACGCGCTTTAATCGACTTTATTTACACCTTGCTGTTGGCGGCCTTGTTGTTTGGCTTTGGCATCATTGAGTTATCGGCTCAGGGTGCAGTCGAAGTGGGTGTGATTTACGCTTTTGTTAATTACATGGGCCAGGTGACTGAGCCATTGGTCGATATGACCTCGCGCTTAAATATGGCGCAACAAGCCTTGGTATCGGCGTCGCGTGTGTTCGAGCTGTTGCGTGAGCCCTATGCTGAGTTGGCAGAAGAGCGTCAGCCATTGACCAGTCGTCGCATTGACTTTGCCATCGAGCGCTTCAGTTACGATGGCAAGCAAGATGTGCTGCGTGATATTCAGCTGCAGGTTCAACCGGGTGAGTTTATTGGGCTGGTGGGTCATACAGGCTCGGGCAAAAGCACCCTGATGTCATTATTGATGGGATTTTATCCGCTGCAGCATGGCCATATTCGTATTGGCGATACGGATTTAATGACCTTGGGCAAGCAGCAGCGCGCTGAGCTCATCGGCTTTGTGCAGCAGGATCCGTTTATTTTCTCCGGTACTGTTGCCGATAATATTCGCTTGGAGTTGGATTTAACCGACGCAGACGTTGAACAGGCGGCGCGCCGCGCGCATTTGCACGAGGCTATTATGGCCATGCCCAGCGGTTATCAAACCCAGTTGACGGAGCGCGGTGGTAACCTCAGTACTGGCCAGCGGCAACTGTTGAGCCTAGCCCGCACGTTGGCGCGCCAGCCCGATGTGTTGATCCTGGATGAAGCGACGGCCAACATCGACAGCCATACCGAGGCGCTCATTCAGCAAACGCTGATGGAGCTGCGCGGCAAAGTCACCTTGATTGCCATTGCTCATCGCCTAAGCACCGTCATGGAAGCCGATAACTTGGTGGTATTGCATCAGGGG
>CBDDTG010000006.1:0-51898 GCA_965233665.1 Bacterioplanes sp. | reverse complement strand
ATAGCCGCTCAGGTTGGCGGGCAAATAACAGTTATGACGCAGCGGGTTCGCCGGTTGTTGTTGCTTGCCATCATGGGTGCAAAACGGATCGCTGCTAAAGCTGTTGCGCGTCAGTGGCTCGTTAGGGTTCCAGCCTGGTTTGGTGATGAAATAACGAAAATCTCGGCTAACGTGAGGCGCGGTAAACGTCCATTCAATTTCGATAGGACCACCGGCCACGGCGGTTTTACTCCAGCGGCTGCTGGTTTGCACATCCAATGGGGCAAAACCGGCGTTGCCACCACTGGCAATTTTACCATCCACTGGGCCGGATTGCGGATAGCGATCCGGGCCTTCGACACTTTGCGGTTCCCATTGGATGGCACCACACTGGCTGTTATCACCGGTGGCGCACAGTTTGCTGCGGGAAGGTGGTTCAGAAATGTAGCCGTGGGCCAGGCTCTGAGCAGGCATCAGGGCAGAAATAAACAGTGCGCCCAAGGCGCTTGCAGGTGATAGCCACTGGCGGGATCTTACCGTCATGTTGGCCTCCTTTATTCGGTTCGATTAAGTTAACCAGCCTTTTGAGCTGGGCCGTTGTCAGTGTATGAAGTTGGAATCGTCGTACCAAAACAATGCGGGTAGGCATTGTCACAAACTGAGAACTGACTCTATAACCACCCAGTCAGGCAAGCTCCTTTGACTGGGTATGACCGAACATAGCAGACATTTTTGGCCACATTTCTAATTGTGTGCGGAATTTTTGTAATGGCCTGTGTTTTCATTTTTTAATAAATTTTTGTCCGAATTATTCTGATTTTTTCTCGGATTATTTTATTATTTTTTACGAGTGATGATTTCCACGGTTACACAGTTTGAGGGTCGGCTGGGGCGCTCATCGTAGGAGCACGTGCGAGCAACACCGAAGGAGGGCGAATCAAAGGCAAGGTGGGTATGACAAGCAGGGAAATAAAGCTCGGTCTCGTCTTGTTTTTCCGAAGATTGTTCGGTGATTGCCGGGTGGTGATTGGATGAATGCTTGGCGAGGGAATGTTGATGAAACTGTCTTTAAATGGCCAAGTTTTTTACGTAGTTCTCACGCTTGTTACTCAGCATTACAATTGATTGAAGCTGGTCACAGTTTGAAACATCGGCGCTGGGCAAGGGGCGCGCAATCCTAATAATAGCGCGCCATTGTCCAGATAAGTCGGAGTTGTAAATGCATAAGTTGATTGCAGTCGCGGTCAGTGCCGCCATGCTCAGTGCGTGTGGTGGTGGAAGTAGTGACGGTGGTGAAGGCCGCACACCGGGAACCGGTGAAGGGGTCGAGCCCACTCCCGTGACTGGCGGTAATGGCAATAACCGTCCCCCTAGGCTGTTAACCAATGATTGGTCAACGGCATTGGACGAAGACTTATCTTTGCAGCTGCCAGCAGAAGACCCAGATGGCGATTCGCTGACTTTCCGCATTGTACAAGGCCCGGGTAAAGGCACTGCGTCGCTCAGCGAAGACGGCCAACTGCAGTACCAGCCGAATGCGGATTCAACCGGTAACGACGTGATTATCATCGCGATTTCCGATGGACAGACGGAAATTGAATCCGCGATTACCATCGAGCTGCAAACTCCGATTACACCGATCCCGATGCCTGAGCCCGAGCCTGTTCCTCAGCCAGAGCCGACGCCAGATCCGAAGCCAGAGCCGACGCCAGATCCGAAGCCAGATCCGAAGCCAGATCCGAAGCCAGATCCGAAGCCAGAGCCGAAGCCAGAGCCGAAGCCAGAGCCGAAGCCAGATCCGAAGCCAGAGCCGAAGCCAGATCCGGAACCTAAGCCCGAGCCACGTTTAACGGCCATTAATGCCGAAGCCAACGAAGACAGCGCTATTCGGGTTAACTTGGATCGCAGTGGTTATACCGCACGCTCATTCGTTATGTTGCGTGCACCGCGCAACGGCCAAGCCGGTATTGTTGACGAGCAGTGGCAGTACACACCGGAGGAAAACTTCTTCGGTAAAGATCATTTTATTTTGGCTGCGCGCGTTGATGGCCAAGTTGTGCAGCAACGCATTAACGTCAATATTAAGCCGGTAAACGATGTACCGCGTCTGGTGAATCCTAAATCTGCGTTAGCGCTCGAAGCCGGTCGCGTTAGCCGTATGACGTTTACCGCCGTTGATGTGGAAAAAAGCGATCTGACCTTTGCGCTAAAAGCACCGGCTCAGTTGGGTAGTGCGGTGATGGAGCGCAATCAGCTGGTGTATACCGCAGGTGATAAAGCTGGCCAAGAAACGCTGACCCTGGTGGTGAGCGATGGCAGCGACCAGCTTGAGCACACCATTGCTGTCACTGTGCAGGAGGCCGAAGTCGAAAGCTTGCCGCTGGAGTTAGTCACCACCCGTCTGACAATGGCGGAAGATGGGTCTCTACAAGAGCAGTTGCAAAGCAAAGGTGGGCAGGAAGATAAAGTGCGTTTTCGCTTGCTGACTCAAGGCGGTAATGCCGAGTCGGTGAACCTGACAGCTCAAGGTCGTTTGACCTATCAGCCCAAGGCGAACTTTAACGGCGAAGAGCAACTGCAAATAGAGGTCAGCGATGGCGATCAAACCATCCGTGAATGGTTGAGCATTACCGTTGACTCTGTCAATGATGCGCCAAAGCTCGACACGGCACAGTTGCAATTAAACATGCAAGCGGGCGAGCAAGTAACGCGCACCCTGAAAGCAGAAGATGTTGATGGCGATGCTTTAACCTTAAGCCAAGGTGAAGCACCGCAACAAGGCACCTTAACGCTGCAGCCTAATAGCATGGATTGGCAATACCAGGCTAACCAGAACGCCACGGGCGATGATCGCTTTAGCCTGCGCGTGAGCGATGGCAAGGTGACCGCCGATATGGTGGTAACGGTGTCGATTGAGGCGGCTACATTACCGGATATTCAGTTCCAGCGATTGTCTGTGGCTGAAGACACAGAACTCAGTGCGCAGTTGCAGCCTCAGGGTAATAATGTACCGTCATTAAGCTATGAGTTGCTAACGAATGCTAGCCATGGTGCAGCCACGTTAACGGAAAATGGCCAGCTGACCTATCAGCCCGAAGAGAACTTCCATGGCACAGAAACGCTAAGCATTAAAGTTGGATCATCAGGTTACTCTGACAAGACTCTGAACGTGGTTGTGCAAGTGACGCCTGTCAATGACGCACCCGTATTCAATATGGCGACACAGAGCTATGAAGTCAGTGCCGATCAGGCTATTCGTATTAGTCTTGTCGCGACGGATGTGGATAAGGATCAGCTGCAATACGCTGTGCTAAGCGGGGGAAATCTCGGTGAAGTGCAGTTTGAAGAAAATATTTTGGTTTATCGCGCAGCTAGAAATAGCGCTGGTGAAGATCGTTTGCGTGTGCAAGTCAGTGATGGTGCGCTGACAGATCAAGTCGATTTGACGGTTAATGTTCAGGAGTTGAACCAACTGCCCAATGGTGATGATCCGCTCTATGCACAACAGTGGCATTTAAAGAACACAGGCCAAAGTGCCTATGCCCAAAATGTGGGCACTGCCGGGCATGATATTAACGTCGAGCCTGTTCACCGTTTAGGTTTGCTGGGTGAAAATATACGCGTGGCGGTTCTCGATACTGGTCTGGAGATAAACCATCCCGATTTGCGTGATAATGTCGTCGCGAATAGATCCTACGACTTTGTTAGCGGTGATACTGATCCAACACCTGCGATGAACCCATTGAATCCTGCTGGTGGCGATCACGGCACATCGGTGGCGGGGTTGATTGCTGCTCGTGGCTTTAACGGCATTGGTGGTCGCGGCGTTGCACCATATGCTGAACTGTTAGGTTTCAACTTTCTGAAAAAACAAGGCTACCTCGAATGGGTTCGTTCCCATGGTGGGGCTCCTGATCTCAGTGACCCTAATGTAAAAGCTCCAGAAGCCAGGTCAGACGATGCCCTGGTGATCAATATGAGCTATGGCAGTGATGATATTCAACCTGGCTGGGGGCCTAGTCGCTGGCGTGATGATTTCCGCCGCGATAAGACCACCAATAATAACGGTGGCCGTGGTGTGGCTTACATTAAGTCGGCTGGTAACTCGTTTAAAGGCATTGAGGTGGGTGGCTATCAGTTTGCTGGACGCACTGCAACTTGGATAACTGGTGTAAACCCGGACTTAGCGGATCATATCGCCAGCACCACGGGTGATAACTCTACCTTCTATCACACCGTTGTTTCTGCGTTAGCCGCAGATGCAGATACGCCATTATCGTCCTACTCATCAGTGGGTTCGTCAATCTGGGTATCAGCGCCAGGCGGTGAATATGGTGGTCGGTACCCGGCAATGATTACCACAGATCTTACTAGCTGTGATCATGGTTATTCGCGTAGCGGACTCTGGCACAACTTTAGTAATGGTTCCATTAACGAAAACTCTGACTGTGACTACACCTCGACCTTCAATGGCACTTCATCGGCTGCACCGGTTGTCTCCGGCGTAGCAGCGCTGATTTTTGAAGCCAATGATTTGCTGACCTGGCGCGACGTGCGACACATTATGGCCATGACCGCGCGCAAAATTGATGACGATTTTGCACCGGTAGAAGTCGATTTGGGTAACGGTAGCCTGTTCACCGCTGAGCCGGGTTGGGTGCAAAATGCCGCTGGTCATTGGTTCCATAACTGGTATGGCTTCGGTATGGTCGATGCGCATGCCGCTGTGAATCTGGCGCGCGCGAGTGACTATGAGCTACTACCGCCTTATCAAGAAACTGGCTTTGTTGACAGTGCAGATATTAACCCTGCCCCGATTCCCGATGGCAGCGCTGTGGGGGCGGAAAAAAACGTCGTGATTAATGACGACATTACGGTGGAAGCGATTCAATTAAAGTTCTCTGCCATTCATGGACGTGATGCCGATTTGGCCGTGATTGTGCGCTCACCCAGTGGTACCGAGGCCATGGTATTGCAGCCACGTAGTATGTTGGTAGCTGATCAGCGCGAAAACCCAATACTTGATCGCACCACTAGAGCTGTTATCCCTCACGATTTCAATGACACTGTTTTGCTGAGTAATGCTTTTTATGGTGAGTCAGCACAGGGTACTTGGACAATTAAATTAGTGGATACTAATAGCGGTGAGTTCCGTTTTCAGGCGACGCTGTTAGATGCCACGGGAACGAGAGCGGATGATGTGGTGATTCGCACTGCTAACCCAGCATCACAAGGCAGCTTTACTGAAGCCGCCATCAATATTTACGGTCATTGAGGGGAATACGATGAAAAAGACGATGTTATTGGCCGCGGCATGGCTATTCAGCACCTCAGTCATGGCGGTAGAAATAGAAAGCAATGGCTGGGTGTTTGAACTGCCAGAGCAAGCAAACGAGCAAAACAACTCGACAGCACGCAGTGCCAAATCGGGTAAGCGTCCACAACCCGTGTTGGTGCCGGGCACCAAGGTCGTGGAACGCCAGCGCGGTGAAGAGGGCGTGATTGGTAATACGCTGCTGGTACGCACGCAAGGCGATATCGATGCCTATCTTGATAACCGCGCCAGCGTCACGCGAATTGGTCAGTCATCCTTTATGTTGAGCTATCCACAAGACACGGATATGTGGGCAGAAAAACAGCGCCTTGAGCGCTTGGATGATGTGCTTGAAGTGGAAATCGAGGTCATTACCAACCGCTATCGCCCGATGTAAAAAATCCCTCTTTGCCACGGTAAGGGCGAGCGCAGCGCTGCCTTTATCGTGGCCTTTTTCTTCTTTTTAGCGTTTTCTGTTCAGAGTTTTCCTTTCAGCCTTTCTATTCAGCCATCGCTGGCTTGATCCTTCTGCTTTAACACCTTGTGCTCGTCTTCACTGCGACCGGCTTTCCAATAACTGCTGAGATACGTTTGCTGCCTGGGCAGTTGTAACTGTTGGCGAACAAACTGGCGCATGGCGCGCATCTGATCAAACTCACACGCCACCCACACGGCCAAATCTGCAGGTAGCGTCAGCGTCTCAACCTTCGCCAGCAAATCTGGCTGCGGACCTGTTAACCAATGAATGTTCACTCCTGACGGACGTTGCAACGCCAGTTGATCGCCACTGTCTGGCACGGCAATCACGGCATCACCGCGAGCGTCAGCGGGCAAGTTTTCCAGGTGCGCGCTGATGGCCGGCAGGGCGGTCATATCGCCGACCAACAAATAATGCTGAGCCGGAGCGGGTGATTTGGCCGGCCCTGGGCCTGCGATCATAATTTGGCTACCAGGCTGCGCCTTGGCTGCCCAACGGCTGGCGGGCCCGCTGTGGTCTTGGTCGCCGTGTAGCATGACGTCGACCTGCAGTTGTTGCTGAGCTGTGTCTAGGTGGCGAATGGTGTAGGTGCGCATAAGCGGCCGTTGCCCTTCGGCTGGCTGGCGTTGCAAGGGCTGGCCGTCATGCTCAAAGCACAACTTGAAATAGCCGCCATCGCTGTTGTCGGGCCAGTTTGCCAACACGTCACCTCGCAGCGTCAGGCGGCGCATGCTCGGGCTCAGTGACTGATTCGCCAACACGGTGAGCGGTTGAAAGCGGGTGTTTTGGGTTTGGGCGATGATAGAGTTAACAGCCATAATACCTCCTTTAAACGATAATCATTATCGTTAATTGTGGCGATATGGGAAGCCCTGCCCGTCGGAACAGTTCGTTGTTAGCGGTTCAGCAGGAACTCGGCAAAGGTGCGGTTGGCGTGGGATAAGTAGCCGTCCTTGCGCCAGGCCAGCGACAGGTGCAGCCACACAGGGTCGGCAAAAGGGCGAGTAATCAGGCCGTCGTTGTCATCAATCACCATGGGCAGTAGGGTCGATACCCCAAATCCTTGGCGCACCATGGTTTTAATCAGGGTAATGAGGTTGGTCTCTATGCTGATGCGAGGCTGAAAGCCGCCGTCCTTAGCCATGCGTTCAACCACTTTGCGATGAAAAAAACCCTCTTTAAACAGCAACAAGTCCTCGGCAAAAAAAGCATCGGTACTGATCTGAGACTGGGCGGCAAATGGATGATCCTGGGCACAGGTGACCAGCATTTGCTCACTTAAAAAACGCTCGGCATGCAGCTCTGGCGGACAGTTTTCATCGACGATCACGGCCAAATCCAACTCGCCATTGAGCAGCAGCTGCCGCAAGCGGTCGGTACCGGCATCGATCACAGATAGGGTGAGTTGCGGGTAGCGATGGCGAAAGGCCATAAAAATGGGTGGAAAATAATAAGACCCAAGCATGCTGGAAACACCAACGCGCACCTCTCCCTGTTGCAGACCTTTGAGTTCCGCCATTTCAATCAGTGCTTCGTCGCTAGCCTGCAACAGTCGCTGTGCGTGGTGATACAGACGCCGCCCTTCGTCGGTGAGTTGAATGCGCTTATCGCGGCGCTGCAACAAGGTCAGTTCCAGCTCGGCTTCGAGCTTGCGCATCGCCATGCTGAGAGCGGGTTGGGCAATGTGTAGCTGCTTAGCGGCACGGGTGTAGCTGCCGAGGTCGGCAATGGTGCGAAAGTAGCGCAGGGTGCGAAGATCCATAATAGACTCTTATAGTTTATCTAACTAATATATATTTAACTGATTCTATCTGAGTTGCTAAGCTGACGGCCTGATTTTTTACTGCAAGTTGTTGCCATGGCCGCTGCTTCACCAATTGCCCGCTCGTCCTCTTTCTGGCCGTTAACTCTGGCCCTGGGGCTAGGGTCCTTTGTGGTGTTTACCAACCTCTACATCACGCAGCCGATGCTGCCTTATATGGTGAAGCACTTTGGTGTGACGCCCTTGCTGGCGGGCCAGAGCTTTACCTTTGCCACGGCAACACTGGCGCTGTCGCTATTAATTTTCGGGCCTCTGTCAGATGTGTTCGGCCGTAAACGCTTGATGATGGCATCGACGGTGGCAGCCGTGAGTTGCACGCTGGCGCTGGCCTGGGTCGATGATTTACACAGTTTGCTGGCATGGCGGGCCTTGCAAGGGGTATTTCTCGCCGGGCTGCCGGCCATAGCCTTGGCCTATCTGCGCGAGCAGCTGGCAGCGGGCGAGTTTCGCACCGCGGTGGGCGTTTACATCAGCGCCAACTCTCTGGGGGGGATTGGTGGGCGCTTGATCGGCGGTTTTTTAATTGAGCATTTTACCCTCAGCCAGGCATTTTTAATGATGGCGGCGCTCAGTGTATTGTTGTTGGCTCCCGTTATGATGTTGTTGCCAGCCTCTCCCGCAGTTAATGGCCCACGTCGCCTGCCAAGGCCAAAGGCCGTGGCTGCCAATATTGCCTCGCATTTGGGCAATCCGACCTTGCGATGGGCCTATATCATTGGCGGTCTTAACTTTTTCGTGTTTGTGAATCAGTTCAGTTACGCCACGTTTCGGCTATCGAAAGAGCCTTATGCGCTGGCACCCTCGGCATTGGGCATGCTGTTTTTGACTTATTTATCTGGCACCTTGGGGGCGGCCTGGAGCGGGCGTTGGTTCCGGCGCTTAACGCCCCCTCAAGTCATGCTACTCGGCATAGTGCTGCTGATGCTGGGCTCTTTAGTGACCTTGGCAGACTCACTGTGGGTGATTGTGATTGGCTTTTTAATCAATGCGTTGGGGTTTTTCATTGCCCATGCGAATGCCAGTGGCTGGGTGAGCCGGCAAGCCGAGCATACACCGGCGACGGCATCGTCGGTGTATTTAGTCTGTTATTACCTAGGGGCCAGCACCGGTGGTTATTATCTGGATCCGTTTTGGCGCCAATTCGGTTGGTCTGGCGTGGTGATGGCCTCTTGGCTGGTGTTAGCCATCACCGCTTGGTGTGCTTGGCAGCTTCAGCGTGTGGAGCAACAGCGCTTAGAACAACAAGGGTGGGCTAATCGAGCAGCCTAAGCACCTGTTCGGAGGAAGCATTGGCCTGAGCCTGGCTGCTGATTTGTGCCTGCTGCAAGATCTGGTCTTTTAATCGTTCAGATACCGATTGGGCTAAGTCCGCATCTTCAATACGGCTGCGCGCAGCTTGGCTGGTTTCATTTTGCTGACTCAGGTTATCTAGGCTGGCGTCGATGCGGTTGCCAACGGCGCCCAACTCGCTGCGTCGGGTGCCCAAGCTTTGTTGCAGTTCGTTCAGGCTGCTGAGATCGGCAGCGCTGTCGGGGCTGGTAAAATCCAAACCTGCCAGAGTTTCTTCGACTTCACTGGCTAAGGTATTGGCGCTCAGGGTGATGGCATCGTCTTCGCCGCTGCCTAGCTGAAAGCGCAGCTCTTGAGCGCTCTCTTGGTTTTCACCTTCGCGCTGAAAGAGGTCGCGGCCATTAAACTGGGTTTGACTCAGGGTATCGCTAATTTGGGAACGTATTTGCTCGGCCTCGGCTGCCAATGCCTCACGGTCAGACTCGTTTAAGATGCCGTTACCCTGTTGCAATGCAAGCTCTTGCAGGCGCTGCACGCCGTTGCTAATGCCTGCCAAGGCACCGTCCTCAGTTTGAATCAGTGATTGTGCATCGACGGCGTTGCGTTGTGCCTGTTGGTTGGCATTGATGTTGGACGTGAGGCGGGTGGCAATCGCCAAACCTGCGGCGTCATCGGCAGCACTGTTAATTCGCTTACCGGAAGCCAGTTGCTGTTGGCTATCGCTGGGCTGGGGCGAGCTGGCCGGAATAAACGAGCTGGATTGAATAGAGACCATGATGCCTCCCGCTGAGCAAAGGTGAACCAACAGGTTAGCGCTGTAGCTCGGCCATTGGCTAGAGGATGATGCGCAAAGTCAGGTAGCCGTTGGCGTTGCCAAAGCGCCTACGCTTGCGTTGGATTTGTTTGCAATTACGCCATTGTTGCAAGCTTTTACGCCTCGCTTTGAGCCCTTTGGTTGTGTTTTTGAGTGACCGAGCTCAACGCATGGGTTGATGGGTATGACCGGTGATCGAATGGCAGGTAGGTAGCGACAATTTTCGCTGTAGGGAGTAAGAAGTCATTATGCAGGATTTGCAATTGCCATTGCGGGGCAGCGCACCAAGCACCCTCCGAACGCTGGTGTATTGCAAATTGGCTATGACTTGATTTAACGAAAACTGATATGGCAATATTCTCGCCCCTACCAACAACGTGAGTGTTTTTAGTCCGATGATTTTATAACCCAAACCTGCATGCCACTTTCAATGCATTAAAGCGTTGCATGTAATTCACATGCCCGCCTGTTTGGGAAATCATTTTGACTAAATTTCAACTTCACGAGTTCGACGTGCGCCCGCCTACGGGCGAAGCGTTATTTGAACCAATTACCTTCAGCTTTGAGCAGAAGTTTTATGCGCTGACAGGCAGCAATGGTGCGGGTAAATCGCTATTGTTGGCGGCCATGGCACAGTGTATCGACTGCCATCAGGGCCTGCTGACGTGGCATCAAGCTTGGCATTATCTACCGCAATGGGCGATATCCCAGGCTGATTCTGTGCAACAAGCTTTAATGGCGGGTAACCCGCGCCTAGCGGCAAACATCAGAGCATTACAGCGTCTGCAAAGTGGCACTGGTACGCCCGAAGACATTGTGACCATTGATGATGACTGGGGCTTGCTGGAACGATTGAATGAGGCAATGCCCAGTGGTCAAAATCTAGCGGATAACTGGCGTCATTTAAGCGGTGGTGAGCGCATGCAAAATGTGCTGGCGGTGTTGATGTCGTTGCCAGCATTTTTGCTGCTGGATGAGCCTGCCAACCATCTCGACCTGGTGCATCGACAGCAACTTATTGAGGCGCTTCAACGCCACAATTATGGAGCATTGGTGGTTACCCACGACCCGCTATTGCTGGCGCAAGCCGACGTTATTTTGCATTTGGACCGCTCTGGTCTGACGTTATTCAGTCAAGGATTTGATGCCTATCAGCGTGAGTTGCACAGTCAATACCAGCAGCAGTTGGAACAGTCATTACAGTGGAAAAAACAACAGCAGCACTTAAAAAAGATGTGCCAACAGGCGTTGGAAAAGTCTCAGCAGCGTGCCCGTCGCGGCAAACAGCAAGTACGCGATGGTAGTCAGGGAAAAGCGTTGGCGGATTTCCGTGCTCGTCGTGCCAGTCAAGCATTGGGTCAATTAAATCGACGTTGCAGCCAACGTCAGCAGCAGTTGGAGCAGAATAGAGTTTTAGAGCCCTCGAAATTAGGTAATCGCTTATACACTCAGCCCAGCGAGTGCCGCGACAGCGTTTGGCTAAGCCAGGCGTTGCTGCCCAATGTGCAACAGCCGCCCATCACTCTCTCTTTAGAGCCTGGGCGGCGCATCTGGCTGCGCGGCAGCAATGGCAGCGGTAAGAGCACTTTATTGGAGTGCATTGCCGGAGTGAAACAGTTTTCGGCGGGTGAATGGCGCTTGCCTAAATACACATTACTGTTGGATCAGTACGCCAGTTTTTTGCCGCACAATGTCAGTGTTATTGACTTTCTTCAGTGCGCTTTGCCTGAGTATGAAACTGCAGAGCTTTATACCTTGCTGGCGGGTATTGGCATCGATTTTCAGCGTGCCCAACTCGGTGTGTGTCATCTCAGTGGCGGTGAAAAAATGAAGCTCACCTTGTTGCTGACTCATGAAAAGGACAGCGTTTTATTGCTGGATGAACCGGATAATCACATGGATTTAGTCAGCCAAAACGACTTGGTTGATTGGCTCAATCAATTGGGTCAGGCCTTTATTATTGTTACCCATAACGAATACTTGGCTAGCAAGATCGAGCGGCTGGAAACATTTACGCTGATGACTCAATCGTCAGAATAATGCGATTGATGCAATGAACCTGTAACGGCTGAGTGAGCTGCAAATGGCTTAAACCACAGTTGTCGTGCGGGAACCTGACGGGGCTTGATGTGATTAACATTCGATTTATCAGCTCACGCAACATATGACCGTGTGAAACCACCAGTAAATTATCAACAGCTTGCTGTCGAATTAATTGTTCGGCTTCCATTACCCGCGCCATAAATTGTTCATCTGATTCGTTTTTAATAGGAAACCCTTTCTTATATTGCGGTGGCGTTGTGATACCGGGGTGGGTTGCCATGTAGTGACCTTCGGCAAGGCAAGCGTGGCTGGTCATGGGGGTTGGATGGCGATCGATAAAAGGAGTGATGGTTGCCAGTGCGCGCGGCAAGTTGGAGCACAACACTTGCTGTATCTTTAGTGTTGCTAGTTGAGCAACGATGTTTTGTGCTTGGCGCTCGCCATGCGGGGATAAAACATCCATGTGTGGAGAGTGTTGCTCAGCGTTGCGATTGCTACAGGATTGAGCGTGGCGTAGCAGGTATAGGTTCATACAAACTCCAGCGTGATGGCGGCCATAGCTTAATAAACTCCCCAGAAAAATATACAAAAAACGACGAATGGCACTTTATTGGTTTAAAGAAGGCTGAAGCATGTACGGATGCTTTGTTGCTGCCCGATGCCTAATCACCAAGCGCTTTTATGTAACAAAGTGTTCTACTCAGTGATTCTTCTAATAAGTGAAATGTCAGCATTGACGCTACGGCTCAGTCACGTATAAAGCGCGCTGTTTATAGCGATAGTAGTGACATAGTTGATGTTCAGTTCACAGTTACCGGAATTTGTCCGCGGTCCACTGGTTCTTTTTATTCATGGCGCCTTGGCCGATGCGCGTATGTGGCAGCCTCACCTGGGGGCGATGCAGGATCATCAGGCCTTTGCCGTGACCTTGCGCCATTTCGGGGAGCACGGCCAGGAGCATCAAGGCGAATTTGGTATTAATCAACACGGCCAAGATTTACTGGATTGGCTCAAGGCCTTGCCCTGTGGGGTGCAAGTGCATTTAGTCGGTTGGTCGTACGGTGCGGATGTGGTGCTGGCGGCCCTGACTCAACAACCCGACAATGTTGCCTCCGCCTACCTGTATGAGCCCGGTTATCCCGGCTATTTGAATAGAGAGGCCATGGCGGCTTTTATGCAGGATGCCGAAGTCATGTTTGATCCGGTTCTGCCGCATTTGGAGCAGGGGCAAATCGATAAGGCCGTAGCCACCTTAATGGACGGTTCTGCACAGCTGCCCGGCTATTTTCACAGTCAGCCAATGGCCTTGCGTCAGCAGCAGTTGGACAATGCCCACACCTTGGTGCAGCAAATGCAGCAAGCGCCAGCCTCAGGGTTAACCGCAGCTCAGCTGGCGAATGTCAGCGTGCCGGTCACGGTCGCGATGGGCGACCGCAGCCGGGCTTTGTTCCAGCAGGTGAGCCAGGCCGCAGCGGCGCAGTTGCCTGAGGCGGACTTGCAGGTGATCAACGGCGGTCATTTATGGCCATTGGAGCAACCTGAAGCCATGGCCTCCAGCGTTAGTAAGCACGTGCAGCAGGTGTTGTCAGTAGCGGTAGAGAACGCCTAGCGACAGCAACTGATAGTTCACCAAGGTCGGGGCTTCGGCGGCGTCCTTGCCGGCTGGGCCCCATTGCTCACGGCTTTCGTAGCGGCTCCAGTCCAAGCTCACTGTGCTTTGGGCCAGCTTTACATCGAATCCTAAGCCCAGTTGCAGCGCACCGTAGGCCGACAAGCGAGCATCGCTGCTTTGCTGTGACGTCGCTTGGTTGGCCGTTAGCGAATAAAACTCCGCTTCACTTTGTTGATAGCCGCGCAGCGCGATACGCCAGCGCAGGTAGGGGGTGACGTCGTGTAGCCAGCGCCCTTCGAGGCTATGTGAAGAGACCTCCCAGTCATCTTGGTAGTAGCGGTAATCCCAGTGCAGAGCGCTGTGCCAGGGGGCGAGGTAAATGCGGTACAACAGATTGATGCTGTGGCCCAGGCGCTCATCAGGGCGGCGGTCAAGTGTGCGGTAGGGATCGGATAAGAAGCCGTCATAGTGTTGCTGCGCCAGCGTCAGCTGCAAGGTTTCGTAACGATTAATGACCTGTGCCAGCCCTAGGTAAAGCTCTTGATGTTGCAGTGAGGCATTGTCGGCCAAGTCACGTTGCTCTGCGGCCATGGCAGAGGTGGCGTTAAAGTGCGTATCTGCGCGGCGATAGCCGCTGCTCAAGACGCTATTGCCGGCGTTCAGCAACAGCTCGCCACGTAGGCTAAATGCCCGGCTATTGCAGCCGTCTTCACGATTCAGGCCATAGCTGCCACCCAGCACCACATTGTTAAGTTGGCGGCTAACGCCAAAGCGCAGATGCCGGTGCCGATCTTCCAGTTGGCCATTGCTCATCAGTACTTCGCTTTGGCCAGCGTCGTTGCGATACGTTTGGCGCACCAGTGCGCCTTTGCTGGCTTGCCATCGGGCATTGGCTTGCAGTTGCCAGTGTCCGGCCAACTGTTGCCGCCAGTGCAGCTGATGGGCGTGGTAATGTTCGCCATCAGGGCGGCCGCTGGCAACCCGATTACTGGCCACATCGGCTTGTTGATAGCGACTGTAGCGATAGCCAACTTCATTGCCACTGGGCGCATGACCGATGGCTGTCGAGTGATTAGCCATACTGGCAGCCAGTGAATTGCTGCTCAGCATGAGCAGCAAGCAGGCCGAGCCAAGCGCTGGCCACTTCATCAGCTGAGGCATACATTCTCCTGGTCAGAACAAGGTCTGGTCGTCGATGTGAGCATGCAGCTGTTCCAGCAATTCTTGTTCCGGCACTGGGCGGCTAAAGAAGAAGCCCTGCAGCAACTCGCATTCGGCAGCGGCCAAAAACCGATATTGGGCATCGGTTTCGACGCCTTCAGCGATGACACGCATGCCAAGGTTATGGGCCATGGCAATGATGGTGCGAGTAATTTGCGCATCGTTGCGGTTGTCCGGGAGGTGCTGAATAAAGCTGCGGTCAATTTTCAGACTATCGACGGGGAACTGTTTTAAATAGTTGAGCGAGGAGTAGCCGGTGCCGAAGTCATCAATGGCGGTGTGTACCCCCAGGGCTCGCAGGCCGCGCAACACTGCCAGGGTATGATCCAGGTCGTCAATCAACACGCTTTCCGTGAGCTCGAGCTCTAACTGTTCTGGGCAAATGCCAGTGGTGGTCAGAATATCGTGCACCATATCGACGAAGTCTTCTTGCCGGAATTGGCGCGCTGATACGTTAACGGCCACATGTTGCAGTTGGCTCAGACCTTGTTGCTGCCAGCGGGCAAAGGTGAGGCAAGCCTGTTCCAGTACCCAGCGGCCAATTGGAATGATCAGCCCGGTGTCTTCCATGATGGGGATAAACACGCCAGGAGAGACCAAGCCTTTGCGGGGGTGATGCCAGCGCAGCAAGGCCTCTACGCCCTGCACCGCGCCGCCGTCGCTGATGTGCTGTGGCTGAAAGAACAGCTCCAGCTCTTGTCGCTCTAATGCGTGACGCAGGTCGTTTTCTAGCTCCAGCAGTTCTACCGCTTTTTGATTCATTTGGGCGTCATAAAACTGCACATTGTCGCGCCCCATGTCCTTGGCGTGATACATCGCCAAATCGGCATTTTTCAGCAGCTCAATCACACTGTTGCCATCGTGTGGGTAAATGGAAATACCGATGCTAGCGCTGATAAAGACCTCGCGCTGCCCTAAGAGATAGGGTTGGTGAAGGGCGTGTAAAATACGCTCCCCCACTTTGATGGCGGTATCGGCAGCGCTGTCGCTGTTGCCTTGTTGACCGATGGCAACAGTAAACTCATCACCGCCCATGCGAGCGATGACATCCTGTTTTTTGATGCAGTTTTTTAACCGCTGGGCCACTTCTTTTAATACCTGATCGCCCGCTGGGTGGCCCATGGAGTCATTGATGGGTTTGAAGCGGTCTAGGTCAATAAACAGCAGCGCTGCAGATTGCCCATGCTGATCGCTTTGGTGCAGCAGCTGTTCAACGTGTTCATGCATTTGGCTGCGGTTAGGCAAGCCCGTCAGTGGGTCGTAATAAGCCAGCCGATGAATGCGTTCTTCTGCAACTTTGCGCTCGGTGATGTCTGATATAATGATGATCAGGCTTTGTACTTGCTGTTCCTGATCGCGAATGGCGCTGACCCCAGCCCAGCCAATACGGTTTTCACCGTTATGACATTGATAGGTGATTTCGCCTTGCCAATAGCCATCCACTACTAAGGCATTGCCAATTTCTTGGTAAAACGCCGGACTGTGGTGTTCGGGTGACATTAAGAACTCTGGCGTTTGACCGACCACTTGTGCTTGCTCAAAGCCCGTAATGTCGGTGAAGGCCTGGTTAATGCTGGCGATGTTCATTTGTCGGTCGGTGATCAAGATCGCTTCATTGCTGCTCTGGAACACCTCGGCGGCGAGTTTTAGCTCTTGCTCAATTTTGCGAGCTTCGGTCACGTCACGACAGAGCCCCATAAAGCCTTGCAAATCACCTTGGTCGTTCCACAGCAGACTGATGGTCAGCTCCAGCTCGACGGTCTGCCCTTGTTTGCTGGTGGCCATCATGTCGCGGCTGATTTGAATGTCGCGGCGCTGGGCAGTGGCTGGGTCGCGTAGAGCGATATTGAGGTGCTTGCGTAGGGTGTGCATCAATTGCCGCAACTCGGAGCGAGTGAAAATGACCCCTAGGCCCTCGCGCATCAACTCATCCGGTTTATAACCTAGCAGGCGTTCGACGGAGGAGCTGATAAAGCTCATGCCAAGATCCGCGTCTGTGGCCCAGATGATGTCACTCATGTTTTCTGCCAGCAGTCGGTAGCGACGTTCACTTTCGACGATGCGTTCTTGTTTTTCGAGATCCTCAGTGACGTCGCGTGCGGTGCCGATGTAGCGTGTCACTCGCCCTTCATCGTTCAGCAAAAACGGGGTGTCGCTAAATTTAATTAAGCGGGTACTGCCGTCGTAATGGTGAAAGCGGGCAACGCTGGTGTGGGTGCTGCCCATGCTGAGTTGGCTTAACGCACGCAGCTCCTGCTGCAGCATGGCCAAATCTTCGGTGTCGGCATAATCGTGCCAATGGGTCAGTGCTGCATCTGGCGGGTAGCCCAGTAACTCACCCATGGTGCGGTTTTTAAACACGATGTGTTGCTGCAAGTCGTCACTGAGATCAATGACGTACACCAAATCGGGCAGGGCGGCCATGACCCGTGACCAAAACGCCTCGCGCTGGCGAATCTCTTCGTGGGCACGTTTTTGCTCAGTAATGTCGATCAAGGTGACCAACACCTGACCTGTGGTTCCAGAACGAAAGCTAAGGGTGGCCCACAGAGCCAGTTGTTGACCGCGAAAATCTTTCATCTGCAGCTCAAACTCAGTGGCACTGAGGTCGAGTGCACGCGCTCTGATCAGCGAGCGTTCTAGCTCCTGACGCTGTGTGCCCAATAAATGGCCGTAATCGCGCATTAAAAACGCTTTGTTGGGAGCGGCGAACATCTGCACCGCGGCTTGATTGACGTTAACCAAGGTGACCGCCCGTAAGTCACCGTCAAAGCGGCTGATATCCAGCAAACAATGTGCTACACCGGCTTCTTCAAATAAGGTTTTGTAGCGGCTGCGACTGTCTTCCAGAGCTTCGGTCGCTTTGACTTGCTCGGTGATGTCGCGCAGCAGCCAAACCACGCCGCTGATGTCGGTATCGTCATACAGTAGGCTGAAAGCTTGATCGTAAATACGGCGCTGCTGATGGTGATACACCTGCAATGGCCGTGTTGCTTCGGCCAGAGATTCAAGTTCCTCCAGCGCCATGCCGCGGTTCCACAGCGCCTCTTTATCGGGCCACAGTTCCTCAAGGCTGGCACCTTTTGCTTGCGGGTGGCCCAAGGCATTGAGAAGGCTTTGCGCCTTAGGGTTTAGATAATCGATCACGCCGTGCTGATTGGTCGAAATTAATGCTTCATCAATGGCCATCAGCGCCCGATCAGCACGAATTTCTGACTCCCGTCGCTGTAGTTCCAGACGTTGCGCCCGTGCTTCTTGATGGCGTAAATAGCGCCACAGCAGATAAGCCAGTACGGCGAAGACGGCGAGCAATAAAAAAGGCCCACGGCTGCGCTGCCACCATTGTTGCTGCAGTTGCTGTGCGACGGGCAGGGCGGCGATGTCCCACGGCGTGTGTACCAGCGGCTGACGCCCCAGTAAACGTTGTTGCTCATCCTGGTTTAGGGTGGGTTGCTGGTCGCTGCTGGCGTAGTAGCGCTCACGAATGGCAACGCTGGCGTGGCGTCGGTCAATCAGCATTAGCTCAAAGCCATCAAAGCCACCGTTATAAATCGTGGCGGACAGCTTGCTGTAGGAACGTCGTACGACAAAGTGATAGCGCTGCCCCTGATGCTCAAATGGGGTGTAAATATAAAAGCCGCCATTTTGCCCGTAGCGCAGGGCAAATATAGCGGGTTGGTCGCGAAATTCCGCCATTTCTGCGGTTAAGTCGCGCAGCTCGCGCTGATGCATTATCGGCCCTAAGCGAGTGGCCAGGGTTAAGTCATCATTGAGCAGAAAAAAACCGGTGTAGTTAAAGAAAGATTGCTGCAGGCGCTGCTCTAGCAATTGCTGAGTCTCAGTCGAAGGAGTTTGGCTAAAGCGCAGCAGTAAATCCCCATGGCTTAACGTAAATAGGGTGTTGGTGTGCAAACTGGCTTTGGCCAGCAAACTGGTTTGCTCGGCGTAATTGTGCAGGGTGTGTTGAATATCTTGTTCGAAGCGTTGTTGATCGAGACGCCACTGCTGATAAGCATTAATGGCCAACACCGCAGCAAGAAAAAAGAAACTGAGTAAAAACAACGGCGTATTGACAAACACCGCGCTGCTACTGAGCGGTGGGTGCGGGTTTGAAGAAGGCTGTGAACGCATGGTCATCTGTTGTAATCGCTATCCTGCCAGTATAGTCAGGTACCACATCGGCGGTGAGCGGCGGCAGCTCCGGTGCCATATAATGCGCCACCATAACCGGGTTTGCTTATCACCCGCGTTTTCAGTAGTTTGGCCGCCAATTGAGACAGAGGTAAATGAGTATGGCCCAATACGTATTCACAATGAACCGCTTAGGCAAAGTGGTTCCGCCCAAGCGCCAGATTTTGCGCGATATTTCCTTGTCCTTCTTCCCTGGCGCCAAGATTGGCGTGTTGGGTTTGAACGGTGCAGGTAAGTCCACTTTGCTGCGCATTATGGCCGGCGTTGATACCGAGTTTGTGGGGGAGGCGCGCCCACAGCCGGATCTGAACATTGGTTATTTGCCACAAGAGCCCGAGCTCGACCCAAATAAAGACGTGAAAGGCAACGTTGAAGATGGCCTGGCGGATCTGGTCAATGCCAAGGCTGAGCTGGATCAGGTGTACGCCGCTTATGCCGAACCGGATGCCGATTTTGATGCTCTGGCTAAACGCCAAGGTCAGCTGGAAGCGCTGATCGAAACCGCCGGTGGTCATGACTTGGAGCGTCAAATGGAAATTGCTGCCGATGCGCTGCGTCTGCCGCCTTGGGATGCCGACGTAACCAAGCTGTCTGGTGGTGAGCGCCGCCGGGTAGCGTTATGCCGTTTGCTGATGTCTAAACCAGACATGCTGCTATTAGACGAACCGACCAACCACTTGGATGCAGAGTCTGTGGGCTGGCTGGAAAAATTCCTGGAAGAGTACCCAGGCACCGTGGTGGCCATTACCCACGACCGTTATTTCCTCGATAACTGTGCCGAGTGGATTTTGGAGCTGGACCGTGGCCACGGCATTCCTTATCAGGGCAACTACACCAACTGGCTGGAACAGAAAGAAAAGCGCTTAGAGCAAGAGAAAAAAGAGCAGGAAGCGCACACTAAAGCCATTAAGCATGAGCTGGAGTGGGTGCGTCAGGGCGCTAAAGGCCGTCAAAGCAAGAGCAAGGCACGCTTGGCTCGCTTTGAAGAAATGAACTCACGTGAGTTCCAAACTCGCAACGAAACCAACGAAATCTACATTCCACCTGGCCCACGTTTGGGTGATAAGGTCATCGAGTTCCACAACGTTACCAAATCCTTCGGTGACCGCGTATTGATCGACGATCTGAGCTTTAACGTTCCAGCGGGCGCTATTGTCGGCATCGTGGGCGGTAACGGTGCGGGTAAATCCACCTTGTTCCGCATGATCGCTGGCACGGAGCAGCCAGACTCGGGTGAAGTGGTACTGGGCGAAACGGTGAAAATGGCGTTCGTTGAGCAGCTGCGTGAAGAGTTGGACGACAGCAAAACCGTGTGGGAAGCCATTTCTGATGGCCTGGATATGCTCAATATCAATGGCAAAGAGTACCCAAGCCGCGCTTACATCGGCCGCTTTAACTTTAAAGGCGGTGATCAACAAAAACGTGTGGGCGAGTTATCGGGTGGTGAGCGTGGCCGCTTGCAGCTGGCTTACACCTTGAAACAGGGCGCCAACGTGCTGTTGCTGGACGAACCGTCCAATGATCTGGACGTAGAAACTCTGCGTGCGCTGGAAGAGGCCATTGATGCCTTCCCGGGTACCGTGATGGTGGTGTCTCATGACCGTTGGTTCCTGGATCGCATCGCCACGCATATTATGGCCTACGAAGGTGACTCCAAGGTGACCTTCTTTGAGGGCAATTACACCGAGTACGAAGCCGATCGGAAAAAACGCCTGGGTGCCGATGCCGCTCCGAAGCGGATGAAGTACAAGCGACTGGCGTAATCATGACAGCGGCCCGTTAGCAACGGGCCGTTTTTTTATGCCACTCCTTATGCCACCCCGGCACCGCTGCTACGAAGACACAGGGATTTATTCAGAGCAGGGTAACTTCGGCTATGCTGTAGCAAAGTCTCAGGAGAACGCCAACCATGGAAAAGCGGCACTTTCAACGCGTCAGTTTTCTGCAGCCTGTGCAGATCCGACACCCCAGTGGCACATTCGAAACGCATTGCCTCGATATCAGCCTCAAAGGCATGTTGCTCTCCCGTCCAGAAGGCACCGACTGGCAACCAGGCACCGAGCTGGAAATCACTCTGGTGTTATCCGAGTTAGAAAGCATCGATATGATTTGCACCCTGGTGCACTGTCACGGCGATGTGATGGGCTGTCAGTGTGATAGCCTCGATCTGGATAGCATGACAGCCCTGCGTCGCCTGTTGGAGCTTAACCTGCAAGATCCTGAGGAAGTGCACCGCGAGCTAGCCGATTTGATTCACGCCTAAAGTCAGATCATCATAATGCCGGACGGCTGCGCAGTGGTGTTGGCCGCATTTCGCGCAGACCTGAAGGAGATGATCATGCTGTATGCGCAATTAGAGGACCAGGCATTTCCTGAGCCCATTGGCAAAATTGTCTGTGTTGGGCGCAACTACGCTGATCATGCCGCAGAGTTGAATAACCCGATTCCCAAATCCCCATTGCTGTTTATCAAGCCCGGTTGTTGTGCCGTCAATGCTTCGTCAAGTTTTGCCATTCCGACCGAGCAAGGTGACGTTCACCACGAGCTGGAAATCGCCTTGCTGATCGGCCAAACGCCACAAACAGGTGACGACATCCTCGCGGCCATTGCCGGTGTTGGCCTGGCCATCGATTTAACGTTACGCGATGTGCAACAGCAGCTGAAAAGCAAAGGTCACCCTTGGGAGCGCGCCAAAGCCTTTGTTGGTGCATGTCCATTGACACGCTTTATCGCCGCAGAGCAAGTAGAAGACTGGCAAGCGCTGACGCTAAGCCTGCACCGCAATGGCCAGCTGCAACAGCACGGTTGCAGTCGTGACATGCTGTTTCCCATCGAGCATCTGCTAAACGACATTCATTCCGCCTTTGGTTTGCAACCAGGTGATGTGGTGCTTACCGGTACGCCTGCGGGTGTGGGGCCTTTAGCGGTGGGAGATGAGTTGCTGCTCAGCTTGAATAATTGGTTAGAAGTGCCGCTACGGGTAGGAGCTCAGCATGAGCCTTTGTGACCAGCCTGGCTTAATTCCGCTAGAGCAGGCCCTGGCTCATTTGGCTGAGCGCGTCAGCGTGGTTGCGGGTGTTGAAAAGCTGAGCCTGATGCACGCCGATGGCCGGGTGTTGAGTGATGACATTGTTAGCCCAGTGGATGTGCCACCTACGGATAACTCAGCGATGGACGGCTTTGCTTTGCATGGCGAGGCCTCCAGCTGGAATGTGGTCGGTGAGGCATTGGCCGGACACCCTTACATGGGACCGCCGCTGCAGCCTGGTCAATGTATTCGAATTATGACGGGTGCCAGCGTGCCAAAAGGGGTCGATCGCGTGGTCATGCAAGAACACGCTGAGCTACAAGATGCAACGCTAAATGTGCAACACATGCCGGGCAGCGGTGACAATATACGGCGTCAGGCTGCCGACATTCGCCAGGGCAGTAAGTTACTGACGGCCGGGACACAACTAGGACCGGCGGAATTAGGCCTGCTCGCCAGCGTTGGCGTAGCCCACGTGAGTGTGGTGCGGCGCCCTGTGGCAGCGGTTTTTTCAACGGGTGATGAGTTAGCTGAACCGGGGCAGCAGTTAGGCGCAGGCCAAATCTACGACAGCAATGCCATCATGGTGGTCACTTTGCTGCAGCGCATGGGCTGTGAGGTACTGAATCTTGGGCGAGTGGCTGATGATGAATCCGCTTTGCAGCAGGTCTTGGCTGAGGCGGATTTAAAGGCGGATCTGGTGGTGACGTCTGGCGGTGTGTCTGTGGGAGACGCAGACTACACCCGTCGCGTGGTGGAAGCGATGGGAGAACTGGAGCTTTGGCGCTTGGCGATTAAGCCTGGTAAGCCATTTGCCTTTGGGCGCCTGCAAAACAGCTGGTTTATGGGGCTGCCCGGAAACCCGGTATCGGCGCTGGTGACGCTGCATCAATTGGGGGCGGAAGTCGTGCGTTTACTTAGCGGTGCTGCAGCGCTTGAGCGTCCGCGTTTAACCGCCGTTGCTGCAGGTGACATTCACAAAATACCTGGCAGGTTGGATTTTCAGCGTGGCGTTTACTGGCATAGCAAGGAAGGCATTTTGGCTAAAGCTCTGCCCCGGCAGAACTCGGCGGTGTTAAGCGCGGTGTCTGAGGCCAACTGCTTTATTGTGTTAGAGCAGTCCCGCGGCGCAGTGGCCGCAGGAGAGCCTGTTTTGATCGAACCGTTCGACGGCATTTTACGCGGCAGCCGCTAAATATTGTGATGTATCTGAGCACAATATTTAGCAGACGCCTGATTTAGCAGGTGCCTGAACACCCGGCGAGAGCAATCAGAACGGGATATCGTCGTCAAAATCGTCGAAGTTGTTGCTCGGCTGAGGCGCCTGTTGAGGCTGCTGCGGTTGCTGATACCCAGGTTGCGGAGCGGGTTGCTGTTGTGGCGGCTGCTGCATGGGCTGTTGCTGTTGCGGCGCATGTTGTGGCGCTGGCTGCTGCTGATAGCCTTGTTGTGGCGCTGACGTCATCGGCGCTTGTTGCTGCGGCTGTTGTGGTGGTTGCTGTTGAGGCTGTTGATAACCACCCTGCCCCATCGGTTGATTCATACCCGGGTTATTCATTCCTCCCATGGGCTGAGCCATGCCCTGATTGCCGTAGCTGCCGCCGCTGTTATCGCCACGGCTGTCTAGCATCATCATGTCGTTGGCGATGATTTCCGTGGTGTAGCGTTTAACGCCGTCTTTTTCCCACTCGCGAGTTCTCAGCTTGCCTTCAAAGTAAGCGCGGGAGCCTTTCTTCAAATACTGCTGAACGATTTCAGCCAACTTGCCGTAAATCGTGATGCGATGCCATTCGGTCTGCTCGACTTTTTGCCCCGTCTGTTTGTCGTTGTAGCTCTCATCTGTTGCCAGACTGAGGTTGGCAACGGCATTACCGTTGGGCATGTAACGGACTTCTGGGTCTCGTCCCAGGGTTCCAATTAATGTCACTTTGTTTACGCTGCGACCCATGTTTGGCTCCTGCTTGTTCGCTAGGCCACTGCCTGAGCGGGGTTGATAATGGTATGTGCGGCGGTAGCGTCGAACTCGTTCGCACTGATTTTAAGATAAATGGCCTGCTCTTCGGCTAGCCAGGTGACTTCTGCAACACCGGCCAGCTGTTGCAATGTTGCCAGTTGCTGTGATGTGAGCGACCCATGACAACTTATGCGTATGCTGGTCAGATGACGTGGGGATTGCGTGCGGGCAATCATACCTGACCAAGCTAGCACCAGTAGGGCCAGTGTCACAAATAGCACCGCACTGCCATACGACGCCAGCACCCAGCCGCCTAGGCTGCCGCCAAGAAAGGCGCCGAGAAACTGCATGCTGGAGTAAATGCCCATGGCACTGCCTTTGGCGCCTGCCGGGGCAATTTTACTGAGCCACGAAGGCAAACTGGCTTCCATTAAATTAAAGCCCCAGAAGTACATCAGCATCAGAGCGGCCCAATGCCAGACTTGGCTAGCGGTGGCCATCAATAGCAGACTGAGCGCAATAATGACGGCACCGGTGACCACCACACTTTTCATTTGCTGGCGCTTTTCGGCGATGATGATAAACGGCACCATCAGCGCAAAGGCCGCTAATAATACCGGTAAATAGAGCCACGAATGATGCTGACTAGCAACGCCCGCAGCCACGAGCTGCAGCGGTATGGCAACAAAAATGGCGACCATCAGGGCATGCAGTAGAAAAATACCTAAGTTCAGTGGCCACAGTGATTTGTTGGTAAGCTGCTGTTTGACTTCAGGCCAGACGGCCGTTGCATCACGGTGTCGCTGCAGCGGCGGTGACGGTACCAGCCAAGTGGTGATGACCACGCCAACTAACGCCAGTATTGCGGTTAAACCAAAAATGGCTTGTAAGCCACCGATGGCTGCTAACCAAGGGCCTGCCACCAGAGCGACGGAAAACGACAAACCAATGCTGGCACCGATGGATGCCATGGCTTTTATGCGATGCTGCTCACGAGTCAGATCGGTCACTAATGCCATGATCGCACTGGCAATGGCGCCGGCGCCTTGCATTGCTCGGCCAACAATCACGCCATACACAGAATCTGCGCTGGCGGCGATGATGCTGCCAGCTGCAAACAGTAGCAGGCCGGCGATAATCACGGGCTTGCGTCCGATACGGTCTGATAAGGCACCGGCTGGAATTTGCAATAATGCTTGCGTTAGGCCGTACACGCCCATGGCCAAACCTAACAAAGTGGGGTTGGCGCCCACCAGCTGTTGACCTTCCACCATCATCACTGGCAAAACCATAAACAAACCCAGCATGCGCATGGCGTACAGGGAGGCAAGCGAGGCGACAGCTCGGCGCTCGCTGGTCGGCATTCGTTCGGAAACGGAAGATGACACGTTGCTTATATCCAGTGGTGCAAAAAGGCGGCAAGTGTACCAGTAATGGGGGGATCGGATGAACTAGGGCGCCTCTGAATAATTCGGTGCCCACTCTAGCCAGCCACAGCAAAATCGGCGGCCCAGAACTGGGGTGCTCTGGCGCTTCCCGCAGGGCGCGGGCAGCGGGCCTCGATAACGTCGTTGGCGATGTTGAAAAGGGCCCTGCCATCGCCGCGCCTGCTGCACTCGCGCAGAGCTGTGCAGAACTATTTACAGGTGCCCTGGGCTGTAGTCATAAGGGGCAATTAAGCCACATAACCACATTCATAGCGGGGGTGTTGTTACGCAAGGTGCAATTGTGCCATTTTTGCGGCTGTCCTGTTTAGACGCTGGAATTTTCAAGCGCGTGACTTAAACTCAGAAATCTGGCGGATAGGCCGCTAGTACGTAAGTAGTTTGAGCGCGTAGAGGAATGGACAAAGCAGCCACATATTTTATGAACGCTGCGGCACCTGAAAGGAGCAAAGCATGGACAAAACAACGCGTCTGCCGGGTCGTAGGATCATCTTGTTTGGCCAACAGAATTTGCAGAACTCTATTCTGATCGGCTTTATTCACCAGCGTACCAATATTGATTGTCAGCTCGTCAACCACTTGAGCTGGAATCACCAGTGGAATGAATATCCATGCGAAACGCTGGCCTTGATCGACAGCGACGCCGGACGGTTGGAACGAGTGCAGGATTTACTCGAGCAAATTCACGATCAGCCATTAAGCCCGCACGTTGCGCTGTTTAATGTACCGCACCAGGATCCGCTGGAGCGCATGATCGCTTGGCCCAATGTGAATGGACTGTTTTATCGTGACACTTCTCAACAGCAGTTGAGCAAGGGCATCGTTGGGGTGTTCAGCGGCGAATGCTGGCTGCCACGGCAGTTAATGGCCAATTACTTGAGCCGTCATCGCCACAAGCCAAAGCGCATGAGCCCGTGTGCCAGCAAGTTAACCAAACGCGAAAAGCAAATTTTGCAGTTAACCGCTACTGGTGCCACCAATACGGAAATTGCCGATCAACTGAATGTCAGCATGCACACGGTCAAAACCCATATTTACAACCTGTTCAAGAAGATTGGCGCGAGCAATCGCATTCAAGCCGTGAACTGGGCTCAGGAAAATATGGACGAGCTGTTGCGTGATCGTGTCTGATCAGGCCTTGTAGATGCGGGGCGCTGCCCTACAATGGTCAGCCTTGTTTTGTCGGCTGATCAGCATCTATGAAAAGCATTCAGGTTCGCGGTGCCCGTACGCACAATCTCAAAAACATTGATATCGACATCCCACGTGATCAGTTAGTGGTGATCACGGGGTTAAGCGGGTCGGGGAAGTCTTCCTTGGCATTCGATACCTTGTATGCCGAAGGCCAGCGTCGTTACGTTGAGTCGCTGTCGACCTATGCCCGGCAGTTCTTGTCGATGATGGAAAAGCCCGACGTCGACTTGATTGAAGGCTTGTCGCCGGCAATCTCCATCGAGCAAAAGTCCACATCACATAACCCGCGCTCCACTGTCGGTACTGTCACCGAAATCTACGATTACTTACGTTTACTGTTTGCTCGCGTGGGTGTGCCTCGTTGCCCGGACCACGATGTCACCCTCGAGGCCCAAACCGTCAGTCAGATGGTAGATACCATCATGGATCTATCCGACGGCGGTAAATATATGATCCTGGCGCCCATGATTCGCGATCGCAAAGGTGAACACTTACACGTGTTTGAAAGCTTGCGTTCGCAAGGTTTTATCCGTGCACGCATCGATGGCGTGGTGTGTGATCTGGATGACGTCCCTGACTTGGACAAGCGCCGCAAACACAGCATTGAGGTGGTGGTCGATCGCTTTCGCTTAAAAGAAGGCATTGAACAGCGCTTGTCAGAATCACTGGAAACCTGCTTGGAGCTCAGCAATGGTTTGGCGTTGGTGGCATCGATGGATGACGATGCGAGCGAGCCCTTGTTGTTTTCGTCACAGTTCAGTTGCCCCCATTGCGGCTACAGCTTGTCGGAACTTGAGCCGCGTTTGTTTTCGTTTAACAACCCAGCAGGGGCGTGTACCAGCTGTGATGGCCTGGGCGTAAAACAATACTTTGACCCTGAGCGTGTGGTGCAGGACCCCAGCTTAACGCTGGCTGAGGGGGCGATTCGAGGCTGGGATCGCCGCAGTGTGTATTACTTTCAGATGCTGACTTCCGTCGCCGAGCACTATGGTTTTTCTATCGATAAACCGTTTGCCAAACTGACCAAAAAGCAACAAGAGCGTTTGCTGGAGGGCACTGGAGCTGAGGTAATTACCTTCAGCTACGTCAACTCGCGTGGGGATACCATTCATAAAAAACACCCCTTTGAAGGGGTGTTGCCGAACCTTGAGCGACGCTATCGCGAGACGGATTCGCAAATGGTGCGCGACGAGCTCTCCAAATATTTGAGTGTGCAACCTTGCCCCTCGTGTGAAGGCTCGCGCCTGCGCACTGAAGCGCGGCACGTATTTGTGGGTGATAAAACCATTCACGCTTGCACCGCTATGCCCGTCGAGGCGGCGTTTGAGTATTTTGGACAGCTGCACTTGAGTGGTCATCGCGGAGAAATTGCAGAAAAAATTCTCAAAGAAATTCGTGATCGCTTACGTTTTTTGGTCAACGTTGGCCTGGATTATCTGACCCTCAATCGCAGCTCCGATACCTTGTCGGGGGGCGAAGCGCAGCGCATTCGACTGGCTTCGCAAATCGGCGCAGGCCTGGTGGGTGTGATGTATATCTTGGATGAGCCCTCCATTGGTCTGCATCAGCGAGATAATGATCGTTTGCTCAATACTCTGTTTGATTTACGCGATCTGGGCAACACTGTGCTGGTGGTCGAGCATGATGAAGATGCCATTCGCAGTGCGGATTATTTGATCGACATTGGCCCTGGGGCCGGAGTGCACGGCGGCGAGGTTGTCGCTCAAGGTACGCCAAAGCAGGTGATGAAAAACAAGAACTCGGTTACCGGTCAATATTTATCCGGTAAGCGCTCAATCGCCGTGCCGAGCGAGCGTACGCCAATTAACCCAGAGCGGCAGTTGACCCTAACGGGCGCGTGCGGCAATAACTTGAATCAGGTTGATTTGACTATCCCTTTGGGGTTGATGACCTGTGTCACCGGTGTGTCGGGGTCGGGTAAATCGACGTTGATTAACCGAACGCTTTACCCATTGGCCGCGACGGCGCTCAATGGTGCGACCACTTTAAAAGCATCGCCGCATGCTCAGTGCGACGGCTTGCAATGGTTAGATAAAGTAGTCGATATCGATCAAAGCCCGATTGGGCGCACGCCACGTTCCAACCCGGCTACTTACACCGGCATTTTCACTCCCATTCGCGAATTATTTGCTGGCACACAGGAAGCTCGATCACGTGGTTATAAAGCCGGTCGCTTTTCTTTCAACGTGAAGGGTGGGCGCTGTGAGGCCTGCCAGGGCGATGGTGTGATCAAGGTTGAAATGCACTTCTTGGCTGACATTTATGTGCCTTGTGATCTCTGTAAGGGCAAGCGCTACAACCGTGAGACCTTGGATATTCGCTACAAAGGCCGCAATATTCACGAAGTGTTGGAGATGACGGTAGAAGACGCGCGCGAGTTTTTTGATGCCATACCTGCGGTGGCGCGCAAGCTGCAGACCTTGATGGATGTCGGCCTGAGTTACATCAAGCTGGGGCAAGCTGCGACGACGCTATCGGGCGGCGAGGCTCAGCGGGTGAAACTGGCAAAAGAGTTATCTAAGCGCGATACCGGTAACACGCTCTATATTCTTGATGAGCCCACTACGGGGCTGCACTTCCAAGATATTGAACTGCTGTTGTCGGTGTTGCATCGGTTACGTGACCATGGCAATACCGTGGTGGTGATTGAGCATAATCTAGACGTGATTAAAACCGCAGACTGGATTGTCGACTTGGGCCCAGAGGGTGGCTCCAAAGGCGGGGATATCATTGCCACCGGAACGCCGGAAGACATTGCCGCAACGCCTCACTCTCATACCGGGCGCTTTTTGCAGCCATTAGTGTCGTGAGTCGCGCTAGGTGTGAACAGTGTCTGCGGCCGCTGAAGGGCTGTGTATGTGATGCTTTGCATCCGTGTCGCAGTGAGCGGCCGCTGACCATATGGCAGGATCCCACGGAAGCCAAGCATCCATTATCGACGGCGCGACTGCTGCACTTGAGTGTGCAGCCCAGTCGCTTATTGGTGGCTGACACCTTATCTCATCAGGACGTGTTCCCGCAGGGGCTGGAGGGCGTCGCTTTGTTGTACCCATTGCCAAATGCGGAGCCGCTCGATTGGCAAGAGGCCCAATCGGTTAACGAGTTGTTGGTCTTAGATGGCACGTGGCGTAAAGTGCGGCGGCTGTTGCATCTAAACCCTTGGCTACTGCAGTTGCCTTGCATTCGTTTGCAACCGCAGCAAAGCAGCCAATATCGGGTGAGGAAGTCCCCCAGAGAAGATGGCTTATCAACGCTGGAAGCGACGGCTCAGTGCTTAGCCTGGCTGGAGCAAGATGATAGCTTTCTGAACATGTTATCCGTTCAGCAGCGACTAGTGGCGATACAAGAAGAGTATCAGCCGCAGCGCTAAGCTCCGCGGCGAAGCTGGGTCAGTTAAAGCGATACACCACTTTCACTGAGTCATCGACGACGCTGCTGTCGACATAGCCCAATAAATTTGGGTTGTTGGCGATCAGGCTTTTAACGTCGCTATCGCTACCGGACTCTTTGGGTGGAGTGCCTTTGCCAGTGAAGATCAGACGTGACCAATACGCTTTTAATTGGCTCGCGCTCTTTTCAAGTACTTGGTTATTAAATGCTTCGCGACTGCTACTGCCTTCATTTTGATCGAGTGGAATTGCTTGGCTACCGTCCGGGAATGAATTGGCTTTGCCGAGAAATATCCGCGTAATGGTATTTTTATCCAGGCTGCTGTTGGTGTTGTTGGCGCTGACGATAACGACATGCTCGGCATGGGCCAAGTAGCTGGCAGTCAGGCAGTAAAAAGCAATCGATGACAGAATAACGGCTCGCATGGTGGCACTCCTTTTAGAACACTAAGCTCATACCCAGGGTGTAGAGCAAGCCAGAGTCACCGGCCTGGCCATTCACCAGTTCCTCATCATGATGCTGGATGTCCAGCTTCACTGCTGTACTGCTGTCATAGTCGTAGCGTACGCCGGCGATGATGCTGGTCTCTTTAAATTCAGCCAACTTTTGCAAGCTACCTATCGTACCGGACTCGGTTGCATCTTCAGCGTGGGCATAGGTGAGGTGAAGGGTATAGGCGTTTATGCGCCGCGCAGCACTGACCAGTAAGGCGCTGTCATCCAGTATGGCGGCGCTCGCTTGATCTAGTTTTGTCCATTCCGTTATCAACACTGTGGCGCCATCGTCGTAGGACAAAGACGCCTGATAAAACTTCACGGTATCGTCGTCGGCTACAAAATCTTCACCTACGCCTGCCAGGGTGGCGGCGGCAGCCAGGTTGTCGAGCGCGCGTCCGTTAGGCCCAGCATTAAGTGGATTGATGTCCATGGTTAAGTCGGCTTGGTGGTAGCTGATGCGTCCAGACAGGCTGTCTTTGCTCAGGCTAAAAACAATACCGCCGGCACGGCGAAGTTCGACATCGTATTGATCACCCGTGAAGGTTAAGTCGTCCTGATAGCGGCCGCTGTATAGCTGCACTAAGCCGTCGGTGTTGCCAATAGAAAAGCGGTGATTGATGTCAATGCCATTGACCGATGACAAAGCATCCAGTCGATAGACTAAAGACGGCGGCGTAACCCAGTGGTAGGCATAGCCCACCTCAAGAAAGTCTGAATAATAGAAAAACGGAGTGCGTAGTCGCCCGGCTCGGATGTCGGTGTTGTCGCTGGCAGCATAAGTGATGTAAGCCCAAGATGCTTCGGTATCAAAGTTTTGACTCCCGCGCGAAATCAGCTGCACAGTTGCGGAGGTGGAATCATTAACCTGCTTCGCCATTTGCAGACCAACCAGAGTGTCCTGGTCAAATTTGACGCCGTCATCGTAGCCGTCCTGGCTGATATCGTTGGAAGATAAATGGCCAGCGGTTACATTCATGAAGCCGTTAATACGTAAATCGTCTGCCGTTGCCAAAGGTGTCAGTGTCAAGCTGGCAACGGCGAGGGCTGATAATCGCATGATCATCTCGAATACCTCCGGGGACTGGTGCTTTCAAGCTAGTCCAGGCCGGAGAAAGTTCAACTGTAGGCCCATGCTCAGGCGTCAAGTTAAGACGTTGGAAGTAAACTTGGCAGTCAGACGTTCGCGGTGAGGGCGGTGATGTGCTTAATTTGCCGCTGGATCAATGAACGTGTTTTCTCTGGCAGTTCCTCCAGCCAGTAACAGCATTGCTCACGACCATGAAGGTCGGCCACCATCGGGCCTTCTCGCCAATCGATTTGTTGCTCCAGGTGCTGCACCAGCTCGCAACTGGCGAGCACGCCTCGCTCTTCGGCGCAGGTTGCCAACTGGGCTGCCCAGTGCAGAGTGTCGCCAATGAGGTTGCCTGATAATTGTCCATCGCCTTGCGGCGGCGTCATTAAGACAGGCCCCCAATGCACGGCGATGCGGAACTCCAGCGGATGAACCTGTTGGTCATGTTCGCGCACATGGTTGACCAAGCCCTGAAACAGCTGTGCAGCGCAAACACTGTGCATAGCTGACTGCTGATCGGCATTGGGAACGCCAAAAATCATCACAATGCCGTCGCCCATAAAGCGATCGAGGCGGCCGTTGTACAGCTTGGCTGCGTGCGACAGCAAGCGGTAGTAGCGACTTAACGTGGTGCTCAGTTGCTCAGCGCTTAACCTGGCCTGCAACACATCAAGTTCCTGAATTTCTAGGTACATGAGTGCGCAGTCAAAGTACTGCAAGCCTTTTTGCGGTGACTCCAGATCTGGGCTGATAAAGCGACCCAGGGCATGTTCCAGGGCCTGTTGCTGTTGCTGCTGCTCGGCGATGTAGCGCAGCTCAGTGTGCATGGCTTGGAACTCAGGCAACGCTGTGTCGGGTGTTGTCAGCTCGATATCTTGTCCTTGGCGTAGCCGTTTAAGCGCACTCAGCAGCTGTCGAAACTGGCCAAAGCTCCGCTCCGTGAGCTGGTAAGTCACCAACGCAGCAAGCATGGCCATCAGGCCTGTTGCCATCAGTGCTAAGGCCAAATAGCGTCGTGCAAGTTGGGTCGCTGGCGCTTGATTGAGGCTCGCACGGACCATGCCGAGTGCTCGTTCATCCTGGGTGATGGGGCGCGTCATCAACTCGCCGCTGCCGGGGTTGCCACTGCTGGCCAGCAGTGCTTGGTCGGGTGTGAGAATTTCCAAACCATTGATGACGGGGCCGCGTTGCCAATCGCTGAGAATGACATTGAGGCTCACCCTGTCTTGCTGCAGCAGCGCCGGCGCCGCCGTTACCGCCAAACGCTGAAGTTGACGCTCGACATTCGCGTGCTGCTCCGCTGACAGCTGCTGCTTTAAATGGCTGAAGGTTAACAAGCTAAGGAGCAAGCCGGTAACCAGCATCAGCACCGCCACCAGCAGGCTGTTTAATTGACTTGTATTCAACTTGTGGTGAATACAGCGAGGTAACGACATGGTGAGACTCAATCGGACGCAGATTTCCTGAACAGTAGTGGTATTATATGTGCCGCCCGGATGAACGCCAGCGAAGGATGCGTCTCCGGCAGGCAAGACGCGTAGCGCGATTCGCGCTTTGTGATCGCGTCGGCAAAGCAAATTGACTAGCGGTGCTGGCCAACAGTCGCCGGCATCGGCCACCGCCAATCTGAGGTAAAAGCATGAGCGACGTTAAGCAGTCCCTGCAGGAAAAATTGCAACAGCTGGAAAAAGGCCTGTTTTTGATGAGTGTTGACCGTAAGCGCGCCTTGTCGGTGCATGAAACGGTGGATCTGATCGAAGAGTTGCGCGGCGTGGTCGCCAGTGCCAAGGCTGACGCTAACAAACTCTGAGCAAGGCTAACTACTGTGACCGAATTGGTACTGATCCGTGTCAATGGCACGGATAAACCCGGGTTGACGTCCAGCATCAGTGCCATATTGGCACAGTACGACGTCGATATTCTTGATATTGGCCAGGCTGAGATTCACGATACCCTGTCTCTTGGCATCTTGGTCGCGATTCCGTCCACGGCGGAATCGGCTCCTGTCCTTAAAGATATTTTGTTTAAAGCCCACGAACTGGGATTGACGGTGCGATTCACACCGGTAGAGCCAGAGAGCTACGATCAGTGGGTGCAGGGGCAGGGCAAAGATCGTCATATTGTTACCTTGCTGGGGCGACAAATTGAAGCCCAAGCCATTGCCCAAGTAACGGCAACCGTGGCGGAGTTTGGGCTGAATATCGATCAAATCCATCGCCTTTCTGGCCGCATTCCCCTACACAACCACAATCAGCAAACCCGTGCTTGCGTTGAGTTTTCGGTGCGTGGTGAAGCAGATCAAAATGGCTTGCGTGGGCGCTTTTTAGAGGTGGCAAATGAGCTGGGCGTAGACATTGCCTTTCAGCAGGATGATGCCTACCGCCGCAATCGTCGCTTAGTGGCGTTTGATATGGATTCCACTTTGATCGAAACCGAAGTGATCGACGAGCTGGCCCATGCTGCCGGTGTCGGAGAGCAAGTCGCTGCCATTACTGAGCAAGCCATGCAGGGCGAGTTGGACTTTCGCCAGTCGTTTGAGCAGCGAGTGGCGCTGCTGAAGGGTCTGGATGGCAATGTGTTGCAAGAGATCGCTGCCCGGCTGCCCATCACCGAAGGTGCTGAGCGACTGATCACCAACCTGCGTGCGTTCGGCTACAAAACGGCCATTTTATCTGGCGGTTTTACCTACTTTGGCGAGTATCTACAGCAAAAATTGGGCATCGATTATGTGTTTGCCAATGAGCTTGAGATGGAAGATGGCCGGGTCACTGGTCGGGTGACGGGAACGGTTGTTGACGGTCAGCGCAAAGCTGAGTTGCTGCAACAGTTGGCCCAACAGGAAAATATTTGCCTGCAACAAACCATTGCTGTCGGCGATGGTGCTAATGACCTACCCATGTTGAGTGTGGCTGGGTTGGGCATTGCTTTTCGCGCTAAGCCATTGGTGAAGCAAAACGCCCGCCATGCGATTTCCACTTTGGGGTTGGATGGTGTGCTCTACCTGCTGGGGTATCGTGATCGCGACATCGTAGCGGAATAAAAAAGCGGCATTTGCCGCTTTTTTATTCCTCGCTAAAGCTGTACTGCATGCCAGCTTGCGGTGCTTGTACGTAATAGCCCTGAATAAAGTGAACACCCATCTGCCATAAGCTGGCCACCGCATTGGCACTTTCTACCAAGGGCACTATGGTGCGCTTCTCTTCTTCGTGTAGCTGGGAGAGCAGTTCTTGCAGATGTTTTTGTGCATCTGGACTCTGTCCCAGTTCCTGAGTGAAGGAGCCATCGACTTTGACGTAGGTGGTCTCCAAGTGTTTCAGGTTTTGGAACGGTTTGAGTGCACAGCCGAAGCGGCTGACAGAGGTGGGAACGCCGCGCTCCATCAGTGACACAGTAAAATCATGACACTGTTTCAGCATCTTGCCGGCATCTTCTTCATTGAACTGGAAGATCACGCAGCCTTTGGGCAATTTGGCGGCATTGATGGCGACACCAATCCAGTTTGCCAGAGACTCATCGGCTAGCGACGCTGCAGATAAGTTGATAAACACCCGGGTGTTATGTCCCTTGTTGCGGTGCTCGCTGAGTAACTTGGTCGTGTGCAGGATCACCCAGCGATCGATCTTGCGTTTGATCTCATCGCTGATGGCGGGGTTCTCAAAAAACTCACCGGCTGATACATCATCGCCGTCTGCCACGGGCAAGCGCAACAGCGCTTCGTAGTGCTCGACTTCCTCACCACGCAAGTTGATCAGTGGTTGGAACAGCAGTCGGAAGCCATTGCTCTTGATGGCTGCGACCAGAGATTGCTCCAAGTCTTGTTGCTCTTCGGCTTCGGCTTGCTCCGGTGGTTGGAACAAATGCACACCGTTGCCGTGTTCGTGGCCTTCTTGCTTGCGCACGTCATCAGCCGCTTGATGCGCCTGCTGTAAAATATCCATCGGTTTGGAGCTGTTTTCATTGATCAGCGCCACGCCAATGCTGCAGGTCACTGTGACGGTGCGGTTGTTGACCTCAATCAGCAGGTGCTCAATGGTATCGCGCAGTTTTTCGGCCGCCTCAAGTGCTTGCTCGGCATCGCGCCCCATTAGAATGCCGGCAAAAATATCTTCGCCGATGCGAGCGGCAACCTGACGCTCACTGAACTGATCCCGCAACGTCGCGGCAATGTGATTCAGAACGGTATCTGTGTGCGCGATACCGATGTCGCTTTTGAGTCGACCAAAATTATCGATGTTGATGTAAACCACGGCGCCTTTGGCGCTGTTCATAACCGCTTGGTCGACGACTTCTTCCAGTCGGTTGAGGTAAAACGGCTTGTTATACAGTCCAGTGAGCAGGTCACGGCTGCGTACTTCTTCCAGCTGGCCTTCCAGTTCGCTGCTGTCTTCACGGATTCGAATGACTACCTGAGTACAGCGCTCATCCGCATACGTGGCTGGAGCAAAATCCATGTTCATGGGGAAGGCTTGTCCTTCACCATCCACACCCATGGTCGACAGTTTGCTGGCCTGACCTGACTGTTGGCCGTAGCTTTTGAGGAAGGCTTTGAACTCTTTTTGAGCGCTGGCATCGATCATATCCATGATCGGCATGCCCTCTAACTCTTCAGGGCTTTGGTAGCCGAACAAATCCAGGTAGGCCTGGTTGGCAAAGATGTGCATGCCATCGTGAACGTAAGCAACGGCATCTTTGGAGCTTTGCAACAGGCCTTGGCAGCGCTTCTCTGACTCACGCAGGCTGACTTCTAACTTGCGTCGGGCGCGGCGATTGCGTAAATGCTCTAACTCGCGCTGAATGACCAGCAGTAGCAGGTTGCTCTCATCCAGCGGCACCATGCTGACGGCACCGTCGCGCAGCGCCGCTTCCATGGCCATGGGCTCGATTTCATCATGGGTGATGAGGATCAGTGGCAAGTCTTTGTTAAGACGACGTATCTGGCGCAACAGGTCTTGATACTCGACCCCTTGGCAGGATGGTTCGGCGATTAACAAATCCCAAGCCTTTTCCTGCAGTTGCTCCCCAAAGTCTTCAACCGACGTCACCAGATGGACACGAGTCGCACTGCCGGCGTTTCGCAGTAAACTGACAATCCCCTCAGCTTCATTCTGAGTTCGGCACAACAACAACAGGTGCAGGGTTTCGCGGGATGCCAAAATGTCAGCCTCTGATGAATAAAAGCGTAATTATAGAGATGCTCAGTAAAAAATAAATCGTCGGCTCGGACAACAACAGTCAGAATGTATTGATGGCTGTCACATGCTGACCATTTTTGCCCAATCGCTCGTTACAATTTGTTCCAAATTGAATCGAAATCATCATCCGGCAGGATCGCTTGGCCCGGCTCGCTATTGGCCTGACGTTTAGCCGGGCCAGCACTGCGGAACTGAAACTGACTGAAGCTGCTGGTAGAAATCAGCCGTTTAGTCAGCTGAAACCGGCCCTGCTCATCACTGAACAGTAGCTCCACCTTGTTGCCGGTGCGAAATGGCATGCGTGGCAACAATAACGTAGCCGGTTGGGCAATGGCCTTGATGGCTGGCAATAGCAAAGCGCGCATCATTGGACCATTTTCCCCGGTCTTTTGCAGCAGACGTGCTGCGCCGACTTGTGCTTTTGGTGCCAGCAACTCAATGCCTAACTGAGTGCCTTGATCGCGTAGGTGGCGAATCCAACGAATCACGCCGATCGACCAATGACGTATGCCATGCTCCTGTACGCCAATCAGTTCGCCGGCCTGAATGGCGGCTGGCAGCGTGCCATCCCAATGAAGGCAATAGCCGCCAGGGCTGGAATTGATCATACGCACTTGGTGCGCAGGGTACTTGAGCGCTTCTTCCTGTTGCGGCTCCGCAGAGGCTTTGTGCTTGCTGATGAACTCGATGGTGTCTAGGTCCATCTGCGTGTTTTCACTCAATGTGGCGCCACCGGCATCAAAAGCATCGGCCCAAACATCACCGCTGGATTGTTTGCCTATGTCGACTTTGGGTGTGCGCTCAGGGCCGTCCAGTGCTTTTGGCCGCAGGTCAGATAATAAGCGTTCGAAATCGGTTTTATCACCGCTGTAGTAGTGCGTCGCCGATAACCCGATGCACAGTGCCAGCTGGCCTTCTGCACTGGTGCGGCGAAACGAGCGTTGCCAATGTATGCCCCAAGACTGAATAGCATGGGACAGAATATTGTCACTCAGCTTGCCGGGCACGGTGATGTCATGTTTCCCCGCCGGGTTGGCTGCCCACTGCCTTAGAGCTTGCACCAAACGCTGGGTGTTGAGGCTGCGAAAAAGTGGCTGTTGTGCTTCGCGCAGGTGCTGACGATATTGGCCAGGACGATCCCGGTGCAGGTTAATGATAAACAGGGCGTCTTCATCATCAGCGGCCGTGATATCGGCAAAGGCTGCCCACAGTTCACTGGCGTCGAACAACTGGGCTAAGTCCTGTTGACGCAGATTGTTGGGCTTAGATGTGCCCATCAAATGCAGGCGAGCAAACACATGGGCAATGGTAGAACTGGATAAAAATCGTGTTTGTCTGTCGCTGACGTCATAGTTTTGCAGACCATGCATTTCTGCCAGCAAATACAGCTGATTGCATTCCAGCCAGGCATGTTCGGGTGGCTGACAGTAAAGCTGAAAGGCCCGCAGTATGGTTTGAGCGGTATCGCTGATGGCACGGTGTGCGGCCATAGTGACCACTTTGGATGGCTTATCGTTAGCACCCAGGCGGCTGATGCTGTGACCAACCACCATTTTGTACCCTGTCGCTAAATGCCCCTGCAGTGCCTGGCTCAGGTTGGCCACTTTCAGTTGTTTGTCATTGAGAGAAATGGAGGATTGCAGGAAGTGTTTGTTAAGTAAGACGCAAATCGAATAAATGTAGGGACGAACAACTTCTAACACCTTGAAGCGGGTCGTGGGGTCTGTGTCCCACTGATTGAACTCCCGAATGGCCGTATACAGCTGACGTGCGGCTTCGCCTGTGTTGGCCATAGGCAAGGATTTTGCCCATTCGGTAACACCTTCGACGTGACCCGGGCAGACGCTGAGATGTTTCAGCGGAGTCGCCGGGATATGTAATTTGATCGCGACTCTTGGGCTGTCCATGCATTCCTGCTGCATATTCATACGTTGATTCCACGCCAGAAAAAAACGGCGCACTGAGACTGAGTATAGTGCAATGACCGAGCAACAGTCTGTGGTGGCAGCCGACAGTGGCTGTCGCCTGCTGCACCACTGGCGCACTCACTCGTTATAGTCGCCGTATCTTGGGCTGTCGAGGTTGATCAAGGTCTTGTGGGGCTCGCCGGCAATTTCTCTCACCAGCTTGGGGACGAGGTAGCCTGGTAGGCGGGTTTGCAGCTGTTGATGCAGCTGCTGGGCGTGTTGGTCGCCACTGTCAAAGTGATGGGCGCCGGCAACGGCGTCCAATGCATGCAGGTAGTAAGGCAGAATGCCATACTCGAACAAGCGCTCGCTTAATTCGATCAGGTCATCAAGCTGATCGTTGACCTGATGCAGCAAGACACTTTGATTCAGCAGCGTGATACCGGCCTGGCGCCAGTACTGTAAGCGCGGTTGGTGGGCAGTGCTGAGCTCATTCGCATGATTGATGTGTAGCACCAATGTGGCTTGCAGACGGCTGCTTGAAAGACGCTGTGCCAAGCTTTCCGTCAGGCGTTGAGGAATGACGACGGGCAGGCGTGAGTGAATGCGAACACGACGCAGGTGTGGAATGCTTTCAAGTTCATCTAACAAGGCAGCTAGGTACTTATCGTCCAGCATTAAGGGATCGCCGCCGCTGAAAATTGCTTCACTGATGGAAGGGCGTTGGCGCAAATAGTCCAGGGTGTGCTGCCATTGGCGTCGACCAATGCGATTTTCTGCATAAGGGAAGTGACGACGAAAGCAGTAACGACAGTTCACCGCGCAACCGGAAGCCACCATCAATAACACTCGGCCATGATACTTATGAATAATGCCAGGCTGAGCGTTGCTGTTGGCTTCTTGCAGCGGGTCCTGGCTGTAGCCAGGTTTAACATCTTGCTCCTGCAGGGAGGGCAACACTTGCAGCAGCAATGGATCTTGGGCATCGCCGGGACGCATCTGCTGGGCATAAGGCCTAGGCACCAACATGGGAAAGTCCGGTTGCGTGTCCAGGTGGAAGGCAGTGGCAGGCAGCTGCAAAAATTTGAGTAGCTCAGCTGGGCGGCGAAATGCCTGGGCCAGCTCCGTTTGCCAGTCAGGCAGTTCTACACCAGCCTCGGTTCGCGTTATGATACGCACCTTTATTTCTCGCGCTAATTGGATTTGATAATGGCCAACTATTCTACCAACGAATTTAAATCGGGTCTTAAGGTCATGCTGGACGGTGAACCTTGCTCCATCATGGAAAACGAGTATGTGAAACCAGGCAAGGGCCAGGCGTTCAATCGCGTTAAATTGCGCAACCTGCGCAATGGTCGGGTGATGGAAAAAACCTTTAAGTCTGGAGACAGCCTGGAAGGTGCCGATGTCATCGAGCTGGATATGGAGTATCTCTATACCGACGGTGAGTTCTGGCACTTCATGGCAACGGATGGTTCTTTCGAGCAACACGGCGCTTCAGAAGAAGCCGTGGGTGAGACGGTAAAATGGCTGAAAGAGCAGGACGTTTATACCGTTACCTTGTTTAATGGCGCGGTATTGACGGTGGCTCCGCCCAACTTTGTCGAGCTGGAAGTGACTGAAACTGACCCAGGCTTGAAAGGTGACACCGCGCAAGGCGGCTCTAAGCCTGCCACGCTGTCGACGGGTGCTGTGGTGAAAGTGCCTTTGTTTATCAATGTCGGTGAAGTATTGAAAATCGATACCCGTACTGGCGAATACGTTAGCCGCGCCTGATCCCTCTCTGTTTTGATCTCAGGGGCCGTCCGGCTCCTGAGTGGAAATGTTATGACTTGGAAACCCTCGGCCAGCACCATGGCCATGCAGCTGCGTGCGCGCCTGTATTGCAGCATTCGCCAGCATTTTATTGAGCATCCAGCATTGGAGGTAGAAACTCCCATTCTGGCGCAAGCACCTGTGACTGACCCTAATATTGCACCCATGCAAACTCAGGACGGGCGCTGGCTGCATACGTCGCCTGAGTACGCCATGAAGCGTTTGTTGTGTGCAGGCAGCGGTGATATTTATCAGATTGCCAAAGTCTTCCGGCAAGGCGAAGCGGGTCAGCGCCATAACCCTGAGTTCAGCATGCTGGAATGGTATCGCTTGGGCTGTGGTCTGCCTCAGCTGATGGCGGAGGTGGCCAGTCTCACTCGTCGCTTACTGTCGCAACAGTGGCCAACTTTGGGACTAAAGCATCTGAGTTACCGTCAGGCGATGCAGCAGTTTGCAGGTGTGGACCCCTTTGAGGCTGATGATGCACAGATCGCCGCCCTTGGGCAGTCATTAGCTGGACAAGCGTTAGATCTAACGCGTGATGGTTGGCTGGATGTCATTATGAGTCATCGGGTCGAGCCGGCTTTGCCAGGCGACACCCTGGTGTTTATTGACCACTTCCCGGCTTCGCAAGCGGCGCTGGCCAAAGTGAGCATGGACGATCACGGCGTGCCGGTGGCTCAGCGCTTCGAGCTCTATTTTAACGGCTACGAGTTGGCAAACGGCTACGACGAACTGAATGACCCGGTAGAGCAGCGCCAGCGTTTTGAGCGAGAAGCCGCTGGCCGACCCATTGATGAAGCTCTACTGCAAGCGTTAGAAGCAGGGCTTCCGGCTTGCAGTGGCGTGGCCATGGGGTTGGACCGGCTATTGATGCTGATGTGCCAGACCAACCGCATCGCTGATGTGCTGACCTTTGACTGGAGCAGAGCCTAGCAGGCTGCTAAGCGCTTATTCCAGCGTCATGCCAATGCATTCGCCCATGCGTACCGGTGATTCCGCTTTAAGGGTGTCTTGCCAGCGCATGGCGTCTTTGCCAAAGCACAACACCACGGTGGAGCCCAGTAAGAAGCGTCCCATTTCATCGCCCTTATTCAACTGCACGGGCTGTTGCGGCAGTGGGTATTGGGTCACCTTGAGCTCGCGCAATGGTGGGGTAATGCGACCGGCCCACACGGTTTCGATGGCGGCGACAATCATGGCACCGACTAAGACCATCGCCATCGGGCCGTGGTCGGTATCAAATATCGCCACCAAACGCTCGTTGCGGGCAAACAAGCGGCGCACATGCTCTGCTGTGACTTGATTGACCGAGAACAAATCGCCCGGCACGTACACCATTTCGCGTAGGGTACCGCTGATCGGCATATGCACACGATGGTAATCGCGCGGTGACAAATAAATGGTGGCGAACTGGCCATCGACAAACGGCTCGGCGCGTTCGCGGTCACCGCCCAGCAGCTCAGTCAAAGAGTAGTCCTGGCCTTTGGCTTGAAAGATGCGGCCGTGCTCGATTTTACCCAGCTGAGAAATGGCGCCATCGGCGGGTGAGACAAACTCATGCTCGCCGTCGGCGATGGGGCGCACGCCGTCTTCCAGTTCGCGGGTAAAAAAGTCGTTAAAGCAGCGAAAATCGTCGGCTTGCTTGTATTTGGCTTCATCCATGTTGATGCCGAACTGGCGGATAAAGCCATTGATCAGCGTGTTTTTAAGCCAGGGGGTTTCGCTGGCGGCGAGTTTTCCTACCAGGCGTGACAAGCCGTGTTGTGGAACCAGGTGCTGACTGGCGATAAATAAGCGGTCTTTGATAGTCATAACAGTCTCAGGGATGTTGGCCAGTGGTGACTGGCGTATTCGAATCGTTGCCCCACTCGGCCCAGGAGCCGGGGTAAGCTCTCATTTGCCAGCCCAGCAATTTGCCAATCAGGTAAGTTAAACCTGAGCGGTGATGGGTTTGGCAATGAGTCACAATCTGTTGCTCGGCATTGAGGCCAAGCTGCTCTAGCTCTTGCTGGATATCGGCCAAGGGGCGTAAACGCAAACCGTTGTCGCTGTCCATGGCCAGCGTCCAGTCATAGTTAACCGCGCCCGGAATATGGCCGCCACGCGCAGAGATGGCTTTGTCACCGCAATACTCCAAAGCTGAGCGCGCATCCCAGATAGCCAGGGTCGGCTCGCCAAGCGCGGCCAGCAGTGCATCTTTGCTAATGGCGTGTTGTTCGCTATGACTAAGGTCAGCCTGATAATCGCTGGTTACTGGATGTGATGGGCCTTGCTCTGTGGGCAAGTTGGCTTGCATCCAGGCCGTCAGGCCGCCGTTGAGGTAGGAGTAATGCGTGTGGCCGAGGCAATCTAATGCCCAAATCAAACGTCCGGCCCAGCCACCGCCTTCGCCATCGGAGCAAATAACATGCGTGCTGGCAGTCAGGCCTAGCTCACTCAACACCGACGACAACTGTTCAACGTCGGGCAATGCGCCTGGCGTGGGTGCTTGCCCAGACTGCAGGCGTTTAAAATCCAAATGAACTGAGCCTGGGATGTGGTGCTGCAAAAACTGCTCATAAGCAGCTTGCTCGACGATCAAAACGTCGTTGTCAGCCGCCACCGGCAATTGCATCGCCAGCGCTTCTGGCTCCAGCAATAAGGGAAACTTGGCCATAACAAAGCCCCGTGGAAAAAACGTGAGTGTACCTCAGGGCCGAGTGAGCTGTCAGGGCCGGCGCTGGCGTGTGTTTTGACGCAGTGCTGCCAGGCTGTTGCTGGTGGTTTGACACAGTTGTTTAAACAGCCGGTACTCCTCAGCACTGATCGCCAAGGTGCCGCTGTCATCAAATGCCATGACAATGCCAATGGCATCATTGCCGGCATCGAAAGCCATGAGCAGCAAGTAATCGGGCAAAATGTCTGTGACCTGATTGGGCAAGCCGCGTAAGAACTTGTCGCGGTTGGCGGGCGTAAGCAGCAGGCTGGCCTTTTTCTCCAGGATTTTGCTGAAAAGGCTGGGGTTTTGCAGATCAATGGCCAAGTGATTCATGCTCATGCCTGGCGCCATTCCATCGGTATATTTGACCTTCAGTAAGGTGCGGTCTTTGTTGACCAGTGCCGCACAACTGTGAGGGACGCCTAACCCCTGAGTGACGCCTTTTAACGTGCTGCGCAGCAAAAAGTGCCAGTCGCCAAAGCGATCGGGTTGTTGCTGAAGCTGGCGAAGCAGTTTTTTTAAGTACTCATCGTTACCGCTGCGTTCGTGCATTTCACCAGGCTTTGCTGCGCTAGGTGTCGGCGTTTCGTGAGTGTGGTCTGGCGCGACTTCTGGCACTGGCTCAGGCTCAGGTTCGACTGCAGCTGTCTGGCTTTGTGCTGGTGCGACTTCTTCACCCTCGGAGTTAACCGCGGGGTAAGGATGATGAGTGGGCTCTGGGCTCAGCAGCCACTGCAGCCCTGTGCCTAAGCCATCTTTTTGCTGCAAGCTGAGCCTCACTTGTAACTGGCGAGCATCTTGCCAAACCATGCTGGCGTGCTTGCCAAGCCAGTGGGCAGTGAGCTCTAGCCAGCGCTGGCTGCGACGCCCTAGCGGTGACATATGCCAGTGCCAGGCGAGGCCATTGGCCATCAATGCGCTGACTTCGGGCCGCTGGCCATAATGCAGCAGCTCTCGTTGCCCTTCCAGGTCACGCGGATCATGGTGGCGCAGCAGACGCCATTGTTGAGCCGGCAGCCAAGCATCCTGGCGGAACAGCTCGGCGGCCGCGGCAGGTAGCTGCAGATGTCGGCTGAGTTGTTCCCATTCACGACGCTTTAATACGCCAAAGGTTTTGCGGCTGGCCTCAATCAAATCATGGCCCTGGCTCAGGTGATGCAACCAGTTGGCTGTGAGCGGTGTTTGCCGCAGCCAATACCACAGCGGCGCATTGGCCAGGGCGGCGCTCCAGCGAGCGTAATCCGCGCTGCCACTGCCTTTTTGTCGAGTCCAGCAAGCGGCCAGCTCGCCAGCAAATTGGGCGGTGTGCAGGCAACGGCGGTACAAGCGCAATTGGCTGTCGTCACTGTTCGCTTCAACAGTTGGCAAATGCTTGACCAGGTGCACCAGCTCTTTCATTCCTAGCAGCGATAAGCAACCGGCCGCCCCTGTGATTTGATTGGCGCAATCTGGGTTTTGGCGCACGGTTTCATGCAGCAAATGCAGGCACAGAGCTGGATCGGCCTCGACGTAGACCGCCAAATCTTGGTAGTTGGCTTGATTGCCTTGCATTTGTCGGCGAATGCGTTGGCGGCTTTCAGCCAAAATGGGCAAGTCGTCAGTGGGGGAGAAGTCCTGCCAAAAACTGGTGGGAATCGACTCTGCTAGGTGCTGTGTCATGTCTCAATTTGTGTGGCAGTGGTTAGTGACCTTTAATTACTATAGTCATTAACGGTCTGCAGCACATTTGGCTCGATGTATTTCTGATGTTGACGTGGCAGACTATACCAGCTCATTCGATTCTGCGGAGTGTACTAGCGGTCCCATGCTGTTTTTTATCGGCTTGTTTACTGTGTTTGGCAGCGTGCTGTACGGCTATGTCATGTCCAATGGCGAGTTGCTGGCGCTCTGGCACCCGTTTGAGTTTTTGATCATTATCGGCGGCGCCTTCGGTGCTTTTTTGCTCTCAAACCCTTGGCACTTGATTACCGACTGCTTCAAATTGATGCCTCAGGTGATGTTTGGCAGTAAGGTAAACAAAGCCATGTACATGGATGTGCTTGGGCTGATCTACGACATTCTCAACAAAGCACGGCGAGAGGGCATTATGTCGATCGAAGGCGATGTTGATAGCCCTAAAAGCAGCGCATTATTTGCGCGCTACCCCGCCATTCAGGCCAATGTTGTGCTGGCCGAATTCATTGCCGATTATTTTCGCATCATCGCCGCCGGCAACTTAACGCCGTATGAGCTGGAAGCGCTGATGGATCAGGAAATTGAAGCACGCTTGCACGAGCTGGAAGCTCCAGGAGATGCCGTAGGGCGGGTGGCAGATGCCCTGCCTGGCTTTGGTATTGTGGCTGCGGTATTGGGCATCGTCATTACCATGGGCGCCATCGATGGCGAAATTACCGAAGTGGGTGGCAGCATTGCCGCTGCCTTGGTGGGGACGTTCAGCGGGGTGTTTTTAGCCTACGGCATGGTAGGACCAGTCAGTGCCAAAATGCGCCATATTGCCGACGAAGAGATCAAACTCTATGAATCGGTCAAAGCGTGCATCATCGCCTCGCTTAATGGCCTGCCACCACAGCTGGCGGTGGAGTTTGGTCGTAAAGCCTTGTTCAGCCAAGGACGTCCTAGCTTTAACGAAGTAGAAAGCAAAGTGCGTGGCCGCTGATGGAAAACTTAGGCCAGCATCAAAACATCGTTATTCGACGCATTAAAAAGGGCCGTCACGGCCATCATGGCGGTGCCTGGAAGGTCGCCATGGCCGACTTTGCCTTGGCGATGATGGCGTTTTTTTTGGTGTTGTGGGTAATTAACTCCTCCAATGAATCGCAGCGCGAGGCCATCTCGGGGTATTTTCAGGACCCTAAAGCCTGGGAAGAAGGGCAAAAGGTTCCATCGGCCTACGTCATCGATATGGGAGGCTCGCCCTCTGAAGCCGATAACATCGCGCAATCTGAGCAGCTAGATCCAGAAAAAATCCTACAGGCGGAAGAAATTGAAAGCCTGTCGGAAGCCATTGAGCGGCGGCGCATGGAGCAAGAAAAAGCACAAATTGAGGCGCAAATCGATGCTAGCCCCACGTTAAGCCCATTTAAAAACCAGCTGCGTTTGGACATCACCACCGAAGGTTTACGGGTACAGATTGTGGATCAGGTCAAACGCCCCATGTTTGAGCCAGGCAGTGCTGAGTTGAAGTACTACACCGAGGATATTTTGTGGGAGCTGGCGCCGGTGCTGGCAACCATCGACCACCGCTTGTCCATTGTCGGTCACACCGATGCCTCCCGCAGCAGCAGTCGCGATGCCGACGAAGTCAATTGGCGTTTGTCAGCCATGCGCGCAGATACTGCAAGGCGTGCCTTAATGGAAGCTGGGGTGCCGAAAGAGCAAATGGCGCAGGTGATCGGTATGGGGGATACCGCCCCTTTGAAGCAAGACGATCCTTATGATCCGGTCAATCGGCGCATCTCCATTACCTTGCTAAACAAGCGCTCAGACGCCGGCGTGAGCAGCCGTCAGGGCGAAGCCGATGCGGAATTTATCAATGAAGAAGAAGCACCGGACGCGCGTGAACCTGTGATTAACAAAGCCGGCTCTTTGCTGCAGGAGTTGCGCGACGAGCGCGAAGCCGACGACAACCCGTACGATAATCCGCCCAACAAAGAAGAAGTGTTCTGGTGATTACAGCTCAGTGAGCGTGTCGACGATGCGCAGGTAGCTGATAAAGCGCTCCTCTGACACTTCATCGGCGTCAACTGCCGCCTGAATGGCACAGCCCGGTTCTTGCTGGTGGCTGCAATCACGAAAACGGCAATGGCCAGCTAAGGGGCGCAGTTCGCGAAACCCATACAGTACCTCGTCGGCGCTCATGTGCCACAAGCCAAACTCACGAATCCCTGGGGAGTCGATCAAATCGCCACCGGCGGGGAAGTGATACAAGCGAGCTGTGGTGGTGGTGTGGCGCCCTTTGCGGGTGTTCTCCGATAGTGCCCCCACTTTGAGTTCTTCGTCTGGTAGCAAGGTGCTAATCAGTGAAGACTTGCCCACGCCAGACTGGCCGACAAACACGCTGACCCGATCGTTTAAGAAGGCTTTGAGCTCGCCCAAGCTGCTGCTGTCATGGCTGCAGACGGTTAAGATGCGATAGCCCAGTTCTTGGTATTGGCCGAGTAAATCGAGAAAGTGATCGCGGTTATCGTCGGTGATCAAGTCGGTTTTGTTGAACAAAATGACCGGCTCGATGTGGCAATTTTCAGCTGCGACTAAATAGCGATCAATCAGGTTGCGGTGCGCCCATGGCTCAGGCGCAATCACCAGCACGATGACATCGATGTTACTGGCAACGGGTTTGATCTCGTTATATGGGTTGGGGCGAGACAGCTCGCTGTGGCGCTCCAGCACAGTCTCTACAACGCCTGTCGCTACGCCGTTTTCTTCTGGACCTGGGCGAAATACCACTTGATCGCCAGTGACCAGTGAGCCTAAGTTCGCGCGCAAAAAACAGCGATAGCGCTGGCCATGGCGTCCAGCTTCTACCTCTACCTGGCTGCCGAAATGCGCCATGATCTGGCCTGTGATTGCTTGGCCTAACTCACCGGCGTTGAGTTGTTGGTGAATGCTTTGTTCTTTCTGCTGAGCACGTTTGGCCTTTTCTTGCTGGATTTTTTCAATGCGCCAAGTTTGGCGTTTGTTCAATTTGCGTTTGCTCATGGTGCAGTTTTGCCGGCAGCGATATCAGGGCGCCATTGTCGGGGCATCGGCCGGTAGGTGCAAGCTGCAAGCGGCGGCGGTAAACTGGCGCTTTTCGACAGAGAGACTGACATGAGCCGAACCGATGCCCTGGTGTGGATGGATCTGGAGATGACCGGGCTGGAGCCTGAGCGCGATGTCATCATTGAAATCGCCACCATTGTGACCGATGGCGACCTCAATGTGCTGGCTGAAGGGCCTGTATTGGCCATTCATCAGCCGGATGTGCTGCTGGATGCCATGGATGAGTGGAATACACGCACGCATGGTAATTCTGGCTTGGTGCAACGCGTGCGGGAAAGTCAGGTCGATATGCGTGAAGCCGAACGCCAAACGCTGGCGTTTTTGCAACAGCACGTCAAGCCTGGCACGTCACCCTTGTGCGGCAACAGCATTCATCAAGATCGCCGCTTTCTGGTGAAGTACATGCCGCAACTGGAAGCCTTTATGCACTACCGCAACCTGGATGTCAGCACGGTGAAGGAGCTGGCCAAGCGCTGGAAACCCGCCAGTTTAGAAGGCTTTAGCAAACAAGGAGCGCACCTGGCGCTGGATGACATTCGTGAGTCCATCGCTGAACTTAAGCACCTGCGTGAGCACTTTATTCAGGCTTAATCATCAACTTTGGGCGCGCAGCCGCTGCAGCGCCCAGTCGATGTGCTCCTGCACCATGGCTGTGCTGAGGGGGCGGCGCTCAAGCAAGGCTTGCTCCACTTCCAAGCTGTAGGGGCCATTGCCCAGCGCCACCGCAATGTTGCGTTGCCAGTTCTCATAGCCAGTGCGGCGAATCGGCATGCCCTCGGTGTTTTTCAAAAAAGTGGCTTCATCCCAGCGAAACAGCGCCAGTAAGGTGGCCTTATCGAGGGCGTGGCGTGGGGTAAAGTCGGTTTCTTGAGTAGGCTTGCTAAAGCGGTTCCAGGGGCAGCCTATCTGGCAGTCATCACAGCCAAAAATGCGATTGCCCATGCCCTGGCGTAGCTCTTCAGGTATGGGCCCATCGAGCTCAATGGTGAGGTAAGAAATGCAGCGCCGGGCGTCTAAAACGTGCGGCCCGACAAATGCCTGGGTCGGGCAAATATCCAAGCAAGCTTGGCAACGCCCGCAATGGTCTTTGGCATACGGCTCATCTACGGGTAAAGGCAGGTCGGTGAGGATTTCGCCCAAGAAAAAGTAAGAGCCAGCCTGGCGGTTGATCAGCATGGTGTTTTTGCCAATCCAGCCCAGCCCCGCTTTGTTGGCCAGGGCGCGCTCTAACACCGGAGCACTGTCGACAAAGGCGCGAAACCCCATGTCGCCAGCGGCTTGCTGCAATTGCTTGCCTAGCTGGGTTAAGCGTTTGCGAATCAACTTGTGATAATCGCGCCCTAAGGCGTAGCGGGACACATAGGCTAAGGATGGGTCTTGCAGTTGCTCTTTGATGCTGACGTCTGGCGGTAAATAGTCCATGCGTGCTGAAATCACGCGAACGGTATTGGGCTGCAGCTCAGCCGGGCGTGAGCGCATGTTGCCATGATCGGCCATAAAGCCCATGTCGCCGTGATAGCCCTGTGCTAGCCATGTTTTCAGGCGCTCTTCGTGTGGGCCTAAATCGGTATCGGTAACGCCGATTTGCTGAAATCCCAGCTCGCGCCCAAACACATCGAGTTGCTGGCGCAGTGACGCCAGGTCGGCCTCAGTGGCGGTGACCGTTACGGGTTGGTTGGCAGAATCAGACATAACAAGGCGGGCTCAGAGCGGTTGGCGGTGTTGCAGGCATCGGCAAATCATTATACTGGCGCCAAACCCATGACGACAGCCAGGAATCGGCATGACAGCGCCTTACACCGCCAGGGATCATTTGCCCACCCCATTGATGACAGCCGCTCAGGTGCGCGACCTGGATCAGCGTGCCATTGCGCAACTGCAAGGCGATGGCTTTGAGTTGATGCGCCGGGCCGGCGAAGCGGCCTTTGCGGCGTTGCTGCAGCGCTGGCCTGAGTGTGAGTCTTTGGTGGTGCTGGCTGGCCGTGGCAACAACGGCGGCGATGGCTATGTCTTGGCGGCGCTGGCGGCCTATCACGGCATGCGTGCTCAGGTGCAAACGCTGGGCGATCATGACCAGCTCAGCGCCAGCGCGCAGCAAGCGCGTGCCATGGCGCAGGCGGCTGAGGTCGAGATTTTACCTTGGCAGTCGCTGCCGCCGCAGTGCGACTTAATCGTCGATGCGTTATTGGGGACTGGCTTGAACGCCAATGTGAGCGGTGACTTTGCGGCGGCGGTGGCGGCCATCAATGCTCATGCGGCGCCGGTGCTGGCGTTGGATATAGCCAGCGGTTTGAATGCCGACGATGGTTGCATGATGGGATCGGCGGTGCAAGCGGATCTCACCGTGACCTTTATTGGCGTTAAACGCGGTTTGCTCACGGCCGATGGGCCGGATGTCAGTGGTGATATTGCTTATGCCTCGCTGTCCGTTGAGCCAAGCTTATTTGAAGAGATTAAACCGATCTGCGAGCGCATCAGTTTTCATCAGTTGCAGCAGCAAGGTCGGCTTTTGCCAGAGCGTCGTGGCAACAGTCATAAAGGCGAGCACGGCCATGCGCTGTTGCTCGGCGGCGCACCGGGTATGGGCGGCGCCATCGCTCTGGCAGCTCAGGCTTGCTACCGCACTGGAGCAGGCTTGGTCAGTGTTGCTACCTCGGCTGATCAGCGCGCGATGCTGTTGGCTCGCCAACCTGAGTTAATGGTGCAGGAGGTTAATTCAGGCTTAGAAGTTGAGCCCATGCTGGAGCGTGCGACGGCCATCGGTTGTGGTCCGGGCTTGGGCCAATACAGCTGGGGGCAGCTGTTGTTGCAACCTGTGTTGGCGGCGTCACAGCCCTTGGTGCTGGATGCCGATGCCCTCAACTTGCTGGCGCAGCCTGCTTGGCAAACCACGTTTGCTGGGCGTGAGGTGATTTTAACGCCGCATCCAGGCGAGGCCGCGCGCTTGCTAGGTGTCAGTCGTGATCAGATTCAAAGTCAGCGCTTTGAGCAGGCACAGGCATTGGCCCAGCGTTACAAGGCGGTGGTGGTGTTAAAAGGCCAAGGCACGGTCGTCGCCAGCCCGTCAGGCCAGCTGGCTTTGTGCAGTGACGGTAACCCAGGCATGGCCTGTGGCGGCATGGGCGATGTGCTCACCGGAGTGTTCACCGCCTTGCTGGCGCAAGGCTTAGATGCCTGGCAGGCGGCGTGCTTAGGCGTGTGTATTCACAGCGCGGCGGCAGATCGTGAGGCCCTGCAGCACGGTCAGCGCGGCTTATTGGCCAGTGATTTAATGCAATCTATTCGTTATTTGGTAAATCTATGAGTTGGTTTTTGACCGATGAAAATGCCACCTTGGCGGCAGCGCGCGTTTTTGCCGATGTTTTACAAGGCGCTGGGCTGGTGTTTTTGCAAGGTACGTTAGGAGCTGGTAAAACCACGTTTTGTCGTGGCTTTATTCAAGCCTGTGGCCATCAAGGTGCTGTGCGCAGCCCGACCTACACCTTGGTAGAAGAATATCCCTTGGCCGAACGCCGTATTTGTCACTTTGATTTATACCGTTTGGGCGACCCAGAAGAACTGGAGTTTATGGGCATTCGTGATTACCTCAGTGATGGCAGTCTGTGCCTGATTGAATGGCCAGAACGGGGGATGGGCATTTTGCCGGCCGCTGACTTGATGCTGAATTTGGTAGACGATGGCCATGGCCGCCGACTGCAAGCCAGCGCTGGCTCGTCATTGGGCGAATCTTGGCTGCAAACATTACAGCAGCACTCGGTGCTGCAACCACTGCAACGTGATGACTAAAAGTTAATGGCATGACGACCATGGTACGCAGGCTCACAACTCTGATGCTGCTGGTGCTGACCAGTACGCCGGCTCTGGCCGATGTCAAAGACATCCGGGTTTGGCAGTCGCCTGATAACACCCGTCTGGTGTTTGATTTATCCGAGCCGCACGAGCATAAGATTTTCCAGCTCAGTAACCCAGAGCGGGTGGTGATTGATTTATCCGACACCCAACTCCTCAAGCCGATAACGCAAGTGGATGTGTCTGATACCTGGGTTGAAAGCATTCGCAGCGGCAAGCGTGGCAAAGGGGATTTGCGCATCGTGCTCGATATGCAGCAGCGCTTAAGCCCGCGCAGTTTCCCGCTGCCACCGAATAAAAAATACCCG
>CBDDTG010000005.1:0-130294 GCA_965233665.1 Bacterioplanes sp. | reverse complement strand
CTGCGGCCTGTTTGGCCTGAAACCCAGCCGTGGCCGCACGCCCACAGGCCCTTACTACACCGAGTTTTGGGACGGCGCCGCGGCGGAGCACGTGTTAACACGCAGCGTGCGAGACAGTGCCGCCATGCTTGATGCCATCGCCGGGCCGGATGGCTCTAGCCCTTACCCTGTGCCCGCCCGACATGATTTTCTGCAGTTAAGCCAGCAGCCGGTAAGAAAGTTAAAGATTGGTTTTAGTAGCCGCTCATTTGTCGACCGCCCCGTCGCTCCAGAGGCCGTGCGTGCCGTAGAAAAAGCGGTCAGCTTGCTGCAAGACTTGGGGCACGAAGTCGATGAAGTCGACATTCAATTGGACGGCGAAGCCTTGGCTGACTCCTATTTGACCATGTATTTTGGTCACGTCGCCGCCGACCTGGAGCACGTGGCGCAACTGATTGATAGTCGCCCCCGCAACCTGGACGTTGAACTCACCACCCGCACCGTTGGCATGATTGGCAATTGCATCAGTGCCGGTGAGTTTGTAAGCGCCAAACGGCGCTGGAATCAATTTGCCCAAACTATGGCCATGTTCCACCAGCGCTACGACTTGCTGTTAACGCCAACGCTCGGTGCTGAGCCGGTTAAAATCGGTGCTTTTGAGCCACCTTTACTAGAACGCATTGGCATGCAGCTTATAAATGGTTTAGGGCTGCATAAATTGCTGTTAAAAACCGGCATGGTCAAAGCCATGGCGATGGATAATTTAGAAAAACTGCCCTTTACCCAACTGGCCAATTTAACCGGTGCACCGGCCATGTCGGTGCCCTTATATTGGAGCGATCACGGCTTGCCGCTGGGCGTGCAATTTATGGCACCGCTGGGCGATGAAGCCACCTTGCTGCAATTGGCTACTCAACTGGAACACGCCGCCCCTTGGTTCCAGCACTTATCTCCGCTGGCACAATCCGCCTCAACCACATCCACACGGCAGGAACCCGCATGAATCAGGTCGCTTTAATTACCGGCTGCTCCAGCGGCATTGGCGCAGCACTGGCCAAAGAATGCTTGCACCAGGGCTGGACCGTGTATGCCGGCGTACGACGTTTAGACTCTTTGCCGCTGGCAGAACACCCCAAGCTTTATCCACTGCAATTAGACGTCAATGACGCCCAAGCCATTCAGCGCTGCGCGGCACAAATTCAGCAACAGCAAGGTCGGCTGGATTATTTGATTAATAATGCTGGCTTTGCCGCCATGGGGCCCTTAATGGAAATGTCCGATGAGCGCTTGGCACAGCAGTTTCGCACCAATGTATTTGCCCCCATCCAGCTTACTCAAGCCTGCTTGCCCCTACTACGGGCAGCAAACTCAGCCAGCGTGATCAATATAGGTTCCGTTAGCGGTATTTTAACCACACCGTTTTCCGGCGCTTATTGCGCCAGCAAAGCAGCTTTGCACTCCCTCAGTGATGCACTGCGATTAGAGCTAAAACCCTTTGCGATTAACGTCATTACCGTGCAGCCTGGTGCGATTGAGTCCGGCTTTGGCGACAATTCTCTGGCCGGCCTTGATAGCATCGCAGAAGGGTCGATCTATGCTCCTTGGCTACGACACATAGAAGCACGCGCAGTGGCGTCTCAGCAGAACCCAACAGCGGCCACAGAATTTGCCCAGCAATTATTAGCTCGATTAAAACAAACGCCGAAAGCAGAAATCCGACTTGGCAATGGCAGCTCAGCACTGCCGGCCATGAAGCGCTGGCTACCGACGGCTTGGCGGGATCGAATATTAGCCAAGCGTTTTGGGCTTAATAAAAAATAAAACAACTCAGTGCGGCAGCACGGAAGAAAACACGTTAATCAATACCACGCCGGCCACAATCAGGCTCATGCCGATAATGGCCGGTAAATCCAACGACTGCCCAAACCACCACCAGCCCGCCAGCGAGACCAGCACAATACCGGCGCCGGACCAGATGGCGTAGGCCAAACCTACTGGCATCACCAAGAGCACGCGACTTAACCAAAAAAAGGCCAGCGAATAACCGACAACCACCAGTAAAGACGGCCCTAACCGAGTAAAACCTTCACTGGCTTTTAACGCCGATGTAGCAACCACCTCCGCGGCAATGGCTAATAACAACAGACCGTATAACTTCAATACTTACCCTCTTAGCTTTTTCCAGCACAAATAAAAACACCCGCCGAAGCGGGTGTTTTTTACACCAATAACCGATCAGATCGATTAGATCGATTAGATCGATTAGAAGTTTTGGCGGAAGGATACCAGCGCCATAGTCGCGTCGCCTTCCAATGCATCCGTATCAGAGCTGTAAGACACCTGCTCCAGCTCTAAACGTACATGGCTGCTGTCAGAGGTTGAGTAAACCACCTGCGCAAACAGGTTGCTGTCCAACTGACGCTCCATGTCGTTATCGTCTTCACCCATACCAAAGCCGGCGTGGAAGTGAACGTTTTCGGTCAGCTGATAATCACCGCCCAATACCCAAGAAGAACGACCGCTGTCATTCTCAGTATCTTTATCCAGCAGCTGGTAGTTGAAGCCCAGGTTGAAGCCATCCATTACAGCATAGCGAGCACCCAAAGACATAACCGATGGCGCTGTAACGTCTTCACCGTCGTAGTCTTCAGCTTCGGTGACCATAGATGCTTGATAAGCACCGGTTAAAGCCAGTGAACCCAGGTTAACTTCTGCACCCGCCGTCATGCCCGTGATGCCAGCAACGTTAACAGGCTGTTCATCATCTTCTGGACCGTACTTACGAGTATCTTCTGCGATGTGAGCAGCAATGGTAGCTGTGAAAACATCACCACTGAAAGCGCCGCCACCGAAGGTGTAAGATACGGTGCTGTTAGTACGGAAGGTACAAGACATGGAACCAGGCATGTCACACGTGGTGTAGTAGTACGCACCAAAGCCGTGAACTTCACTGATTTGCGCGTTAAAACCGCCATATTGAGTCAGGTAGTTGTCTTGTGCACCCACCTTCAACATATGAGGGCCTTTAGCAATGCTCAACCACGCCTGACGAGTGCCTGGAGCACCGCCATTAGTCAGTGAGTTAATGGCCATTTCATACTGGTATGCCAGCGTCAGACCAGAGTCCAGCTCTTGACTGCCCTTAACACCTAAGCGAGCGGTGTTACCGTTAGACATAGAAACATCGCGCTCGTCAGAGTTGCCAACCGTCGCGCCCATGCCTTCGAAGATATCAGCACCAACGCCGTCTTCGTCGCTGTAGTGTTCTACACCCAGATCAATACGACCGTACAAATCAACGCTTGGAGCGGCCATAGCGCTGCCTGCAAATGCAAAGCCTGCTACCGCCAAAGCGAGGGATGATTTCTTGAACATAGTCTTTCCTTCCTCTCTCTTAGTTTAAAGAGCTCTTGTGAGCCATGCTTACGCATCTTTTTTTAGTCAGACACTTAAGCGGCATCTGACGTCAGGCGACCTAACATAGTGTGGTAGAGCTGCTGCTCACCAATCACCCCGGTTATTACACCTGATTCTTTCACCATCACAGCATGCCCTGTCTGCGAACAGATTTCCATAACCTGTCTAACAGGAGTATGGGCTGGGACAGCGAATGGCTGTTTTGCCATATTTTCAATATCCATTTGCGGATCAAAATCCATCACTTCCAGCGACGTATCACCGTAAGTAACCGCACTCAGATCCCGAGATAACCAGTAGTCTTGGTCATCACGCAAGGAATATCCAGTTTCTGTGGCAATTATTTCTGCTATGGGCAGCATAATTGACGCAGCTTTGAGCACGTTCAGCGGGTTAGTATGAGCAACAAAGTTCTGCACATATTCGTTGGCCGGCTTAAGAACGATATCTTCCGGACGACCGTGCTGAACAATTTCGGCATCTTTCATAATGGCGATGTGCGTTCCCAGTTTCAGTGCCTCATCCAGATCATGACTAACAAATATGATGGTTTTTTTAAGGCGTTCTTGCAATTCCAGCAGTTCATCCTGCAATTGATTACGAATCAAGGGGTCAAGGGCAGAAAATGGCTCATCCATCAGCAAAATTTCTGACTCTGTTGCCAATGCACGGGCTAAACCGACGCGTTGTTGCATACCACCAGAAAGCGCCGCAGGCTTATGATTGGCCCATTCTGCCAAACCAACAATCTCTAATTGCTGCTTTACCCGGCGTTCAACTTCTGCCTTTTCCAGGCCTTGCAGCTCTAATGGCATGGCGACATTTTGCGCAACAGTCAGCCAAGGCATCAACGCAAACTTCTGAAACACCATCGAGACGCTGTTGCGGCGAATATCACGCTGCTGCTGCGCCGACGCCTGTACAAAATCTACCCATTTACCATTAACTTGAATTTCAACACTGCCTCGGGCAACCGGGTTTAAGCCGTTGACACAGCGCAGTAAACTGGATTTACCCGAACCAGACAAGCCCATCAATACGCAAATCTCGCCCTTGGCGACTTCCAAATTGACTTGCCTAACACCGACCACCAAGCCAGTTTCATTGCGAATTTGTTCGCGATCTTTACCCGCATCGATGAGGGGCAAAGCCGGCTCAGGACGCTCACCAAATACCACGTCCAGCGATTGAATACGGATCATAATCAAGCCTCCTGTGGGCGTGGTTTACATAAACGGTCCAACACAATGGCCAACAACACAATGGCCAAACCAGCTTCAAAACCGCTGGCAATATCTACGGTATTTAGCGCTCGCACAACGGGTTTGCCCAAGCCATCCGCACCCACCAGAGCAGCAATCACCACCATCGATAAAGACAACATAATGCACTGGGTAATACCGGCGGCAATGCTAGATGCCGCCGCTGGCAGCTCGATGCGCCATAACAACTGCGAGCGCGTGGCACCAAAGCTCTCGCCCGCTTCCAACATTTCTTTGGGCACTTCAGAAATACCCAAGTAAGTCAGACGAATGGGGGCCGCAATGGCAAAGACAATGGTAGAAATCAAACCCGGCACAACTCCGAGACCAAATAAGGTCAGGGTTGGGATCAAATACACAAACGGCGGCACGGTTTGCATCAAATCCAGCACTGGCCGCAACGCGCTGTAAACACGTGGTTTATGAGCCGCGTAAATGCCCACGGGCACGCCAATCAACACACACATCAAAGTGGCATAGAGCACCAGAGATAAGGTCTCCATGGTTTCTTGCCAGTAATTCAAGTTCCAGATCAGCAATAGCGACAAGGCCGTGAATGCAGTCAAAGAAATCGAGCGCTGACGCCAATAGGCGAATGCACTCAAGGCGATGGTAAAAGCTAAGGGGTGAATCCAGCTAAGACCATCGGTAGAGATAAGAAGAAGCCATTCGAGGCTCTCGGCAATGACATCAAAAAAGCCGGAGGCATTATCAATCAGCCAATCGAAAAACAGTTCGAGGTAGTCGCCCAACGGCAATTTATATTCATTCATAGGATAATGACCGACCCTGTTGCCAGGGTCGGTTGGTAGTCAAACACGATAGGGATAGGATTAGTCCAGCGCAGCAACGGCGGCTTTCAGCGCGGGCTTGCCGTCACTGGTGGTCACGCCTTCTAACCAGCGATTCAACACGTCGCTGTTACCGGCGAGCCAATCACGAGCAGCTTGCTCTGGTTTTTTGCCGCCGTCTAAGATGGCACCCATGACCTCGTTTTCCATTTCCAAGGTAAAGGTCATGTTGGTCAGCAAGCGACCAACATTTGGGCAAGCATCGACGTAGTCTTGGCGAGTATTGGTGTAAACGCTGGCACCGCCCAAGTTAGGGCCAAAGAAGTCGTCACCACCTTCGAGGTATGCCAATTCAAAGTTGCTGTTCATTGGGTGTGGCTCCCAACCCAGGAAAACAATCCACTTATCGCGACGAGTGCTGCGCTTCACTTGCGACAACATGCCAGCTTCGCTGGATTCCACCACCTCAAAGCCTTTTAAACCAAAGGCATTTTGATCGATCATTTGCTGAATCAGGCGGTTGCCATCGTTGCCAGGCTCAATGCCGTAGATTTTGCTATCAAACTTGTCGGCATGCTTGACGATATCAGCAAAGGTTTTAACACCGGCATCGTAGACGTATTTAGGCACCGCTAGGGTGTATTTCGCGCCTTCCAGGTTTTTCACCACGGTATCCACCGTGCCAGCTTCGCGATATTTTTTGATATCGCCTTCCATGGTTGGCATCCAGTTGCCCAGGAATACATCGATGTCGTCGTTTTCCAGTGACTTGTAAGTCACCGGCACGGACAGCATCTGAGTTTCTGCCTGATAGCCAATGGATTCCAACACCACAGACGCCAACGCGGTGGTGGCCGTAATGTCCGTCCAGCCAACGTCAGAAAAACGCACCGTGTTGCATTGCTCCGGTTCCGCTTGGGCCGCCATCGGCAGCATGATTGCAGCGCTCAGTACCAGTGATTTCATTTTCATTGTTTTGCTTCTCCTGCTCAGTGTTCAAAGACTCTGTTGGGGGATTGGTTCCGTTGCTTATTCTTCCAGTCGGCTTCCATGCCAACTTCCGCCTGGCTGGGTGCCAGAGCTGTGTGGTTCTGGATTAAATCTGCGGCGCGCTCAGCCACCATAATAGTGGGGGCGTTGAGGTTGCCGTTGGGAATGGTTGGGAAAATGGACGAGTCCACCACCCTCAAGCCGTCAATGCCATGTACGCGCGTCTGTGAATCGACGACGGCCATGTCATCGCGTCCCATTTTATTGGTACACGATGGGTGGTAAGCACTTTCGACATTGGCGCGCACGAACGCGTCTATTTCTTCATCCGTGCGCACCTGCTCACCGGGCTGAATCTCGCCGTCACGGTAAGGATCCATCGCCGGTTGGTTGATAATTTCACGCGTTAAACGCACGCAATCGCGGAAACCTTCACGATCTTGCTCGGTCTGCAAATAGTTAAACAAAATCGACGGATGATCTTCCGGGTTGCTGCTAAGTGCGTGCACACGGCCACGACTGCTGGGTTTGTTATGACCAATGTGCACCTGAAAACCATGACCATCAAAGGCCGCGCGGCCATCGTAGCGCATGGCGGCAGGCAAAAAGTGGTACTGCAAATCTGGCCATTCAACGCCCGCTTTCGAGCGAATAAAGCCGCAGGATTCAAAGTGATTGGTGGCGCCCAAGCCTTGGCGTGTCAGAATCCAGCGCGTGCCAATCAAAAACTTGCGCCACAAGCTCAGCTCACCATTAAGAGTGATGGGCTGTTTGCAGCGGAACTGAAAATAGAACTCCAAGTGATCCTGCAGGTTTTCACCCACTCCTGGCAGCTCATGTTTGACTTCAATGCCTGCTTGCTTAAGCACATCGGCATTGCCAATGCCAGACAATTGCAAAATATGCGGCGAGCCAATCGGGCCTGCCGATAAGATCACTTCTTTGCGCGCCTGTACCTGTTCGGTTTTACCTGCACGACGGTAGCGCACGCCGGTGGCTTTTTTGCCGTCTAACAGCACTTTTTCGACCTGCGCTTTGGTGACCAGCGTCAGGTTAGAGCGCTGCATCGCAGGGCGCAGATAAGCATTGGCGGTTGACCAGCGCAGGCCATTTTTGACCGTCATATGCATGGCACCAAAGCCTTCTTGCTGCTTGCCGTTGTAATCATCGGTAAACGCATAACCCGCCTGCTGCCCCGCGTCGATAAAGGCCTTGTACAGAGGGTTTTTCATGTTATTGCCGTTGTTCACCCCTAACGGGCCACTGTCACCGCGGTAGTCATCACCACCAAAGGCCCAGGTTTCGGCTTTGCGAAAATACGGCAAGCAATGGGCGTAATCCCAGTCATCGGCGCCCTGATCTGCCCATTCATCAAAATCGCGCGCATGTCCGCGCACGTACACCATGCCGTTAATGGATGACGAGCCGCCCAGCACCTTGCCGCGTGGGCAATGCATAACACGGTTATCGAGATACGGCTCCGGCTCAGTATGAAACTGCCAAGCGTATTTTTTGGTGTTCATCGGGATCGACAGCGCCGTTGGCATTTGAATAAAAATGCTTTTATCGCTGCCACCGGTTTCAATCAATAACACTTGGTTATCTGGGTTTTCCGTTAAACGGTTGGCCAGTACGCAACCAGCAGAGCCAGCACCGACAATAATGTAATCAAAACTGCTCATAGACACCTCAGAATGGGCTTTCCAATGGCTGCATGCCGACGTACACAGATTTCACCTGGGTATAATGCTGCAAGGTCAGCAAGCCATTTTCACGGCCAATACCGGATTGCTTATAACCGCCCACCGGCATTTCGGCCGGTGACGCGCCATAGCTATTGATCCAGCAAATGCCAGCTTCTATTTGATGAATGACGCGATGGGCGCGGCGAATATCACGAGTAAATACGCCCGCTGCCAGGCCCAGATGGGTGTTATTAGCACGACGAATGACTTCGTCTTCGTCTTCGAAGGTCAATACCGACATCACCGGGCCAAAGATTTCCTCTTTAACAATGGTCATGTCGTCTTGGCAATCGACAAACACGGTAGGCTCAACAAAATAGCCGTTGGCGGCAGAGGCCGGCTGCATCGCGCTGCCACCGGTTAACAGCTTGGCGCCTTCGGCTTTGCCTTTGGCGATGTAGTCCAGCACCAGCTGGTGATGCTTGGCAGAAATCAGCGCACCAAAGTTCACCTCTGGGTCCATCGGATCGCCCGCAATGATGTTGTTTTCGGTACGCTCCTTTAAGCGACGTAAAAATTCATCACGAATGTCTTTGTGTACAAATACCCGCGTACCATTGGTACAGATTTCGCCTTGGGTATAAAAGTTGCCCAGCATGGCGGCGGATACCGCATCGTCGATGTCGGCGTCTTCAAACACGATCAGCGGCGATTTGCCACCCAGTTCCATGGTGACGTCTTTTAGGCTGCCAGCCGCCGCCTGCATTACTTTTTTGCCGGTGCCCACTTCGCCAGTGAACGACACCTTGGCGATGTCATCATGGTGAGTTAACCATTGGCCCACCTCAGCGGCACCGTGTACCACGTTAAACACACCCGCTGGCACACCCGCTTCAATAAAGATTTCAGCCAGCTTGACCGCACCGTGGGGCGTTTCTTCCGATGGTTTGAAGATCATGGCATTGCCACAGGCAAGCGCTGGGGCTGATTTCCAGCAAGCGATTTGGAGCGGGTAGTTCCAGGCGCCGATACCGGCACAAATGCCTAGCGGCTCGCGACGGGTGTAGTAAAAATCACCGCCTAAATCCTGCTGATTGCCTTCAATGGCAGGGGCCAGACCTGCAAAAAACTCAATTGAATCAGCACCGGTAATCACATCCACGACTGACGCTTCTTGCCAAGGCTTGCCGGTATCCAGCACTTCAATTTTGGCCAGCTCATCGTTGCGCTCGTGCAACAGCGCTACGGCGCGCTGCAAAATACGGCGACGTTCGATCGCCGGCGTTGCCGACCAGGCCGCAAAACCTTTCTGCGCACTTTCAATCGCAGCCTGGCGAACATGCTCATCGGCGACTTCGACTTCGTATGCCACTTCGCCCGTCGCTGGGTTGATCACTTCGAACGTCTCGCCCGAAACATTGGCGAGCGCTTCGCCATGAATAAAGTTGGTTAAACGCATGCTTGATTTACCCCACGCACAATAATATCGATGTTGTCTTTGCACAGGCGCTCGGCCTGGGCGAAGGCGGCTTCAGGGTCCCGACTGAGAACACTGCGCAGCCACATACCATCAATCAAAGCTGCCATGCTGGCGGCCGCATCCTCGGCGCAGCGCTGGTCGTCGATCATCTGACGCAGCGAGTACAACAAGTTGCTGTGCAGGCGACGCGCGTTCACCGCTTGCAGGCGAGCCAACTGGGGGTCATGCACAGCACTGGCCCAGAAAGACAGCCAGGTAGCGGAAGTCGACGAAGAACGCTGGAAGCCGGTGAAGTTGGTTTCGACAATCATGCGCAAACGCTCTCGCGGCGTGACCTGCTGGCGGCGTGCTTCACGCAGCTGCACCAGCAGACCTTCTTTCAACTGCTCCAGCATGTGGCGAATGGCCGCTTCAATCACGCCCTGCTTGCCACCGAAATAGTGGCTAATAATGCCCGAAGACATGCCGGCCAGACGGCTGATGCTGTTGATCGTCGTACCCTGCAGTCCATTGTCCTCTATCGACTTCAGGGTGGCTTCGATCAGCTGTTTACGGCGAATAGGTTCGATTCCAACTTTCGGCATTTTTCTTTGATTGATCGTTCAATTAAATTCAGTCTAAAGTTTAGTCCTGTAACGATCAACCCTGTTTTCGCTTTAAAATCCGACAAAGACGCCAAGCCAAAACTGACCAAAACCAGACAAAAGCCGCAACCACGGGGCCCAAAGCGGCCATTGGTGACCAATAAAAAATCATTAGACGTCTATTAGATCAAAGTAAAATAGATAGCGATTCTTGCCCAACAGGCGCTTCTAGCAACCCAATCACCGGATCTACGACAACGCTTTTCACCGATCAAAAAAGCACCAAAAGAACGACCAGCGCGGACGAATTAAATAGAGAGCAATGGAAAAGTGGTCAGACCAAACACAGGCAAGTACGGAGCTTATCGCGCACAGTCATTTTTGCCTTGTGCCGAACAAATACACAATTGACAGGAATGACCAGTCAGCACTGTTTTACGCAGCCGGCACTGCCAACAAGACTTGAGCCACTGCGGAATAAGGAGACTCACCATGAAGAAACGCCTCTGCATGCTGGCGCTGTTGCTTGGTTGGGCATCATTGTCTGTTGCCCAGGCACTCACCGTGGTGTCTGACAACTGGGAGGGATACACCAATAAAGACGGCACAGGGCTTTATTGGGAGATTATCGCCACTGCCTTTCAAGGCACTAATGTTCAACCACAGTTCATCACCATGCCGTGGAAGCGTGCGCAAACCAGTGTCCGCAATGGTGACGCCGATGCCATTGTCGGCATCTACCACCAACCAAGAGAAACGGCCTATCGCTACCCTAACTGGCACATCAGCATCGAAGACCCGATCGTCCTGCTTACCAACCAGAAGAAAGCATTACCCAACACCGTCACCCCACAAGATCTTGAGGGCCTAAAGCTGGCTTGGGTTAGAGGATATGACTTTAATAGCACCTTACTGCGTACGGTCAGTGTGCAGTTTCAAGAGGTGACGCGCGTTGAGCAGGCCATTCAGTTGGTTGATAGCCAGCGCATTGATGCATTGCTCGACTACGAGGTGTCGATTCAACAAGCTGCAGACAAGCTAGGCATGTCGATCAGCGAAAAATTCAACATCGTCCACGTCGCCGCCGGCAACAAGCTGTACATCGCCTTTCACAACGGCGCGGCAGCCAAGCAATGGGCGCAGTTATTTGACCAACGCATGGAAGAACTCGCCAACAACGGTACCATTGCCGACATTTATCGAAAGTGGCAAATCCCCGTGAGCAAATTTGGCGCCGAGCATTACGCCACGCTGCCTTAAGGTGACATAAAAAAAGCGACCCTCAGATGAGGATCGCTTTGTGATTACGAAACTGCGGGGCAGCAGTGCCCCAAAGGCGCTTTTTTAAAATGCCTGACGCATACTCAGCAGGCCAACGGTCATGTCGCCGTGGTCTTCATAGCTGACTTGCTCAAACTCAAAGCGTACATGACGGTTGCCAGAAAGTTCGTATTGCAGCATACCAAACACGTCACTTTCGAGCTGCAGCTGCTCATCATCGTCGTCGCTGCCGACGCCGTAGCCCAAGTGCAAGGCTAAGTCTGGGGTGATTTTATACTGCACCGACAAGGTGGTGGACTGACGACCACTGTCTTTGCCCTCGTCACGATCACCGGCGCGATAGGCCAGGCCGAAATCCAACTCATCCGTTGCACGAATTTTGGCACCGACGCTGTAAATAGACGGCGCGGCAACGTCGATATCTGCGGCCTTCGCTGCATCGCTTTCTTTGACGATGGATTGGATATAAACACCATTAACCGTCACTGGACCAAAGGTCGCTGCAGCACCCAAGGTGGCCGCAGTCACACCGCTGTCGTTGAGTATCTCGTCATCGGCTTTGCGATCATCTTCATTCACGTGCAACGCCACAGTGGCGGTAAATGGGCTTTGACCAAAGCCACCATCGCCGTAGGTGTACGACACGGTGCTGTCGTTGCGATAGCCATACTGGGTCGAGCCGACCATCATGTTGGTAATATAGAAGTAGCTGCCAACGCCATGCACTTCAGCCCGGTGGGTATTAAAGCCGCTGTAGGCAAAATACGGCGACCATTGCGCACCGACTTTAAAGTGGTGTTGATCTTTGGATAAGCCAAACCAGCCCAAGCGAGTGCGGAACGCATTGCCACCGTCTTGGAGCACATTGGCTCGCAGCTCAATACGGTATTTGCCCACCCAACCGTCTTCTAAATCTTCCTGACCACGAACACCCAGGCGTGACTGTGAACCATTGGTAAGCGAGAACTCTTTGCCATCGGTATTGGCCACCGGAGCATCGGAGCCTGGGTACACCACCCGACCAGACTCTTGCTCTTCAGCAATGGCAAAGTCAGACGACTCGGAATAGCTTTCTACGCCAATATCAACAAAGCCATAGATTTCTGGGGCAGACAAAGCAGCGGCTTGAGCACTGGCCAGCGCGAGCGCCATTGCCAAGGGAGTGGAACGGAACATAAGATCTCCTTCTGAATTATTGTATACCGATTGCGATCCCACCAATCGCAGCGGCTGACAGGAAAAGTACCCATTTATTCAGAAAGAGCCAATCAGTTAATTCGGCGATTTCTACCTAACACAGCGACAAAAAATACCATTTCACCGCGACTTTAGTCGGCGCGGTGCTCGCGTGTCAGATACTCGTGTGATTGCATTTCCAACATGCGCGACGTCGTACGCTGAAATTCAAACTCGAGTTTTCCCTGCCCATAAATATCCGGAATAGCGACCTCAGCAGACATAATGACTTTGACACCGCGATCATAAAACTCGTCGATCAAGTTGATAAACCGACGGGCTAAATCGTCATTTTTCAACCCCATTACCGGCACATTAGAAATAATGACGGCATGAAAAAGCTTGCCCAGCTCGATGTAGTCATTTTGTGAGCGCGGCCCGTCACACAGCGCATAGAAATCAAACCAGGCCACGTCTTCACACACTTCAATCGCCGGGATGTCACGCCCCAGAATTTCGACACTGCCACCTTTGCAGGTTTGACGCGCATCAGGCAGCAGGCTATCGAAGCTTTTGCGCAATGAAACATCAGCGCCGTCGTCCAATGGATAATGGTACAACTCCGCTTGCTCAAGCGTACGCAAACGATAATCCACACCACTGTCGACGTTGACGACTTCAGTAAACTCATTTAACAAGCGAATCGCTGGCATAAAGCGCTCGCGCTGCAAGCCGTCTTTATACAGTCCATCAGGCACGATGTTCGATGTGGCCACCAAGGTAACGCCACGATCAAACAGCTCTTGCATCAAGCCACCGAGAATCATGGCATCGCCGATGTCTGAGACAAAAAACTCGTCGAAGCAAATCACCAGCGCCTCTTCGGCAATGCGATCCGCCACGATGGTCAGCGGATTTTTCTCACCGGTCAGCTCTGTCAGCTGTTGATGCACACGCTGCATAAAGCGGTGAAAGTGGGTGCGCATCTTGCGCTCAAACGGCAGCGCATCGTAGAAGGTATCCACCAAGTAGGTTTTGCCGCGCCCTACGCCACCCCAGAAATACAAGCCCTGCTGCGGCCTGCGCTTGTTGCTCTTGCTCAACTTACTGGCCCAGCGAGCCAATACACCTTGCGAGCTCAGCGCCTGCTCTGCGGCCACCAAATCATCATAAAGGCGCTGCAAGTGCTTAACCGCCATTTCCTGGGCAGGATCGTAGGAAAAGTCATCACGTTGCAAATCAGCCTGATATAACTCCATCGGCGTGGACACAGCATTTCTCCGCAGATTAGAAAGGGTGCGCAATTTAGCCAACCGTCAACAAAAGTGCAATTAGCAAAGCGACCGCACCCCGCACGCTGCCATAAAGTCAGCCGATTAACGCCTCCAAATCCCGCCGCGCGCTGGCTTGCAAATCGGTCAAGCGGCCATGAAAGAAGTGCCCACCTTGTTCAAACACTTCCCAATGCGGCTGTGGCACCACACGTGAAACCCAGTCATCCACATCGTCAAACGGCACCACCTCATCGGCATCGCCCATATAAACGAAGGTTTCAAACTGCGGCGGCAAAGCGCTGGGGGCATCAAAGTTATGCACGGCAGGTGCAATTAAGAACAAACCCGCGATGTCGTCTGCAGCCTGAACAGAGGCCAAACAAGCCATGCCAGCACCAAAAGAAAAGCCGGCCAAAAACAGTCGTTGCCAACCGAGCTGTTCGCGCGCATAGCGCAACGCTGCCAGCACATCTTGCTGCTCGCCTTGGCCATGGTCGTGCTCGCCCTCACTGCCACCGACGCCACGAAAGTTAAAACGCAGTGTCGACAGCCCTAAGCGGCTGGCTGTGCGCGTCATACTGGTGACCACTTTATTGTTCATGGTGCCATCAAAGAGAGGATGAGGATGACACATCAATAGCCCAACGCTGGACTCGCCTTTGCCTGGCTGCCAACGTGCTTCCAGCACACCGGCTGGCCCTTGGATTTCAACTGCTTGTTCGGTTGCCATAACGCCTCTTTAAATGTTGGGACTGTGCACCGGTCGGTGGTACACCGCCCTATATCCATATAGCCAAATGTTATCAGCCTCAGCTTCTTATATACCAGGCATCTTGATATATTGCCGAGCATCTCAGTACATTCAGGGGCGTTGATCAACGCCCATCCGGAACCCAATATCATGACCGACTACAACCTGACTCACCTGAAACAGCTTGAGGCGGAGAGTATTCATATCATCCGCGAAGTAGCCGCCGAATTCGATAACCCGGTGATGCTCTATTCCATCGGCAAAGACTCGGCCGTGATGCTGCACCTGGCACGCAAAGCCTTTGCACCGGGCAAGCCGCCTTTTCCACTGCTGCACGTCGACACCACCTGGAAGTTTCGCGAAATGATCGAATTTCGTGACCGCATGGCCGCGGAAGTGGGCATGGAGCTGCTGGTGCATACCAACCAGGAAGGCGTTGAGCAAGGCATCAACCCATTTGATCACGGCTCATCCAAGCACACAGATATCATGAAAACCCAAGCGCTCAAACAGGCGCTGGATAAATACGGTTTTGATGCAGCCTTTGGTGGCGCTCGTCGTGATGAAGAAAAGTCACGTGCCAAAGAACGTGTTTATTCGTTTCGCGATGGCAAACATCGCTGGGACCCAAAAAACCAGCGTCCAGAGCTGTGGAACATCTACAACGGCAAAGTAAACAAGGGCGAAAGCATTCGTGTTTTCCCACTGTCGAACTGGACCGAACTGGATATCTGGCAATACATTTATTTAGAGCAAATTTCGATAGTGCCGCTGTATTACGCCGCTGAACGCCCTGTGGTCGAGCGTGATGGCATGCAAATCATGGTCGACGACGACCGTATGCCGCTGGCACCCGGTGAAACGCCTGAAATGAAGTCCGTTCGCTTTCGTACCTTAGGCTGCTATCCGCTGACCGGCGCCGTCGAGTCGAAAGCCGCGACCTTGCCAGAAATCATTCAAGAAATGCTGCTGACCACCACGTCTGAGCGTCAGGGCCGAGCCATTGACCACGATTCATCCGGCTCAATGGAGAAAAAGAAGCAAGAGGGTTACTTCTGATGTCGCACCAATCTGATCTGATCGCTTCCGACATTCTCGAATATCTGAAGCAGCACGAAAACAAAGAACTGCTGCGTTTTTTGACCTGCGGTAACGTCGATGATGGCAAGTCCACATTAATTGGACGCTTGCTGCACGACTCAAAAATGATCTATGAAGATCAGCTCGCCGCCATCGAAAAAGACAGCGCCAAAGTCGGCACCACCGGCGAGAAAATTGATTTAGCGCTGTTGGTCGATGGTTTGCAAGCAGAGCGCGAGCAAGGCATTACCATTGATGTTGCGTATCGCTATTTCAGCACCGCCAAGCGTAAATTTATTATTGCCGACACCCCAGGGCACGAGCAGTACACGCGCAACATGGCGACCGGCGCCTCGACCTGCCAGCTGGCCATCATTTTGATTGATGCCCGCCACGGCGTGCAAACACAAACCAAACGCCACAGTTTTATCGCCTCTTTACTGGGCATTAAGCACGTTATTGTTGCCATCAACAAAATGGACTTGATGGGCTTTAGTGAACAGCGCTTCAACGAAATTCGCGACGATTATTTGGCCTTTGCTGAAAAACTGCAATTACAGGACATTCACTGCGTGCCTATTTCGGCACTGGATGGCGATAATGTGGTTGAGCGCAGCAAGCGTTCAAACTGGTATCAAGGCCAGACATTGATGGAAATTCTGGAAAGCGTCGAAATTGCCGCCGATAAAAACTTGGAAAATTTCCGTTTACCGGTGCAATACGTCAATCGCCCCAACCTGGATTTTCGTGGTTTTTGCGGCACCATCGCCGCCGGCACCATTCGCCCAGGCGAGACCGTGATGGTATTGCCGTCGCAAAAAACCAGCAAAGTTGATCGCATCGTGACGTTTGATGGCGACCTCGATGAAGCCTTTGCCGATCAGGCGGTCACACTCACGCTGGAAGATGAAATCGATATCAGTCGCGGCGATGTGATTGTGAAGCCCGACGATTTGCCCATCATCAGCCAGCGTTTAAACGCTGATGTGGTGTGGATGACGGAGCAGCCACTGGTGCCAGGTCGCCCCTACGACATTAAGTTTTCATCCAGCAGCACCTCTGGCAGCTTCAGTCGCATTCATCACTTGGTGGATGTCAATACCATGGAGCAAAGCCAGGCTGAGCAGGTGCAACTGAACGAAATTGCTCTGGTTGAGCTGACACTGGATAAAGCCGTCCCCTTCGACTGCTACAGCAAAGTGCCAGACACAGGCGCGTTTATCGTCATTGACCGCTTAAGCAACGTCACCATCGGTGCCGGCATGGTGGTGGGCGATGCACAATCGGGCTCCGACAGCTTGCAACCGTTAAGTGCCGAGGACAAAGCACGCCGCTTTAACCAGCGCCCGGCCATCGTCGCCATTAACGCTGTCGACGCCGAGCATATTGCCCAGCTACTGGATCGTCGCTTATTTGAAATGGGCCGAGTCGCCGCCATTGCCAGTGCCGAGCAAGCACCGATTTTAAAAGCGGCCGGTCTAGTGGCCTTGGTTGCCGGCGGTGCCGATGGCGCCGACATCAGCCTTGCTGCCGATCAGGAACCGCTCGATAGCTTGATTGCAGACTTGCAAGAGCAAGGCATTATTTAACGATGGCGCCGCTGAAAAGGCATCTTTTCAGCGGTTCAGCGCAGATTTATTCTGTTTCAGAGCCGGTAGCATGAGTCATCAGTGCTTCCGGCTTTTCTATATCCAAACTCTGCACAGCGATCACCGCCTGCGTGCGCGTGCGCACACCTAGCTTGCGAAAAATCGCCGTGACATGGGCCTTAATGGTGGCTTCGCTGACTTCCAGGTCATACGCGATTTGTTTGTTTAGCATGCCTTCCGACATCATGGTCAACACGCGAAACTGCTGTGGCGTCAAACTCGCTAAGCGCTCGGCCAAATCCAGCGCCTTTTCATTGGGCTGATGCTGATGACGGCGCGCCACTTCTGGCAAATACACATCGCCCTCTAGCACACAGCCAATGGCATCGGAAATGGCCTCTAATGGCGACGATTTAGCGATGTAGCCAGAAGCCCCGTGATCGAGCGCCTGGCACATAATGGCCGGATCTTCACACGCCGACACCACGATCACCGGAATTTCTGGGTAATGCGAGCGCAAAAACACCAGGCCTGAAAAACCGTGCGCACCGGGCATTTGCAAATCGAGCAATACCAGATCGGCGTCTTTGTGTTCTTCCACCCGGGTTTGCAGCTCAGGCAGCGACTCAGCCTGAGCGATGACCACATCGGGCACCAACTGCTTAACTGCTTGCTGCATGGCAGTGCGAAACAGCGGATGATCGTCGGCAATCAGTATTTTATTGGCAAGCTGCATGATTTCCCCTCAGAGCCTGTCGTATGCGCCGAATAAATAGCAACATACGTACTTCCATCTGTCACGCCCATACATCCAAATACGTTCGCAACAGACACTTGTTATTGTTGTTCTCCATTGTCGCTGAAACGCAAAAGGCTGTCCGCAGAAATCTGCGCACAGCCTTGAGGAAACTCAACCAAACGGCTTCATTAACGATTCAGTCGATGCTCGATCAAAGTGTCGACGACTGAAGGATCGGCCAATGTCGAGGTATCCCCTAGCGCGTCATGCTCATTCGCGGCAATTTTTCGCAAAATGCGGCGCATGATTTTGCCCGAGCGAGTTTTGGGCAGCCCAGGCGTAATTTGAATTAAATCGGGCGTTGCCACCGGGCCAATTTCCGCGCGCACCCAGTTACGCAGCTCTTTGGCCAGCTCGTCGGATGCTTCTTCACCGGCATTTAAGGTCACATAAACATAAATGCCCTGACCTTTAATGTCGTGCGGATAGCCAACCACGGCCGCCTCGGCAACTTTTTCATGCGCCACCAGCGCACTTTCTACCTCAGCAGTGCCCATGCGATGACCAGAAACATTGATCACATCATCTACGCGGCCGGTAATCCAGAAATATCCATCTTCATCACGACGGGCGCCATCGCCGGTAAAATACATGCCACGGAAAGTTGAAAAATACGTTTGCACAAAGCGGTCATGATCGCCGTACACGGTACGTGCCTGACCGGGCCAGCTGTCAATGATCACTAGGTTGCCATCCGTTGCGCCGTCCAGCAGCATACCGGCGTTATCAACCAGCGCAGGCTGCACACCGAAAAACGGACGCGTTGCAGACCCAGGCTTCATTTCCGTAGCACCAGGCAGAGGCGTGATCATGATGCCGCCCGTTTCGGTTTGCCACCAGGTATCAACGATCGGACAGCGTTCTTCGCCCACCACGCGGTAGTACCATTCCCACGCTTCCGGGTTAATCGGCTCCCCAACAGAGCCCAGTAAGCGCAGCGATTCGCGATGGGTTTGCTCCACCGCCGCCGATCCTTCCGCCATCAATGAACGAATGGCCGTGGGGGCGGTGTAGAGAATATTGACCTGATGCTTATCGACGATTTGCGATACCCGATTAATATCAGGGTAGTTTGGTACGCCTTCGCACATCAGTGTGGTGCCACCATTGGCCAGTGGGCCGTAGAGCAAATAGGTATGACCGGTAATCCAGCCCACATCAGCCGTGCACCAATAGATATCACCATCGTGATAATCAAACACGTATTGATGCGTAATAGATGCCCACACCATATAACCGCCGGTGGTGTGCAACACCCCTTTGGGTTTGCCGGTGGAGCCGGAGGTATACAAGATAAACAGCGGATCTTCAGCGTTCATTTCTTCGGGCGGGCAGTTCGGCGATGCCAGCGCCATCAAGTCTTCGTACCAAACATCGCGGGCCGCATGCCAAGCGACATCCGCCCCGGTGCGCTTCACCACGATTACTTTTTCTAGCGTGCGAATACTGGGGTGCGTCAGCGCCTCATCGACATTTGCCTTAAGGGCAACGTGCTTACCACCGCGCACACCTTCATCGGCAGTGATGACGATTTTGGCGTTACTGTCTTCAATGCGGCCGGCCAATGCATCTGGCGAGAAACCGCCAAACACCACAGAGTGAATCGCACCGATGCGGGTACAAGCCAGCATGGCGACGGCTGCCTCGGGAATCATTGGCATATAAATGCACACCACATCGCCACGACGCACGCCTTGGCCACGCAAAGCATTGGCGAACTTAGACACCTGTTCATGCAGTTCGCGATAGCTGATGTGTTTGTGCTGGTCGGGCTCGTCGCCCTCCCAAATAATGGCCGTTTGATCGCCTCGGGTTTCTAAGTGTCGATCCAAACAGTTCACCGAGGCATTCAACGTGCCATCTTCAAACCAGCGAATATCAACGTTGTGATCATCAAAAGAGACATTGCGCACTTTGGTGAACGGGCGCATCCAATCAATGCGCTGCTCTGCCTGCTCTCGCCAGAAACCATCCGGATTAATAATCGACTGCTGGTACATTTGTTGGTACTTGTCGTTATTAATCCAGGCAGAGTCGGCAAACTCCTGTTTGACCGGATACACCTTTTGCTCGCTCATAGCGTTTCCTCTTTTTCAGCTCAACCATGACGCTGCGCACGGCAGTAATGACTGCGGCCGACGGCGCCCTGTTGTTTTTGTTTGATTCCAGTTTGGTTGGCAGAGCGCTGTTGCTGAAATTAGACAATGGTCTACTCACCGACAACGCCGCTGCTTGACTGAAACATGATGATGAGAGTCATCACACTACCACACTGCGATCGCCGACCGGTTTCAGACTTTTGCCTGAGCTGCCAATCACATAACCAAGGCTGCAGTGAGTGGCTGGCATGACCATATTGAGGCTCCAAAGTGCGCACGGCTGCGACTTATGGCTAATTCCTAGCATCCGCGACTGTGCACCATAGTGAGCTGCACAATGACAACAATTGGAGAGCGAGCATGCGCCTTTTCCCATCTCTTTTGCTAGCAACGGCAGCCCTTCCCCTGGCCGCCCAAGCTGCCAATACCGAGTTTTCTTACGGTGGCTACATTAAGTTTGATGCCATGATGAGCACGTATTCCGATGGCGACGTAGGCTCTGCCTCACTCGCTCGAGACTTCTACGTTCCTTCGGGCACCCCGGTGAGCGGTGGCGATGTCGACGAGACCAGTCACTTCGACATGCACGCCAAAACCTCGCGCTTTAACTTCAAAACCAATACCGATTTGGGCAATGGCCATTCCGTCATGACCTTTGTCGAGGCCGATTTTCTTGGCTCAACGCAAGGCAATGAGGTGGTCTCTAACTCCTACAGCCCTCGCCTGCGCCATGCGTTTGTGCGCACGGGTGCATGGACGTTCGGCCAGACCTGGTCAACCTTTATGAACGTCGGAGCGCTGCCTGAAACCGTCGACTTCCTTGGCGTCAGCGATGGCACTGTGTTTGCCCGCCAAGCCCAGGTGCGCTACACCCGTGGCGACTTACAAGTGGCGCTGGAAAATCCAGAAACGAACGTTGCTGGCGTCGGGGCGACAGACGATGCCGGCATGCCAGACATCGTTGCGCGCTACAACCTCAGCATGGGAGACCATGCCTTTAGCGTCGCCGCCATCGCCCGCCAACTGGCCGTAGTCGCTGATCTTGATGATGACGGTGACAATGAGTTAGACGAAAGCACCACAGGCGTTGGCTTTAATGTTTCCGGCAAGGTCATGCTCGGCAAAGACGATCTGAAGTTCAGCTACACCCAGGGCAATGTCGCCCGTTATGTTGGCTTAGCCGCAGCGGCAGATGCCGCCATCAGCACAGATGGCGATTTGGAAGCGACCGACGTCAGCGCCGCGTTCATTGGCTTCCGCCATCATTGGAGCGACCAACTGCGCAGCACAATTGCTTATTCAATGTTGGAGGCTGATTACGACGACGTCGTTGCCAGCGACACAGAAAAAGCCACCAGCTGGCGCGTTAACCTGATGTATTCACCGGTTAAAAAAATGACCTACGGCGTAGAATACAGCCAGGCCACGCACGAGAACGTTAATGGCGCCGAAGGCGATTTATCACGCATTCACTTCACCACCAAATACGTTTTTTAAAAAATTTCGCCGCTGCTATGCAGCGGCTTTTTAGAATTACTCGGCTGCCAATACCGGGTTGTCACGCAGCCACACTTCGACGCGACGGTTTTTAATCTGCCCTTCTTTGCGATTGCCCGACGCCACCTGCAAGGTCACGCCATAGCCGACGATTTCTTTCGGGTAAATACCGCCACGTTTTACCAGCTCACGTCGCACTGCCATAGCACGCAATTTAGACAGCAGCTCCGAGCGTTCCTCGTTACGTTTTTCATCGCTAAAACCGATCAAAATGATCTCGGGCTCTGACATGCTTTCCAGATACTCAATCAAGCGGTCGACATCGCTCAGGGCTTTATTATCGAGGGTGGCGCTGCCTTCATAAAAACGAAAGTTAATCGTCAAACGCTTAGCGCCCGCCGTTAATTGGCGAAAATCCTGCGGTAGCTGCGGGTAAAACTCCGGCATAACGGCCTGCAGCTCCTGCGATACAAAACCATTATCCGCCACTATTTGCTGTCCTTGGTCGGCCAGCGCGAACTCGATAAATTCGCTGACGTACGGATTGGAAGGCGCATCATCCGTGTACAAATACAAGCGCCGCGATAAAGCGTAATCTTCCGTGGCGACCGTCAGTTTGTTCGGGGTCAGTGACTTAGCACCACCGTCGGACACCGCGACAACTTTGCTGTTGCGCACGGCCGACAGCGCCACAAAGCCAATGCCGTTAGGATCACCGGCAACCGCATCAGACAACACATCATTGGATTCATAGCGCTGCGCTGAGCTCACCAGCTGACGCGTTTTTCCCAGCACCATGCTACGAAAGCTGTCCCAGGTGCCGGATTTATCATCACGGGCATAAACACGAATCGGCCCGGCAGGCCCTCCCAGCTCGGACCAATCCTGATATTGGCCAGAAAAAATATCGGCCAGCTCAGTCACACTCAAATCATCCACGCTGTTGGCTGGATTGACGATGATCGCCAACCCGTCGATGCCAACAATATGCTCGGACTGAGGGCTGCGCATATCAGACAACTGCGCCAGAGCGTTCGCTTCCTTGTCTTTAACGGGGCGAGAGGCGGCGGCAATTTGCGCGCTGCCGTTAGCAAGGCCACGAAACCCAGTGCCTGATCCGTGCGCTTCAATGCGCACTTTGAGCTGACTGCGAGAAGCGGGATGCAGGCCTTGTACCCAGTGCTCGTTGGCGACTCCGGTAGCAACCACCTCTACCTGCTCAGCGCCTTTGGCTTGCAGATACGCTTTCACCAAGCCAGGGCCAAGATGCGCACCAATGGTATTGGAGCCATGTATGGCGAACAGTTCGACTTCGTCGTCGTAGGGTAAATCCGTAAAGGGTTCGGGCATGCGAGCTGCCACTGATTGAGCCAGCAAGCAACCGGCAAAAAAAGTAAACAGCATGCGTTTAAAAGTCATCACTCAACTACCAACTGAGAATTTTTGGCGGCAGTCTAGGAGTTAAATATTACAGTTATGTTACAGGCAACCATTTGCGCCAGCGCTCACAACCCAGTTGATCACGGCCCAAAGTTATTTGTGTTTGTACTGGGTCGGACAATAACCGCGCTCAATGCCAGCCGGACGCAAAGCCCGATGTTTGGTCGCACGACCACTGACTCGCTGGCGCCACAAGCGAAAAGACGAAGGTTTAAGCTCGCGCCGCATCAACTGGCGCAGTGCCGGCTCGTTTAAACCATACAGTTGTTCAATGGCTTCCAGGGGCGTGCGATCTTCCCACGCCATTTCAATAATTCGAGAGACATCCGCCTCGTTCCAGGCCATGTTTTCCCCTGTTAATCACGTACGTCAAAAGATACTTCGCGAATAAACGCTCGCTCCGCCGTTTGATACTGTGGCTTTTGCACCCATTGCCGAAAGGCTTTCAGAGTGTTGTGTGGCGTTTCCTCCACCACGCTGTTGGCCAACCAAGCAGGCAAATCGCCGCCTGGCTCGGCATGGACCTGGTACTCAACCTTTAAATAGCCACCCGGCTCTGGTGTAAAGCGCCAAAAGCCCTGCATCTTGGGGATGCGAACAAAATCGTCATTCACCGGAAACACATCGTCACGACTGCGCACCGCCAGCGTCACCACGCCCTGGTCAGATTGACTGACGTGCGATTCGACAATCACATCGCGATCACTCACCGGCCAAGGGGCGGCAGATACCATATAAGACACCGCCTGCGTGGGCGACAGCCGCTCAATGGTTTCAATGACCTTGCAGTTGTGCATCCATTGTGGCGCCACGGCATTGTCTTCTAGCAAGGCAATGGCCGCCGTTAACCGGCTTTGCACCCGTGTTTGCGCCCGAAATGCCTGCAACGCAGAGCCCTCGACCGGTCGCAGCCATACTTGAACATCGTGCTCTTGATCATCAATCACACGCTGCCAGTCAGGCTCGCCATGCGCAGCCGATGCCAGCCAACCAAACAGAGCAAACATCGTCAGCCATCTGATTATCATATCGTTACCCCAACTCAGAGACGCTGATACAGTGTGCCAGCCTTACTGACCGTCAGCGGTGGCCGAACTCAGACACCCTGTGCAGCCGCAGTCATTGACAATCAGCCGACTTTGCTACCGCCGCGGCAATTAGGTGACAGCGGTACCGTCTGAGGGTCAAACTCGCTCGGCGTGTAAGCGTGCACACTCAGTGCGTGCACAGGCCCCGCCAGTTCAGCAGAAAGTAATCCGTAGACTTTTTGATGGCGCACCACCGGGCGCATGCCCTCAAAGGCGGCGCTGACAATCACTACCTTAAAGTGCGAATCTGTGGCTGGACCCGAGTGCATATGGCTTTCATTGACGATGTCCAACACTTCGGGATGCAATGCTGCCAGTTTATCGGCAATGTGTTCTGCAATCATACTGATGCTCCTTAATTTGGCGGCCAGAATATCAATTCCGTGACTTTCGCGGTAGCGCAGCAAACGTCCTTGCGAAGCCACCGGCACGGCCATTAAAGTAGCCCCTTTTTTCAGGAGTAACTCTATGACCCAGGACATCAGCATGACGCAATCTTTGTTGGAACGTTATTACGAAGAAGAAAAAGCTCGCCAAGAGCGCGAACTGAGCCTGGCCAGCCTGCATGTGCGCCTAGACGCCAGCGACTTGGCGATGCTCGGCGGTATTGCCAAGCGCTTTCAAAAAAGCCGTGACGAACTGGCCGGCGAACTTCTGTCCACCGCACTGCTGGACTTATTTGCTCGCTTAGAGGCAGGCGAGCGCAAACTGATGGCGCGCGATGCCGACGAGGCAGCACGACTGCTGGCGGATGAAATTGCCGAAGAAAATGGCGTGCACAGCATTGAATTTAAGTCCGGTGTTTGGGCCAATCACGAGCGTCAGATCACCAAAGAAGAACGCAAACGCGCCAAGCAACAGGGTGATTCGAAAAAAGCGTCGTCTCAACCCCAGCCGCAAAAGGCTGAGACTTCAGAGCAGCAAGCGCCCAGCGAGCCGCAAGAGGCAGCCGCAGCACCCGCCGTGGCGGAAGAGCCATCCACTGCAGCGAATGGCTCAAGTGAGTCGGTATTTGCAAGCTAACGCACGGCTATTTTCTCCAGATGCGCAGCTCCCGGAATTCGCCGGGGCCTGCCTGCATCCACAACATTTCCATTTGATCGGAAAAAACAAAGCGATTACCGACCAGAAAGCCGCTGCGACGGCGGCCGGAAACAGTCGCCGAAGCTTGGCGCCCCTGCTTTTTGGCGGAACGAGCAAAATCGTCTGGTAAGACGTCCATGATGACCTCCTCATCCAATATCACTGCAGCGCAGCCTGGAAGTGGCGATGTCAGGAACCCGCCCGAGCTCCCAGGCAGTCTGGGTGTGGTGCCATAAAAACGACAAGCCACGACCCGCAGACCACCATAATGCCGCAGTATGACAGCCAAAGGTCAGTGATATACGGAAATGCTATAAAACAAAGCTGACAAATAACCAATCCACCTCACGGCAGGCGTCCCTTGTGTCCGAGGTCGACTGCTTTACAATATGCGCCCTTTTTTAATAGACGAGCACTTCAGCATGGCGATTCAGTGGTTCCCCGGACACATGAACAAGGCACGCAAGAAAATTGCCGAAGCCATGCCAGCCATTGATCTGGTGATTGAAGTGCTCGATGCTCGCCTACCGTTTTCCAGCACCAACCCATTGGTAGATGAACTGCGCGGCGACACGCCCTGCATCAAGCTGCTGAACAAAGCCGACCTAGCCGACGACAAGGTCACCCGCCAGTGGATCGCCCACTTCGAGCAGCAACATCAAGTGCGGGCAATGCCGTTGGTAGCGGAGCAGAAGTCTCAGGTCAAACAGGTGGTGCATTTGTGCAAGCAGCTCGGCCAGCACCGACTGGAGCGCAAGCGCCCGGTGCGCATCATGATCATGGGCATCCCCAATGTCGGCAAATCCACCCTCATTAATGCGCTGGCCGGCCGCCAAGTCGCCAAAACCGGCAATGAGCCGGCCGTGACGAAAGCCAATCAGATGATTGATCTGAAAAATGGTTTGGTGCTGTCCGATACGCCAGGAATACTCTGGCCCAAGTTTGAGCCAGAAAGCTGCGGCTATCGCTTGGCCGCCAGCGGTGCCGTTAAAGACACAGCCATTGAGTATCAGGACGTGGCGTTATTCGCATTAGAATATTTGCTGCACAATTACCCACAGGCGTTACAGCAGCGTTTCAAATTGAAGGCGCTCCCCGCCTCCGCAGAGCAAGCCTTGGATGACATTAGCCGTAAGCGCGGCGGCTTAAAGCCTGGCGGCATTGCCGATACGCACAAAGGTGCGGAAGTGTCGTTGCATGAGCTAAGGGCGGGCAAAATAGGCCGGATTTCTTTGGAAACACCGGCCCAGGTAGAACAAGAATTGGCTGCCTTAGCAGCACTGAAAGCTAGCTCTGAGGCTGAATCGCCTGATACACCTGACTAAACGTGTGCCACTGAGGGTCATCGTCAGCAACCACCTCGATCGGGTATAAACCCTGGTCGGTTGGAATGCGGTTTAAATCCTGCTCCAGCTGAGGCAGATCTTGGCAATAAATGATCCATTGATTGACGCCAGAGTGAGTAATCATCATCACCACCACGGCGTTTTCTTGTGGCTCCAAAACCGCTTGCAATGCCTCATGAAAGCGCACAATGCGCTGTTGCTCTTCGGCACCAGGAAAGCCACTGCTGTCATCACGGGTGGTGGCATTCCAGGCGATTTGCACACACTGGCGATAGTCGCCTACCTGCTGCGCGGACTGCCAGTCTTTACGGTATTGAATGCTGATCGGGACATCATTCAAATCGCCCGAGGCCCGCACCCAGATGTTGTTCACCAGCATGGTTTAATTCCTACAGTTGTCATAACTAATCAGACTAACGAAAAACCACAGAATTGCCAGCCTGACACTCACTGACTGGCATGGCCTGAGTCGGCTGGCTATCATGCCGCCTCATTCAGACAACATGGCAGAAAGATGACGACCTTTTTGATCCTGATCGCCGTGGCCATAGTGGCAGGACTGGCCGGTTATGCCTGGACGCTGACACGCCGGGTCAAGGATATGCAACAGCGCCAACAGCAAGAAGAAGTGGCCGCCGCCGAAGCGCTGCGCAACAAGCAGCTTGAGCTGATGAACGATGTGCAGTTTGTGGCTCGCGCCGTTATTGCAGAGCAATGCGAAATCACCGAAGGCGTCTTGCGCATTCATTATTTGGTGCAAGCATTGGACCCGGCCATTTGGGGCATGGATGAACTGGCAACGATGCGCAGCCACCATCAGCAAACCTCCGACATGCCCATTTTGGATGACTATAAGAAGCTCGACAAACGCGAGCAGTTCCGCCTCGACAAACAGCGCTGGCAGCTGGAGCAGCAACACAAAGCCGCCATTGTGCGTGAACTGGAGTGGCTGGTGGCGTATCGTTTCCCTAATGTGACCTTGCTGCACTGATATCAGCAACCATGATGCTAAGGACTCCGACATGAAACCTTTGATCTCAGCGGCACTGTGCTGCGCTCTGCTACCGGCTACGGCGATGGCCGACTGGCAATTAACACAGCCGTCTGAAGTGAGCTTTGTCAGCTTTAAAAACACCCATTTAGCCGAAAACCATCGCTTTGAGCGCTTGCAAGGCTCCGTGAGCCAGGGGGGCGACGCCTTGGTCCGAATCGATTTAAGCAGCATTGACTCACGCATCCCGGTTCGCGATGAGCGCATGCGCGAGCTGTTGTTTGAGGTGGCTGATTTCAGTCACGCCGAGATTCGAGCACAAATTCCGGCTGAGGTGTTGCAGGCGAAACAGCCGCAGTCCTATTCATTGCAAGGACAGCTGTCTTTGCATGGCAACCAAGAAAGCTTTCGCACTACGGTAATGGTCACACCGGCCGCCGATGGCACAACCACAGTGAACAGCCTGACACCTGTTTTGGCGCACGCTGATAGCTTTGCATTGAGCCGCGGCATTAAGGAGCTACGCGACATCGCCAAGCTCGATAGCATTGCGGAAGTGGTTCCGGTGAGCTTTAGCCTGACCTTTGCACCGGCAGACTAATCGACATGGCCGGGCATGCGCCGACGGGTGCGCTCGGCCAACGCCTCCAGCTCGTTCACGCTCACTTGCAAGGCATGATAAGCATTGCTACTCAAAGCCGACTCGATCATCAACGTCAGCGCATCGACGTGAGTCGGACCTAATTGATCCGTCAGTTCCGGACCAATTTCCTGACAAAAATGATCGACCACGCGTTTGGCTTGCGAGAGATACGGGCGCGTATGCATGAAAGAAACCTCTAAATGATTCGGTGCACGTTCAGGGTCGCCTCTAGACCACAAAATCTGTGCGCCGCTAAAGCCAACATCGACGACACCAAGCTGGCGTTGTCAGCAATCCATGGCCTGGGCGGCCGGTTGAATGATTAAGGGGTCGGGCTCTAGCTCCAGCTCCGTGGACTTATTGGTGTAATCCAAACTGTTCAAAATAAAACGCATGGCATTTAAGCGCGCCCGTTTTTTATCGTCAGAGCGCACCACAGTCCAGGGCGCATCCATGTGATTGGAGTAATAAAACATGGCCTCTTTGGCTTCGGTGTAGTCATCCCATTTATCGAGGGAGGCCAGATCCACCGGGCTCAATTTCCATTGTTTTAGCGGATCAACTTGGCGCTTTTGAAAGCGTCGTAGCTGTTCATGGCGACTGACCGAGAACCACAGCTTGAATAAGTGCACACCCGAGCGCACAAACATGCGCTCCAGCTCCGGCACTTCGCGCATAAACTCCATGTAGTCTTTGGTGCTGCAAAAGCCCATCACCCGCTCAACGCCGGCACGGTTATACCAAGAGCGGTCGAACAGCACGATTTCCCCATCGCACGGTAGGTGCTTTATGTAACGTTGAAAGTACCATTGGCCTTGTTCTCGCTCGGTGGGCTTTTCCAGTGCCACCACACGCGCGCCACGAGGGTTTAAATGTTCCATAAAACGCTTAATAGCACCGCCCTTGCCCGCGGCGTCACGCCCTTCAAACACAATGACGATTTTCTGGCCTGTGTCTTTTACCCAACTCTGCATTTTCAACAGCTCAATTTGCAACTGCTGCTTTTGCTTTTCGTAGCTGGCGCGAGACATACGCTCGCCGTAGGGTAAGTGGGCGGTTTTTTCCTCCCCAGAAGGCGGGGCGATGATCGGCAAATGCGAGGGTTGGTCGCTCATAAACAGTTCCACGATGGCTTTACGTATCACCATAGAACAGCGAGGCGAAGATGGTGGTGACCTAGGTCAGTTAGGCTTAACAGCGCTCCCCCTGCTGCGCGGCTAAGAAGCAATCGCGCCCCTGTTGCTTGGCCTTGTATAGCCAACCGTCCAAGTGCTGCAAATAATCATCCAGGCGTGCCTTGTGATGAGCACGAGGCGTTACCGTTAAATAGCTGCCCGACGCACTGATGGCCAATGACTGGCCTTGGTCCGTGTGCAAATTCAGTGAGTGAATCGCCGCTTGTAAACGCCTGACAACCTCGCCAAGCTCGCTGGCCTGACATCCAGGCAGCATAATCACAAACTCTTCACCCCCTAACCGCCCCAAGTGATCCGTCGGCCGCAATAGCCGCTGCACGGCCCGGCAAAGCCCCGTCAACACCCGATCGCCACAAGCATGACCGTGCTGATCATTGATGCGCTTAAAATGATCGAGATCCAGCAACACCAACGCAAACACATGATATTGCCGCTGACCTCGCGCCCATTCGCGTTGAAAAGCACGCTCAAAGCCACGACGATTTTCCGCACCCGTTAATGGATCGGTCAGGGCCAATCGCGCTTGCACTTCTGTTTTGTGCACCAGCTCCAAACATGCCGCCACCACCGCCGCCAAATGCTGCATAAAATCCATCGCCATGCCGGCCTGGAAGCGCTCTGGTTGATGCGAAAACAATCGCAGTTGTCCGAGCTGGCGCTGGTTGCGCTGCAACGGCAGTTCTAAGCCAGACTGATACGGCGCTGGCGATGCCATGACTTGAACCTCAGCCGAGACAGATTCGGCATCAAAGTTCACGCCTTGCAGCAACGCGGCCTGGTCGACATCCAAACTGTGGTGCATCGACTGGCGCAGCTTTTCATCGCCATCGATCAGCGAGACTTCAATGGCGTCTAGCTCGAACTGGCGTGGCAACCTTTCTAGCAAACAACGCAACCAATCAGCCCAACTCTGGCACGCCAGCAACTCCAGCTCATAGGCTTGCAATCGCTTTAAGAGTGCTTCATTGCGCCGGGCATTGGCCAACAGTTGGTTGAGATCCACGACAAGTCCACCGGTGACAAGGTCTGTCTGGTGTATCATTCTGCCAGCAGACAGGCAAGCATTCACCTGCCAGAGCTGATAAAATCCCGCGCTTTCGCTTTCGCTTTCTGGCACCGGCACGGCACCTTTGGGGCTTTAGCAACAACATGACGGCAAACATTCTGGTATTTGACTCCGGCGTGGGAGGGCTCAGCGTGACTGAGCATCTGGTGCAGCAGCTGCCTGACGCACGCTTATTTTACCTGATGGATCGCGCCTATTTTCCCTATGGCCAATTGGAAGACGATCTGCTGCGTGAGCGTGTCGTTGACTTGTGCCGCCAGGCGGCACTGGCCTGGCGCATCGATTTGATCGTCATTGCTTGCAACACGGCCAGCACCTTGGTGTTGCCAACGTTGCGCCAGCAACTGCAAATTCCCGTCGTCGGCGTGGTTCCGGCGGTCAAGGTCGCTGCAGAACTGGCTCAAGGCCAAGCAATCGGTGTGCTGGCCACACCGGCCACGGTGCAAAGGCCGTATCTGGATCAACTGATCAAAGATCACGCGGGAGCCAGCCAGGTGCATCGCTTGGGCAGTGCCGAGCTGGTGCAATGGGCAGAGCAATGGGTTTATCAGCAACAAGCGGCCACAGCCTTACCCGAACTGCTAGGCCCCTGGATAGAACGCTGCCAACTGCGCCATGTGGTACTGGGCTGCACCCACTTCCCATTGCTCACGTCACAGCTACAGCAGTACTTTCCAGAAGTGCAATGGATCGACTCCGGTGCTGCCATTGCCCGCCGGGTGCTTAGCATTTTGCCGACTGGCACAAAAGCACAAACTCAGGCAGGCTCGGCTGCGCTCACCATCGCCTGGGATGGCGATGCACCCAACCAGAAAGCGTTACAAAAATTCCTGGCATCCTGGCAACGGCCGCTTAACTGGCACGTCGTCGAGCAATAGTTATACAAAAAATAGTGTTTGTATAATTTTTATATTTTTGAGTAAACTACTCAGGTATTCACCCAACCATCAGGGTCAGATAATGTCGAAATTGGAATCCCTCTATCAGCAGGTCCTCACCGAACTGGGTGAGGACGTCGAGCGCGAAGGCCTGCTGGACACTCCTAAACGTGCCGCCAAAGCCATGCAATTCCTTACCAGCGGCTATGACATGGAGCTCAAGGAAGTCATCAATAACGCTGTATTCAGCAGTGATAATGATGAAATGGTGGTGGTTCAAGGCATCGAGTTTTACTCGCTGTGTGAGCATCATACGTTGCCGTTCCTGGGGCGCTGCCACATTGGCTACTTGCCCAACGGCCATGTTTTGGGCTTGTCGAAGTTTGCTCGCATCGTCGATATGTTCGCCCGTCGCCTGCAAATTCAGGAAAACATGACCAAGCAAATCGCTGATGCGGTATTAGATGTGACGGGCTGTCGCGGCGTCGGCGTCATCGTCGAAGCGCAACATATGTGCATGATGATGCGCGGCGTGCAAAAGCAGAACTCGATGATGCGCACCTCGGTCATGAAAGGCGCCTTCCGCGAGGATGCCGCCACCCGCAACGAGTTCATGCGCTTGATTGATAAAACCTGATAGTCTTGACTCGCTGGGCCTGCCATTTGTGACAGGCCCATGATTGAGGAGAGACCATGCTGACTCAGGACTGGCTGACCTGGTCTTTATTGCTTTACCCCCTAGGGCTTGTGGCTGCCATTGATGCCCTCTGGAGCGGTCGCACAGCGCAAGGTTCGCTGGCGTGGATGCTGTCGCTGTTGGTGATTCCACAGCTGAGCCTGCCCGCTTACTTACTGTTTGGCTCGCGCCGACTGAAAGGCTATCGCCGTGCAAGGCAGAGGGTGGATGGCCACCTGACCGGCATTGGTGAGCGCGTCGAGCAACAGTTACTGCCCTACCGCTGCAACGCCAACGCAACCATTCGCCCACTACTGGCATTGTTTCGAAGCCCGATGCTCACGGGCAATAAAGTCGAGCTTCTCACCTCAGGTGAGCAAACCTTTGCTGCCCTGTTCGAGGCGTTAAATCAAGCTCAACACAGTATTTGCCTGCAGTTCTATATCATTCGCGACGATGACCTTGGGCAGCGGCTATTGTCGGTGTTGCAACAACGGGCAGCCGCCGGTGTTCGCATTTACATCGTATTTGACGAGATCGGCAGCCATGGCCTGACCCGCCACTACCGCCGCCAGCTGCGCGCCGCCGGCATTGAGTTTTCGCGCTTTAACCCGATTCGCCTGCGCAACCGCATGCAGCTGAATTTTCGCAATCATCGCAAGCTGGTGGTCATCGATGAGCAAGTTGCTTTTATCGGTGGCTATAACATCGGCGATGAATACCTCAGTGCTGACTGGCGCGATACTCACTTACGCATCCAAGGCCCAGCTGCGCTGAGCTTTCAACTGGGGTTCGCCGAAGATTGGCACTGGGCCACCAGCCGCGTACCTGACCTGAACTGGCGAGCAGCTCCTAAAGCCGGTGATCAAGCCGTGATGTGCATTAACCCCGGCCCCGCGGATCAATTTGAGTCCGCCAGTTTATTTGTTTGCCAGATGATTCAAGCCGCACAGCAGCGCTGCTGGCTGGTAAGCCCTTATTTTGTGCCCGATCAGGCCGTGATCAGCAACTTGCAGCTGGCAGTGCTGCGCGGCGTAGATGTGCGCATTTTAGTGCCAGAAAAGACCGACAACCGCGTGGTGCAGCTGGCGATGATGCGCTACATCGAAGAACTCAGTCAGGCCGGCATTCGCTTTTCGACTTATCGGGCGGGCTTTCTGCATCAGAAGGTGATGCTGATTGATGAAGAGCTGGTATCCGTTGGCAGCGCCAACTTGGATAACCGCTCGCTGCGCATTAACTTTGAAATGAACGCCCTGATGCAGGACCGCACCCTGGCCAAACAAGTGGAAGCCATGCTGCAGCAAGACTTCTTACAGTCGACATCGGCGCAAGTCAGCACCCGCTGGCACCAACAGCTGTTGGCACGACTGGCGCGATTGCTAGCGCCACTGCTGTAGGCGCCTCCCCCCCCCCAGGCATAACAACACAGTTGTGCTTTGCCAGGACCTTACCGCTCTGCGTAGCCCACCTGGCGCCTGTCGATGACGGCACCATTAAGATGGCAGCGCCCATAAAAAAGCGCCCCAACCACAAGGCAGGGGCGCCATACAAACCGGCATCACACCGGCAGGAGCTAGCTAAAGATTAGAACTTCATACCGCCGCCGATCATCACTACCAGCGGATCGATTTCTACATCGTTGCCGCTACCATCCAACTCGGAGTCAATATCAATTTTCCAGATACCAACATTCGCCATAAAGCTGTCTGCAATCTCGTAGTTCATACCTGCAGAGAAAGCCAAGCCCCAGCTTTTGCCCAAATGGTTAATGGAATCACTTTCATCAAAGAAGAAGGTATGGTTCACGCCCAGGCCGACATAAGGCTGGAACTTAGAAGCAGGGCTCATTGGGTAATACTGTGCCGACACCGTTGGTGGCAAATGCTGGGTATCACCAATTTTGTCGCCTTCCAGCTCGATGTCATGCTTGAACGGCGTAGCCGCCAGAACTTCAATACCGACCTGTGGCGCTACCATGTAGGTTAAGGTCAGACCCAGCTGGGTATCATCCTTTACTTCCACCGTACCCACACCGTCCAGCTTCAGGTTATCGCTCTTAGGTGCAACATTCACCACACCCGCTTTAACGATAATATCACCGGCTTCATAAGCCATCGCTGGCACTGACGCTGCTGCAATAGACGCTGCCACCAAGGTTTTCAGCATTTTCATTACGCACTCCTTAAGTTTCGTGCTCAATCAAGTTGGGGCCAGAATAACCGCCCAGCACCGCCCCGTTTTGATGCAGATCAAGCCATTTCTGTGTGCCCTCTCAGGGCTGTTTTTTAGTTGTGGCAGATCAAGTTTGCTTGCAGATTCAGCCCCCTAGCGCCATAGATGGCACAACTATTTCATGCGGAGTTGTCTGGCTGTTTACGCCAGCAGAGCTATAGTAGAAGGACTTCTGATTGGCTCTATGCTCACCCACACAGCAACGGCATTTCAGTAATGGACACAGCCAACAACGATGTTGGAGCCACCGCTTGAGCAAAGTAAGGGTGCATTCAGTTTATTCACCGCGTGACTAGGGCATTGATGTGACGGCACAGCAAAACGACGACCGCGAGCAACAGTACCGCCCCAGCGCACAAGTCGCCTCACGTATCGGCCGCCGCCTTCTGTCTTACATTCTTGCGTTCAGCTTTTTGGTCACGCTGGCGACAACGGCATTCATTCTGTTCAGTGACTACAAACGTGGTTTAAGCAGCTACGATCAGAGCATTAACCAGATACGCAGCAGCTATCTCGACAGCATTAGCTACAGTTTGTGGAACTTTGACATCCCTCAACTGGAGGCACAGCTCACCGGCATATTGAACTTTCCGGGCGTTGTCTATGTGTTCATTGAATCCTCAGATGGGACTATTTTTTCCGCCGGCGATGTCATGCAAGGCGCCGATACCCGCCATGAGATCATCGTGTTTTTTGAAAACAGCGATCGTGAATTTAACTTGGGCACATTGCATATTGATATTGATTACACCACGCTGTTTGCCGAGCTAAAGAGCAAGGCCATTAATATTTTGGTAACGCAGTTTATCAAAACATTTTCTGTCTCAATTTTTATTCTGTTTATTGTGAATCACCTACTCACCCGGCGCTTGCAGCGCATGTCCGAGTGGGCTGGGCAGTTTTCCCTGCGCCATTTAGAAGAGCCGCTAGATTTGCCGTTAATCCGGGGCCAAGCCGACGAACTCAATGACGTCGCCGATGCCATCAACCAAATGCGCCATACTTTGCAGCAAGACGTCATACGCGAGCAGGCGGCGATGCAAGAGCTGCAGCACACCAAAGAACGCCTGGCCATCGCCATTGATAACGCTGCATTGGGATTGTGTGAATACGATACTGAGCAGGATAGCTTCGATGCCAACAGTCACTTTGCGACCCAGCTCGGCCTTAGCCGGCTAGAGCTGGAGCAGCTCGCCCACCCAATGGAAATGCTGCTCTCGGCGATCACCGGCAGCGACGCCACCGAGCAACGAGAGCGACTGCACCAACTGTTGTATGGTCGCATTCCACGAGTGTTTGATACTTATCACATGATCAATCAACGCGGCGAGCCCTGCTACTTCGATGCCACCTTTCAAATCACCAGCTATGAAGAAAATCGCCCAGCCAGCATTTTAATTTGCATGGTCGATAAAACCCAACAGCATATAGCCAGCCAGCAAGCTGAGGAGTTGACCATCAACTTGGAAAACAAGGTGGCCAAACGCACAGAAGAGCTGTATGACGAGCAGACGCGCGCCAAATTATCCATGCAGCGGCTGTCACAACAACTGGAGCGCTGCCAGTCCCAGCTCAGCAATCAGCGCCACAACACACTGAATCGGCTATTGCTGCAAGAATTAACACTGCATCAGCAACAGCGCCCAGCTAGGTTAGATATTTTTCAGCGTTATTTGAATATTATTATTGAAGACCAAACGCAAACAATGGACTTATCGCAGCATTTACAGCGCTGGCTCACGACCATCCCGGTGAAGGATAAATCCGCCGATTTGCCTTTGTCTTTGGTACTGGAAGAAAACGCCGAGTTATTCTCTTTTGTATTGGAGCTACTGGTACCCAAGGAAAACTGGCCACAGCTGCAACGACTCGCGATCAAAGCGGGCACCGACGGCCGCTCCGGCTTTATTCAACTGCAGCAAACGCTGTCGAATCGTCAGCAAGAAGAACATGGCTTTGCACTAGCTCAGCACATTGCTGAAAACCGCTTAATGGGCGATTTGAAATATCAGTGGCAGCAGGAGACGCCAGAAGAGGAGCAACGGGCGCACACAGTGACCATGGACTTGCAGTTCAGTTTATCCAACCGATAAAAAAACGCGCCTTAACGGCGCGTTTTTACTTGCGATACGCTAACATTCAACCCCGCTCTGAATGCCACTGTCGCCAAAAGCAGCGACACAGAGCCGGAGTTATCAAGGATCAGGCAGGCTCTGCCTCTCGCTTCGCTTCTTCTTCATCTTTCAGCTCACGCCGCAAGATTTTACCCACCGGAGTCATAGGGAGTTCGTCGCGGAACTCAATATGACGAGGGATTTTATAAGCCGTTAAATTATCCCGACAGTAAGTACGAATGTCCTCGACCGTGACATTGCGATCACTGGCAATCACAAACAGCTTCACTGCCTCGCCGGTCTTGTCATCTGGCACGCCAATCGCGGCACAATTCTCTACTGCTGGATGGTTGGCCACAACATCTTCAATTTCATTGGGATAAACATTAAAGCCTGACACCAAAATCATGTCTTTAATTCGATCCACAATGCTGACGAAGCCGTCTTCATCAATAATGGCCACATCCCCGGTTCGAAACCACTTGCCATCAGGAGTAAAGCTTTCAGCGGTGGCTTCCGGGCGATTCCAGTAACCTTTCATGACCTGAGGTCCGTGCACGCACAACTCACCGCGCTCACCGATGGCCACTTCATTGCCCTGGTCATCGATGCATTTTAGCGCCGTGCCAGGTACTGCCTGACCCACCGTGCCCATGCGCTCTAACCCACCTGCTGGGTTCATCGTCACCGCCGGCGAGCATTCCGTCAGCCCATATGCTTCTGAAATACCGCAGCCGGTCAGCTCCTGCCAACGACGTGCGGTGTCATCCATCAGTGCGGTGCCACCCGATAAGGTCAGCTTTAACTTGGAAAAATCACAATCAGCAAACTCAGGGTGCTGCATCAGGGACACAAATAAGGTGTTCAGGCCGATAAAACCGGTGAGCTGATGCGGTTTAATCATGCGCACAAACATATTGGTGTCGCGCGGATTGGCGATCAATATGCTGTGGTCACCCATATTAAACAGCGCCATTAAATGCACGGTAAATGAGTAAATGTGGTACAGCGGCAACGGCGCAACAATTTTTGCGCCATCGCTTGGCTTGATAGACTGACCATCAGCGCCTTGCTGACTGAGTTGCGCCTTGGCTTGCAGCATATTGGCCACCAAGTTGCGATTGGTCAGCTCTGCGCCTTTAGCAACCCCAGTGGTGCCGCCTGTGTATTGCAAAATAATGGTCGCATCAGGGTCACGAATGTAATTGGCTTGATGCGGCCCTGCTTGTTGTCCCTGCGCCAAGGCTTTGCGGAAGGAGATCGCTTCAGGCAAAGAGTAAGCGGGCACCATTTTTTTAATGTAACGCGCGGCGGCGTTAATCACGGTGCGCTTCAAAAATGGCAACATGTCGGCCAGGCTGGTCACAATAATGTGCTCTAAGCCGGTGTCCGCCTTGATGTTTTGCACCGAGCGTGCAAACACGTCCATGCAGACCAAAGCTTTTGCACCCGAGTCGTTAAACTGGTGCAGCATTTCCCGCTCGGTGTACAACGGGTTGGTGTTAACCACCACTAAGCCGGCACGCAGTGCGCCATACATAGCAATGGGAAATTGCAAGATATTCGGCATCTGGATCGCAATGCGATCACCGGGTTTCAAGTTGGTATAATTTTGTAAATAGGCGGCAAAAGCGGCGCTGTATTCGTCAATTTGGCGATACGTCAGCGTGTAGTTAATGCTGGTAAAGGCCGGACGATCCGCATAGCGCTGCATCGCACCTTCGATCACTTCCACCACTGCATTAAATTCGCTCAGATCAATGTTATCTGGCACGCCAGGAGCGCGCTTTCCATCCCAGAATGAAGCATCCACAGCTCAGTCTCCCATGGTTCTGTTGTTGTTTTTGTCAGGACCTGCGGCCGGCAGCATCAGACTGCACGCACCCAGCACCGCTGATTTTGGGTATTCATCAGTTCAACCCAATCACCAACAGCACTGCTATAAACCTGTGTGTTTGACCACCGACGTGTAGGCATCATCGCCACCTAAGTTCGGCGCATCTCGTGTATGCAAACAGGCCCAAGCCCGAACTATGAACCAAAGGCGCATTGAGTGAAAGAGCATAACCTGTAACACTTTCCGTCATTTCACGTCATGCAGCGCACAAATGAACGCCTCACATTCGTCCGTAAACAAGCAGCCATCACGCCTGGCCCAACAGCATTTGGGTTATTTGACTGAAACCCTGCAGGCCCTAGGTGCCCCCACCGAGGATATTTCGCCGGCTCATCTGCAAGCCACGGGGATGGCTACGGGCGCTATGGTGCAGCGCGTTATTCATCAAGTTGTTCGCGTGACAGACGAACCACTTCTGGGATTGATTCACGGGGCGCGTATTCCACTGGTGCTGCGGGGGTTTGCCGGACAAGTCTTTCATGCCGCCAGCACTTGGGAGGACGCTTTAAGTTGGTTGATACGCTACGCCAATAACTTCAGTCTGCTGGGTAAGTTTCGCTGTCTGCAGCATGAGGGCCAGCTGCTGTTAGAAGTCCACCAAAGCGGCAATATGCCGGTGGTGTCTCCCTTTGCGCAGCATTATTTGTTGGCCATGATGGCCACCTTGTTGCGCGATTTATGCGGTGACCAAAACCCACTTCCAGGGCTGGTCAAACTGAAGGAATCACCACAGTCATTAGCGCTGCGCTATGAAGAGCACCTACAACTGCCTGTTACTTTTAACCAAGCGCAGAATGCCCTGTGCTTACCCAGCAATGTGCTGGCAACCCCCGTCGCTCGTGTGAGCCTGGCAACTCGTCGCCAAGCCGAGCTTGAATGCGAAGCTCAGTTGAGCGCCATGACAGCCCAGCAGGACCTGGCCACACAGTTGCGCTCACAACTGCTACAGCAGCAGGTATTTCCAACCCTGGCAACGATTGCCGCTCAGCTGGGCACCAGCTCCCGCACCATAAATAGGCAAATGGCTGAGCTACTCACCAGCTATCAACACATTATAGAAAGCTCGCGCCGCCAACTGGCCATGTACTATTTGCAAAATACACCGCTCAGCATCGACCAGATTGCTCACCGCCTAGGGTATAACGACCCTTCTAATTTTGGCCGTGCCTTTCGCCGCTGGCTGGCTTTATCACCACGCCACTTTCGACAACAGCAGTCCGGCTTTGAAAACTAGGGCACCGAATTATTCAGAAGTGCCCTAGCTTGCATTTGTACCCATGTACCAATACCGCTAGGATAGCGCCACAACAATAAGAAATGCTCACTATGACCCAGGTTCGCTTCGCACCGACTGACCGCCAGTTTTATCAGCACTTATCTAATCAAGTCAGCGATTTACTCCAACGGCAACAGCAAAGTAAAACCGGCAACGTTAAACTGTGGCGCAAAGCTGTCATGATTTTAGTGCTGTATGTCAGCAGCTATGCATTGCTAGCGTTGCTGCCGCACTGGCATTGGCTGTGGTGGCCACTGCATGGCCTGGCCACGGCGCTGGTCGGCTTTAACATCATGCACGACGGTGCGCACGCCTCCTTCAGCTCGCACAGCTGGCTGAATCGCCTCGCTGCCAGCAGCTTTAATCTGATTGGTAGCAACCGGTTTTACTGGGCCCAGAAGCACAACCGCAATCACCACAGCTTCACCAATGTGGATGGCCTGGATGAAGACATCGATGCCATGGGGCTGCTACGAATGAGCCCACATCAACCTCATTACCGCTTCCATCGCTGGCAGCATTGGTATGTTTGGCTGCTGTACCCGCTGACCAGCCTGTTCTGGTTTTTTGTACTGGACTACAAAGCCTATTGGCGCCAAAAAATTGCGCAACGCCCTTTCAGCCATGCATTGACGCGCTGGGATCATATCGAGTTCTGGCTATCGAAAGCTTTGTACTTGCTGCTGTATTTGTGGCTTCCCGCGCAATGGCTGGGCTGGCCAGCCACGGTGGCCGGCTTTTTGCTGATGCATGCGGTGTTGGGCAGCGTCTTCGCCATTGTATTCCAGCTGGCTCATGTGGTGGACCAAGCAGACTTTCCCCCGGTTAGCCATGGCCAGCTGAGTGATGACTGGGCCCACCATCAGTTGCGCACCACCGTAGACTTCGCGACCGATAGCCGTTGGCTAACCTGGGCATTGGGTGGTCTGAATTTTCAACTGGAACACCATTTGTTTCCGCGGATTTCCCATGTTCACTATCCAGCCATCCATGGCCTGCTGTTATCACTCGAGCAGCAAGGCGAATTGCGAGTCAGACGCTATGCCAGCTTGGGTGCCGCGCTTGCTGGACATTTTCGCCACCTTCGCCAGCTGGGGCGGCCGTCATTGCAGACTGACGCAGCGCTTCTAGACTTCCACTAAACACGCCACCGGGAGACTTGCATGGATACCTCAGCTCACGACCTGCCCGCCCTGTTTTCGCAACTGGGCCTGGACAATAGCGATGAAAGCATTGAACGCTTTTTAGAGCAGCACAAACCCATCGCACCAGGCGCGGCATTGGTGGATTTACCCTTTTTCAGTGCGGCGCAGCGCAGCTTTTTGCAAGAAGCACTGGAACAAGATTCCGACTGGGCAGAGGTGGTCGACACGCTCGATGCCTTGCTGCGCCAAGAAGCAGATATTCGGCCATCCTAATGCAGTGTTAACTGCAGCGGCGCTGACAGGCCGGGCATCCAAGCTAGCAGCCTGTTGAAAAAGTCTTTTCGGCTCAGGCTTTCGGTCTGGTTCGGAATCAAGGTGCCATTTTGAAGGTGTGTGTCCACCCATCGAGAAATGGGAACACAGAGTCCGGGCCAGCCCGAATGCCCCGTCGGGCGAGCCCTGAAACGCACATCTGCTGCGCTTTGACTCTAGGAAAGGGAGCCACCCTGTCCGTCGAGACAAAACACACCAGCTGCACATTTCAGGTCTCGCTGAGCATGCAAAGACTTTTTCAACAAGCTGCTAGAGTAGCACTGCACAGACTTGACCACGCCCTCACTCCCTCGCACACTGGCGCCGCTCCATCACCAGCCAGGGGAACAACCCATGATTGCACCACAGTTTATAGCCATTGATGCCAGCTCCTGGGAGGACAATGGCCACCCTATCGCCATCGCCTGGAGCCTCAGCGATGGCCGCATTAAAACCACCTTGATTCAGCCCGAAGATGATTGGCACGACTGGGATTACGCCCTAACAGACCTGCACGGCATCAGCCCAGACACCCTGTATCAGCGGGGTGAGACTTGCTGGTCGGTAATTAGGGAGCTGGAAGAAGACCTGCAAATCAGCCAGGTAATGACCGATGATGTGGAGCAGGTAGAACGCATGTTAGATCGGCTCTATGACGCCTGTCAGCGCGAGTCCAGCTTAGAGCCGATCCGTGCAGAAAATGGCCTTAATGATTTGCAGCAAATGACCTGTGACGAGCGCGTGCACGCCATGCTGCTGGCCTGGGCCGGCGAACATGGCAGTGACAGTTTTCGATACAACGATCGTGAGCACAACGACGATTGATTTAGCGATCAATCACCGCCGGCTCGCGCTGCAAGTCGGCGATTAACGCGCCCAAAAAGCGTGACGCTTCGCCGCCTGTCACCACACGATGATCAAAGGTCAGCGACAGTGGCAGCGTCTTGCCAGCGTACAGCTCTCCCATACTGACCATCGGCTTTTCTTGGATACGCCCCGCACCTACGATGGCCACGGTGGGGGGGACCACAATCGGGGTGCCAAAGCTGCCGGCCGCTTGGCTGCTACCGGCCAATGAACCGTAATTCGACAGAGTGATGGTGGCTCCACGTAGTTCTTCTGGCGGGATGCTGCGATTTTTCACATCGTCACGTAATCGAGCCAGCCCAGCCCGTAGATCCTCGGCTGGGCGCTGTATTACGTCGCGCAACACAGGCACAAACAACCCCTGTTCAGTGTCCACGGCAATGCCAACGTCCACTTGCTGCAACAGTCGCAGCTGCTGGTCATCAAACCAGGCGTTAAGCTGAGGCTCGGCCTGGCACGCCGCGGCTATCGCCTGCAATAAGCGCACAGTAATGTCTTCTTGAGCCTGCCATTCGGTTACGTCGGCTTCATCAAATAAGGTTACAGGCACCACAGACGCGTGAGCACGCGCCATGTTTTTGGCCATGGACTTGCGCACGCCCGACAGAGAATGACTCGGCCCATGACTGGCATTCACACGCCCGGCACGCTCAACGTCTTCCGCTGTAATGCGCCCATCTGCGCCGCTCCCCGCCACGCCACTGAGCTCAACGCCTAAGCGCCGAGCCAGCGCCCGCACACTGGGAGAAGCGCGAACGCCGGTCGCTGCGGTTGGCGCAGCACCAATGGTAAAGCGATCCTCTTTGACTAACGCATCCTGCGGCAGCTCCCCCACCACCGTCGCCTTGTCGGTGCCAGATGTTTGCTCGCTATGTTTGTCATCAGACCCTGCCCCTTTGAACTCCACCAGCGGCTCACCGACATTGACGCTGTCGCCAACGGCGGCAAAGCACTGGCCAATGATGCCGGCTTGCGGGCTGGGCACGTCGACGATGGCTTTATCGGTCTCAACCGCGACCAACGGCTGGTCAATGGCCACGGTATCTCCCTCGCTGACGTACCATTCAACGATTTCCGCTTCTTGCAAACCTTCACCTAAATCTGGCAAAGCAAAATAACGCATGGGCTGCTCCCGATTAGTAATCCATTACCGCCTTCACCGCGGCGCAAATGTCATCGGCATCCGCCAGATACCATTGCTCCTGACGGAAGTAAGGCATTGGCGTATCAAAGCCGGTGACACGCTGAATCGGTGCCTGCAAATAATCAAACGCCTGCTCCGCCAGCTGCGCCGCAATATCAGCGCCTATACCACCACTGCGACAGGCCTCATGCACGATGACGCAGCGCCCGGTTTTGATCACCGACTGGCGCAACGTCGCCATGTCCAGTGGCGATACCGTCGCGACATCTATGACTTCAGCAGCGATTCCCCGCTCCTGCAACTGATCGGCGGCCAATAAGGTTTCTCGCACACACGCTCCCCAAGTAATCAAGGTGACGTCATCGCCTTCTCGCAGCGTAAAACAGCTGTCCAAAGGCAGGCGCTCGCCATCGTCGGCCAGCGGCTGCTTCTGCACTCGATATAGGCGTTTGGGTTCAAGAAACACCACGGGATCGGGGCTATCAATGGCGCTAAGCAGCAACCCATAGGCACGCCGTGGCGACGATGGAATGACGACCCTGATACCGGGTATATGCGCCAACAGCGCTTCTGTGCTTTCGGAATGATGTTCAGGGGCATGAATGCCGCCGCCGAAAGGCGCGCGCACCACTAATGGACACTGCATGCGCCCCCGAGTGCGATTGCGCATTCGCGCAGCATGCGTAATCAGCTGTTCAAAAGCGGGAAAGATAAAGCCCAGAAACTGAATTTCCATCACTGGCTTCAGGCCGCTGGCAGCCATGCCGATGGAAGCACCCGCTATCAAGGTTTCCGCCAACGGCGTGTCCATCACTCGCTGCTCGCCAAAACGCTCTTGCAGCCCCACCGTGGCACGGAACACCCCGCCATTGACGCCGATGTCCTCCCCTAAGCACACCACCGATTCATCCGCAGCCATGGCCCGATGCAGAGCCAGGTTGACGGCCTCAACCATGGTCAAATCTTGAATACTCATGCGCTACTCTCCCAGACGCCGCTGACGTCGTTCGGCAAAGGCCTGCAACTGATCCTCCATCACCGCCGGCCAGTCGTCATAAAGATGATCAAACATGGCTTCCGGCAATTGCGGCAAATACTCGAGATAATGCTGCACTGCGCTGCTCACGGTGTGTTGGCAATGCTCGAGCCATTTTTGCTCTAAGGCTTCTGTCCACGCTCCCTGGCTGGTGAGAAAACGCTTAAGGCGCGCTACGGGCTCCTTTTTCCAGGCCTGTTGCAGCTCCTCTTGCGAGCAATAGCGGCTGGCGTCATCGGCAGTGGTGTGATCACTCAAACGGTAACTGATCGCCTCAATTAACGTCGGCCCCTCTCCTGCGCGGGCGGCTTCTAATGCCTGCGTCAACTCATCAAACATGGCGATAACGTCATTGCCATCGACCTGCACCGAGCGCACGCCAGCTCCCATTCCTTTTAAAGCCAAGGCGCTGGCTCCGCATTGCTTTTGGCGCGATACGGAGATAGCCCATTGGTTGTTGTTGAGCACAAACACCACTGGCAGTTGCCACAAGCCCGCCAAGTTGAGCGCTTCTAGAAAATCCCCTTTGGAAGACGCGCCATCACCCAATGTGCAGGCCACTGCTTGGGAGCGCCCTTGCAGCTGCAGCGCTTTTGCCGCCCCAACGGCGTGGCCACATTGCGTGGCGATGGGTACACAAACGGGGAAGTCTTGCTGCGGGCCGGCGGCACTGCCGCGTTCATCACCGCCCCAGTAGAGCAAGATGTCTTTCATACCGCAGCCGCGTATCAACTGGGTGCCATGGTCCCGGTAATAGGGCACCAGCACATCATCGGCTTCCATTGCCAATCCCAACGTCACGGCAATGGCCTCTTGCCCAAGACTGGACGGATAAGTGCCTAGCTGGCCAGTTCGCTGCAAGGCAATGGCCTTTTGATCGAACTGGCGGGTGAGCAGCATCCAGCGATAACACTCCAGCAGCGGCTCCATTTCGTGTGCCCACAATGGCAGCTCTTGGCAGGTATGACCTTGATCATCCAAGTAGCGCACCGTTTGCATTACAGGCTCCATAGTGCCTCCTTGCCCATGTCGTTGGTGGCAGGTTGATAGTGGCCGGCAGCAATGGCTTCGTCTGCCAGCTGATCGGCCAACACATTGACGGCGATGTCGCGCTGTTGTGATTGGCGCAGTAAGTCACCCAAATGTTCAGTAATGCTGTCAATTTGGGCCGCTATGCGTTCATCTGACCAACCCTGATAGCGGCCTGAGGCAAACACCAGCCCACCCGCATTGACCAGATAATCCGGAGCGATAATAACGCCCCGCTGATGCAGTTCACGCCCACAATCGGCGTCTTCTAGCTGATTATTGGCTGCCCCAACAATGGCTTGGCAATTCAGCTCATCGAGATTGCCGGCATGAATGACCCCACCCAAGGCACAAGGGGCCAATAAATCTACCTTCTGTTGCAGAATTTGCTCAGGCGCCACCACGCTGGCACCGATGCTCTGAGCTTGCTGACACCGATCTGAATTAACATCACTGACGACTACCTGCACACCGTTATCTAACAGGTGTTGTGTCAACAACATACCCACGTGTCCTAGCCCTTGCACAGCTACCCGACTCTTGGTCGGCGCTAGGCCAAGCACCTCATGGAGCAAATAGCGAATCGCCTGCCATACCCCTCTGGCTGTATGCGGTGAAGGGTCGCCAATCTGGCTGTGGCTGGCAACATGACGGGTTTGGTGGAAAATCTCATCCATATCCTCCACTTGCGTGCCGGCATCCATGGCGGTGATGTATTCACCTGACAGGCGTTCGACACAATGGCCAAACCAACGAAACAGCGCCTGCCGGTCGAACACGCCCTCAGGCATCATAATCACGGCTTTACCACCGCCTAAATCCAAGCCAGCCAGCGCTGCCTTGCGACTCATCCCCTGGGCCAAGCGCAGGGCATCCTGGAGCGCTTCGTCACCACTTTGATAGGGTACAAATCGGCAGCCGCCCAAGGCAGGTCCTCGCCGGGTGGAGTGCACGGCGATGACGGCACGCCAAGGTGCATCGGGGTTGTTGTCAGGAATGTGTACGAAGCTATGCACCGCCTCACAGCGGTGTTGGACGATGGGATCAAACATGGCTATACCTCCGGCTTGTGGCCGATTTCTAACGCCTGATCGATGGCTTGTGGCCGGATCAGGCAGCGAAGCCTGTTGACTGCGGCGGGTTATGCGACGCATTCGATGCGAAACAAAATCACCCACCAATTAGGCTTAGGAGTAGCGCAGAGGCAGCAAACCAGACAAGCATTGTCTGGTTTTTAGAAGAAAAATGACTGAGAAAAAAATTGACTAGAACGTCGCTGGCCAGGCTATTAGCTGGCATCTACTGCCAGCAGCTCAAGATCAAAAATCAGTGTGGAATACGGCAATATTGCACCGGCTTTGCGGCGACCATACGCCAACTGAGCAGGGATGGTGAGTTCAACACGGTCGCCCACGACCATGGTTTGCAGTGCCTGCTGCCAGCCGACAATGACCTGGTTAGGGCACAACTGCAGCGCTTCGCCGCGCTGACGTGAGCAGTCGAACACAGTGCCGTCCACCAACCGGCCGGTGTAATGAACGTGAATACGTTGAGTTGCCTGTGGAGACTCAGTGCCTGCACCGCGCTGCTGATATTCCATCAGCACGCCATCACCGACCTCCACAACACCGTCCCGCTGACGCTGCTGTTGCCAGTAGCGCTCACCTTCGCGCTTATTGCGCGCCCAGCGCTGACTTTGCTGCTTGGCTCGGCGCCAGCCATAGCCGACCAGCGCCAGCACAACGATCAAGCCAATGATATTACCAAGTGCCATTGTTAAGGCTCCTATGAATAATTCGGTGTCCGCTCTGGATCGCCAGGGGCTCAGAATCACGAAGCCGGTTTGCCGCTCAGCCAACTACAGCAAAAATCGGCGACACAGAGCTGGAGTTCTCTGGCGCTCCCCGAAGGGCGCGGACAGCAAACTTCCATAACGTCGTTGATGATGTTGAAAAGGGCTGCCATTTCCTGCCATCACCGCCTTGTTCTGAAAGTCTGCTGCAGTCGCGCAGCGCTGTACAGAATTATTCATAGGCGCCTTAATGCGCCTCATCATTCTTTTTAAGTGAGCGACGGTACAGGTCTTTGTCGTCATGAAACAGGCGCTCGCCGACATTTTCTACCTGCTTTAGCGCTTTCAGCGAAGAAGAACGAAACTCGCGTTGAAACAACACGCCCACCACGGTGGTGGCTGCTGCTACAAAATACCAAGGGCCTAAAAACCAGCTCACCGCCGCTAATGAATAATAAAATGCCCTCAAGCCGTAGTTGTAACTGTGGCTGGCCTGATCAATGACTTTGGCGGCAAATATTGCAAAATTACGCCGCTCATTGGCTGTTACATGATCGTCTTCCGGCGCCGGCGCCGCACCGACCAACACAGATGCAAAACCAAATTGGCGCATCGACCAGGTAAAGGTGAAAAAGGCGTAAATAAAGATGCCAATCAACAGCAAAATTTTCAGTTCCACCAACAAAATGGAGCTTTCAGCCGCAAAAGAAATATCAGCAATCACATCATGAATTTGTTGCGTCGCTGTAAGCGCCGTTAACAAACCGGCCAACACCAGCACACAGGAAGAAGCGAAAAACGTGACGTTGCGTTCCAAGTTGGACAGCAATGCGGCGTCACTGACACGGATTTCTCGCTGCAGTAAACGCCGCATCCAGTTGATTCGGTGCACATGCAACACAGAAGACAGAGACGCCGTATTTTTTGCCCGACGCTTAGCGAATAAGGAGTAGCTGATCCAACACCACATAAACCAGCCCAATGCTGCCCAATCTAACCAACCTACGCTTGTCGACATTGCCTCTCCACTGTCGCCACCTTGACTTAACACCACACTCAAGCTTATCGGTCACACCGAGCTGGCGCCAGCCAGTACATTACGCACGGGAAACTACCGCCGCTATCAAAAAACCAGATAGCGGCTCATTTTTGCCTACCGCGGCACTGGTCTAGAGTTTGCTCAACCTTATTGATTGTTGACCTTGCCATGAAAACTTTGATGACATTATTGGCCAGCGCCACATTGCTGGCCTGCCACTCGACCGCCGAACCCACAACCAGCAACCCTGCCACAGTCTTTATAAATGCTGACCTGATCACCATGATCGACGCCCCGCATTTGCACGATGCCTTAGCCGTGCGCGATGGTCGTATTGAGTTTATCGGCAGCAGCCAGCAGGCACAGCAGCGCTACCAACAAGATGCCGACATCATTGATCTCGAAGGACTGACCATCATGCCTGGCATTCATGACAGCCATGTGCACGCATTGGAGGCCGGTGCCGAAGTAGGCGGCAATTGCTGGCTAGAGGCCGATAACTTGGCTGGGCTGCGCCAGCCCTTACTGGATTGCCGTCAGCATCAAGTCGGTACCGACTGGCTGACCGCCTATGGCCATGAGTTGCACTGGCTCATCGAAGAAGACAACCCTCGCCAACTGCTTGATCAATGGATCAATGACAGACCGGTTGTCATTATGGAGCAAAGCTCGCATTCCGCTTGGGTTAACTCTGAAGCACTGGCACGACTGAACTACCACGCTGACAGCCATAATCCACCCGGCGGCATCATCTTGCGCGATAAAGATGGCGAGCCTAACGGTATTTTATTGGAAACGGCTGCCGAAGCGGCGTTTGATCTGGCTTACCAGCCGACAGAGAAAAGCTTCGACCTCTATTACGATGGTCTGCTGTGGGCCATGGATGAAATGGCGCGCCATGGCATTACTTCGATCGCTGATGCGCGGGTTTACTGGCAACGTGGTTGGCTGGATGTTTGGCACCAGGCAGAGCTCGATGGCGCGCTTAAAACTCGAGTCAATTTGGGGCTATGGGCCTATCCACTCATGGCTGACGCGGCACAAATAGACTTTTTGAAGCAGCAATATCGCTACGACCCCAAGCGCTTATTGCAAATCAATCAAATAAAAATTTACAGCGATGGCATTATTCACAACACCACCGCGGCGTTAAAACAACCCTACCAACACAGCTTGCCCGGTGTGCCTGCGCGCGGGCTGAATTATTTCGACCAGTCGCGCCTGGCGCATTATATTGCTCAATTGCAGCCCGCAGGCTTTGATTTTCATATCCATACCATTGGCGATCGTGGCGTTCACGAAGCATTAAATGCCATTGCCAGCCACCCCGCGCCACAGCAACGCCATCGCCTGACCCACGTCGAAATGGTCGACGATGACGACTTGCCGCGCTTTGCACAATTAGGTGTGATTGCCGACATGCAGGTCGCGGGGGACTTTACCCTGCCCCACAACCATGACTGGCAAAGGCCATATATTGGTGATCGCATTGATCAGGCTTACCGATTGAAAGATTTGCTCGACAGCCAGGCAAAAGTGGTGCTGAGCAGCGACTGGACCGTCAGCAGCCTGAATCCATTTATTGGTATTCACAATGCGGTTAATCGAGGCGAGCAAAGCATTCGAGTGGAGCAAGCCCTGGCGGCCTACACCCGCGATGCCGCTTTTTTAATGCGCAGCGAAGATCGCACCGGCACGTTAGAAGTCGGCAAACACGCCGACTTGATCGTGATTGACCAAAACCCGTTAACGGTGGCGCCACAGCAATTACGCGACATACGCGTATTGCTGACGATGATGAATGGCGATATTACTTTTCAGCACGAAGATTTTTAACGCCGTGGTTTTTTAACGCCGTATTGCACCAATAACTGCTGCAAACTGGCCAGTGGCGCTTGTAACTCCAGCCCTGCTGGCCATAGCATTTCAACACGCCTGACCAAGGTGGGTGTTTCAAAGGTCGGCTGAAACACCTGCAAACTGCCAACAGTCAGTTCCTCAGCCACAGCCCACTGTGGTAACAACGCATAGCCAACTCCCTGACACGCCAGCTGCTTGAGCAGCGTCAGTTCTGCTATGAGCCAAGCATTGAGATTCAAAACAGACTCACAACCATCGCTGGCTTGTGCCCACACCAGCTCGGTGGTCTGTCGCAGCGCTGCCGCATCGAGTTTGCCGTGCACAGACGCCAGCCAATCCGAGCTGGCCACATACACTTCCGTTAGCTCACCCAAGCGCTGATAAGACACTTCGGCAATGTGATCTTCGTGTTCATAGCCCACGCCGAGATGCCAATGCTGTTGTTGCAAGCCATCAATCAATTCATCGCGACTGCAGCCGCTGAGCTGAATACAACGCCCAGGCCATTGCTTATGCCAGTCGCGCAGCGCTGGGGCGAGCCAGTCGGCGGTTAAACTGTGCTCAACCGCTAACTGCAATTGCCACAGCTCATCGCCGGCCAGCGCTTGGGTTCGCCGCTCCAGCGCTTCCAACTCCGACAGCGCCTGTTGCGCCCATGGCAACCACTGCCAGGCTTGCGATGTTGGCACCGCACGATTGCCGCTGCGCTCAAACAAGGCCAAGCCCGTATCGGCCTCCAGCTCGCTGATCCATTGACTTAACAGCGGCTGGCCTTTACCCAGCTGGCGGGCAGCCGCCGACAGCGAACCGCAGTCCATGACGCTGACAAACGCTTTAATGTGCTTTAACTCCACAATCTCACACCATTAATTATTTTTCGTTCTGACCAAATGGCTACTGTGCCGATATGGTTTGCGCAAATGCCCCTTACCGGTCACGCCAAACACTGTTAACTTGAGCGCCAAATAAAAACGCATCGAGGAACATTATGGCGCACTACGATCTCGTGGTATTTGGAGCCAGCAGCTTTGTTGGCCAAATTCTCACCCATTATCTGGCCAAACAATTTGGTCTCGACGGTGAACTAAAATGGGCCATCGCTGGACGCTCACAACGCAAGCTGCAAACGCTGCGCGGCAGTCTATTGGACGAGCTGGGCGATGATGCTGGCCGGGTGCCCATTATTGTTGCCGATGCCGCCGATGAACAAGCGCTGCAAGCTTTATGTGAGCAAACGAATGTGGTGGTCTCCACGGTGGGGCCATACGCCCTATACGGCGAAACACTGGTTCGCGTTTGCGCCGGCTCAGGCACCGACTATTGCGACTTGACCGGTGAGCCGCAATGGATTCGAGCCATGATCGATAAATATGAGGCCCGTGCCCAAGAGAGCGGCGCTCGCATTGTGCACAGCTGTGGTTTTGACTCCGTGCCCTCTGACATGGGCGTTGCTTTTTTACAGCAGCACATGCAACAGCGCTTCTCTCAGCCGGCACAACAAGTACGTATGCGCGTTAAAGCGGCCAAAGGCGGCATGTCTGGCGGCACCGTTGCCAGCATCGTCAACCTAACCAAAGAAGCGGTGGCCAACCCGGATTTACGCAAACAATTGGCCAATCCTTATGCCCTGTGCCCTGCTGGCCACGGTTTTAGTGCGCGCCAGCCCAACCTAAAAGGCGCCAGACTGGATGCCGATTTTAACGCCTGGTCCGCGCCTTTTATTATGGCGGCCATTAATACCCGCATCGTGCATCGCTCCAATGCCCTACTCAACAACGCCTACGGCGATGATTTTATTTATGACGAAGCCATGCTCACCGGTCGCGGTACGCGTGGTCGTTTAACCGCCATGGGATTAGTCGGTGGCCTAGGTGCTTTTATGGCCGGTGCGGCGCTCAAACCCAGCCGTTGGTTATTGGAAAAAACACTGTTACCAAAACCCGGCGAAGGCCCTAGCCCCGAGCAACAGGAAAACGGCTTTTTTGATATTCGCTTGAAAGGCACTAGCCGCGACGGGCAAAGCATGCAGGTAAAAGTCACGGGAGATCGCGACCCGGGCTACGGCTCAACCGGCAAAATGCTCGGCCAAGCCGCGGCCTCACTGGCCCTTGATCTGCACGACAAAGGCCAGAAAACTGGCCCGAAAGGCGGCTTTTGGACACCGGCATCTGTGTTTGATCAGCGCTTTTTCGAGCGCCTACAGCAGCATGCCGGCGTCACCTTTGAGGTGTTGGACTAATGGGTGTGGTCGTCGAAATCGACGGCCAAATACAACGCCGCTTGCGGGAAGCGTGCGGGATAACACAAGAAAAACTGTGTGCCTTCCTCCAGCGGCCACCAGCAAGACGCGTCACGCGGTACTTCATTTAGCTCAACGCGTTCAATGCAATAATTCAACGCCATGGTGTCCAGCTCAGGAAAGGCCGCCAATAAATCCGCTGGCATGCCTTCTTGAGCGCTTTCCAGCACCTGTTCACCTTCTAGTGCCTGCAGTTTGGCCGCCCATTGAGGATCTTGACTGCATTCAAATAAAAACTCCGCCTGATAGCGAGTATGCAGTTTCTTTTCTATTCGCGCTTTACGTGTGCTCATGTTGCTGCTCCTAAAATAAATTACCAGGGAAGTGCTTCACCATTGGCATGCCAAAAAGACCCAGTGTTAGCCAGGTTAAGTTCATCGATGCGCTGAATCAGCCCGGCTGCAGATTGCTCTGGGGTAACATCTCCGTTAAAGCCCACCATGCGCGTTTGCACAAAACCTGGGTGCAACACGGCGACGGCGATGCCCTGAGGGTGTAGATCCAGCGCCAGGCTTTTGCTCACCGCATTGAGTGCCGCCTTCGACGCACGGTAGCCGTAATATTGCCCTGAGCCATTGTCGGCAATGGATCCCATGCGGCTAGTGATGTTGACCAGCTTGCTGCCTGCCACCATTAACGGGCTTAAATTTGCCGCCAAGGTTAACGGCGCAATGGTGTTCACCTCAAACTGTTGACGAATACTGTCGGTGTCCAACTGCTGAAGGGACTCATTGCGAAAAACACCGGCATTATTAATCAAAATATCCAGATCGCCATCGAGTATTTCGCTCAATATGGTTTGCAACCCGCTCACACTGTTTTCATCTGTGACATCAATGCCCGAGACGATTTGATCGGCCACCGCTTCCAGCTCATCACTGCTGTCACGACAAACCGCCGTCACCCGGTCACCTCGTGCAGCCAGTTGCTGCGCCAACGCCAAACCAATCCCGCGGTTGGCGCCCGTAATCACTACATTTGCCATCGTCATGCACTCCCAATTTGGTCCGCGGCCATGGTAACCCTGTCACTGTTACGACACTACCTACAGACACAAAAAAGCCCCGCAAGCGGGGCTTTTTCATGAAAAATTGGCCATTAACTGGTGGCGAACTGCGCCATCATGATTTTTAGCCGCTTCTGCTGCATTTTCAGCGAGTATTCCAACTCCTGATAACGAGTACGCAACGCTGCGGTTTCCCATTTGTGCTGCAAGCTGCGGCGCGTCTCTTGATAGCGCTCAGATTGCAAGCTCTTCCACTCAGCCAACATGGTTTTAAACTGTTCGTACTCTTTTTCCAGTAAGTCTGACCATTGCTCACGATTTTGAGCTTTGGCCAACTTCTCTTGAGCACGTTTAAACTGCATATCCAGACGCGCCCGCTGGATTTTAAAATCCGGTACCACGCGTAAATTACGCGCCAAGCCGACCAACTCACAGCCTTTGATCAGCCATTTTGTTGGGTCCCATTGCCACCATTTAATGCCATTGCGGTAATCATTTTGAAAAATATGGTGGTAATTGTGATAGCCCTCGCCAAACGTCAGAAAAGCAAAAAAGTGATTATCCCGCGCGGTATTTTCATCCGTGTACGGCTGCGCGCCCCACTTGTGAGCAATCGAGTTAATAAAGAAGGTGAAGTGGTGAGTCGTCACGATGCGCAAGAAACCTGCCAGCAAAATCATGCCCCACATGTCCGAAAAAATGACACCAAGACCAATAGGAATAGCAAAGTTCATCACCAAGGCAATGGGCACATAATACTTGTACTGCCACATAACGATGGGGTCTTTGGTCAGGTTTTTTACATTATCGAAATTCACCTCACCGCTAGGGTAATGACGTAGCATCCAGCCGATGTGTGAAAACCATAAACCACGTTTGGCCGAATAGGGGTCGATGTCGACATCATCGACATGGCGATGATGAACCCGGTGGCCAGAGCTCCAATGCAGCACAGTATTTTGCAGCGCCATGGCGCCAAATAAAGCAAACAACAAGCGCACACTCCAATGGGCTTCGTAGGCGTTGTGCGCCCACAAGCGATGGTAGCCTGCGGTAATGGCCAGTTCGGTCAAAGATGTAAGTACGATATAAGCCACCACGGCGGCCAGGCTGTAGCCATAGCTAAAGCCATACCAGGGCACGGCGATCAGTGCCACCAAGCCAGTGACAGAGAACAAGATCGCAGGCACCCAGTTGATGGGGGCGTTCTCAAAAGTTGTTGGTTCGGACATAAAAGATCTCGGCGAGAAAGCTATCTCATTGATGATAGCGGAAGCCAACAGGCGACACTATGGCCGCTCGGGGCGTAGTAGGAGTCATTTGCGGCAGATCAACACCCAAGCGGGTGATGACACTGGTTTTAGAACTTTTGCTCGTAAGGAAAGAGTGTATAAAAAAGCCCGGCGAACCGGGCTTTAGGGCATCAACCGCCGAAGTCATCCAGCATGATGTTTTCAGGCTCAACACCGAGACCTTCCAACATCTTGATGACCGATTGGTTCATGATTGGGGGCCCACACATGTAGTACTCACAATCTTCAGGAGCCGGATGGTCCTTGAGGTAGCGCTCGTACAACACGTTGTGGATGAAGCCTGTCAGACCGTCCCAGTTATCTTCTGGTTGTGGATCTGACATAGCCACATGCCACTCAAAGTTTTCATTTTCAGCCGCCAGCATGTCGTACTCATCCTGGTAGAAAAGTTCACGCAGAGAGCGCGCACCGTACCAGAAGCTGATCTTACGCTTAGAGTTCAAACGCTTAAGCTGATCGAAAATGTGCGAGCGCATCGGCGCCATGCCCGCACCACCACCGATAAATACCATTTCGGCATCGGTATCTTTGGCGAAGAACTCACCAAATGGCCCGTACACAGTTACTTTGTCACCTGGCTTCAGGTTGAACACATAACTGGACATGATGCCTGGCGGAATGTCTTTGGCCCCTGGCGGTGGCGTTGCAATACGAATATTGAACTTCACCACACCCTTTTCTTCTGGGTAGTTGGCCATCGAATAGGCGCGAATCACGTCTTCTTTGTTGACCGCTTTCAGGTCAAAGAAGCCAAAGCGCTCCCAGTCACCGCGATATTCGTCTTCAATATCGAAGTCAGAGAAATTGATCTCATACGGTGGGCACTCAAGCTGAACGTAACCGCCAGCGCGGAAGTCCACGTTTTCGCCTTCTGGCAGCTTCAGCGTCAGCTCTTTAATAAAGGTCGCCACGTTCGGGTTAGACACCACGGTGGTTTCCCATTTTTTCACGCCGAAGACTTCTTCTGGCACTTCTACGTGCATGTCTTGCTTAACCGGCGCCTGACACGACAAGCGCCAGCCCTCACGCGCTTCACCTTTGGTAAAGTGCGACTCTTCCGTCGGCAGCATAGAGCCACCACCTTCGGTAATGCGGCACTTACACTGGGCGCAAGTACCACCACCGCCACAGGCAGAGGACAAGAACACGCCGTTAGCGGCCAGAGTGCCTAGCAGCTTGCCACCGGCTTCGGTTTCAATTTCGCGCTCACCGTTGATCAGGATTTTTACATTACCTGAGCTCACCAGTTTGGCACGGGCACTTAAAATGACGGCCACCAGTGACAATACAATCACGGTGAACATCACCACGCCTAAGATAATCTCGATATCCATTGCCTAACTCCTTACAGTGATACGCCAGAGAAGGACATGAAGCCGAGGGACATCAAGCCAACGGTCATAAAGGTAATGCCCAGACCTTGCAGGCCTGCCGGCACATCGCTGTACTTCATTTTTTCGCGAATACCCGCCAGTGACGCAATCGCCAGTGCCCAGCCAAGGCCTGCACCCACGCCATACACGACACTTTCACCCAGGTTGTAATCACGCTCGACCATGAACAATGAGGCACCCATGATGGCGCAGTTCACGGTAATCAGCGGCAAAAACACACCCAGAGCGTTGTACAAAGACGGAACGTACTTATCCAGCACCATTTCCAAAATCTGTACCATGGCAGCGATCACGCCGATGTAGGTCAACAGGCCCAAGAAGCTCAGATCAACCGTGGCAAGATCTTCGCTGATCCAGGTCATTGCGCCTTCTTTCAGCAAACCGGTGTAAATCAGGTTATTCACCGGCACCGTAATGGCCAGCACCAAAATCACCGCGATACCTAGGCCAATGGCGGTTTGGATCTTCTTAGAAATGGCCAAAAAGGTACACATGCCCAAGAAGAAGGCCAACGCCATATTTTCGACAAAGACCGCTTTAACCAGCAGGCTTAAATAATGTTCCATTAGTGGCCTCCTGAGTGTTCAGTGTTTGGCAGAATCTTAAAGTCTGGCTCTTCTACCTGATCTTTCTTCCAGCTGCGCAGTGCCCAGATGAACAGACCAATAATGAAGAAGGCAGACGGTGGCAGCAGCAACAGGCCGTTCGACTGATACCAGCCACCATCGGTGACCAGCGGCAGAATCTCGACACCCAGCAACTTACCTGCGCCAAACAACTCGCGAATGGTTGCCACAACGATCAGCACAACCGAATAGCCCAGGCCATTGCCCACGCCATCAAAGAAGCTCAATACAGGACCATTTTTCATGGCAAAAGCTTCAGCACGGCCCATCACGATACAGTTAGTGATAATCAGGCCCACAAATACCGACAGCTGCTTACTGATTTCATAAGCAAAAGCTTTTAATACCTGATCAACCACAATCACCAGCGAGGCGATAATAATCATCTGCACAATAATCCGAATGTTGTTCGGAATATGGTTACGGATTAACGATACGCCGACGTTAGAAAACGACGTCACCGCAATCACCGCCAAACACATCACCAAGGTGACTTGTAAGCTGGTGGTTACTGCCAATGCCGAGCAAATCCCCAGGATCTGCAAAGCAATTGGGTTTTTATTAAATAAGGGTTCGGTCAGAACGTTTTTAATCTCAGACACCTTAAGCCCCCTGTGATTTCATTTGATTCAGCAGTTTGCCAAAGGCTTGTTCGCCCACCCAATAACGCACCAGGTTGTTCACACCGCGGCTGGTCAGCGTCGCACCGCTTAAGCCGTCCACCTTATGCTCAGAGTCGCGAGGGGCTTCACCCTTGATCACTTCAATGGCTAACTTACCTTGCTCATTGTGCAGCTCTTTGCCAACCCACTTGGCTTTCCACAATGGGTTGTCGACTTCGCCACCCAGTCCCGGCGTTTCACCATGCTCATAGAAACCCAAGCCTTCAACGGTCTCCAAATCGCCTTTCAAAGCGATGAAGCCATACAGGGTGGACCACAAGCCATAGCCGTGGATCGGTAAAATGAGTTTCTCTAACTGATCGCCTTCTTGAACCAAATACACAGCCGCATATTTGGAGCGACGCTTAATGCTGGCAGGGTCTTCACTGCCGGCGAGCTTGTCAGACAGCTCGGGCATTTGTGAAGCTTTGCGCTGATCAAACTTACTGATGTCATTCAGACCCATCAGTTTTTTGATGTCGTTAACTTCGGCTTCGGTCGCAAAGCGGCCTTCTTCCAAGTTAACGATGCGGGTCGTTACCTGCTCAAACTGTTCAGTAACGCTTATGCTGCCATCAAGCAAACCAGCAGCAGCGAGGATGTTTTTCTTCATATCCTCTGCGATGTTGGCTTGCTGCAGTGGTTTCAGTGACACCGCGGCACCCGCCACAATCACAGAACACACCAGACACAGCAATACCGCCACGATCAGAGTTTTTTGGATGCTGTCGTTATTAGCTGACACGAGCAACCCTCCGTTTAATATTGGACTGCACCACAAAATGGTCGATCAGAGGTGCAAATAGGTTGGCAAATAGAATCGCCAGCATCATGCCCTCAGGGTAAGCCGGGTTAGCCACACGGATCATAATCACCATCAGACCAATCAGAGCGCCAAAGTAGAATTTGCCGGTATTGGTCATAGAAGCGGACACTGGGTCCGTGGCCATAAAGATCATGCCGAAGGCAAAGCCGCCCATCACCAAATGCCAGTACCAAGGCACAGCAAACAGTGGGTTGGTATCTGAACCGATGAAGTTAAACAGCCAAGTGGTCGCCACCATGCCAACGAACACGCCTAACACGATGCGCCAGCTGGCAATGCCCATGGTCAGCAACACCACGCCGCCCAGCAAGATTGCTAGGGTGCTGGTCTCGCCCATCGAGCCTTGAATGGTGCCAAAGAAGGCGTCAAACCAGGTCACGCCGCCATCGATAACAGCCTGCACACCGCCCTCTTGAGCGTTGCTCAGTGGCGTTGCACCCGAGAAGCCATCTACCGCAGTCCATACCGAGTTACCCGATAAATCTGCTGGGTAAGCAAAGAACAGGAAGGCACGGCCAGTCAGTGCTGGGTTCAGGAAGTTTTTGCCAGTACCACCAAAGATTTCTTTGCCGATCACCACACCAAAGCTGATGCCCAGGGCAACTTGCCACAGGGGAATGCTCGGCGGCAGGATCAGAGCAAACAAAATGGAGGTCACAAAGAAGCCTTCATTCACCTCATGCTTGCGCACAATGGCAAACAACACTTCCCAGAAGCCACCTACCGCAAAGGTCACGGCGTAAACCGGCAAGAAGTAAGCCGCGCCAAAGGCAAAGTTATCCCAGAAACTGGCTGGGTTATGGCCGCCACCGCCCAACAGGGCGATCAGCATTTCACGCCAGCCTTCAATCGCAGTGCCAGCACCGGCTGCCAAGGCTTCATTCGCCTGCAAACCAATGTTGTACATGCCAAAGAACATGGCCGGGAAGGTACAGATCCACACTGTGATCATGATACGTTTCAGGTCGATGCCATCGCGCACATGAGAGGTGTTGTTGGTCACATTGGGTGGATGGAACAAACCGGTATCGACTGCTTCATACAGTGGATACAGCTTTTCGTACTTACCGCCTTTTTCAAAGTGCGGTGCCATTTTATCGAATGTCGCTCGCAGTCCCATAATCAACCCTCCGCCTCAATTCGCGTTAAATTCTTACGCAGGATCGGGCCGTACTCGTACTTGCCTGGGCAAACGAAACTGCACAGTGCCAGATCTTCTTCTTCCAGCTCCAATGCACCCAGTGCGATTGCCGTTTCCATATCCTCAACAATCAGTGCACGCAGCAACTGTGTCGGTAATACATCCAGCGGCATGATTTTTTCGTACGCCCCTACTGGCACCATGGCACGTTCACTGCCGTTGGTGCTGGTACTGAACGGGAACAATTTGTTCATCAGCTTAGAGATGTAGATCGGCATCACCGAGAAGCGATCATTGCCGGCGCGGAAGTAGTGGAACATGGGACGATCACGCCCTTCGCGCAGCACAGACACCTGATTATGGAAGCGTCCCAAGAATCCTTCGGCACCCGCTGCGGTGCGGCCACCAAAAACAGAACCCGAGATGATGCGGTTCTCATCGTCCAGCAGCTCACCTGCGGTCAGCTCCTGCAAGCTGGCGCCTTCGGGTACGCGCACTAAGCGCGGCTTAGTCACCTGAGGTCCAGCCAGAGAGACCACGCGTTGGCTGTACAAGCTGCCGGTGGCAAACAAATGGCCAATGGCAATGACATCTTGATAGCCAACTGTCCATACCGTGCGCTTTTCGCTCACAGGGTGTAGGTGGTGAATATGCGTACCACTCAGACCTGCCGGGTGCGGCCCGGCAAACTCTTCAGTCTGCTCCACACCGGCCGTTGGAATGTCAGCACCGGGGGCTTTGCACACAAACAAAGTGCCTTCTGTCAAAGGCTTCAGAACCTTCAAACCATTGGCAAATGCTTCTCGCTGCTCACCGATCACTAAAGCAGGATCAGCTGCCAACGGATTGGTATCCATGGCATTTACGAAAATGGCCTGTGGACGACTGCCCAAAGCCGGAGTACGAGAGAACGGACGTGCACGCAGTGCTGTCCACAATCCAGACTTAACCAGATTATTCTCTACCTGCTCGGCTGTCAGAGAGCTGAGTTGCTCTGCGCTGTAGCTATCAAAGGTAATTTCTTCATCACCTTCAACGCCAATCACGACAGACAAAAAACGTCGGCGCTCACCGCGGTTAACCGCATTGATCACGCCAGCGGCGGGTGCGGTGTACTGGACACCGTCAGTCTTTTTATCGGTGAATAACACCTGGCCTTTTTTCACCCGATCACCGACCTGAACTTCCATCGTCGGCTTCATCCCGACGTAATCCGGCCCGAGCACAGCGACTTCGCTGATAGCAGGGCCATCATAAATGGCTTGTTCAGGGCTACCGGTGATGGGCAAGTCAAGACCTTTCTTGATGTTGATCATATGCCTCGCCTAATCACAATTGCCTCAAGATGCGCATCTCCCATGTACAAAAAAATCGCACGCCAGACTCCCCCTAGCACAGAGAGTTCGAGGTGCGTCACGATAAAGACCGTGTTTTTGCACTGGAAACAAGCACTTGGACTCATTTCCCAAGTTAAAAATCGCGCTAATTATAAAGACGGGTGAGCCAAGAATCCACCGCACCAAGGGCCATAATCCGGGCTAGTTCGCACCCGGTAAAAGGAGTAGAACCGATATCGGCGCCAGCAGTGCTCGATTGGCTTAACCCAACAAGCAAAGAACACCTGAGTTCATACCTTAGTCGCACTCAACTGTTCTTTGCTCGCTTATGAATGCCCGAAGCTTAGCCAAAAAAAAGCCGCTGCACAGGCAGCGGCTTTTTGGATCGCTTAACGCGCCGGGTAGGTCGCGTAATTAACACCGCACACTTGCTGGGCGATGCGCACCACCTGACGGCTGTAGCCGTATTCGTTGTCGTACCAAACGTACAGATTAACGTGTTGGCCATTCACGATAGTGGCCTGAGCATCAACGATGCCCGCGTGGCTGTTGCCGACAAAGTCTGTAGAAACCACTTCTGGCGAGTTGACCCAATCGATCTGCTTTTGCAGCTCTGAATGCAGTGACTGCTCACGCAGGAAGTCATTAACTTCGTCCACACTTACTTCTTTGCTCAAGTTGAGTGACAGAATCGCCATAGAAACGTTCGGCGTTGGCACGCGAATCGCGTTGCCGGTCAGCTTGCCTTTCAGCTCTGGCAGCGCTTTAGCAACGGCCTTAGCCGCGCCCGTTTCTGTGATCACCATGTTCAGTGGCGCACTGCGGCCACGACGGTCACCTTTGTGGTAGTTGTCGATCAAGTTTTGGTCATTGGTGTACGAGTGCACGGTTTCAACGTGGCCACTTTGAATACCAAAGCGGTCGTACATCACTTTCAATACCGGCGTAATAGCGTTGGTGGTGCAAGACGCCGCAGACAAAATCTTGTCGCTGCTGTCGATATCGCCATTATTGATGCCGTAAACGATGTTTTTCAGATCGCCTTTGCCCGGCGCTGTCAGCAATACGCGCGCGGTGCCTTTGGCCTGCAGGTGCTGGCCCAGGCCGTCTTCGTCACGCCATACACCTGTGTTATCGATCACCAGGGCATTGTTGATGCCGTATTGGGTGTAATCGATTTCAGCCGGGTTGTTGGCGTAAATCACCTTGATGTAGTTGCCGTTAGCAATGATGGCTTCGTTTTCTTCATCAATGCTCAAGGTACCTCTAAAAGTACCGTGTACTGAGTCACGACGCAGCAAGCTAGCACGCTTAACCAAGTCATCACCCTTGCCGCGACGCACAACGATCGCACGCAAACGCAAGCCGTTATCACCGCCGGATTTTTCTACCAGAATGCGCGCCAGCAAACGACCAATACGGCCAAAGCCATACAGCACCACATCACGGTCTTCGCCTTCGGCAGGTGACTGACCCATGATGTCTTTGAGTTCATCGGCAACGAACTCTTTAACGTCGCGACCTTCGCCTTCTTTGCGGAACTTGACCGCCAGTTTGCCGATGTCAACATGCGCACGGGCGATGTTCAGCTCGCTCATGGCTTTCAATACTGGGTAGGTGTCGTGTACCGACAGCTCTTCGTTCTCCATATGGCGAACAAAGCGATGCGCCTTGATCAACTCAATCACAGAACGGTTAATGACTGGGCGACCGTACAGCGCCGTGACGACGTTGTTTTGACGGTACAAACCACCGATCAGTGGAATCATGGACTCAGCAATGGATTCACGCTCCATCCAGTCCTTCAAACAGGCTTCACGCATGTCTTGGCTCACGGCACACCTTCCGTTAAACAAATTAATGGCAAATTCGGGGCGCACATTATGCCCGTGTCATGCAGGATTCACAATTGTGTGTTGCCGCAAGTGATGCGCTGCATCGCGGCGCTCGGTGAGTTTCGGTACACTGAGCGCCCTTTTGTCATCCAGCAAGGAGCTTGCCCGCGTGGTGTCTGCCAACCAACCTCTGTTATTGCAGCCAGAACTTCCAAGCCGTGCCGGCGAACGCCGCTTCTGGGGTCAGCTTGAGGGCGCCAGCCAAGCACTGGCCATCGCTGAAGCGGCCACGACGCGAACCGGCCTGACGCTGGTCATCACCACCGACACCAGCAGCGCCTTACGCCTAGAAGACGAACTGCGCTTTTTTGCCAGCCAGTTACCGGTATTGCACTTCCCAGATTGGGAAATCTTGCCCTACGACGTGTTCTCGCCGCACCAAGACATCATCTCGCAGCGCTTAGCGACGCTGGCGCAACTGCAAGACACCCGCCACGGTGTATTGATTTTGCCCATCAGCACCCTACTACACCGCTTGCCACCGGCGAGCTTTTATCAAGGCCAAAGCTTTGCCCTCGACGTCGGCGCTCGGTTTGATGTCGACAATACACGCCTGCAATTAGAAACGGCCGGCTACCACTGTGTTGATACCGTATATGAACATGGTGAATATGCCGTGCGCGGCGCCATTATGGATATTTTCCCGATGGGCCAAAGCTTGCCGTTTCGGGTTGAGCTGTTTGATGACGAAGTCGAAAGCCTGCGCACCTTCGACCCAGACAGCCAGCGCACCATAGATACCGTTGAGCAAATTCGCATTTTGCCGGCGCGCGAATTCCCGCTCGATAAAGCCGCCATGCGCTTATTTAAAAGCCGCTGGTTTGACTTTTTTGAGCAAGACCCAAAATCCAGCAGCGTCTACACCGACGTCAGCAACGGCATCGCCCCACCAGGGGTGGAATACTATTTACCGCTGTTTTTTGCTGACCCACTGGGCAGCCTGTTTGACCACCTGCCCAAGCAAACTCTGATCATTCACGATGCTGAGCTGGAAACCGCGGCTCAGCAATTTCGCCAGGAAGTCGAGCAACGCTATGAAAGCCGACGCTACGATCGCCAGCGCCCTATTTTGCCGCCCGCGGAGCTGTTTCTCGCCACCGACCAGCTGTTCACCGCGCTAAACGAGCACCCGCGCATCCAGTGGCATCAACAAAACCTGCCCGAACGCGCTGGCGCCGTCGCCTTTGCCACCCAACCCCTGCCTGACATCAGCACCGACAGCCGCTTGGAGCAGCCACTGCAGCGCCTGCAACATTGGTTGCAAGAGCAACCGCGACGCGTGCGCTTTTGCGTGGAATCGGCAGGCCGGCGCGAAGCCCTCAAAGACCTGTTGCGCCGCGCCAAGCTGGTGCCAGACGAATTCGACAACTGGGCCGATGCCGCCAACGACCCTGCGTCTTTAGGCATTGTCGTCGCGCCACTGGAGCAAGGCGTCGTTATCCTCACCGAGCCAGACGGCCAGCCGCCCTTGGCACTGGTGACGGAAAACCAGCTATTTGGCCAGCGCATTCAACAACGCCGTCGCCGCCAAAAACAGCGTACCGACGCCGAACTGGTGGTACGTGATTTATCCGAATTGCAGCCAGGCACTCCGGTGGTGCACTTGGATCACGGCGTTGGCCGCTATTTAGGGCTGGAAACGTTGGATGCCGGCGGTGAGGTTAACGAATTTTTAAAACTCGAGTATTCCGGCGGCGCCAATTTATACGTACCCGTATCATCGCTGCATTTAATTTCTCGCTACGGCGGCGGCGATGGCAGCCAGGCACCGCTAAATAAACTAGGCACTGAAAAATGGGCACAGGCCAAGCGCAAAGCGGCAGAGAAAATTCGCGACACCGCTGCCGAGCTGCTCGACGTTTACGCCCGTCGCGAGGCGCGCAAAGGCTTCGCCTTTGACGCCCCCGAGCAAGACTATGAACGCTTTTCCGCTGCGTTTCCGTTTGAAGAAACCCCCGATCAACAAGCCGCCATCGACGCTGTTATTAAAGACATGTGCTCTTCCCGCCCCATGGACCGCCTGGTGTGCGGCGATGTTGGCTTTGGCAAAACCGAAGTCGCCATGCGCGCGGCGTTCTTAGCCGTGCAAAGTGGCAAGCAAGTGGCCGTTTTGGTGCCCACCACCCTGCTGGCCCAGCAACACTATGAAAACTTTGCCGACCGCTTCGCCGAGTGGCCGGTGAAGGTGGATGTGTTATCGCGCTTTAATTCCGCCAAAGACACGCAAGCGGCGCTGGATCGCATGCTGGAAGGCAAAACCGACATTGTGGTTGGCACACATAAACTGCTGCAAAAAGATGTGAAGTTTGATCACTTAGGCTTATTAATCATCGATGAAGAACACCGCTTTGGCGTGCAGCAAAAAGAGCGCATTAAATCGCTGCGTGCGGAAGTGGATATTTTAACCCTCACCGCCACGCCGATTCCGCGTACGTTAAATATGTCGATGGCGGCGATTCGTGATTTATCCATTATCGCCACGCCTCCGGCCAAGCGCTTGAGCGTAAAAACCTTTGTGCGCCAGCACGACGGCCCCACCATTAAAGAAGCGATTTTGCGGGAAATATTACGCGGCGGTCAGGTGTACTACCTGCACAATGAAGTCAAAAGCATCGACAAAACCGCGCGCGAGCTGAGCGAAGCCATTCCCGAAGCACGCATTGGCGTCGCCCATGGGCAAATGTCCGAGCGTGAGCTGGAAAACGTGATGAGTGATTTTTATCACAAACGTTTTAACGTCCTGGTGTGCACCACCATCGTCGAAACCGGCATCGACGTGCCTTCGGCCAATACCATTATTATTGAACGCGCCGATAAATTTGGTCTGGCGCAGCTGCATCAACTGCGTGGCCGGGTCGGTCGCTCGCACCACCAGGCGTATGCTTATTTATTAACACCGGATAAAAAGCTCACCAAAGACGCCGAAAAACGCCTCGATGCCATCAGCGCCGCACAAGATTTGGGGGCTGGCTTTATGCTCGCCACCCATGATTTAGAAATTCGTGGCGCCGGTGAGTTATTAGGGGAAGAGCAAAGCGGCCAGATCGAAACCATTGGTTTCACCCTTTATATGGAAATGCTAGAGCAAGCGGTTAAAGCCATGAAGTCGGGCAAAACACCGTCGGTGGATTTAACCCTCAACACTGGCGCCGAGGTTAACCTGCACCTTCAGGCGCTGATTCCGGAGGATTACCTGCCCGACGTCAACAGCCGCTTAACTCTGTATAAGCGCATTGCCAGCGCTAACGACAACACCGAACTGAAAGAGTTACAGGTAGAAATGATCGACCGCTTCGGCTTGTTGCCCGATGCGGTAAAAAATCTGTTCCGCCAGACCAGTTTAAAACTGCGACTGCAACCCATGGGCATCCGTAAATTGGATGCCGGCAGCGACGCTGGGCGCATCGAGTTTGCCGCCGATACCCAGGTCGACCCCTTTGTGCTGGTGCGCTTAGTGCAAACTCAGCCACAACACTACAAGTTAGAGGGCGGCCACAGCTTGCGTTTCTTCTTTAATATGAGCAGTATCGACGGCCGTTTCAGTGTCATCGACCAGGTACTGACCGAGTTACAAAAGGACCCTAACGCGTGAACCGGCTGATTTTCTGCGCTTTGGCGTGTTTGCTATTGCTCTCTTCACAAGCCCAGGCCACGCCCTGGTATCGCATTGAGCTGATGCTGGTGGCCTACCTTGATCAAGCCAGTCAAGACAGCGAGCAATGGCCCGTTGCCATCGACAGCCCGATTCCGCTGGCACTGCCAGACGATCCAGCCAGCGTCAATTGGTGGCTGAGTGCCGACGGCGGCGACCAGCCTAATCAGGCACTGCTGTCGCGCTTTGGCGTACTGCCAGTGCCCGAAGCCAAATGGCCACCGGCGTTAACCGAAAGCACTGTCTACGAGCTAGACGACCCAGCGGCGCGCATTCGCTGGCGCAAAGACATGCAGCTGGTGTATCACAAAGCCTGGGTTGAGCCGGTGCAAGAGCAAGACAACGCCATCCAGCATCCGTTGAGCATTCGCGTGGATGGCGATTTGAGCATGGACATTCGCGGTACGGTATCGATTTACCTCAGCCGCTACCTGCATTTCACCACCGACTTGGTGGTGCAGCACTACAAGCAGCGGCAAGATTTGCTGGGCCGCACCCAAGTGCTGGCCAGCGAGCTGAGCAAAGATCTAACAGCCGAGCGCTACCAACGCAGCTTGGCCAGCCAACAACCCGAGCTAATACCGCTGCGTGCGGCCAATGTGCGCCAAGCCAGGCGCATGCGCTCGGGTGAGTGGCATTACATCGATCACCCGATGCTGGGCGCCATCATTAAGATCATTCCCATTAATGATGCCAAAGATCTCAATGGCGAGCCGGTCAGCTGACCGGCTCTTTGCCATCTAACGGATCGAATAACCGGCTTTATGCCCCCAGCGCCCGGCGTAGCTCGCCGTCGCTAAACATATGCTGCCACAGTGAATCCAGCGCTTCGTTGATCCATTTCTGGTTGTAGTCTTGCACCGGCGACACCGCCAGCTCGCGCGTCTGGCGCAGTCGATAAGGCTTACTAAAACGGCCATCGTCATCGATCACCGTGACTTCCAGCTCGATCTCTAAACCACATTCATTGACGATGACGCCTTCATTGCACTGGTACATAAACTGGTTAATGTCGAGCTGCACTTTCAAAGGCGGCAATGGGCCGCTGCCAAAGCCCAGCTGGCGCAGTGAATCCTGTAAGCGCTTGCTGAGGGCAGTATCCAGCGACCCACTCACCAATAAAGGCGAGTTTTCTGGTGCTCGACCACCACGATGACCAATCCAATCCGGAGACTTTGAGCGCTGATCCACCACTCGTACCAAGGCATCGCGATTGGGCACGCTGTTGCCAGCGGCCAATGCCACACTGTCGTTTAGTTCGATGGTTTGTGGCGCCAGCACACAGCCACTCAAAGCACTGACCGCAGCCACCAGCGCCAACGGTTTAAGCAGGAATGTCCTTTTCATAGCGTTTAAATACCCATTCATTATCACGACTGTCTTCCTCACTAAAACGATAACCCGCGACATCAAAAGCCTTCAAAGCTTCGGGTGTATCGATGGCGTTACGCACCATGTAGGCCGCCATCATGCCACGGGCTTTTTTGGCGTAAAAACTAATGATTTTAAATTGACCATTCTTTTCGTCTTTAAAGTTCGGGGTAATCAACTCAGCTTGCAGCTGTTTTGGCTTCACCGCTTTAAAGTACTCATTAGACGCCAGATTCACCACCACGGCGTTGTCGTGTTGCGCCAGTTCTTCATTTAGCGACTGGGTAATGCGATCACCCCAAAAGGCGTATAAATCCTTGCCGCGCTGATTGGCAAACTTAGTGCCCATTTCTAAGCGGTAGGGTTGCATTAAATCCAACGGTCGCAGCACGCCATACAAGCCGCTGAGCATACGCAGATGCTGCTGGGCAAACGCCAGTTGCGACTCGTTGAAGGACTCAGCCTCAAGGCCGGTGTAAACATCGCCTTTAAACGCCAGTATCGCCGCTTTGGCATTTTCTGCGGTAAACGGCAGCTGCCAGTCGGCAAAGCGCTGCGCATTGAGGTCAGCCAACTTAGGGCTGAGCTTCATCAGCTGACCGATGTCTCCGGGCGATAATTGCTTCAGCTCGTCCACTAAGGCAGCGGAGTCGTCTAAAAATCGCGGCTGGGTGGCTTGGTCCGTGGTGGGCGGCGTGTCAAAATCCAGCGTTTTCGCCGGGGAAAGCAGCGTTAACATGGCGCAAATTTCCTTTGTCTTTAAATGATGCTCATCATAACGACAGCCCGCCCATGACCCAAATGCAATCCCCCTATCAGGCTGATAATTTGCCGCAGTTACAGCAGCACACCAACAGCATGACGCTCTCTTTTGCCAGGCCACAGCGCTGTCTCAGTTCAGCGGTGCTTAATGGCGGTTATGGTTTGGCCGACGCTTGGCTGAACTTGCACGTCAGCGGCGCCGACTGCCATCAGCCACCCACACAAACCCTACAACAAGAGGCAGAGCGTTTGGCTCTTAACGGCCGAGTGGTCGGCATGATGACCGCTGCCGAGTTAAGCAGCCTGCACCATCAAAGCGCTGCAACGGCATCACAGCAGGTTCACTGCTGGCTCACTTGTGGCTTGAGCAACTGCCGCCGCATTGGTGACCCAGCCGATGAGTCTCCCATGCCTGGCACCATTAACATTGCAGTTTGGATCAGTACCGCTTTGTCGGCGGCTGCACTGGCAGAGGCGTTAATGCTGGTCACGGAAGCACGCGTGCAGGCCTGCCTGGATGAAGGCGTAGTCAGCCCGATTAGCCATTTACCCGCCGGCGGCACTGGCACTGACAGCCATGCTGTGTTTTGCCCAAATCAAGGCACAGAAGCCAACTATTGCGGCAAGCACACCCCACTGGGGCAGGCATTGGGAGAGAGTGTTTATCAAGCTTGCCGAGCTGCGGTTAACAGCCGTTGGTCACCACGGTCACAGTGCAGGCAAACGAGTCGTAAATAACGGTACAGGTGTTCAAGTCGTAACCGACCCAGGTGCTTTGATTGGTGACCTGCTGCTGCAAGCCACCGCTGCCAGACAGCCCGATATGATCCGGCATGGCCAGAGTATCGCCCAGCTCGGCCCGGCTCTCTGGGCATAGGTTGCGCCAATCCACCTCTGAGGTACCCGCCTCTGTAGTCACCAAATACCCGGACTGATTGCCGCCGGACACCGGATTCGATGCCGCCGGCGATAGGCCTTGCGCCCTAGCCTTGCTTTGAACGATGGCAATGGTGGCGCGCATACTGCCGGCCACACCGTTCAGCGTGCTTATGCGCGCCTGGCGCTCTAGATCCACAAAGCGCGGTAACGCGAAAGCGGCCAACACGCCAATAACCACCAAAACTAACACCAGCTCGATAAGGGTGAAGGCCCGACTTGCCACAGCATCTCCGCTTAGCATTGCTCAAAATTTGGGCAGCCAGTTTATACCACTACGCCCTTCGTGGGTATGCCACTGACACTGCCGCCCGTACCGTTCGACTCCTGTGCCAATGATTGACACCGTATAGACAGAGACACTGACGCGAGTTTTTAACGAGGTGAGCAGCATGGCAAAAGACATTCAGGGCGTGGGCCTAGGCTTGGCAAGCCGCTTTGCTGGCAGTGATTGGGCACAAAAATACGGCTTGGCCAAACCGGCCGAGCGCTTGGCTTACCATTCCACCCGCAATGGCTTTAAATGGGCCGGCCAATGGCTGGCCAAGCGCCAGCCCAAAACACCGTTATTAGCCGCTCCCCAACAGCGTCAACTGTTTGATCTGAGCTTGTCCGACGAGCAGCAAATGATTCAAAACAGCATGCGCGACGTGGCCAGCGATGTGTTGCGCCCAATGGCACTGGAAGCTGACCAACAGCTCTGCGTGAGCGCAGAGTTTTTTCAGCAATGCCATGAGCTGGGCATCAGCCATTTGGCCGTGCCGGAATCCTTTGGTGGCAGCGCCTGCGATGATGGTCAAAGCGTGACCACCAACGCCGTACTGGCGGAGGCGCTGGCCTGGGGAGATTTGTCATTGGCCTATGCCGCATTAGCCCCGGCAGCCGTCGCCAGCGCCATTCGCCGCTGGGGCAGTGCCGAGCAACAATCGACTTGGCTACCGGCCTTTGTGCAAGAGGCCCCCTATAAAGCCGCCATCGCCGTACAAGAGCCGCATCCATTATTTGAAGCGTACAACCTCAGCTGCAAAGCGCGCAAAACCCGCCGTGGCTTTCGATTAACCGGCGTAAAAACTCTGGTGCCGTTAGGCGGCAAGGCCGAGCTGTATTTAGTGGCTGCGCGCTTAGGCGGCAAGTCACGCGTGTTTATTGTGCCCGCTGACAACCCAGGCCTGAGCTTTAAAGCCAGCCCGGCCATGGGGTTGCGCTGCGCCACCACCGGCACACTGACCCTGAATAAAGTGGATGTGCCAGAAAGCCATTTGTTAGGGCGCGGCGAGGCATTTGATTACCAAGCTTTTATCGATCTAGGCCAGCTGCACTGGTGCGCCTTGGCTACTGGCACTGCCCAGGCTGCGCTGGATTATTTAATCCCTTATTGCAATGAGCGCGAAGCGTTTGGCGAGCCCATCAGCCATCGCCAATCCGTGGCTTTTACACTCGCCGACATCGCCATTGAACTGGAATCCATGCGATTGCTCACCTGGCGGGCGGCGGCGCGCGCCGATGCCGGCATGAGCTTTCATCGCGAGGCCTACCTGGCGCATACGCTGTGCGCAGAAAAAGCCATGCAAATTGGCACACAGGCCGTGCAGCTGCTGGGCGGCCACGGTTTTACCAAAGAGCATCCAGCCGAGCGCTGGTACCGAGATTTGCGCGCCCTCGCCTGCCAAACCAGCGGGCTGCACCTGTAAAAGCCACCTGTACTGGCTGGCCGTAAGTGCCACCGATAAGGCCCACTCGCAAGGAGACAGCCATGATTCATTTAGAAACTCCAAAAAAATTGCGCCCTCTGGTCAACCAAGCGCGCCAAGTTGCTGAGCAGGTATTTCGGCCCATTTCACGCAAGTACGACCGCGCCGAGCATGCCTACCCGGTCGAGCTGGATATGCTGGCGGCCATTATGGATGGCATGAACGACGCTGTGGCCGAGACTGGCCAAGGCAACAGCGCGGGTGCCGGCCAGCTCAAGCAACAGCGCACCAAAAACGCTGGCAATCACAACGGCAGCAATATGACCACCGTGCTGGGCCTGCAAGAGCTGTGCTGGGGTGATGTTGGCCTGGCCCTGACTCTGCCGCGCCAGGGGTTAGGCAACGCCGCCATTGCCGCCGTCGCCAATGATGAGCAGCTACGCCGTTTTGGCCACAGCTGGGCGGCCATGGCCATTACCGAGCCCGGCGCCGGCTCGGATTCCGCCGCCATTCGCACCACCGCCACGCGCGATGGCGACGATTACATCATTAATGGCGAAAAAATTTACGTGACGTCAGGCGAGCGTGCCGATGCTGTGGTGGTGTGGGCCAGTGTGGACCGCAGCTTAGGGCGCGCGGCGATTAAATCCTTTGTGGTCGAAAAAGGCACACCCGGCATGGAGGTAGTGCGGCTGGAAAAAAAACTCGGCATTAAAGCCTCAGATACCGCCGCCATTACCTTTACCGATTGTCGCGTGCCAGCGGCCAATTTATTAGGCTCTCCCGAAGTCAATACCGAGCAAGGTTTCGCTGGTGTTATGCAAACCTTTGATAATACACGGCCGGTGGTCGCCGCCATGGCCGTTGGTTTGGCCAAAGCCGCGTTAGCTCGCACCCGTGAGCTGCTCGCCAATGTCGGCATTCGCGCCGATTACAAACGCAGCTTAAAAAACAGCCATACCATTGAAAACCAGCTGTATCGCTATGAAGCCGACTGGGAGGCAGCACGCCTATTAACTCTGAAAGCCGCCTGGATGGCAGACAACGGCTTGCCCAATTCCAAAGAAGCCTCCATGGCCAAAGCCAAAGCCGGCCGCAGTGCTAACGCCATTACCTTGGGTTGCGTCGAGTTATTAGGCAGCTTGGGGTACAGCGAAGATGAATTATTAGAAAAGTGGGCGCGCGATTCAAAAATTCTCGATATTTTCGAAGGCACGCAGCAAATTCAGCAGCTCATTATTGCTCGTCGCTTGCTTGGCAAAACCTCAGCCGAGCTGAAATAACCCATAACAATAAATAAAACGAGGCCGCCATGAGTTCCACCACCAGCTTGCAACAGCTACCGGAAAACGGCATAAAACAACGCGAAGTCAGCCTGAGCAACATCATTCGCCAAGCCATTGTCCAAACGCCGAAACTGCCCACCACCCTAAAAGGTTTGGCGGCACTCATTGCCACCAAACCTCAACGCCAGCGTTCCATTGGCTTATTACTGGAGCAGCACGCCGCACGCCAACCTGAACACATTGCCGTTCGATTTGAAGGCATTACCTACAGCTATAGCGAACTCAATCAACGCGCCAACCAGCTGGCGCATTTTCTGGCCAGCCAAGCCGTGCAAAGCGGTGACGCCGTCGGCATCCTGCTGGAAAACCGCCCAGAAACTCTGATTGCCGTTTTGGCGACGGTAAAACTCGGGGCCATTGCCGCCATGCTCAATACGTCGCAACGTGGCGAAGTATTGCTACACAGCATTAATTTGGTTAAACCCAAGCTAATCATTTGCGGCGAAGAGGTGGTCGAGCATTTGAGCACGGTGGAAAGCCAGCTACCCGTTGAGCTGGCCACTCAGTTGTATTACTGGCACGATCACGGCCAATTAGAAAAACCCGCCCACTACCAAGATATAGATGCCGTTATGATGGCACAGCCCAGCCATAACCCGACCAGCACAGCACAAGTGAAAATGCATCAACCTTGCTATTACATTTTCACCTCTGGCACCACAGGCATGCCCAAAGCCTCGGTGATGAGCCACTACCGCTGGCATAAATCCATGGCCGGTATGGGGCTGGCTTCAATGAAGCTGACCAAAAAAGATACCCTCTACGTCAGCCTACCGCTCTACCATAACAATGCATTAACCGTTTCTTTGGCAGCCGTTTTAGGCGCCGGTGGCTGCATTGCCATTGCACGGAAGTTCAGCGCCAGTCGGTTTTGGGACGATATTCGCCGCCATCAGGCCACGGCCTTTTGCTACATCGGCGAGCTGTGCCGTTATTTACTTAATCGCCCGGAGCAAGCCAACGACCGCCAACATTCGGTACGCGTCGTGGTTGGCAATGGCCTGCGACCCGAAATTTGGATGGCGTTCAAACAACGCTTTGACATTGAGCACATTAATGAATTTTACGGCGCCAGCGAGTGCAACTTGGTATTTACCAATGCCTTTAATTTGGATAAAACCGCCGGCGTTTGCCCGCTGCCCTACAGCGTGGTGGAGTTTGATATTGAAGAAGACACGCCCAAACGCAACGACCAAGGCTTTATGACCAAGGTGGCGCGCGGCAGCAGTGGCCTGTTAATTACTGAAATTAACGACAAACAGCCCTTCGAGGGTTACACCGATGCCGAGGCCACGGAGAAAAAACTACTGCGCGATGTTTTTAAACCCGGCGACTGCTGGTTTAACACCGGCGATCTGGTCATAAACCAAGGTTTTCGCCACATCGCCTTTGCCGATCGCACCGGCGATACCTTTCGCTGGAAAGGCGAAAACGTCGCCACCACCGAAGTCGAATCCATCTTGATGGAGTTCCCCGGTATTGAGCACGCCGTAGTGTACGGTGTTGAGGTGCCAGACTGTGATGGTCGCGCGGGCATGGCGGCGCTTACGCTCAACATCGATGCTAACCAGCTAGATTGGGGCCGGCTGACCCGCCACTTGCAAGAAAAACTACCGCATTACGCCATTCCAGTATTTATGCGCCTTAGCCAACAAGCGCAGGTGACGGGTACCTTCAAATACCGCAAGGTCGAACTGAAGCAAGAGGCGTACTACCCAGAGCGAGTCAGTGGTCCGGTTTGGTGGTTGGACACCCACACCCATCAGTATCAACCATTAACCGATGAGCAAGCGCAGCAATTGCGTAACCTATAACTTTTGAGGCAATGCACTCAAGCGAAGGTGGCATCTGCCCATGCAAATGCCGCCTTCGCCGCCGAGCGACGCTCGTTCCGCACTCTCATGCCGTTCTATGCAGCCAAATAGCGCCACCCCCCTGACACTGGCCAGAATGACTGTGATATAACACACAGTTATAATAGATCTGTCATTGAAGCGAGCTTCCCTAATGACAGATTCATATCAGGTGATCAATTGTTGAGCTGGTTCGCACAATCATTTTATGTCAGGCAGTAACATGATTTTAAAGCATGACCAGAGGCGTACACCCATGACTGCCAGCCAAGCACACGTCAGTCTCACGCCGGACTTTGTCGTTACCGCCGTGCGGCGAGAAGGTCATCAGGTGAGTCATGTGCGCTTACACGCCTGGAGTGGCCGCATTCTGGGCAGTGGCTACACCATTCGGCGCGAAGAGCTGATTCAATCCTTGCGCCGTGGCGACTTGGTCTACGCCGCTCGCCCCGAGCAAGGCGAGATACAGCTGCTGCGAAAAATCGTCAGCATCGGCATTCAAGGCGAGCGCTTTGTGAAAACCAACCTCGACCGCCAAGCCCGCGATGGGCTCGACGAGCTACCCGACTTTTAGCCCCCCCCCAACACAAGCGGATTGCTCTAGTAAGGCGCTATAAAGTTGGCATCCTAGCCATATCATTCGCTTCTATATTGCAATTCTTCCGAATCGCCAGTCCTTAAGCTCGCACGGTGCATCACAGGAACGGGCCACCACCCGCCACACCCAGAACTGGCCAAGGCTGGTATTCAAACGCCAGATCACACTAAACTGAAGATCCAGTGACTCGCACAGGGATTGGCATGGCCCGCTTTCTATCCACCCAGGATCTCACCCAGGCGTTGCATGCGCTGATCAGCAGCAGCAAGAAGCATCTGGTGCTCATTAGCCCAGTGGTTCGACTGAACACAGAGCTGCGGGCACTATTGGCCAGCAAAACCCAGCAAGAAGTAGAAGTACGCATTGTTTGTGGCGACAAGCGCCTCAGCCCTGATGACCACCATTGGTTTAAACAACACCCGGCAATACAACTGCGCCATGTTGCTGGCTTGCAAGCCCGTTGCTACATCAATGATAACGCCACCATTATTACCAGCTTGGGCTTGGACGACCTTGGCCATGATCAACTGGCGGAAATGGGTGTACTGGCCACATTAAAAGATGACCCGGAACTCTATAAAAACACCATCAAAGAAGTGGGGCGTATTTTGCGCCAGGGCGACCAAGTTGTTTCCGAGCAAGAGCTCACCAACCCACAAAGCGACACCACCGAACGCCTGACCATTCCACAATTGGCCAAAGCCCATCATTTATCGACTGCCGAAATCATTGCCCAGCTACTTAAAAAAGGCTATATGACCGAATACGAAGGCATGTTTATTCTCACCAATGCAGGTAAAGATGCTGGCGCTCGATTAGTGGCCAGTTCCCACGGCATTGCTTTTGCCTGGCCGCCAGACATTTTACAGCACACCCGCTAACAGCCGTCGCAACCCTACTGACACCACGCTGGCAGCAGCAGGCGATTAACCTTGACACTCCTTCAACCAGAGTAGTCTGCCATGAAAATGTGTTATTTCGTCGTTGGAACCAACAACATGCCTGCCGCCATTCATTTCTACGACACGCTTTTCTCCGACACCGATTATCAGCAAACATTTGCCGATGAAAGAATGACGTTTTGGCAAGGTGAAGATAAAGAATCTGCCTTTGCCGTTGCCATCCCCTTCAATAAAGAAACAGCCACCAACGGCAATGGCACCATGTTAGGTTTCAGTCTGGGCAGTGCCGAGCTGGTCAGCAAACTCTACAATAAAGCACTGGAGCTAGGTGGCAGCTGCGAAGGCAAGCCCGGCCAACGAGGCCCACGCTTCTCCGCTTACATTCGCGACCTCGACAACAACAAAATTGTATTTTCTGAATAACCAGTGTCCTGAGTCAGAAGTTCGTATTTTTTAAAAGCAAATGAAAAGTGCTTGAACAAGACGTTGTTTGCAGGAAATATCAGGATCTTTTCAAGTAAACGGCAACGCCATAATGAGGCTTTCCATTTGCCCTGCCTAGCGCGCCCTGCAAGCCACCTAGCTTCGGTCTACCTCTTGCGGATAGACCCCGAGATAAGCCTTGCAAGAGAACTTGGACGGCTCGCTGAAAGTATGCGCCCCGTTGGCTCGGAGACTAGCGCACCGCAGATTTACTGCATGAAATCCGTAATGATTTCTTTGCTGCCATAGCCTAGCCCCCACACTTTCACTAAAGCCAAAAACTCTAGGTAGCCTTACCTCTACTTTTTGGTGCCAGTTAAAAATAGAGGGATTACAAGTTGCCCCCATGATGGAAATTGCCTATCTGTGCCGAATGCGTGCCAGTGAAGTTCGTGGCTTATTAGAAGACCGGCACTTGCTGGAGAACGGTGTGTTTGTTGAACGTGGTAAAGGCTCGGCCAATGAGATCACCCAATGGTCAGAGCGCCTGCAAAAAGCCGTTGATGATGCCCGTGAGTTCTGCAGCACAGGCCCAACTCGGGTTCAGGATCGCCCCCTGTTTAACGGTGGCGTGATTCCTAAAACCTCGTTTGATTCCGCCTGGCGTCGTGTTCGTGCTCAAGCCATGCAAACAGGTCTAACCATTGATGGTGAACAGGTCACGCTAACTGAGCCATTTAATTTCCACGATATTAAAGCTAAGGGTGTGACTGATCACGAGCTGAAAGCCAGTGGTCATCGAAGCAAAAAGATGACAGCGGTGTACGACAGAAAGCCAGAAATTGTTAAAGCAACACGATGAAGACTGTACAGAATTGGCTCTTCACTGTACCTAGTGGGTCATTGACATATCGAGCTGTCCGTACCTGAACATAATCAGCGACTTGTACCTGTCTCGATTTCTAAAGCCATGGGCCAGCCTCGCAAGGTTCTTAACATTTTTGTTGACGGCTTCAGCACGAGCATTGGATGCCTTGTACTTCATTGCCGTGAGAATACCTTTCAGATGAGCTCTTATGGTCTCTGCGGCTAACTCCAGTGCTTTAATACCGCTGTTTTTGGCCAAGTAGAGCCATTGTGTCCAGCTTCGACGGTTTACAGGCTCAATGCCCGTCCAGATATCACGAGCCTTTTCTTTAAGCATCCACACGTAAGCTGTTTTTTCCATAGAACTCTGTTGTAGATTGAGTTCATTACTTTGCTGCTTTTTGAGATTGTGCCGACTCTTTAGCCACACGTAACGCGTTTTATGAGAGTGCAATTTATCTAGAGAGGGTTGTTCTTTGAGTTCAGAAAGCCGAGTGCTTGAGACGGCTGAGGTGAGCACCTTGGACACATGAAAGTGATCTATTGAGATCATGTTATTGGCTTTACTACCGAAAAAACGTTTGGTTGCTTCTATGTATGCTGAGCTCATATCCATCGAGATCGTCCGCGTTTTTTGCAAGCATTGAATTGGAATGGTGCTCAGGCAGTCTAATAAACTGCTTCCGCTGCGACCGTCAGATATTGCGATTACTTGACCATTACGATTTGAAAGAATGGTAATAAAATCGCGTCCTTTTCCAATACAGGTCTCGTCGACAGACAGATGAGTACAATCTACTTCCCAGCGCCGACTTAAGCCTCGCTTGACTGCTTTTTGTATGATTCGATCGACAACAGACCAGCTTGTCTTGAATCGCCGAGTAATAGCTAGAATCGATACTTCCTGCGCCCACTTTAACACCTCATTCTCGAACTTGATTGAGTGGTGTGAGCTGCCATCAGCCCAGGGAACCTGAACCGTTAACACACCATGTTCAGGGCAGTTCACGCGAGGGACTGACGCTTCGATGTTGGTTTTATATTGACATGTGTCGAGATGTCGCCAACGACGTGATCGCTGGTCATACAGTGTGCATTGATTGCCACATACAGGACAGGCCACCCCCTGTGTTTGATCAAATGCAACCGTTACAACAATTTCCGATTCATCGTCTTTCAGATCAACAGAGGTTGCGTGCCAAGGTGGAGATAACTCTAAAATTCGATTGTACAGAGTGAGCTGATCCATCCATAGATACCCTTCCAGTGAAGGATCAGTGTATCTGGACCACCAAGAATGGTGAAGAGCCACAGATTCACATACTGTATATTAGTCGTAATATTAGCGATTGCTTGTTTTGTTGATAGATGTCTTAGAAAGGATTTCTAAGTCATTGAAAAGAAAGGAGAAATTGGTCGGGATGAGAGGATTTGAACCTCCGACCACCTGCACCCCATGCAAGACGAATAGCCTTTAAAATCAATCACTTAGCTCTATATAGCTAATATACGAGCTAAGAAAAACCCTTTAAAATCAACCGGTTAGTGTTTTAGCAAAACTGTATATTGGTCTAATTTGTCCCGGTCAGTAACAACCCAGGTGCTCCCTAAAAACCCCAAATCAAAGGGCGATACTCAGTCATTACTCAACTCTAGACTTGGCCCTCAGGTTGCATTGGTCTACAGCACAGGAAGAGGAAGCCAACATGAGCGCAACGAACAAAACACCCAAAACCATCGATGGCCGCCCAGTTGTATCAGCAAGAAACGACGACAAAGGCTTTACAGTCTTTGCCCCTGTCAGAGATCCGTCAGATCTCAGCAAAGGCGTTTCTCAATACCCTCACATTAGAGTAAATGATAACGGTTCTGCTCACTTCTCTGATCTCGTGGTACACCCTACAGACCCGGACAAGTTCGGTGATAAAACGGTGCGAATGCAGCAATTTTCTTTGGATTTGTCCACAGCCAAGCAGCAAGTGGTTGATGCAAGAACTCGTGTCAGCACAGAGCACAATGCACTCCAACATAGAACCCAGGGCACCCTCATGTCGCCGTCTGGCTCGGTCAGCCCCAGGACGCAAACCAACACAGCCGCACGTTTTACAGCCACATTCGATAGTTAGCCCAACTTGTATTCGCCCACCACCCTGACGTACCCTCTGCGTCCTACACACAAGGACGTAGAGCACCCATGCAAGCCATCACTGATCTTTTCGTCACTATCACCTACTGGGCATTTGGCATTCTGGTCATTGTCGCAGTCATCGCCCTGGTGTTTGGTGGCAAGCCCTCACGCAAACGCAACAAAAAGCAGCAGAAGCGCCAGGCCAAACCATCGCCGTTAGAAGCACTGCTTCAACGCTTGATAAAGCCAGGCAACAATTCAGCAGAAGCGGAACCGAACCAGCCCAGCTACGAATCGGTAGGTAGGTTGCTCACACCGGCTGAGCGGTCGTTTTATGGGGTGTTGTTGTCGGTGGTGCCGGATGACATCACCGTGATGTGCAAGGTTCGCATGGCCGACTTGCTCCGGCCCAATCGCTCCGAGATCGACCACCGCAGCGCCTTTCGCAAGATTTCACAGAAGCACATCGACTTTGTTTTGGTTCGCTCGTCCGACTTGAGCATCATTGCTGCCATTGAGCTGAACGACGCCTCACACCAAAAAACCCAACGCCAGGAGCGTGACCAGTTCGTTGCCCATGCCTTTGCCACGGCCAGCATTCCTCTGTTGTTTTACCCAGCCTGCCGTACCTATCTGCCCGACAATGTCCGAGCCAAGGTACAGCAGGTGGTGCAAAATAAAGCTCAGTTAAGCTCTAACACTCAGTGAAAAATCATTACTGACTTCTTGCACCACAGTAGGGCTGCCAATTGTGTTCAGCATCCACTCGGATGGTGTGCGTATCTTCAAACTCACAGGTGAAGTACATGTACTCATACCGACGGTAAGCCTTTTCAATCGTTTGCGGCCCAGCACATTTGGGTCTGTCCCACTCACCAGTTGCTTGGTTATAGCCATACCCAGTGAATATCATCTTCGTTAGGGTAAATTGCGTATCTACCCGAGCATTCTTATACAGAGTATTTATCTTATGCTGGAAAGGCCCTTTGTTAACCGCATACTGATATGCAGTAACATCGGCAACAGGCCCGTCCGGATAAATCGTAGTCCCGATTTCAATCGTCGCCTCACCACAAACACCACTGTTGTCTTCTTTCTGCTGCGCCAAATACTCCAGCAACTTTTTGCCAGAAGCAGGCACATACGCCACCATCGGATCAGTATCACCTGGAACTGTCGGCACCATCATAAATGTTGCCTCATCGTTTGCACTTGCTGAGGCAGCGGCCAAAGAAGCAGCCAGCATCATGCCAGCCGTTTTCATTCCTAATTTCATCGTCTTTTCCTTGTGTATTTCAAAAAAAAATCGCAATCACTCCATTGCGAGCGCATGGCTTATACGCAACCAACCCTAAAAACCCAATAGACAACTCACGACAGGACAAACACAGATCATCAAACCTAACATCACCTTACCGCACCCATGTTTCGCCCTTGCCAGAATGCGCCAAGTTTGGATATCCTGACAATCCAGACAACAGCGCCGGAGTGGTTTTCAGCCTCTGGCGCAGGTATAGGCACCACACTGCCGATGCAGGCAGTCGCTCAAGGATGAAGACCATGATCAGATGGATGATCGTACTGTTGGCCATTGCTTCCCCGCTTTCCTGGGCTGAGAAAGACCTGGGCTATGAGACGCCCGTCTCTGCTGCCACAGGTGCCTACTTCGACTTTGTCGAATCCATGACGTCAGATCGCATAATTGAAGCCGGAGGCTACAAGCGAGACACCGTCACCATTGCTCACGATGGCTACGATGTCTCGTTCTACTACCAACGCTGGCAGATAGAACACGACACCGTGTGCTCACTGTACAAGCTCGAACTGCTGGAATATGCCGAATGCACCAAAGCTGCCAAGCGCATGTTTCGCATGGCCTGCAACGACGTGAAGTTTGAGAACCAACCCAAGTGGAAGGCCAGGAACCTAAACCGCATGTTCTGCAACGCAGCCAAGCACTACAAGCCCTTTATGGCCAGCATGAAGCGCTCTGAAGGCCCGACCGAATTACAAAAAGCCCAAACACGCTGCAGCACTGCCACCGTGGCCGCCATGAATAACAGATCGCCCGGCGTGTTGGCAGAACGGGATCAAGCCTGTGCAGAATATCGACGCATGAGGGACGGCAAATGAAACGCCAACACCTGGGATTCATCCCGCTCGTCCTTGTTTTATGCCTGTTTTCTTCACAGTCAGTGGCGAACTGTCGAACCGAGTCGTCCTGTTTCAAACCCAGCATTTACCACCAGATCAACAACGGCAAGCTGGTGAATGTTTGCTCCAACTACACAGAAGGCCATTGGAAGTATCGACGGTGCCGAATGGCTGCCAATCGCCAGTTTCGCGACGAATGTCATGGCTACAAAGAAAAGGCTCGCAGAGCCAAGGACAAATCCAAACGCAAGCAGTTTAAGCGCCTACAGCGGGCTTACTGCTCTTTTAGGTACTGATCATGCCAAACGCAACTCACAAGTTCACCACCGCCCAAGCCAATGAGCGGTTGATCGAACTGGGCTACCTAGAAGACAAAGACGGCTACACCAGCCTCACCAAGGCCGGTAAAGCCGCGGGCGGACGGTTTAAGAAAGGAAAGCATGGGATTTTCTTTTTGTAGCCGATGGATACACTTTAAAAATGACACGTTCTGAAGGCCCGAACGAATCACATAAGAAGAGAGGGTTAGCGTGAACAAGCAAGCTCAAAGATAAACCATGCCCATAATTTCCTTCAAACAAGAAATATAAAGCTACAAGGTCGATAGTACAAAGCATCAATCAAGGAGAGCCTCTTATGAAAAGAGACTTAGATATGGTCAGAGACATTCTTTTAATTGCAGAAGAAGCCAGCCCAGGCCAGAGAATCAAACTTTCAGATTTCAAAGATAAGTACCCAGAAAGATTAAGTGAGGTTTCCGAGCATGTTGAAATGCTTGATAAAATTGGCTTTCTAAGCGCCTCTTTTTCTAGACCACTAAACCCCCAAGGGGCTGGTTTTTTTGAGATACAAAAAATTGAATGGAGTGGTCACGACTACCTTGATGCCATTAGAGATCAAAAAATATGGAAGAAGACAAAACAAAAAATAAGCGATATTGGTGGTAGTGCAGCAATAGACACCGTAAAGGCTATCGCACTAAAGATTGCCTCCGATGCACTTGGCCTTTAAACCTACCAGCCAAACGCGGCTAAGGAACAATGTAAATGAGTGCCGAAAAGAAATCTCCTGCTGAGCGCTACTGGTCAGAGATGGATCAAATCAAGGTACATTTGTTCTATCTAGAGCTTTACCTCACATCCACAATATTTATCGAACGGGGATTAAATATCGCTATTGCGATAGCCTCTTCAACAAGCATCGGTGCTTGGGCCATATGGGGTAAGTATCCGATGGTATGGGCCTGTTTTTTGGCATTATCTCATATAGTGACTGCAGCTAAGCCATGGCTCCCATTTTCTAAACGCCTACATGCTCTATACCGCACCAGTGTCGATCTAGAAGGGATTTTCATTCTCATGGAGACTGATTGGTACTACATTTCAGAAGGTGCACTTGGTGATGAGGATATCCATAAAAAAAACATGCACTACAGACAACAAAAAGAGAGAGTAATTCAGAAGTATCTAGCCTCTAACCCACTGCCAGAAAAACCTAAACTTCTTGAGCAAGCCATCGAAAAAACTAAACTATACTTTACTAACCACTACTAGAAGCAGGAGCATCAAATGTCCCAAAGCAATAACGGTAATGGAGGCAATAAAAAGAGCCCATTTGCAGGAAACTCTGGCGGCCTCCCGCCGGCCAATTCAGGTACGCCAATGCCAGACGTTAAGTCGAACCAGCCACCTCCGAAGACCAGAAAGCAGAAACCTGATTGATTTTCAATATTTAAGCTCCCTAGAGAGCTTATTTTCTACAGGTGCTGTTCTCTTTTAGTCATGGGACTCACCTGCCCAGCCTCCGGCAATTCCTCACCAGTAGCCAACCAATAACAATATTCAGGGCAAATACTGTGTAGAGCTTCTATTTCCACTGCCCTTAGTTCGGCTTTCCCCGCTTTCACATTCTTCCAACGATCAGACTTGATTCCTGTTCTTTGCTCTAAAAATGGAGTTTTAAGTTTCTCACACTCCATCAATAGAGCCAGTCTTTCGCTAGGTGTCAGTTTCATAAGAAAATACAATCGGGTATTTATTACTCGCTATATTGCCAATAATTACTCGATGCCCTATCGTTTCATTGTCGGATGTTGTCGCATCCAACCGGTTAAATAAAACACACACATGTCGCTGTATGTCGCTCTGTGCTGATGAGTATACCAACACTCTGGCCAGGGAACGAAAGGGAAACAACATGAACGATCCGATTCTGGCTCAGCAATGGTTTTCACACGTTTTGGAACAACGTGTGTATCAAGACGTGGTCTTATACACGCATGGGTGGTTGACCGCGCCCACCGCGTTGTCTGTGGCCATCCATCAGATCAACCGGAGCCTGTAACCATGGAAAAAGCCACGTTGAATTACGTCTCCATTCCGCCGGTGATGTCGCAAGAACAGTTTGCTGCCTTTTTGGGCATCACCCAAGACACGGTGCGCGGCTGGATTCAGACCGACACCGTGCCGCGCGTCAAAATCGGCAGCCGTAATTTCATCAACCTAGAACTGATGACCCGCCACCTACGCGATGGCAAGGACATCTTCACCCGAGGCGATTACTCGGATTAACGCACAACAGGGAGCACATCATGGTGAAGGAAGTACCGTCCCCCATCCCATTGCAAGACGAACTGTTGGACGTGCCAGGCAGTGTGGCGTTGCTGGAATACCAAACGGCATTCAAAAACGACACCACGCACCTGCCTGAGGTATCGCTGCGGTATTTGATTTATTTGATTCTGGATAACAAACCAGAAAAAGAAATTCAGCGCTTTGCGTTGCAGATTCGAACGGACCTCAACGCCGAACGCTTAGACCAGTGGTTAAACACCACCGAAGGATATGGCCCATGCCATTAAACCAGCAGTAATAACGTTAAAACACACGTTAATAAAAGCAGCTGATAACGCTGCGATCTATTTAAAACATAAAAGGTGAATCACATGAAAAACCAAATCATGGCAGATCTGTACGGCGCTGAAACAGTAACGGTAGAAGGTAACCGCTATTCCAAATTATGGATTGGACAGCCAGTAACTGACCCAGCACAGAACGCCAAAGGCATTGCCTTTATGGCGGTGAAGTGCGACTCAGCCGTGTATGACGGCCTGGACCTGCCCGCCTTCCCCACCAGTGTGACGCTGGACATTGAGCTGCGCAAAGGCAGCAAAAACAGCCTGACGCAGTTTTGCACCGGCGTGCGCCTGAATAACAGCGTGCCCAGCCCGACCAAGAAGGCGAGCTGAGCACCATGAAGATTTTGATTTGTGATGCGCCCCAGGTCGATGCCAGTGGCTACGCCAGTTGCTCGGCCTGGCAGTGGGCGGATTACGAATCGTTGGTACAGCAACAGGATGTGAATCAGCTATCTGAGATGTTGGTGGATTTTGATCCTGAGCTGTTCGCGATGATTTTGCTGACGTGCATGTTGACCTTTATTGGCGGGCATGTGGGCGGGCTCATCGTGAGAACGTTAAACCGCAGTTAAATAACTTTTTTAAAAACACAGAGGAAACGTCTTATGACTACTTTCACACACAACCTAAAACAACGTGCACGCCAAGCGGGCTTTGTCGCCTTAGGTACCGTCGCCAGCGCCGGTGCTATGGCCAACACCACGGGCACCACAGAAACAGCCATTAACGCTGCAGTAGAGGCCGGCAAAGGCAACTATGAGCTGGTGGTGGCCGGCATCATCGGCATCGCTGCCGTGGGTGTGGCCGTTGGCTTGATTCTCGGCATGATGAAACGTTCGTAATGCTGGTAACCGTTCTGCTGGCTGTGATTCTTCAGGCAAGTTTTTTGTTCGGGTTTTACACCGGCAGAATTTCGTGATTGGGCGATCACGGGGCCCTTCGGGGCCTTTTTTCGTTTGGGGGTGTGGTGTGCGGTTTTTGATTTTTTTGATCAGCTTCTTTTTAGCTTCTGATGCTCTCGCTTCATTTTCCGAGTCTTGTAAATATGGTCATGAAAATGTCATTGGTTTGGCGACTGTTGTTGGTATTGATGGTGGTTGCAATCTCCCTGATAGTTATTTTGATCGCTTTGGTGACATGGTCATTAATGTTGAAAGCTATAGAGATTCATCCAATCGCCTGATGTGTACCATTACAGGTGTAGCCCCACAAGATTGCGCTAATACGCCCAATGACGACACCGGTGAATCAGGTTGTTATGGCAAGGATGTTGTTTCAGAGGACGGTTTAGGCAATTGTGGTCAGCCTGTTCAAGAATGCTCCGGGCCTGGTGGCAGCACCTACACCGTTCCGTCTACCGCTCAGTGTTCTGATTTTTGCACGGGTGGTCCTGGTGCAGGCGCAGTCAATCGTTGCAGCGGCCAACCTGGTGAAGACCCACTGGATGAGCCAGACAGTCCGGATGATGGTCCAACCGATGACGATTGGGCCGATGATCATTGCCAAGATTTACTTGGCGCACACCCCGGCTGGTCATGCTCACAAGACCCGAACGATTCTGGCTGTGTAAATTACGGCTCAAATGGCATTGAGTTCAAAAGCTGCCGTGGTGATGACAACGACAACAGTGATGGCGACAATGGCAGCGATCCCGGCAACGGTGATAACAATGACGGCAGCGATTCCGATGGAGACGGCATTCCCGATGACTGCATGTATGAGTACAACGCCGCATTAGATGACTGCCCGGTTAACTTGCCTGGCTGGACTCTAACCCTTGTCTCTGCTCAAGAATGCACCTACCAGTGCAACCCTCCCAGCACCGATCCAAATGATGGCGTTGATGACAATCCAGACCCCGGTGATAGCGACGGTGATCCCGACCCTGATCCAGATCCACAACCAGGGAACGGTGGCGGTGATCCTGATCCAGATCCGCAACCGGGTAATGGTGGCAGTGATCCTGATGATGAGCCCACCGGCGATCCAATGGGCATTGATGGTTTTGAGTCGTTAGAAGAGCGCGTCGATGCCAAGCGCACCGAGTACATGGAAAAGCTGGATGAGTACCGGGGCAAGTTCAATGAACTGTTTGATTTTAATCCTGGCTCCGGGGGTTCGCCCTTTTACGACGATAACGTCATCGTGATGGGCGTCGAAATTAACTTCGGCACTTCACGCTTTGAACCCTTTCTCGCCTTTTTACCCGCCCTTATTTTATTTGCGGCGACCTGTTACGCCGCGTTTCTCGTGATGTCAGGAGGGAGCAAATGAAGTATTTACTGATTCCTTTTTTATTGTTGGTTTCTGCCGCTGCGCTAGCCGATGACGGTGGTTCAGCGGTGGAAGCCTTATCCTTGTATGACTCTGTTTTTACAACCGAGTCCTACGACTGGATTGATACGTTTTTTGAACGCATCGCCGCCTGGTTGGTGTTGTGGTGGTTGGAGCTGAAGCTGTACACCATTGCTTTTGGTTACGACATTGCCAAGGTATTGATTGAACAGCTGGGCATTATCGACCAAATCGAAGCGGCCATTGATGGCATCAACAATCAGATCTTCCAGCTGCTGGATTACCTCAATGTGTTTGAGGCATTAAACATCGTGCTGTCTGGCCATGCTGCGCGCATGGTGTTGGGGCTGATGTAATGACGGCGGTTATTCATCATGGCCCACCGGGCAGTTATAAGAGTTTTGCCATCGTGCAGGACGTGGTGATTCCCGCACTGAAGCAAGGCCGAACCGTGATTACCAATATCCGTGGCCTGGACGATATCAACCATATAGCCCAGGTGATGGGTGTTGAAATCCCGCCAGAAGCCGAATTGGTGAGCGTGCAACACGACAGCCAAGACGGCTTTGAGCACATGGCGCGGTTCTTTCAATGGGCGCCCATTGGCGCGCTGATCGTGATGGATGAGGGCCAACGGGTGTACCCCACCCGGTTAAAAACCCTGTCTGTCTTTGATACCCCAGAGGAAAAACGCGAAGTCTGTGACAGTGGCGTACAGCGACCTTGGAACGTCGAAAACGCCTTTGACCAACATCGCCACATGAACTGGGACATTTATATATCCACCACCAACATTGGCAAGATTCATAAAGAAGTGAGAGCGGTGGCGGAATACGGATTTCGTCACCGTGATTTAGCCGGCGTTTTACCCTGGTGGAAAAACTGTTGGCGGGAGTTTAAACATGACCCAGAAACCAGCGGAAAATCCGTTAGTCACTACATCGGTACCCCAGTCAAAAAGAAAGCCGACACCCGAGTCTTCGAGTGCTACCAATCCACCGCCACCGGCAAAGCTAAAGGGTCTAGCGAAAATAAAAGTGTTTTTGCTGATCCAAAGCTTCGAATATATCTCGGCATCATCGGCCTGGTGTTGGGCTTTGTGGTCTACCGCGTGGTCGATGCTATGGAGCGCTTTGAAGAAGGCGATGCGCTATTGCCTGAGGCTGATCTTCCGCACCTTGCTGACGCTGGCGATCATGCTGGCCTTCGCGTTCCTGATGCGCCTGCTGCTGCGCCTGACCCTGATATAACCCCAGACCTTCCAACGCCCCCGCCCGCCGCCACCGAGCTGCTGCGGGGCCGTCAGATTTATTACACCGGCACCATCTCTGGCGCCGAGTTAACCCATTATTTTGATCTGGTGAGCGAAAAAGACTTCGTCAGTCTGACGCACCTGGATTTAGAAGCGGCCGGCTTTCGCGTTGAGCGCTTATCTGAGTGCGTGGTGAGAATTACCTCGCCACAGCTCAGCCGTTACGCGATGTGCAGCCCAGAACCCATAGAACGCGCCACACGCCAGCCCATGCTGGTGAACGCGGCCACAGCACAACGATGACCATGAACAGTATTTGTTTTTTTATTTTGTTAGTAGGGGCATGCCTTGGCATGCAAGAGGTAGGCGCAGCCGTAGGACGTGAGTCCTGGTGCGGTGGACAACAGCTGGCTGCGGCCAGTCTTTGTCCACGGCATGAACCTGCCCTGCTCTCTCCCTCCGCGCCGTTTACGTCAGCACAGCGTGCTGACGGCCTGTCAGCCGGGGCGCACGCCGATAAGCGCGCCGGAGCGAACAGCGACGAAGCGTCGTTCGGCGAAGCCCAGGCTTCTCAGTACGTTCTTGTAACACGTACTAATAAACCCACGTCAATCAGCACACTCGTACTCACTGCGACATATTCATAAGGATTTGACCATGACCTCACTGAACCCATTTAAAGCAAAAACCTTCGAGCGTTTTGGCGATCATTTTGTAAACCAGTTTAAATCCATCGATCTGTCTTCCGTGGCCTTCGTGCACAGTGGCGTGGACACACTCAAGCAGTTGTTTGGCTGCAACCTGCGTTCTGACGTGCTGGAACAGCTAGAGCATCATTTTCAGACCTTTGACACCGAACTCATCCACATCAATGGCTATGACTTCCTGCTGTCTAAGGGCTCCAAAAAGACCGGGTACCAATTCATTCTCAAGAACTTGGAAGCCGGGTTTGTGGTGTTGCTGAAGTCGTTTTACGTTGAAGCAGACCAAAATGGCTCACACCTTAAAATCGAAGTAACGCCTCAAAAAATCTTCCAATCCACACCGGAACAGCTCACCCAGGAGCTAAAACAGCTGGCCTATGTCTTTGCCACCAACGTGACAGAAAAAGGTGTCGCAGCGCATCTGTGTACCGACATGGTGGGCTTTGAAGTGCCAGAAGACTTTGAATATCGCCTGCAAACCAGTGCTCGTCGTAACTTCAAAGTGAATGGGGTTTCCCATGCCGATTTCAGTTTGTCCGATGTGTCGGTGATTTATGGTTCGACCGAGACCTACACCTTTGGTCAGTCGAATGCCGTGCAAATGTGCCTGTACAACAAGACCGAAGAAGCGAGAAAAGGCGATAAGCTGCACTTTTGGGAGCCCATCTGGTCGTCCGTGATGACCGGGTTTGATGAAGGTGAATTAAAGCCTGCGTATGTCGAAGGTAATACCGTCAGAAGGCTGGAATTTCGCTTTCATCACAGCGTCATTGAGGATTTTGAGCGCTTTGTTCAGACCCGCAACCCAGAAGCCCAGATCCGCAACTATGAACAGCTACAGCAGCATTTAAGCGGTTTATGGCGTTATGCCCTGAATAACTTTCGCTTGATGGATGACAAAGGCTACGTAGACCCACTGTGGCAAGCCCTGGCAGACGACGTGGTGTTCTTCCACTCCTCGCCTGAGTTCATCTACAAGCGCCAATACAAAAAGCCCAGCAGCGAAGTAAACCATCGTCACATTGCTCACACTCTGGGTAACTACATCAAGGTCTGCGCCCGCCGTAATTACACGCCCGCGTTCGTGACCAACAAGATTTTGCAGTTCGATATCGAAGCCGACCTGTGCAGTTACTTTGGGCTGTTGCAGTTCGGAGAATCAGAGCATTTGCCCTCGGTTTTAGGGGCATTTGTTCAACAACGCATGATGCAACACCGACTAAATGGGGTGGGACGATGAGCGAGTTTTTAACAGAGCAAGAGTTGTTAACTCTCACTGGTACTCGGCAACGTGCTAAACAGATCGAAGTATTGCGCAATAACCGTGTGCATTTCTTTGAGCGTTTGGACGGTAAGCCCGTGGTAGCAAAGGAAGCTATTGTTCATGCCATCCGTGGTGATTCAGTCATGAGTGCAGACGATAGAGATGGTTTCAACCTGGATGCGATAAAACACTAATGACTAGACGACGTAAGAACCCAGCTGATTTGTGGCTACCAGAACGTGTGTATCGCACCAAAACCGCTTACCAATACCGACCTTCAACGGGTGGCTCTATCACTCTGGCTCGCGTACAGCGCGATAAAGAAGGCAACTTAGTTGAAAACGATGCAGTTAAAAGAACTGTAATTCAAGCCAAGACTCAAGCTGACTCAGGACTAATTAAACGCGAAGACATGAATTGGTTGTTTGATTTGTACACTGACAGTTTGCAGTTTAAGCAGCTCGCGTTTAAAACCCAGCAAGATGATCACCTGCGTTTGAATCGCCTAAAAGCTGTGTTTGGCAACATGTATCCTAATCGGGTAACGAGTGGTCATGTACGCCAATACATGGATGCATTAGGCCAAGACAAACCAGTGTCAGCCAATCGGGATCATGGTTTTTTGTCTCGTTTGTTCAGCTGGGCAAAAGAGCGAAATTTTGTACGTGACAACCCAGTGCGTGACGTTAAAAAATTTCGTGAAAAACCTAGAGACCGATACATTGAAGACTGGGAATATTGGCTGGTTTATGAAGTAGCATTATCCAGTTCGTATCCCTGGCTTGCCCCCATGATGGAAATTGCCTATCTGTGTCGAATGCGTGCCAGTGAAGTTCGTGGCTTATTGGAAGACCGACACTTGCTGGACGACGGTGTGTTTGTTGAACGCGGAAAAGGATCGGCCAATGAGATCACCCAATGGTCAGAACGCCTGCAAAAAGCCGTTGATGATGCCAGTGAGTTCTGCAGCACAGGCCCAACTCGGGTTCAGGATCGACCACTGTTTAAAGCCAAAACCGGTGGCGTGATTCCTAAAACCTCGTTTGATTCAGCCTGGCGTCGTGTTCGTGCTCAAGCCATGCAAACAGGTCTAACCATTGATGGTGAACAGGTCACGCTAACTGAGCCATTTAATTTCCACGATATTAAAGCTAAGGGTGTGACTGATCACGAGCTGAAAGCCAGTGGTCATCGAAGCAAAAAGATGACAGCGGTGTACGACAGAAAGCCAGAAATTGTTAAAGCAACACGATGAAGACTGTACAGAATTACATACTGTATATTCGTCGGCTTATTCGCTAAGGCTTGTTTTGCTGATAGATGGCTTAGGAAGAATTTCTAAGTCATTGAAAAGAAAGGAGAAATTGGTCGGGATGAGAGGATTTGAACCTCCGACCACCTGCACCCCATACAGGTGCGCTACCAGGCTGCGCTACATCCCGACTCAAGTTTGAGACTGGCCCAAACGCTGGCTAGTATACCTAAGTGACTGAAAAGTTAAAGTTTTTTGTCACCTTGATGGTGACGTCTGCGGCTTGGACCAAGGGTTCAATTCGGTTTGAGCATGACGGCCAATTCTTTCAGCTCACTGATCATATTTTTGATTAAGGCTTGATCCATGGCCACGGCTTGCGAGTCGCCCTCTTCTAGGCGCTGGCGTGCACCACCAATGGTGTAGCCTTCTTGGTAGAGCAAACTGCGGATTTCACGCACCAAAATGACGTCTTGGCGTTGATAATAACGACGATTGCCGCGGCGTTTGACCGGGCTTAATTGCGGAAATTCCTGCTCCCAGTAGCGTAAAACATGAGGTTTTACGTCACATAGCTCACTGACTTCACCAATGGTGAAATAGCGCTTAGCAGGTATTGGGGGGAGTTCATTGTTGTGACTCGGTTCCAGCATACGCTTCGACCCGAATCTTGAGTTTTTGACCTGGCTTAAAGGTCACCACCCGACGCGCAGAAATGGGGATTTCTTCGCCGGTTTTGGGGTTGCGGCCTGGCCGTTGACGCTTATCACGCAGGTCGAAGTTGCCGAAACCCGACAACTTCACCTGTTCATTGCGACTTAGACTGTCGCGGATCTCATCAAAGAAGAGATCCACCATGTCTTTCGCTTCGCGCTTATTGAGACCAAGATCCTCGAACAGTTTTTCTGCTAGTTCTGCTTTGGTCAGAGCCGTCATGCTAGCCCCTCAGCGTTGCTCCTACACTCTCGTTCAAGTGAGCGAGCACGGCATTGACCGAATCGTTCACTTCTTCGTCAGTTAGAGTGCGTGAAGGATGCTGCCAGGTCAAGCCCAGTGCCAGACTTTTTCTATCAGGATCAATGCCTTTGCCCACATAGACGTCAAACAATGTGAGGTTCGTCAAATATTCACCCGCTACCGAGCGAATCGCGCTGAAGACATCGTCCACAGCCACAGACTGAGACACAACCAAAGCCAAATCACGACGCATTTCAGGGAACTTAGACAGTTCTCCAAAGGCCGGCACACGGCGCTGCTGCACGGCATCGAGGTCAATTTCGACCAAATACACCGCGTGTTTTAGGTCGAGTGCCTTTTGCGCTTGTGGATGCAGTGCACCAATCCAGCCGACGGCTTTGCCATCTTTTTCGATGCGAGCACACTGGCCCGGATGCAAAGCATCATGCTCAGCGGCGACAAAGCGGTAATCTGCCAGCAAGCCACTGCGTTGCAGCACGCTTTCCAGATCGCCCTTGATGTCGAAAAAGTCGACATTGTCAGTATTGTTGCTCCAACCTTGAGGTTGGCAATTGCCCGCAACCACCATGGCCAAGGTCGGAATTTGCTGCAAGCCATCGCTACCTGGCTCAAAGCGCAAGCCGGTTTCAAACAAGCGCACGCGTGGCTGCTGACGCTTCATGTTGTGCTCAACCGCACCCAGCAAGCCCGCCCATAAGGTGCTGCGCATCACCGCCATATCGTTAGAAATGGGGTTCAGCAGCGCCAATGGCTCTACACTTGGCGCCAATACCTTTTGCACTTTGCTATCAACAAAGCTGTAAGTAATGGCTTCTTGATAGCCGCGCGAAATCAGCTGACGGCGAATATCGGCCATCGGCATTTTGGCTTCCGGCGCTTTCGCCAACGGCGTGGCCGCTTGCGGTACACGCACAGGCAAACGGTTGTAACCGTAAATACGCGCCAACTCTTCGATCAGGTCAGCTTCAATGGCCATGTCAAAGCGATAGCTCGGCGCCACGGCTTGCCAGCCCTGCTCGGTGGCCGTGACCTGCATGCCCAGACGCTCAAGAATATCCTGCACGTCGTTATCGGCCATGCTGAGGCCAAGAATTTTTTCAATACGTGAACGACGCAGCTCGATGGTGGCGGCTTTTGGCAGATCTGCCTCACTCACCACCTCTTCGATTGGCCCCGGCTGACCACTGCAAATCTCCAGCAGTAAAGCAGTGGCACGCTCCATCGCGGTGCGCGCTAACTGCGAGTCTACGCCGCGCTCAAAACGATGCGATGAGTCGGTGTGCAATCCGTGGGCACGTGCTTTACCAGCGATGGTAATTGGGTCAAAGAAAGCGGCTTCCAGCAGCAAATCTTGCGTCGCTTCAGTGACGCCCGATTGCTCACCCCCCATCACACCGGCCATGGCCAATGCACGACTGTGGTCAGCAATGACCAAGGTATCGCTGTTCAGGGTGATTTCCTGGCCATCCAGCAGAGTCAGTTTTTCCTGATCAGCCGCCATGCGCACACGAATACCACCGTCTAATTGATTCAGGTCGAAGGCATGCATCGGCTGACCCAGCTCAAGCAGCACATAGTTGGTGATGTCGACGACGGGGTCGATAGAGCGAATGCCACCACGACGCAGTTTTTCTACCATCCACAATGGCGTTTCGGCGCTCACGTTAACGCCGCGCACAATACGACCTACATAGCGCGGGCAGCCTGCGCTGGCTTGCACGTCGATGTTAGGTTTGTCGTCGATTACTGGCGCTACCGGCTCAATGCTCGGGCCTTGCACGGCAACACGGTTTAAAACGCCGACTTCGCGGGCCAAACCGGCGATGCTTAAGCAGTCACCACGGTTGGGTGTTAAGTCGACATCAATAATTTGATCGTCCAAGCCCATATAAGCACGGAAGTCTTCGCCTACCGGCGCACTGGCCGGCAGCTCCATCAGGCCATCGCTGGCTTCTGACAGACCCAGCTCAGCTTCTGCGCACAACATGCCAAAGGATTCGACATCACGCAGCTTGGCTTTTTTGATTTTAAAGTTGCCCGGCAATACCGCGCCCAATTTGGCAAACGGAATTTTCAGACCAGCGCGTACATTGGGCGCGCCACAAACAATCTGGAAGGTTTCCTGGCCGTCGCTGACCTGACATAGGCTCAGTTTATCGGCATTAGGATGCTGTTCACGACTGATGACTTCTCCCACCACCACGCCGCTAAATTCGCCCGCCACCGGGTCGACATCGTCAACCTCCAGGCCGGCCATGGTCACTTGATCCACCAGTTCTTGGGTGGGAAATCTCAGGCTGCACCCACTCGCGCAACCACTGTTCGCTGAATTTCATGTGTGAAGCCTCGTATTAACGGAATTGCTGCAGGAAACGTAAGTCGTTTTCAAAAAACAGGCGCAAATCATTAACGCCATAGCGCAACATCGCCATGCGCTCGACGCCCATACCAAAGGCAAAACCGCTGTAGACATCGGGATCGATGCCAACGTGTTTAAACACATTCGGATGAACCATGCCGCAACCGCCAATCTCGAGCCAACCATGCTTAGTGCCTTCCGGCGTTTCCACAATCCACTCAATATCAATTTCGGCGGATGGCTCAGTAAAAGGAAAATACGATGGACGCAAACGCACTTTAACGTCACGCTCAAAAAAGGCGCTCATAAACTGCTCCAGCGTGCCTTTTAAATCGGCAAAGCTGATGTCTTTATCGACCAGCAAACCTTCCACCTGATGGAACATGGGCGAATGGGTTTGGTCGTAATCGCAGCGGTAAACACGCCCAGGGCAAATAATGCGAATCGGCGGCTGTTGCGCCTCCATGGTGCGAATTTGTACCGGCGAGGTGTGCGTGCGCAACAACCGTCCTGCATCAAAATAAAAGGTATCGTGCATCGCACGAGCCGGATGGTGCGATGGAATATTCAGCGCCTCAAAATTGTGGAAGTCGTCTTCCACTTCAGGGCCTTCGGCAACCTGATAACCAGCGCCAGCAAAAAAGCTTTCAATACGCTCAAGTGTACGCGTGACTGGGTGTAAACCGCCTTCTTGCATAGCACGACCAGGCAGGGTCACGTCGATTGTTTCGGCAGCCAGCTTGGCATTCATGGCAGCACTTTCCAGCGCCTCACGACGTGCGTTAATCGCGTCCTGCACTTGGGTCTTGGCGGCATTAATCACTGCCCCGACCTTAGGGCGATCTTCTGGCGCGACCGAGCCGAGATTTTTCATCAGACCGGTAATTTCGCCTTTTTTGCCAAGAAACTGGACCCGAACCTGATCCAGTGCGGCGACGTCGCCTGACTGCTCAACCGCAGCGAGGGCTTGTTGTGTCAGGGCCTCAAGGTTTTCCATCGTTGTGTTCCATCGTTAACTTCGATTTCGACAAAAAAATAGGGGAATGCCTCAGGTTGTTCACCTTCGCCACTCCCCTATTCCGTCAACAACCACCTGAATGATTGCTGTTCCGGGTACCGGATTAACCGGCTAACCGCTTACAGGCTGGACTTGGCTTTTTCAACCAAAGCCGCAAACGCTGCTTTTTCGTTCACTGCCAGATCAGCCAGAACTTTACGGTCAATTTCAACAGCGGCTTTTTTCAGGCCGTTGATAAATTTGCTGTAAGACAGGCCATTCTGACGGGCACCCGCGTTGATACCGAGCGATCCACAGCTGACGGAACTGACGCTTACGCTGACGACGGTCACGGTAGGCGTATTGACCAGCTTTAATAACCGCTTGCTTAGCTACACGGAATACACGGCTACGAGCGCCATAGTAACCTTTAGCTTGCTTCAGAATTTTCTTGTGACGACGACGAGCGATCACACCACGTTTTACACGAGCCATTAGTTATCTCCTGAACAATAAATTAAAGGTTAGGCAGCATGCGTGCTACCAGTGCCTTATCAGAGCCATGAACCTGCAACATAGGACGCAGGTGACGCTTACGCTTAGTGCTCTTTTTGGTCAGGATGTGGCTACGGTGAGCCTGACGGTGCTTGAAACCGTTCGCAGTCTTTTTGAAGCGCTTAGCTGCGCCACTCTTAGTTTTGATCTTAGGCATTGTATGAACTCCACAGTTGTGACGCGTACAGAAACTAAGACCTGTACAACGTCTGCCATAACAGAGAAGGCGTTGCCTTCCCAGCAACCGGTAGAAAGCACAAACCCCGGAGCTAACCGGGGCTTGGACATTCATTTGAAGACCGGATTACTTCTTCTTGCTTGGAGCAATGACCATCACCATTTGACGGCCTTCCATCTTAGGGCGCTGCTCCACCGTGCCAAGCTCTTCTAAATCAGCCTCGACACGTTTCATCAATTCCATACCAATGTTCTGGTGCGCCATTTCGCGGCCGCGAAAACGCAGAGATACCTTGGCTTTGTTACCTTCTTCCAAGAAGCGAGTCAGGTTACGCAGCTTGATCTGGTAGTCACCTTCCTCTGTTCCTGGACGGAACTTGATCTCTTTGATCTGAACCTGGTGCTGGCGCTTTTTGGCTTCGGCTTTCTGCTTCTTCTCTTCGTAGAGCTTCTTGCCGAAGTCCATCACCTTACAAACGATGGGATCACCGTCTGAAATTTGTACCAGATCCAGCTCTGCCTCAGCTGCCGCCTCAAGAGCCTCATCGATGCTGACGACACCTACTTGGTTACCGTCTGCGCCGATCAAACGTACTTCTGTTGCACGAATATTGTCATTGATGGCGGCGCGGGGCTCGCGCGCACCTTTTTTGTTGTCGCGTCTGATGATCAGTTCTCCATTCCAAACCGTCCGCGCTGTGCGATGGCATGTTCTAGCTTCGCCATGAAGTCATCGACGCTCATTACGCCAAGATCTTCTCCGCTACGGGTACGCACGGCTACGGTGTTTGCTTCAACTTCTTTATCCCCGACCACTAGAAGGAAGGGAACCTTGTGTAAAGTGTGCTCGCGGATTTTAAAGCCGATCTTCTCGTTTCTCAAGTCCGCATCGGCACGGAAGCCAAGAGAATTGAGTCGATCCGCCAAATCGGTGCAATATTGTGCCTGATTATCTGTGATATTCAGGACTGACACTTGCTTCGGCGCCAACCATGGCGGCATCGCACCCGCATAGTGCTCGATCAATATACCAACAAAGCGCTCGAACGACCCCAAGATAGCACGGTGCAACATGACAGGATGCTTGCGCTCACCATCTTCCGCCACATACTGGGCACCGAGGCGCTCAGGCAGCATGAAGTCCAGCTGCAAGGTGCCGCACTGCCAAACGCGATTCAGGCAATCACGCAGCGAGAACTCGATTTTGGGGCCATAGAAGGCGCCTTCACCTGGCTGCAGCTCCCAGTCCAGGCCAGCATCATTGAGCGCATCTTCCAAAGCTGCTTCGGCTTTGTCCCACAGATGCTCTTCGCCAATGCGACCTTCCGGGCGCGTCGACAGCTTCATCTCAACATCGTCAAAGCCAAAGTCTTTGTAGACGTCCAGCGTCAGCTTAATGAAGTCGGATGCTTCTTTGCGCATCTGATCTTCGGTCACGAAGATATGAGCGTCATCCTGGGTAAAGCCACGCACACGCATAATGCCATGCAAAGCACCCGATGGCTCGTTACGGTGACAGCAGCCAAATTCGGCTAAGCGCAAGGGCAGATCGCGATAGCTCTTAAGACCCTGGTTAAACACCTGAATATGCGCCGGGCAGTTCATCGGCTTCACTGCATAGGTGCGCTTCTCCGACTCGGTCACAAACATGTGATCGGCATAGTGCTCCCAGTGACCGGACTTCTCCCACAGGGTGCGATCCACTACCTGAGGTGTTTTGATTTCTTTATAGCCAGCGCCGTTTTGGACTTTACGCATGTACTGCTCAAGCACTTGGTAAATGGTCCAACCGTTCGGGTGCCAGAACACCATACCGGGTGCTTCTTCTTGCAAGTGGAACAAGTCCAGCTGCTTGGCCAGCTTACGGTGATCGCGCTTCTCCGCCTCTTCCAAACGAGTCAGGTAGGCTTTTTGGTCTTTCTTGTCATTCCAAGCAGTGCCGTAAATACGCTGCAGCTGTTGGTTATTGGCATCACCACGCCAGTAAGCACCCGATACGCGCATCAATTTAAACACGCGCATAACGCGAGTATTCGGCACGTGCGGCCCGCGACACATATCGACGTATTCTTCGTGATGATACAGACCGACTTCGGTTTCACCCTGGCTAATCAGGTTGTCGATCAATTCGACTTTGTAGTCTTCGTCGCGATCAACAAAAATACGGCGCGCTTCTTTAATCGGCGTCATTTTCTTGATGACGTCGTAATCTTTTTTGATCAGCTCTTTAACGCGCTTCTCAATCACCGCCACATCTTCTGGGGTAAAAGGGCGCTCAAAATCGATGTCGTAATAAAAGCCGTCGTCGATTACTGGGCCAATGGCCATTTTAGCGGCCGGAAACAATTGCTTAACGGCATGGCCAACTAAGTGCGCAAAGGAGTGGCGAATCACTTCCAGACCTTCCTGGTCGCGACCGGTAATCAATGTGACATCAGCGTCATGGCTAATCAGCTCACACGCATCCACTAATTGACCATTAATACGACCGCACACCGTTGCTTTAGCCAAACCAGGGCCAATGTCTTCTGCTACTTGCAGCAAGGTAACGGGTTGGTCGAATTCGCGCTTGGAACCGTCGGGAAGAGTAATAACAGGCATAATCATGTCCTTGTCAGTGGTGGCCCCTACGACAGGCCACGTGAGTGTAAAAGCCGCTCACTCTACCGACAGAGCTCAAGCGTGTAAACCAGAGCCATTGACACAAAGGGATACCGCGCCTGTCTTTACACAGCGCTTATTAAGGCACCTCTGAATAATTCTGCACAGCTCTGCGCGAGTGCAGCAGGCTTTTAGAACAAGGCGGCGATGGCAGGAAATGGCCAGCCCTTTTCAACATCGCCAACGATGTTATGGGAACCTGCCGCCCGCGCCCTGTGGGGATTGCCAGAGAACTCCAGCTCTGTGTCGCCGATTTTTGCTGTAGCCTTGGCCGGCTTCGTGATCTGGAGCCCTCTGGAGACCCAGAGCAAGCACCGAATTATTCAGAGGTGCCTTAAACTCACACATATGACTGGGGACGACAGATGGCAGCGGCAATGTCTTGCAGTGGCAGCTGATGCATAACCGCCCCCATGCGCATCGCTTCTTTGGGCATGCCATACACCACGCAACTGGCTTCGTCTTGCCCTAGTGTCAATGCGCCAGCTTGATACATTTCCAGCAAGCCGCGAGCACCGTCATCGCCCATACCGGTCATGATCACACCCAGCGCATTTTTACCGGCCGCATGGGCCACCGAGCGAAATAACACATCCACCGAGGGACGATGACGCGAGACCAGCGGACCGTCTTTCACCTCAACCCGATACTGTGCGCCGCTGCGAACCAGCGTCATGTGTAAACCACCCGGGGCAATTAATACCTGACCAGGAACAACTCGATCGCCGGCTCCAGCTTCTTTTACCCTCACCTTACATAAACCATCGAGACGCTCAGCGAATGCTCGCGTGAACTGCGCCGGCATATGTTGCACCACGACGATTCCTGGGCAGCCCATCGGCAAGGCGGTTAACACATGCTCTAGCGCTTGCGTGCCGCCCGTCGAGGTACCCAGCGCAATCACTCGATCCGTAGTCTCGTGCAGCGGTGCAGGTACTGAGGTTTGCGACGCATGCTTAACAGGCGCAGCTGCTTTAACTGTAGCTCTGGGCCTGGCTGCGGCAGCGCCTTTAATGGCATCCATCAATTGCGTTCGGGATTCTTGCAAAAAACCTTTCAGCCCGGTTTTGGGTTTGGTAATGATGTCTACCGCACCGGCCGACATGGCTTGCATGGTGGTAGTGGCGCCACGTTCGGTTAATGTTGAGCAAATCACCACCGGAGTCGGGTGCTCCGCCATAAGCTTGCGCATAAACGTAATGCCATCCATGCGTGGCATTTCGATATCCAGCACAATCACATCTGGCCATCGGCTTGCCATTTTTTTCTGCGCAAAAATTGGGTCGGCGGCGCTGCCGATCACACGGATACCAGCGCAACTGTTCAGCACTTCCGTCAACACCTGACGAACCACCGCCGAATCATCAACAATAAAAACATCAATATTGCTCACATCAATCATCCCAGAACACAACGGTACCGGCGGGCTCTTGCTCTTGCTGCTGTTGTTGTTTGAGCCAATGACTCTCTACTGCGGCCAATGAACGGGTTTGCTGACGACCATCAATGAGTTGAACATAGACACCCATATCCTGACCATCAAACAGCACATTGCGGCCGTATTCGCCACCCACATCTTGAGCAACAAGGGGAATATTCTCTTGCTGCAAAAAATGCAGAGCAAATTCTGAGTTCGCCTGACCGATATTAAAATGACCAGGGCCAACCTTCCCTAACACATTGGCCCCTCCAAATACTTTAGCTTTCAGCCTGCGACGCTCCGCGCCGCGCTTTAACATGGCATTGATTAACAACTCCATCGCATGAATGCCGTAACGCCCACTGATAGGAGAGTTTTGCCGATATTTATCACTGGCGAGTAAAAAGTGATTCATGCCAAAAACATGAGAGGCATCGTCATACAAACAGACAGCAACACAAGACCCTAACAAGGTTTTTAACACAACCGAGTGCTGATCGCTGACCCGGTATTCACCTGGGTCCACTTGTATTGTGGTCATACACTGGCCGTTTGCTCATGTGGCAAATAACGATAAACAGATGGTTGCACCGTCTGCAAATGCTCACTCACACCAAACAAGGATTCAGAATGACCCGTAATAATTAACCCGCCTTTACTGATCAGCGGTAACATCCGTGTAATGACTTGCGCTTTGGTATCGGCATCAAAATAAATCAACACATTGCGGATAAACACAATATCAAACGGCCCGATACCAGCCAGCGGCTTGGTTAGATTCATCAAACGGCAGTCGATAGCACTGCGAATGGCCGGTATAAACGTAAAAAAACCACTGTACTCACCGCTACCACGCAGACAAAAATGTTTACGATAGTAGTCGGGTATTTTCTCCAGCATGGATTCTGGATAAATAGCGCGCCGGGCCTTTTCTACCATACGCGAACTGATGTCTGTTCCCACCAGCGACCAGTTATCACTGCCTAAAATATCTTGGGCCAGCATACCAATCGTAAACGCTTCTTCACCGGACGACAGCGCCGCACACCATATCCGCCAATGCTTTCGCGGTTGACTTCGAAGCTCCTGTGCTAGCACTTTAAAATGTTCAGCCTCACGAAAGAAATAGGTTTCATTGGTAGACATCAAATCGAGCATGTACTGCAGCTCTTGTTTATCTCCCTGCTTCAAATAACGCAAATATGCGTCAAATGAATCCAGTTCCAGGTGCAACAAACGCTTGCGTAAGCGCGTCACCATCATGGTTTTTTTATGCTCACCGAGCTGGATGCCAGCGGTTTGATACAGCAGGCGTGCAATGCCTGAAAAGGCAGCATCAGAAATTTGATCCAGAGCAGGCGGTGTCACGAAGCCTCCCGCTGTGCTAGCTCTTCTGCATCCAGCAAGCGCCCTAAACTCAGCAAAACAATAAAATCATCACCAATGCGGGCCATACGCTCTATAAACTCCTGCCGAATGCCAACGCCGAAATCAGGTGCGTCTTGTATTTCGTCATCATTGATTTCGACAATTTCACTGACTCCATCCGCCAGCATGCCGAAAAGCTCACTTTCCTGCTGATCATGCTGTTCGACTACTAAAATAACGCTGCGCCGCCCCACTTTGGTGGGCAGATTTTTTAGCCTCTGGTTAAGATCAATCACCGGGGCGACATTGCCCCGCAAATTGATTACTCCGCGCACGGCATTTGCGGCCATGGGCACGCGGGTCATGCTGCTGACCTCAATGATTTCCTTTACTTCAAGAATGCTGATTGCATAGCGCTTACCATGAACAATAAAGGTCAAATATTGATTGTTGAGTGTTTGTGATGCTTGCTCTTGTAGCATTTCATCATCAATAACGTTTGAATTCGCCATAATCCGGTTGCTCGCTATTGCTTTGATGATTTCCGCTGGCAGCGGCTGCACTTCTCTCGATGCGCACCGGTTCCGAACCGGTACCCGTCAAAGAGAAAAAGGCCACAGCTTGCTGCAATGCTTCAGCCTGGCCAGACAGCTCTTCCGCTGTTGCCGCTAGCTCTTCAGAGGAAGAAGCGTTTTGCTGAGTTGCTTTGTCCAGTTGAGACATGGCGCTGTTAATCTGGTCAATGCCAGATGCCTGCTCCTCTGAAGAGGCCGTGATTTCTTGCACCAAATCCGCCGTTTTCTGAATACTAGGGACGATGGCCTCTAGCAATTGCCCGGCTTCTTCCGCGATCGATACGCTGCTGGTAGCAAGCTCATTGATTTCTTGCGCCGTAATACGACTGTTTTCTGCCAGCTTACGCACCTCGGCCGCTACCACAGTAAAGCCTTTGCCATGCTCACCGGCGCGAGCCGCTTCAATGGCTGCATTCAGCGACAACAAATTGGTTTTGTAAGCTATGTCCTCAATCAAACCGATTTTGTCAGCGATGTCTTTCATTGCTGCAACGGTTCTGGTGACAGCCTGCCCACCTTTTTCCGCTTCAGCAGCCGCCTTAGTGGCCATTTGATCCGTCACACGGGCATTTTCTGCATTCTGACGTACCGATGCATGCAGCTGCTCTACTGATGCACTGGTCTCTTCGACGCTCGACGCCTGCTCCGTCGCCCCTTGTGAAATGGTTTGCGCCGAAGCATTCAGTTCATTCGCGGCACTGGCCAAACCGTCGGCGCCACTGCGCACCTGTTGGATGACGCCAGTTAGGCGCTCAACCATGTTGATCATATGGCTGTAAACACCCGTTGCGTTATCTCTATTATTAAACTCAACCTGCAAATTACCGTCGGCGACTTGCGAGGTAATGTGTGCCATCTCCGAAGGCTCACCGCCTAATGGTTTTTTGATAATTCGAATCAACACCCAGGATAAGAAAACTGCCAGCAGCACTGAGACAACAGACACCCATATCACCAAATTAATAGTGCCTTTGTTATCGGCTTCGACCGCGGCGCCCAACACTTTTTGATCTTCGATCACTGATAACTTCACATCTTCTGTTGCACCCGCTACGACAGGGCCAATACGATTCATCTCTTCCACCAATGCAGCCTTATCGACGACCAGTTGCCGCAACTGCTTCATACCAGAAGCATATCCTTGCAAGGTTCGAGTGAAATTATTTAGCTCTGCCTGAATTGACTGCCTCGCGGTTACTGCCTGAAAGTCGGCCAAAGCTTGGGTAAGATCACCTTCCAGCGTTGCGATTGCTTGATCAAGCTGACTGATATTTTCACTGGCTAAAAACATATTGCCAGACAACCTAGCCTCATACAGAGAAGAGCGAACTCGGCTAGCGTAATTAACTTCCTGGTAGCTCTGAGTTTGGTACGCGAGATCGTAAATATTGTTGGCAAGATCCACCAATTGACCACCCAATGGCCGCAGAGTCGATTGTAGCAACGCACTTTCTGCTACTTCCTTGCTGACCACACCCTCGAACGATTTTTGGTAATTACCAACCTCGCTATGCACCAGGTTGATCTTATCAGCACGTTTAGGGTTTTTTATCTCTTTAATCGCGACATCCAAGACTTCATTCATCACCGAAAAGCGTTCTTCGAAGCTGTTTCTTGATGAATCTGTAGGATGCATTAAATACTGCATGGCATGCATGCGAGCTAACACCATATTGGCCTGAACTCGACCGGCCGTATTAGAGTCCATAGCCAAATTACGGTAGTCACGAAAACCAGATACCGCGGCACTTAGCCCTAAATAAGCAACAATGGAGACGACAAGCAACAATGCCACCACCACTGAGTAGCTAAGGCTAATCTGCATCGTCAGGTTTAGCTTCTTAAACATCTTTGTTTCTCCCTGTAATACCGACTACTCAACGGTGACTGTGCTGTCTGTGCGACGCCGACAGCACTGGCAAATGTGTGTCAATTAAATACTGGCTGATGAATGGGCGCCTGCTGCAGGGCTTAACTGCCGAGCACTTAGCACTTCATCCATGGTTAATATTTCACCGGCATCAATTAGCACCAGCAAACCTTGCTCTGTATGCGCTAAAGCACTGACGCAATCACGATCATCTCGAGCATCATGTACGTGCGGTGCCGTTCGAATATCATCAATATCCACCTCTACGATTTCACGCACCTCTGTTACCCATAGGCCAACGGTGGCTTCTGACTCATCGACTGCAACTTTGGCCAACACCACACAACTGCGACGAGCTCCTTGCTCTTGAGCCTGTGCCCCTACCTTCATAGGTAAGTCCACTATCGGGACGACATCGTCATCGACCTCAATAACCCCGCGAATATAGGCAGCCGCCCCTGGTATACGTGTCATAGCATCGGGCTCTATGATTTGCTTGACCGCGTCAACTGACAGCCCAAACAATTCGCGACCACAATAAAATGTGAGATATTGAAAACAGTTTGCCGCTGCCATAAACACTCCGGTGTTTTCTAATTGCCCAATCAGTGCATGGTCATCTGCGCATGTGCAGAGTTGACCAACCCTTGCACATCAAGAATCAATGCCACTTCGCCACTGCCCAGCACTGTCGAGCCGCTGATGCCATTAAAGTTGCGGAAGATCGTCCCTAATGGCTTAATCACGGTTTGCAACTCTCCATACAGGGAGTCCACAACAAAGCCTGCGCGTTCATTACCAATGCGAACAACCACTAAGCTTTCGCGATCTTGTCGATGCTCGCCAGGAACCCGCAAAAAACTGGCCAGCCGAATGTATGGCAACACATCACCGCGCAAATTAATGTATTGACGGTCTTCTTCTACATGCCAGTCATCACTCGACATTTCGACACACTCTTCCACCATCGCCAGCGGTATGACATAGCGTTCGTTATTCGCCCCGACCATAAAGCCATCGATGATGGCGAGCGTTAGCGGTAGTCGAATAATGATTTTAGTTCCACTGCCAGACTCGGTAGAGAGATCAATACTGCCACGCAGCTCCTCAATGTTTCGCTTCACCACATCCATGCCGACACCGCGCCCAGACAGGTTGCTCGCTTGATCCTTCGTAGATAATCCAGGAGCGAATATCAGTTGACTTAATTCTTTCTGATTGAGTTCTTGGTCTTCTCGGACCAAACCGTTTTGAATGGCTTTTAAATGGATTTTATCCAAGTCTAATCCAGCACCATCATCCTCAATCTCTATCACAACATGACCAGAATCATGATACGCATTCAAAAGCAATGTGCCGGTTTCAGGCTTGCCATTACTCAAACGCTGCGATGGCATCTCAATGCCATGATCAAGCGAGTTACGCACTAAATGCGTGAGAGGGTCTGTGATTTTTTCAACGACGGTCTTATCCAATTCTGTATCACCGCCGCTGATTTGAAGCTCGATTTTTTTGCCCAAATCTTTACTAACATCACGCACAACTCGGCGAAAACGAGAAAAGGTATCGCCAATTTGTACCATGCGAAGCTGTAGCGCAGTATCGCGAATGTCTTCAACCAGCTGCTCGGCCGCTGTTACTGAGTCATTGAGCTGAGTTAATCCATCCTGTTCTACTCGTAATCGAATGGCGGCATTAGAAATTACCATCTCGCCTACCAAATTGATCAAGCGCCCAAGTTTTTCAGAATCCACACGAATCAAACGACTTTCTGCCGACAGCTTGGCTTTGTTTTCGCTTTGCTTGTTAAGTGCTGCCGATACGGTTTGTGAGCTTACAGCCTTCTCTTTTACCAGTATCTCACCCAGCTTCTCTTGGCTTTGCTGTTGCTTACCGAGTGCGGATTCAACTTCATGGCGCGTTAATGCTCCAACATTGATTAACATTTCACCTAAGCGATCGAGGTGATCCGAGTTCATTTTCGATATCTGCTCAATGAACTCACGTTCCACATTGGCAGGAGGCAATATGCAGATATCGCAGTCTTCAGATGCAAACTCAAATACGCTAAATAAGGACTGCTTACTCACATTACCTTCAAATAAAATATCAAAACCTAGAAAGCAGGATTCCGGATCATAATCACCACTGGCTGGAATTAAATGCTGCAACGTCAGCACATCTACAATACGACCTTTTTCTTCTAGGTAGCGAATGAAGGAAACAGCATCGATACCATTGCGAAATGCATCTTCTCGAAAACGCAAGCTGATCAACCACTGTCGTTCGGCTTCGGGCAAAGGGGTCTCGTCATCACTCTCGTCGACCTCGGACTTAGTCCAGCTTTCAACAGCGGTCATTTGACCAAGAATCTCGTCCCCTTTGCGAACCATATCAGCGGATGCGTTCCCCGCTACCGTCGCATGAGTTAACTCAAGCAAATGATCTTTGCTTTGAAGCAGCAAACTGGTTAGCTGTTCGTCGAGCTCGCGCTGATGGTGTCGAACAGCGTCCAGTACCGTTTCGACCGGGTGCGTAAAGCCCACGATTTCAGCATAACCAAAAATCCCTGCTGCCCCTTTGATGGTATGAATCGAGCGAAATATGCTGTTAATAAGCTCATCGTCCTGGCCCTGCTCTTCGATGGCTAGCAACGCTTCCTCCATCTGCTCAAGCAACTCCAACGATTCTTGTAAAAAGGTATCCGTGAGCTCTGTCATGCAGCATCCCCCGTTTGCGTTTCAAACCAGCAGATGTCCTCTAAACGCAATAGCTCAATAATGTTCTGCAACACCTCTGGTGGGCTTTGCAAGGTGCATTGCACATCCTGTTCATGGCACTCTCTGGCGAGTAGCAATAGCAATTGAATGCCCGCACCATCAACTTCCTGCACAGCGCTGGCATCCACCAGCAGCCGACGACATTCAGACGACAGCGGCAAGCACTGCTCCCGCTGCTCAGCCACGGTATAAATGGTGAGTTCACTGTCCAGCTTGACGCATTTTTGACTGTCTTCCGCCATGATTACCTCACGGTAGGATAAGCTTCGAAACAGCATCCAACATTTGTGGCGGCTGAAATGGTTTTACGACCCAAGCTTTGGCGCCGGCGGCCTTGCCCTCTGCCATCTTGTCTTTACCTGCCTCTGTCGTGAGCATGATCACCGGTGTGAATTTATAGCGCGGATGCTTTTTGAGTTCTTTTACGAACGAAATACCATCCATATTGGGCATATTGACATCACTGATAACCAAATGAATTTTATCGCCAGTCAACTTTCCTAACGCATCCTTACCATCAGACGCCTCAATCACGTTATAACCCGCACCATTGAGCGCGATGCGCACAACTTGTCGGATTGAAGCAGAGTCATCCACAACCATTATGGTCTTCGACATATCGCCCTTCCCAACTCAGAAAAAGTTAACAGAGCCACCAGCAGCGGTATCTTCCAGCTGCTGATCACTGTGATGGTGGTGTTGTTCCACGGTGGTGTATTGCGTTTTCATACGATCCAATATCTCCGCACTGTGAATAGAACTGGGGTAACCCTGCTGGCGATATTGTGCCAATGCAGCCGCAACTTCTTCCTCGAGATCCGTCATACTGATGGTGACCTGATCTAAAATCTGGCTAACACGATCCTGAAACTGCAACTCGACAATCACTTGCTCAATTTCTTCGCGAACTTGCTCATTCAGAGTCATCAACTCCTGGCCATGCACCATCAGTTGACTGGCTTGTTCTTCCAAGCTGGAAACCAAGTTATTAATAAAGGTTTCGCTTTCGCGTAAGGTTTCGTCTTCGCGCTCCTGGGTTTCGCGAGCACTTTCGGTAATTTCAGACATGCTTTTTTTGAGAATGGCAATCTTGCCGGCAATTTGATCGCCCGCCTCTCCAGATTGCTGCGATAGGCTTCGCACTTCCGTTGCGACGACGGCGAAGCCACGGCCATTGTCGCCCGCGCGTGCCGCTTCGATGGCAGCATTCAGTGCCAACATATTGGTTTGATCGGCGATGCTGGCGACGGATGCAGCCATTTGGTCTAAGTCGTTGGCAAACCCTTCCAGCAAAGATATTTTTTCAAACAGATCATCGGATGTGTCTTCATAGCTACGCAAGCGCTCAAACAGTTGCTTCAGCTGCTGCTTATCGCGCTCCAGTGATGCTGAGCTGTGTCCATGACCAGCATCGTTGCTTTGTGATTCGTGTATGAGGTTTACCAACTGGCTGAAACGGGCGGACAGCGCCTCGATCGATTGATTGCCTAAATCGCGGCAACCGCCAATGTGTCGCCGCCAGACCGGTGTTACATCCACCCACAAGTCACCTAGCTGATTGGCTAACTCAATACCCGCCTGCAAGCGTTGCTGCTGCTGCGACTCGTCTTGCTGTTGCTGTTGTTGCTGCGCAGAACTGCTGCGCTGTTGCACCCAACTCCAAAGAGCCAACCCTGCGCCGACAATAAAGGCAAGTGACCACGCCAGTATGGGCGACATCAGGCTGTTCATGAGCAATGCAAGCGCCAGAACAGCCAAAGGAAACGCCCAGATGTAACGGTATAACTGCGACATGACGTCAGTGTCTCTTGGTGGATGAATCAAGCCGGCTGCGTCTTTCAAGCCAGCTCCTTTTCTTCCTGAGAGACTAGACAGCCGTTGGAAAAGTCGACTAAATCCGCCAATGACAAATCAGAAAAAAGTATCAGTGCCTAGGTAATACTGACAGCGCCCATTGTTACTGTTGTTACATACCCCCAGTGACTCTTCGATTGATCGACCAACGCCCGCTTGGTGATTAAGTCGATCTCAGAAAAGCTCCCTCTCGTCGTGGGCCTTCTTAGTCAGCCTTAATAGCAGGCTACAGAAAACCGCCACCCAGGTGGACGCTATGAAAAAAGGGCATCGCTTACATCGATATTCGTGACATAAATGTAGCCAAACGCGCCAAACTTAAACGTTGCTCTCGTCAACCGACCGGCTTTGACGCAATAACGCCTACCAGCTCGCCGCCTGCGTTCATAACGCTGCTTTTTAGTGGCCTGACCAGCGGTTGCACCTGCGCCAGGCTTTTGTCATGCTGATATAGCTCATACTACGTCCTGATTTATTGGGATGCTTTTTTTCGGGGGAAAAATCAAGCCGTCGGCTTGTTGGTTTCCACAAAGCTAGGCACTGCCAACCTTGGCAGTAGCGTCAATGATTACGGAGGACACGATGTCCATTTCTGCTCGATTGAAACAGCTGGCAGCCGTTGCCGGCCTGACCACTGCACTTGGCCTGACCTCAACCGCGTTCGCTGATACTTGGCGCTATGCCCATGAGGAATACGAAGGCGATGTCCAAGATGTCTACGCCCATAAGTTCAAAGACTACATTGAAAAGAACTCAGACCACACCCTGAAGATTTATCGCTTCGGTGAACTGGGCGAGTCAGACGACATCATGGAGCAAACCCAAGCCGGTATCTTGCAGTTTGTCAATCAATCCCCAGGTTTTACCGGATCATTAATCCCCGAAGCACAAATCTTTTTCATCCCCTATTTAATGCCTACTGAAATGAAGCCGGTGGTTGAGTTTTTCCGCACCAGCAAGGCTATAAATGAAGACTTTCCCAAGCTGTACGCAGAAAAAGGGCTAGAGCTTTTAAAAATGTACCCAGAAGGTGAAATGGTGGTCACTGCCGATGAGCCCGTTACCACACCGGCTGGCTTTAATGGTAAGAAAATTCGTGTTATGACCAACCCGCTGCTGTCGTCAACCTATGAAGCATTTGGTGCGACGCCCGTGCCACTGCCTTGGGGCGAAGTGTATGGCGCGCTGCAAACCAACATGATTCAAGGCCAAGAAAACCCGATTTTCTGGATCGAGTCAGGCGGCTTGTATGAAGTGTCTCCCAACCTGATTTTCACGGGTCACGGCTGGTTCACAACGGCATCTATGGCCAACAAAGAGTTTTTCGATGGCCTCTCTGCTGACGAGCAAAAAATGATTCGCGATGCATCAGAATATGCTTTTAATGAGACCATTGAGCACATCGATGGCTTAGCGGAAGCATCGCTGAAGAAGATTCAAAAAGCCAGCGATGACGTCACCGTCACCCGCCTGAGCGACAAGCAAATTCAAGCATTCCGCGATCGCGCCCCGCAGGTCGAGAAGACCTTTTATGAAATGACCGGCGAGAGTGGCAAGCAGCTGCTGCAACAGTTTAAAGCGGACTTAAAGGCCTCACAGTAATGTGAGCAGGGTGGGCTCTGATGCCCACCTAGCCCTTGCCATTATGAATGATCAGTCCCACTATCAATCCGATCTGCCGGGGCCACTCGGTTGGATCGATACTCTGATCAGCAAGTTCGAAGCCTTTGCCTTGGCAGCAGGCGTCTTGCTGATGGCCCTGAATACCTGCGTTAACGTTGTGGCGCGCTTTGTATTCGGTGAAGGCCTGTTTTTCTCCGGTGAAATCAATCGCATCCTGATCATTTTGATCACCTTTGCTGGCATGGGCTATGCGGCTCGCCATGGTCGTCATATTCGCATGTCCGCACTGTACGATTTATTGCCCAAGCTTGGCCGCAAAATTGTAATGACTGCCATCGTAATTCTAACCGCTGGCGTCATGTATTTTCTCGCGTATTTATCGTTTGAATATGTGATGAGCACTTATGAGCGCGGTCGAATTCTGCCGGCACTGGGCTTTCCCATTTGGTGGATTTATATCTGGGTACCCATGGGGTTTGCCGTGACCGGCGTGCAATACACCATGACGGCGATTAAAAACCTCACGGCCGATGATGTTTACCTTTCCACCGGAGTCACCGATGGCTACAGCAACGACTCCTGATCTTTTGCCTACCTTACTTAGCTGGACCTGAATTTTATGGCCACTATTTTAATGCTTATCATGATTGTGCTGCTGCTGGTCGGCTTCCCAATGATGATTCCGCTGATTGCCGCATCTTTAACCGGCTTTTATTTGATGTTCGACGGCATTGGCCAAATGGATACTTTTATCCAGCAGGTGTTGGGCGGTATTCGTCCGGCATCACTCATTGCCGTGCCCATGTTTATTTTGGCCGCCGACATCATGACTCGCGGTCAATCTGCCAACCGTTTGATCCATATGGTAATGACCTACATAGGCCACATTCGCGGCGGCTTGGCCATCAGCACGGCCACCTCCTGCACACTGTTTGGTGCGGTTTCTGGCTCAACTCAGGCCACCGTCGTTGCCGTTGGCTCCGCCCTGCGCCCCAAGTTGCTACGCGCGGGTTATTCTGACCCGTTTTCATTGGCCTTGATTATTAACGCCAGCGACATTGCCTTTTTGATCCCCCCCAGCATTGGCATGATCATTTATGGCGTCATCTCTGAGACCTCCATTGCCGAGCTGTTTATCGCGGGCATCGGTCCTGGCCTGATGATTTTGTTGATGTTTTCGATTTATTGCTTGATCTACGCCACGGTCCACAATGTACCCACTGAAGAAAAAGCCAGCTGGAAAGAGCGCCTCCAAGCGACCCAAGAAGCGCTATGGCCGTTGATGTTCCCGGTAATTATTGTCGGCGGCATTTATGGCGGTGTGTTCAGCCCCACCGAAGCCGCTGCCGTGTGCGTGCTTTATGCGGCTATTTTAGAATTTGTGGTCTTCCGCTCCCTTAAGCTGAAAGACTTCAGTGCCATTGCTAAATCTACAGGTTTAATCACCGCCGTGGTGTTTATTCTGGTCGGCGTGGGCAATGGATTTTCCTGGATTATTTCATTTGCGCAGGTACCGCAAACCATCTTAGATGCCGTCGGCATAGATCAAATGGGCCCCATGGGCGTGTTGGCAGCGATTTCGATTTCTTTCTTTATCGCCTGCATGTTTGTCGACCCGATTGTGGTGATCCTGGTATTGACGCCGATCTTTGCGCCCGCCATCGCCGCCACCAATCTAGACCCGGTACACGTCGGCATTATCATTACCTTGCAGGTCGCCATCGGTTCTGCCACCCCGCCGTTTGGCTGCGATATCTTTACCGCCATCGCCATTTTTAAACGTCCTTATTGGGAAGTTATTCGCGGTACATTGCCGTTTATTTTAATGCTGCTAACGGCCGCTACCTTGCTGATTATCTTCCCTGACATTGCCTTATTCTTACGCGACCTTGCTTTCGCGGAATAATCCCCACTGACGCCATTCAGCTTTGCTGAATGGCGTCACGCAAACCAGAGGCACGCTGAATCCGCTGAGCAATGGCCTGCTTCACCACTGCATCGTTGGTAGTCACCCAACTAAACCAGTGCTTGGCTCGGGTAATGCCGGTGTAGATCAGCTCTTTGCTCAATACCGGACTGATGCGATCCGGCAAAACCAAGCAGGTATGATCAAATTCAGAACCCTGGGATTTATGCACCGTCATGGCAAATACGGTTTCCAGTTGCTGTAAACGACTGGGTGAAATCCAACGTACGCCCCCCTGGCCATCCGCAAACACGACACGCAACGCTAAGGATGCTTGTGAGTCATCGCCGCTCTTAACTGGCACCCTCATGGCAATGCCGACATCGCCATTCATTAACCCCAGGTTGTAATCATTGGCGGTGATCAGCACCGGACGACCAGAGTACCAACCATCACTGCGCTCAATCAGACCACGTCGCTGCAACTGCTCGGCAATGGTTTGATTCACCCCCTCCACTCCCCAAGGCCCTTGGCGCAGGGCACACAAAAGTTGAAACTGACCGAAGGCGTTCAACACTGCTTGGGCCAGTGTTTTCCATGCATCCAGTGAGTCGTCTGCAGTTAAACCGTGCTGCCGCAACAGAGTTAAATAGTGTTGATAGCCAACCGGAACACGCTCAGAATTTGCGGCAAATCGTTGCGGACTGCCATGCAGTGCATGCTCGGCCAGCTGTCGCTGGGCCAACTCTGGCTCAGCGTTCAGAGTCAGCCACGTGACATCGGCATAGCCTTGGCGACAGCGCTGCAAAATGGCGTCATCGACCTCGCCACCATTGACCATGTGAGCGAGTTCACGAATACCGCTGTCACTGCGAAAGCGGTAGCTCACCCGCAACATGGCCACGGCTTGATCTAACTCTGCACCTTGATCATCCACTAATGTTTGATCTATCGACTGAGCCGTGACGGCTTGCAGCCAACCAGCCGTATCAGGGCGATAGTGAGCACCCACTGCACGCTCACACAGCTCGCCCAATACGGCGCCGGCATCCACCGATGCCAACTGATCTTTATCACCCAACAAAATCAGCTGGGCATTGGGTGGCAACGCCGCCATCACCGCTGCCATCAAGTCGACATCGACCATAGAAGCTTCATCAATGACCAAAATGTCCAACGGCAGCGGGTTGTCCTGATGATGACGAAATTGGCGCGTATCCGGTCGGCTGCCTAACAGTCGATGCAGTGTTGTTACCTGGGTTGGAATCACGTCCGCATCGATACCCAAGGTTTTCTTCAGCTGTAAACCACTGACAGCACCGGCAATGGACTCATTTAAACGCGCTGCGGCCTTCCCCGTCGGCGCCGCCAAGCGAATGCGGTAGCTCTGTTGCTGAGCGGCGGCCAATTTTTGCAGCGCCGCCAGCAACTTGACCACCGTAGTGGTTTTGCCGGTTCCAGGCCCGCCTGTGATTACCGCAAACCGGCTACGGGCCGCCAGCGCACAGGCCAGTTTCTGATAATCGGTAGCGTCGTCTTGGGTCTCAGGAAACAGCTGCGCCAACGCCTCCGCCAGCGCCTGTGATTGTGGGCTGGTGGCACTTTCCAGCTCGGGTCGCGGAGCCAGACGCACGCGAATGGCACGGGCAATGTGCTGTTCATAGCGCCATAAGCGGCGCAAATACAAACGACGCTGCTGCAGCACTAAAGGCGTGACCACACCGCCATCCGACACCAACGGCGAGGCTTGCAACGTCTCTAAGCAATGCGACAGAGATACCTTTGCCAACAACTCTGCCGGGCAGAGCAAAGATTCCACCTCAACTACGCCCTCTTGCGGGGGCAAATCCAGCGCCGCCTGACTGTGTTGCAGCAGCTCAGCCAAATCCATGCAAACATGGCCACGACCAACCTGATGAGAAGCCAGCGCCGCCAGCAGCATGACCACAGGTTCAGCCTCCAGCCCCTGCTCTTGCGCCAACTCGGCGATCAAACGCGCGAAGCCGACATCCAGCGGCCTCAGCCAACCGGCTTGCTGCCATTGCTGCAGCACGGCAAACAGGGTTTGCGCATCCGCTAGCTCATCGACCTGGAGAGAATCCAGTAAATCCAGCTGCTCGCTCACGAAAGCTTCTCCTCAGTCGTAGCCTGCGTAACGGCTGTTTTATCTCCCATAAACAACGCATCCAGCTGTTCAATGACCTGACGGGCGGGTTTGTCTGCAAATACGCCCGCGGTCGGTGCCTGAATACCACGCAAAAATAAATACACAGCACCTCCAATATGACGGTCGTAGTCGTAGTCTGGTAGGCGCGCTTTTAATAACCGATGCAGGGCCAATAGATACAGCATGTATTGCAGGTCGTAGCGCTTGGTTAAAATCATTTCACCCATGGCTTGTGCACTATAAGCGCTGTCGTCTTCACCCAAATAGTTGGATTTGTAATCCAGCACATAAAAACGCCCTTCGTGTTCAAACACCAAATCGATAAAGCCCTTTAGCATGCCGTTTAACTGGCCAGGGCGAATGCGTGGCCGGTCCGCCTGATTCAAGGTGTTCTGCACCACCCAGTCGTCTAGGGCGCTCAGCGCCACTTGCTCACTGGCGAACCAAAACTCCATTTCCGCTTGATAATGCTGCAACTCGGCTAAGCTCACCGCACCTTGTGGCAACGGCAGCGGCGTTTGCAACACCGCCGGCAGCCAACGCTGCAACATTGGCTGCCAAGCTTGCCAACCACGACTGGCGCAACGGCGCTGCAACTGCACCGCCAGCAGCTCGGGCTGCTTTATAACTTGCTCAAACCCTTGACCTGCACACCACTCGAGCATGTCGTGTAAAAACGTACCGGCGCTGGCGCCACGTACAAACGCATGACCAAGCCCAGCCGGTGCAGGTTGAGTTGCTTGCAATGAATAATCACCATCGTCCAGCAATATATTTTGACTGTGAGGGTCTTCTAACTCGGGTCGAAATACCCGCCCGGTGCCCGCCATGGCGGTGTATTCCAGCGCTGAATAGCTGGCAATCCACCAGTCTTCTCGCGCCGAGCGTCGAGACGTTAATGCTGGCCCCAGTGCCTCACTGTGTTGCGGTCGATAAACGTCATCGCCTAGAGAAGGTAAATCTTCCACTCGGATATGCGACGCACCTTCCAACGGCGCATGCTCCAGCGCCGCCAGCCCCTCACCAAGGCGTTGCGGCTGGCCCAGCAAATAGCCAAGGGCGCTGTGCTGCCAGTCTTTCACTTCAGCAGCACCTACCCACGTGGCGTACCGCGCCCGCGTGAGGGCAACGTACAGTTTGCGAATGTCTTCTCCCAAACGCTCCTGATCTGCACGCTCGATGTCGTCGTCAGTTGGCTGCAGGCGCAGCTGCAATTGTCGCTGCTGATCGTGAAATTGCACAAAACTCGCCTTATCGCGCAGCGGTCGCGCCTGGCAAGCAAACGGCAAAAACACCAAGGGGTATTCCAACCCCTTGGATTTATGCACCGTGACCACCTTCACCAAGCTGGCATCGCTTTCCAAACGCAAAATGCGGTGCTCGTCTTCACTGTCGGCATGCTGCAGCAATTGCCGGTAGTGGTGCAGCAGCGCATGCTCGCCGTCGAGTTGCTGGCTGTCTTGCTGCAGCAATTCGGCCAAATGCAGAATATCGGCCAAGCGCCGTTCGCCGTCGTCGCTGGCCAGCAACTTGGCCGCCACGTCGTAATCCATTAGTAGGCTGCGCAACATGGGCAACACACCATGACGCTGCCATTGCCGCTGATAGCCAATAAAGCGCTCTATGGTTGTTTCTAACACTTGTTCGTCGGTCAACAAGGCATCCAACTGCTGCAAGCTCAGCCCTAAGGTTGGCGTTGCCAACGCTGCACGCAATGCCGACAGCCGCTGAGGCTCGGCACAGGCCGCCAGCCAACTGAGCAAATCCAATGCTTCTACCGTGGTCAGCACCGAGTTACGATCGGACAAATACACACTTTTCACGCCGTAAGTCTGCAACGCATGACGTACGCTGTGTGCCTCACTGCGATTATTGACCAAGATGGCAATGTCCTGCGGCTGCAGCGGCTGTAGCGCTTTACCGTTGTCAGCATCGGCCTCAAAGCCGGCCAGCTGTTGTTGGCCTAGCGTCAGTAAACGGGCAATTTCGCTGGCGCAACTCAGCGCTAATGACTGCTGCACCTCGCCTTTGTTTAACGCTTTGTCGCTGTCACTGAGCTGTTGCCACACCGTCAGGCTGGGCTGCGCTTGGCCGTCAATACACCAACTGCGCGCACTGCCGTGAGCCAATACCGGTTGAAATGGCAGTTCAGAGCTGGCGCCTTGGCCAAATAAAAACGCGCCTTGCTCGCACTGTTCATCCGCCTGCTGAAACAGCTGGTTGGTGGCGGCCACCATGGCATTGGCAGAGCGGTAATTGGTCGCCAGAGTGTAGGTGCTGCCGGCAGCGCTTTGACGGGCTTTTAGGTAGGTGAAAATATCGGCGCCGCGAAAGCCATAAATCGCCTGTTTGGGGTCACCGATCATCAGCAAGCCGGTGCCTTCTTGCTGGCCGTATACCGTGGCAAAAATTCGATACTGCACCGGGTCGGTGTCTTGAAACTCATCGATTAAGGCGACCGGGAACTGGCGTCGAATGGTGGCGGCTAGCTGCTCACCTCGTGGCCCTTGCAGGGCCTCATCCAGGCGGGTGAGCAAGTCATCAAAGCCCATGGCAGCGCGCTGTTGTTTTTCCAGCTCCAGCCGTTGTTTGAGCCAAGCACAGGCATGGCTCAACAGCGCTGGGCGGGCATCGGGTATATTGTTGGCAAACACCAACAGCTCATCGATGGCATTAAAAGCCGGATGCTCCGGCAGCTCGCCTTTGACCTTCGCCGCCAGGCCGTCGGGGGTTTGATGACCAAAGCCGGCGCGCTCCAACTTCGGCGGCAGCATCTCCTCGCCTTGGGACCAGGCGACCAAATCATCCCACACATTGAGCATGGCGTTTTTACTGCCGCCGTGCAGGCGCTTTTGTTGATGCAGCTCAGCCAGTAAATCGCTCACCTCTTCTTGCCATTGCTGCCAAGGGTGCGCTTTTAGAGCATCGACTTGGGCCTGCAGCGCCTGCGCTTGCTGCTGCAAAATAGCGGCGAGCGAGTCCGCCTCGGGCACAGGTAAAGGCTTAGCCAATAGCGACTTCACGCTGACTTGCAATGCCTCCGGCTGTTGCCAGTATTGCAGCCATACCCGCATGGCGGCAGGCTCTAACGGGTAAACAAAGGTGCGCCAATAATCTTGCACCGCTTGCTCAAGCAAATCGCTAAGGTCGGTTTCTAGGCGCAGATGAAACAAGCTGCCACTGTCAAAGGCGTGCTCACTCAGCATGCGATGACACCAACCGTGAATGGTCGATACCGCGGCTTCGTCCATCCACTCCGCCGCCAACAATAGCTTTTGCTGACAGCCCGGCCAGCTGGCCGGATCAGGGTAGTATTGATCGCGCAATTGATAGAGCAACTCGGTGGCCGGCGTTGGCTCTGGAGCGGCCTCACTGAACACCGCAGCGGCTTGGGTTAAACGGCTGCGAATGCGGTCACGCAACTCTTTGGTAGCGGCATCGGTAAAGGTCACCACCAACAAGCTGGGCGGCAGTAGGCCATCTGCCAAGGCACTGCTGGGTGGCTGACCATGGCCCAGCACCAAACGCACGTACAAAAGCGCAATGGTAAAGGTCTTACCTGTGCCGGCACTGGCTTCGATTAACGTTTCGCCATGCAGAGGCAGCGTCAGCGGATTAAGCGGTTGCGGCGTGCTCATGCGTCATCCTCCTGACTGCTTAATGGCGTGGTCAACGGCTTGACAGGCTCAGGCTTCAGCCCCTGCTCAAGCTGCCACAGCGGCAAATACAAAGCCTCTGCCAGTTCCGCAAACTCGGCTTCCGGCAAGGCCTGTGGATAGCTGGCGCGCAAGTAGCCCAAATCTCGCTCCAGCGCGATGTCATAAACGGCTTGGGCCTGCTCTAACGCACGTTCGGAGTTGTGTTGGTATTTGCCCTTTTTGTGGTAGCTGTTGATCCAGGCAAACGCCGCATCGCTGTGAGCCGGCAGGGGGCGACTCATGCCCATGGCAAAGCCATCTAACAGCTGGCGCAAATAGCCATTCACCCATTCGAGCGGCAGCGGCGGCAGTTGAATGTTGCGGTCTTCTTCCTTGCCAATAATGTAGGTGGTGACTTCCCCCTGCAGCTGACACAGCAAATGCACCAGCCAATCATGCAGCAGGTTGCCGTAGCGCACTTTGGCATTGCTTCCAGTACCGCTTAACAGGCTGCCGCGCGCAATCACCACACGACAGCGCTGCCCCTGGTCGTTGTAGCGAACCCCGGTGATCACATCCGCCAGTTCGACCTCCGCGCCGGCGCTGGGCGGCCAAGTCACCGTGCGCGACTCCTCCAGATAAGGGTACTGCTCGCATAACTGGCGATAGCGAGCAAAGATGTTGGGCATGCGCGCTGCCAGCTGCTCACGCAATTGCGGCTCGGTGCTGCCCATGCCCAATTGGCCACGGCCCGCCATGCGCTGCAAGCAATGCTCCAGACGCTGCTCAAAGTCGGCTCCGTCTTCGGCTTTGAGAATGACTTGCTCAATCATTTGTTGATCTAGCTGCCAGCGCTGCAAGCCATTTAAGGCGAATGTTTCGACGTCACTTTCATCAACCTCCACGCCAGCAAACTGCACCTGCAAGCGGCGCTGAAAAAAGCTCTCGATCGGGCGTTTTAGAAAGTTAGCCAACTCCACCAAACTCAGCGGCTCCTGCCTTTCAAGCATGGGCAGTGCCTGCACGGCTTCGGTGCTGACCTGATAGCCATGCGCTGCCCGCCACTCGTGTTGGTAAGTAAACAGACGCCGCTGTGCCAACACCGTCGCCGCCAGGTTAGGCTGAGCGCTTAGGTCGGCATTGGCATTCGGGAAGCTGGCATTCGGAAAATAGTCACGACTAAAAGGCTGCAGCGGGTGCTGCTGAATCAGCTGCTGGCTGAGCAATTCAACGCCCTCCTCAAGCAGACAGTCAGGCTGCCAGTGGCTGTCGAGGTGGTCTAACAACTGTGCCAACAAAACCGATGGCGGGCGCTCAGAGTCATCGCGAATGCTGCGCCCGACCCAACTGATATACAGCTGCTCGCGGGCCGACAGCATGGCTTCTAAAAACAAATAGCGGTCATCTTCACGGCGTGAGCGGTCACCGGGGCGGTAATCCTGCGCCATCAGGTCAAAGTCTACCGGTGGTCGCGAACGCGGATAGTCACCGTCATTCATGCCCAGCAAGCACACCCGTCGAAACGGAATGGCGCGCATCGGCATTAACGTCGCAAAGTTCACCTTACCGGCCAGAAAGCGCTGATTGAGACCGCCTTCATCCAGACCATCGAGCAGCACATCTTTGACCACGTCCAAGGGCAGCGCTTGCTCATTCAGAGCGGCACTATCGCAGTCCTGTAGCCATTGCTCTAACTGCTGTAAGAAACGTCCGACCAGGCGCTGATCTTCTAACTCAACGGGCAGGAAAAAATCCTGTACTAACTGCGCCAAACACTGATGCCATTGTGGCGGTGTAAGCTGTTGCTGTAATTGCTGCCAGGCCTGCTGCAACGCCTGTACAAAGGCGTCTAACCGCCCTGCCAAGCTGGCCTGCAGCCCAGCCACTTCGCTGTAAGGCTCAATGCCTGCCCAGCTGTCGTCATCACCCAAGCCATAACCCAACAGCATACTGCGCAAGCCCGAATGCCAGGTGTTGCGTGCCAGCCCGGCCGGCAGCTCGAGCTGCTGGCGCTGATCGGCGCTTAGCCCCCAGCGAATCTGAGCACCGGCCACCCAGCGGCGCAGCAGCGGCAGCTCATCTTCTTCAATATCGAAACGCTGCCGTAAGGCGGGTACTTCCAACAGGCTAATCATGTCGCTGGTAGCAAAGCGATGGCGTGGCAGCGATAGCAGCGCTTCTAGCGCAATCAATAGAGGTTGATGGTGGCGCTGGCCCTGGTCAGAAATGGTGAACGGAATATGGCGCATGGAGCCGGGTGAGTGCTGACCAAACACGGCTTCAATGGCAGCCGCGTAGGCATTGATGTCGGGCACCATGACAATCACATCGCGTGGCCGCAGCGTGGCATCGGCATTAAACGCCGCCAGCAGTTGATCGTGCAGAATTTCCACTTCGCGCTGCGCACTGTGGGCACTGTGCAGCACCAAGGATTGATCCTGCTCGCCATGCCAGCGGCGCTGCTGGGCACGAATTTCTGCCAGTGGCGTCAGCTCTAAAATATCGTTTTGCAGTTGATGCAATAGCTGCGGTACATCTTCCTCACCGTGGGGGCGAAAAATATCAATTTTGTGCTCCGGCGTAGGCAGCGTGCCCTGGTAGCTTTCAGGCTCATCAAACTCATCCAACAGGCGAATGTAATCGCGCCCTTGCTTGCCCCAAGCCGCCAGCAATGGATTGGCATGCTGATGCAGAGCATCGTCTTCTCCTAGTGCCCCTAATACCGGATGCGTCAGGCCACGTTTGCGTTCCGCTTTTAATAACTCTCGATCGCTGATGATGTCTGCCCAAAAATACTGACACGGGTTGTGAACACACAGCACAATTTGGCTGAAACGGCTGAGCACCGACAGCGCCTCAAGCGCCTGGCGCGGCAGCGACGACACACCAAACACCACAATGCGGCGCGGCAACCGGCTGGCATCGGCGGGCTGTTGAATAACACGTCCCTGTTGCATAAAGCGCGTGTGAATGTGCGCTCGACTGGTGCGGCCAGCACGGCCAACGTCCTCGACCAAAGCGCGCCACAGCAGCGACTGCCAGCGCTGATCCTCAGGCAGTGTGCGCTCTTCGCCACGAGCACTGATCAGCACGTCACGCGCAAGCTCCCAGGCGGCTAACCAATCGGCACGGAACACCTGATACTGGTCGAATAAATCGGCAATTTTTTCCGCTAGTTGAAAAGTTCGCAGCTGCGGCTCCGGCCCATCCACAAAGCGAGCCAAAGGCTTAAAGGCATCGTCCTGATCGAGCAAAACAGGCAATAAACGAAATAAACGCCACACCAGCCTGGGCTTATCAAACGGCGACTGCTCAGGCACCTCGCCCGCAGGTAACACCGCACGGTAAGCCTGCCAAATAAAGCGCGCCGGAAACAAAAACTCCATGCCCGCCGCAATGCCCAAACCGCCTCGCGCGCTCTCCTCAGTGTTTTCCGCCAGCGCCAGCTTTAGCCATTGAGCGATGCCGTTACTCTGCACCAGAAACGTCTCATTGTGCAGCGGCGGCATCGGGCTTTGACGGCACAAATGCACCACCGCCTGACGCAAATCCTCCAAATGATTGGCGTGAATAACGTGAAAACCGGGCGTGATATGGGAATGATCGAACATAGGTGCGAGATGTTTGCCGAAAACGCACAGGGTACCGCAAAACACACTAAGCAGCTTGCAACAGTATCGTCGCCAGCCGACTCGCAAACGCTAAAAAGCTCCGCCTTACAGCAAGCCATGAACTAATTAACTGGCAGCTGCGGGTTCGCAACGGGGGCGCCCAGCTGGGCAGGCCATCCTGCGACAACCGTAGCTCGACGGAAATAAAAAAGGCCCGCTAGATGAGTAGCGAGCCTTTAGGATTCTTTATATCAGCAAAAATGGTTGCGGGGGCCGGATTCGAACGGGGGCGCCCAGCTCGACGATTAATCGCTCATAAATCGACGGAAACAAAAAAGGCCAGCCTTAGCTGGTTGATTTGGAAAATGGTTGCGGGGGCCGGATTCGAACCGACGACCTTCGGGTTATGAGCCCGACGAGCTACCAGACTGCTCCACCCCGCGTCATTTTTTATACCATCAGAACCGTAACAACGTGCGCAAAGATCCTTTGTTACGGGATGATATTGTGGCCAAGCTATCTTGCGATGAACGAAGATCGCAACAAAGGCCTCTGCAAACAAAAAAGGCCCGCATAAAAGCAAGCCTTTAATGTTATTTAAAAATGGTTGCGGGGGCCGGATTCGAACCGACGACCTTCGGGTTATGAGCCCGACGAGCTACCAGGCTGCTCCACCCCGCGTCATTTTTTTACCTCAGACAACACAACAACTCGAGCAGTAAGATGTTGGTTGCGGGGGCCGGATTCGAACCGACGACCTTCGGGTTATGAGCCCGACGAGCTACCAGGCTGCTCCACCCCGCGTCTGAGGCTGCGCATATTAGGTGAGACTCCCTGGGGTGTCAACCATAATTGCTTGTTTCTTTTGGTTTTTTTTATCAAACGCCCGTTAGCCCGCGATCTTATGCTGAAAAAAGTCTGAGCTTCGGGTAGCACAGCGACTCAAGGTGGTGATAGGTTATGGTCATAGGGTGAATTGAGCCGATGTTACACACTTTGTGTGTCAATTATTGGCCTAGGTTGGTCATAGCCAGCCATCTGTTCACTGCGTTCGCATTTGGCGGCGCTGAAAATAACAACAACAAACAACTAGAAGCAGCACTATGAGTCCACATCCAACGTCCTCCATGACGACGGCGGTGCTCAAGCCATTATTTGATGCGCTAGAGAACCGCGGGCTGTCCGGTAGTGAGCTACTCCGTAGCATTGAACTGAATGCCGACCTGATTCTCACACCAGGGCAGCGTATTCCCATTCATCAATTTGATCGCCTGTTAGAGCATCTGTGCAAATGGCTGGATGATTCCGCCATCGGTATGCAGATTGGTCGCCAGCTCGACATTCGCAACTTTGAGCTGTTGGGCTTTTTGCTGAGCAATTGCCAAACAGCACGAGAAGCGCTAACCATCTTGCGGCGCTACTACTCGCTCATCAGCGATTCTCGGGCGCCGGATATTTTCACCGGCCATGAGCTGATTAAAGTCGTGTTTTATGTGTCACCTGGCACCAGCAGCGGCAACGCTGCTAGGGCTGAGCTGATTGCCAGTGGCATTCACGCACTTGGCCGGGCGTTAGGCGGAAAATACTATCGCCTTAATGGCGTCGGCTTTACCGCGAATGAGCCCAGCCATGGCCAGCGCCTACACGACTTTTTTGGCTTGCCCGTTCAGTTTGAGCAGTCACAAAACTGGATCAGTTTCAGCAGCAAACATATCGACAGCCCGCTTTATTACGGCAATCCACCTTTGTTTAATGAGCTGCGAGAGCAAGCGGAACAGGCACTGGAGCGCTTCACTAACTACCAAAGCTTTAGCCGGCGAGTTCTCTACATCTTGCATCACTGGCCAGAGAATCTGCCCATGACCAAAGATGCCGTGGCAGACTTACTCAGCACCAGTAGCCGCACACTGACCCGCCGCTTGCAAGAAGAGGACTGTCAGTTCTCGACCTTGGTTAAAGACGTGCGGCTGAAAAAAGCTCGCCAAGCGCTGTCGACCACCAGCACCGATGTGCAACAACTGGCGATGGAGCTGGGCTTTTCTGATCGCCGTGGCTTCGAACGTGCCTTTAAACAGTGGACGGGAGAAACCCCCGCCGCTTACCGGCGACGGCAGCACAGCCAACCCAGCGAACGCATTCTGGAAGCCAGTTAGCGCCCAATAAAAAAGCAGAGCCGAGGCTCTGCTTTTTTATTGCTGTTGTCGCTACCAGTCATTGACTGATAACGCCGCGCGCACGGTTCGAATTTTCTCAGTTTCCTGCAGCTGCACCAAGCCATCAAACAACTGCCGCGATGCCTCACTGGTCGCTTCACTGGCCATTTGTCGATACAAATTAATCAGGTAATCATCAATGCGAAGCGCAATCGACGACAACTCGTCAACGCTCATATCTGGGTGACACTCGCGACACTCATGCAACGCCTCGCTGATAGAGCCCGGCTCAAACTGATGCCACTCATCCAACACCCGCTTGCCCGTATTGCTGCAAATACGCGCCATGGCCTCTGCTAGGCCATCTTCATGCTGAGACAATAACTTCAGCATCATGTCCACACGATCTCGCTGGGTCTGATCGCGCAATTGCTGATACAGATTACTGGCGTGCTCGTGCAGCTTGCGGCTGTATTCCAATACATCCTTTACGGTGGCGTAGCTCATGTAACTGATCCTCTACCGATTTAGCTTCAGTTTAGCCGCTGTTCGCGGTCAGTCATTGACCTGACACCGATAGATGCATATTTCTACTTGCTGATCAAAGTCTCCCAGAACCGGCAGGGTCGACACAGTGTCTTGCTGCAAGCGCTGCAGCTTAGGCAACTGCGGATAGCGACCGACGATGTGCTCGCTTTCCGCCAGCAACCAACTGGGCACTCGCTGTAGCCAGGTGCGCAAATCAACATTGCTGCTGATGTCGTACAGCACATCGGCGGCCAACACCACATCAATATCCGGTGCTTGTTGTAGGGAAGATAAAGGCATCACCTCGACTTGGTTAAGTTGCGCATTTAACTCAGCGGCAGCCAAAGCTTGAGGATCTGAGTCCAACACATACACACGTGCCCCCGCCTTGGCGGCAGCAATGCCCGCCAGACCTGAGCCGCAACCAAAGTCGAGCACCGTTTTACCATGCAGCGACCGCTGCCGTAAGTAACGCGCCAGGGCCTGACCACCTGCCCAGGCAAACGCCCAGTAGGGAAGATTTTGCCACCATGCCTGAATGGCCTGGCTGTCCAATTTCAGCTGCGGGTCTGACAGCGACAACAGCGCTAATCGAATATCCGTTGCTGGAATGGCCGTGATTTTAAGCTGTGCGCCAGGCAACCAGAGTTGCTGCTGCAACCTTTGCCAAGCGTGAGAGAGGCTCAGTTCCATGCGGCGTATTTTCGTTGTTTGTTTGACACTTTCTGCAAATAGCGTCGAGTTTCGCCGCTGGGATGGCTATTAACAATGGTATTAAATACTTGCTGCTCAGACATCGCATTAATGCGCGCAATGGCTCGCTTGCGGCTACGACTGAAGGTGCGAAACAGGTTTCCCGCACCGCCATTGTAAGAAGCAATCATGCAATACTGACGCTTGCGCCAACCGCGAATGTCCTTCAGGTACACATCACGCAAAATCGATAAGTAGGCCGTACCAACATCGACATTATTGGCGGGATCAAACAAAAAGTTGCGACTGGGCATATCGTCGCGGCGATACACACGCTGGAATACATCACGACCGGCCGTTTTGCGCATCACTTGCATCAAGCCATACGCCCGCACGGGCGATACCGCCATTGGGTTGAAGCTGCTCTCTGTCTCCATGATGGCTAAGATCAATGCGGACGATATCTGATAACGCTGCGCCGCCGCCTGCACCAGATGCCAATACTGGCGTGCCCCCGCATTGAGGTAGTTATTGACCATGGCAATATCCACCCAGTAACGGCCGCCCGACTGCTGCAGCGAGCGACTTAGCAGTTGCTCAGCAAAGCGATTGGCACGCCAGCGATAGAGAATATCCTGACCATCAAAGTCCTTAACCCGCCCGGCTAAAAACGGCTTGCCGGTCAGCCCCATATCGGCGGCGGTGTAGAGATCGACTTGATTCGGATCAGCAGGGGTCAATAAGGTTGCCACAATGGCCTGTTGCAGCGCTGCTACCGGCTGCTCGCCACCGCGCTGCTCAACGCGAATGCGGCCACCAGCAAAGTCGATGGTGACACGGCTGTGATAATTATCGAGATATTTGACCAGCCGATAGCGATCGGAGGTGGCGAAATCATCCCCCCACACCTGATCGGCTTGTTCAGAAAAAAACAGATATTCGAGAATGACGGCCTGAACATCGGCGTCAAGTTGCTCAAAATTTTCCGGCAGCTTGGCTGCGTACAACAGTGGGCTTATTAATAAACAGCTCAGCCATAGCCAGCGCACACGACAACTCCTCTACGGGTGGCGCCGGCAGTATGCCCGCCGCGCCGGCTGTAGGCCAGTGTTCTGAGTCAGAAGTGCACCTGCGTTCAGTGCGCCATTCAAGTGCTCTGACTCAGACCCTAGAGCAAGCTAAGCTCAGCGCTTGGCCTCACGGCGCACAGCACTGGTCGAAAAATCGCGCGGCGTCAGGCGCTCACTGAAGTCCACCGTCGATGGCCGCTCGTTATCCAGCCCCTCAGCGTAATAGCGACCGCTTTGCAGATCGTAGGTGACTTCTAGAGTCGGATACACCATCGGCACATCGTAAAAGTTAATGGTGTGTGCCTCTGTTACTTGCCACAGCTGCCCTTCTTGATCGTACTCTTCCGCGTACAAAATAGACCAAGAGTCTTCATCGACGTAATAGCGGCGCTTTGCATAGCGATGGCGATAGCCAATGCGCAGCTCAGCCTCCACCACCCACACCCGATGCGCTTCGTAGCGCAGCAGCTGCGGATTGATATGGTCATCGCCGACGATGTCGTCCAACGAAAGATCGTTTTGATGAACTCGATAGGCGTTATAGGGCACGTATAATTCTTGCTTGCCGATCAACTTCCAATCGTAGTAATCCGGTGCACCGTTAAACATGTCCACCTGGTCAATGGTGCGAATCGAGTTGGTATTCACATCCGCAGTGTCGTAGGCCAAATCAGGTGTGCGTCGTAAGCGGCGCTGCCCAGGCACATAAATCCAAGATTTACGCGGCGAGCGGATTTGGTCCAGAGTTTCATGCACTAAGGTAATGCGGCCCGCCATTTGACCCGGCGCCAGGGTTTTGCGCTTAAGGAAGAAGATCTTGTTATCCAACTCTTCTGGCTGCAATCCTATTTCGCTGTAACGCACGTAATATTGATAGTCGCGCAGCACATCCATACGCGCACCGCCTTCGGTGATGGAGGTAGCTACAGCTTCAAAGCGCATCGCATGGCCGCGAAAACGTAAAGTATGGTTCCACAATACTTCTTGCCCAGACTGCGGCAGTGGAAACGGCGAGGTCATCATGGCATTGCGAACACCCGAGCCAAACTCCAGCAACTCAGCGCGAACAGCGTTTTGCTTAATGGCGTCGTAGACATAATCAGGGTAAGAGGCACTGCGCCGAGTGGGATACACGTCGAGATAAAAATTAGGAAAGCGCTTTAACAGTGCGATTTGTCCGGCTGATAAACGAGCCTCATGCTGCTGCCAATTATCGCCGGTAATGCGAAATCTCGGCTTGTCATCGACAAACGGATCAGCATGAAATGTACCCGGCTCATGCTCCTCATCTTTCGGCAAACCACCACGCCAAGCTGGGATGTCATCGCCATTACCCATCATCTCTGCCCCTACCGGGGTCAGGCTTTTCCCCAGACGCTGGGCGTCGGCAGGATTGATATCCGCCATCGCCGTGCTGGTTATCAAACCAGCCACAAAAACTTTCCACCATGCACGCATTTATTGTTATCGCTCGTGTGATCAAAAAGGCGGCTAAGACTAAATGCTGATGAATTTTTGATCAATAGACTATTACAAATAGATACATAGTGTATTTCTGTTTGCTCATTAGTTACGAGCGTACAAAAAAATACCGCGCCATGCGCGGTACTCCAGCTGAGTCGTTGCTAACCAATGAAGGATGGCGCAATCCCCATGCCCCAAAGAATCACAGTAATGGCCATGCAGCCCACCAAAGCGCACAAGCCGACAGTGACGATCGAGCTTGCAAAAATAAACCCGCGCTCTTCCGGTATGTCCATAAAGATGGGAATACCGCTGTACAGCAAATAAATGCTGTAACTGGCCGCTGCTAATACCACCAATACGTCCAACCATAAAATGGGCACCAGACCGATAAAGCCTGATAAGAACATGGGCGTCGAGGTATAAATGGTAAAAATCAGACAGCGCTCAAAACTGGCGCTGACACCGAAGGTGCGTTCCATCCAAAAGGTGCAGTAAGAGACAAACGCGACGCCTGCGAGCAAGGCGAAATAAAAGGCGACGGCCATGGGAATGGCGCTGCTCATGGTCAGCTTGACCACATCACCACCGGCAATGCTCCAGCCCATTTGGGTGGTACCGATCACAAGAGAAACCGGCGGAATTAACGCCAGGAACAGCAGATTGCGCACAAACACCTGAGTAATGGACCCAGGCCGTTCACGCTTGATCTGGTCCCACTCCTCCCTGGGGTGATATAGCAGGCCGAACATGTGATTGGCGAACATAGGCAGTCTCCTTATTATGTATAAGCCTTTAACCAGACTATGTAGGATCAGGGCCCAGCACCAAGCGCCGATGCTCTTTTGTGACAACCTTGTATAAAAATGGCAACGCTAATTTGATCGAGGTATATCAAATGGGTTTTGCGCAAATACAGTGCCGAAAGTGTCTGTCGTCTGTGCCGCAACCTGAGCCAATGACAAAGACAACGCATGCGCCAGCATTTGACCGTACAAGGGAATCATCGCCGGTGAGTTAGAGGGTACGAGTCCCTTTTCTACAAAGGCAGGCGCCATATCAGGTGCGTCTGTTTCCAATAGCCATGCCGATAATGGCAACGCCTTTATCGTGCGACGCAAACGCTGTGCACGGGTATGCGTAAACGCCCACCCAACCCCAAATGCAAACCACAATCTAAGTAGGCTTTGGCTTGTTGCTCACTGCCAGTAAACGCATGCACAACGCCACCAAAGCTGAACTGACGCTGACGCAAGCGCTGTGCAACCTGGTCGTGGGCTTTGCGCACGTGCAAAACCACCGGCAGTTTAAGTTGCTGTGCCAGCGCCAACTGCTGATCGAATAATTGCCACTGCACTTCGCGCTCGGCTTCGGATTGCGCCAAAACAAAATCCAGACCGAACTCACCAATGGCCACACAGCCCGGACGAATCAAGCCCGCCAGCTGCTCCACATCCCCGGGCTGATGCTGAGACATAAAATAAGGATGCAAACCAACGCTCCACCACCAAGGCTGGTGTCGACAAACACTCGCCAAACGCTGGCTCTGCGCCAAGGTAATTCCCGGGATCAGCAACGCGTGCACGCCTTGCTGCTGACACCATTGCCAGTGCTTTAAGCGCTGCGGCGAAAAAGCATCAAAGTCGAAGTGGCAATGGCTATCGATCCATTTGTGCATAAAAACTCCGATCAACGGGCTGATTCGAGTCAATAACTTGCCAGTCGCCTCAACGCCATCGATACTGGCGTCCGTCGCTACTGGCCAGGAGAGCACACGCCATGGACCTCACGCTGGATGAGCTACGCGAGTTGATTGTAAGGCCGACGTTACAGCAGCTGGGTTGTCACAGTTGCGCCAGCGAAAACCTGTTGGTGGCACTCGCCTATCGCCATCAGCGTCACGGCGACCATGATAAATACCCGGGCCTTTATCCCATTGATGCCGCGCTGCACGTACGCCTGTGGGACAAATACTTGGCCTTCCACCCCGATTTGGCCAGTCGCATTCGCGGCCTAGCGTCACAACGCGAGTTTCTTAATAACCCTCACCCAGAACTGACGCTCAACCTGCGCTACGCCACCGCCGTTGCCTGGGCAGCCTATTTGGCTTTTCCTGGTGCTGCAGCAAAGCGTTTTAACGCAAGTTCAGCCGCGGTTTAACCTGTTGCCATAAAGCGCGGTAGCTGCGAGACAAGGGGACTTGTGGCAAAGCCGTGACAATAGGTTGGCGCAGCTCGAGCATTTTTTCAGCGCTGGCAGAATGGGTAATAAAAGTCGGCAGTAATTCCCGACAGTCAGGCGCCTGCTCTCTCGCCCAACGCACCTGCGCCTGTTTGCGTTTATCCAGCATGGTGACAAATGGCAGCCACTGTTTGTTTTTTACCCAATCGAGTTGCTGTCGCAATTGCTGATAAGCATGCAAGGACAACCCAGATGGCTGAACTGGCACCAGCAGACGATCCACCGCACGCAGCACGCCTTCCATTTGCGGCGTCAGCGCCGGTGGGCAGTCAATCAACACCAAGCCAAATTGCTCAGACAACAGGCTCAAAGCATCACTCATGGCGTCTCGCGCAGCCGCTTTGCCAGCCAAGCTTTGCTGAAATTTCCGCAACGACAAATCGGCGGCAATTAAATGTAAGTGCGGCCAGCGAGTCTCTTGAATCAAAGGCCCAAGAGGCTGATCCCCCACCCAGAACTTATTTTGTTTGCTCTGCGATTGCGCTCCTAATGCCCAAGTGGCTCCACCTTGCGGGTCCAAATCCCATAGCAGCGTTGGAATACCATCGGCGGCAGCCAGTGCCGCCAAATTAACCGCACTGGTGGTTTTACCCACCCCGCCTTTTAACTGAAATACGGCTACCGCGCGCATTGCCTCGTCCTAAGTCATTGTCCTGACAAGCATAACCTTCAGTAGCTGACATTACAGCCCGACAATCCGCAATAACCGCCCGGATTTTTCGCCAGATATTGCTGGTGATCGGCTTCGGCAAAATAGAACTGCTCCAGCACGCGAATCTCCGTGGTGATGTCACCTTGGCCGGCTTCGCTTAACCGCTGCTGATAGTGCTCGCGACTGGCCATGACGGCTTGC
>CBDDTG010000004.1:0-28936 GCA_965233665.1 Bacterioplanes sp. | reverse complement strand
CATTTCTTGAAAGCAAAAGCATTCAATTTTAAGAATATGAGGGCTGGCTTCCGGCGGGCTAATACTGGGAACCGTGCGCACAGTTAAATCTGAGTCGCCGTGGTTCTCAAAAGTAAACTCAGTTTGATTACGCCCCCCCAATACCGGCGACTGCTGACCTAAAGCAGACTGAAAACGTATCGGCAGGCCTTGCCCCACCCGAGTAACAAACTGCACTTGCAAGGGGCGCTGCTGCGAGCTAGCCAAGGCCGCTTGCAGCGCTGCCTCATCCACACGTCTTGGCTTGCCGTTCAAGCCAGTGACTTCGCAAAACACATCGTAGAGCGGCACAAGCGCAATGGTGAATACCACCATCAATGCCAACAGCCCAGACAGCTGCCACAGAGTTTTACGAATTCCACGCTGCTGCTCAGACATCACTCACCTCTATGCGCGACTGGGCGAATCACGCTGCGGGTCAAACGCTGGTGGCTGCTCAAACGTATGCAGCGGCGCAGGGCTGGGCACCGTCCATTCAAGCCCTTCAGCACCTTCCCAAGGATTCGCTGGCGCCGGCTTACCACCTTTTGCACAGCGATAAATCACAATCAGCAGCAGTATTTGCGACAACCCGAAAAGAAAGGCCCCTAAAGAAGACACCATATTAAAATCAGCAAACTGCAGCGCGTAATCGGGAATGCGACGCGGCATGCCCGCCAAGCCGGAGAAATGCATGGGGAAGAAAGTAAGATTGACACCGATTACCGATAGCCAGAAATGTAACTTGCCAAGACTTTCACTGGGGTAGAAACCCGTCCATTTAGGCAGCCAATAATAGACACCGGCAATGATCGCGAATATTGCGCCAGGCACCAGCACATAATGAAAGTGCGCCACCACAAAATAGGTATCATGGTACTGATAATCAGCCGGCACGATGGCCAACATCACACCCGACAGCCCCCCTATGGTGAACTGCACAATAAACGCCAACGCAAATAACATGGGCACTTCAAAGCTAATAGACCCGCGGAATAAAGTGGCAATCCAATTAAACACTTTTACCCCAGTGGGCACGGCAATCAGCATGGTCATGTACATAAAGAACAACTGCGCCGCCAGTGGCAAACCAACGGTAAACATATGATGCGCCCACACCATAAACGACAGTATCGCGATGGATGCCGTGGCATAAACCATAGAGCGATAGCCAAACAAGCGCTTACGTGCAAACGTCGGCACAATCAATGACACAATGCCAAAGGCTGGCAGAATCATGATGTACACTTCTGGGTGACCAAAGAACCAGAATAAATGCTGGAACAAAACCGGGTCACCACCACCTGCCGCACTAAAAAAGCTGGTGCCGAAATTAATATCCAACAGCATCATGGTCACCACACCCGCCAGCACTGGCATCACTGCGACCAACAGAAAAGCAGTAATTAGCCAGGTCCAAACAAACAGTGACATGTCCATCAAACGCATGCCTGGCGTGCGCATATTAAAAATCGTTGCAATGATATTGATGGCACCCAAGATTGAGCTAATACCAGCAATGTGGATGGACAGAATGAAAAAACTGGTCGACGGTGGCGCGTAAGTCGTTGATAGAGGGGCATAGAATGTCCAACCAAAGTTGGGACCTCCACCCTCCATCAATAAGGTTGACAACAGCAAGCCAAAGCCAACCGGTAGCAGCCAGAAGCTGAAATTATTCAAGCGCGGCAACGCCATATCAGGTGCGCCAATTTGCAGTGGAATCATCCAGTTGGCCAAGCCAACAAACGCTGGCATCACGGCACCGAATACCATAATCAGGCCATGCATGGTGGTCATTTGGTTGAAAAACTCGGGCTCCACCAACTGCAAGCCAGGCTGAAACAGCTCAGCCCGTATGATCAACGCCATGATGCCGCCAACAAACAACATCGCCAGCGAGAACAACAAATACAGAGTGCCAATTTCTTTATGATTGGTGGTCAGCAACCAGCGCATCCAGCCCGTTGGTGATTCATGAGCGTGTTCCGTTTGCATCTGCATACTCATTTCTCCCCGCCCAGCATGGTATTAATGGTCTCTGGCTGCACAACATCACCGGCATCATTGCCCCAAGCATTGCGCTCATAGGTCACCACGGCTGCAATGTCCGCGGCTGAAAGGGTTTCAGCAAAACCTGGCATTGCTGTACCCGACTTTCCGTATAACACTCGCTCGATGTGCCCATGCAAACCACTGGCCTCGATCATGTTGGCATTGCCCGCCAACGCCGGGAATGCCGGCGGCAAACCTTGCCCTTGTGGCTGGTGGCAAGCGGAGCAATATGTGGCATAAACCTGCTCGCCTTTGGCCATCAGTTCATCCTTACTCCATTGTTTGCTTTCACTGGCTTTTTCAGCTTCGGCTTGGGCACGTTTTTGTGCCAAAAACTGTTGAAACTCATCCTGGCTAACGGCTTTTACTTCAACTGGCATAAAAGCATGGTTACGCCCGCACAGCTCAGCGCACTGTCCGCGATAAGTGCCCGGCTCTTCAATGCGAGTCCAACTTTCGTTTATAAAACCGGGAACAGCGTCTTTTTTAACCGCCAGCTCAGGCACCCACCAAGAATGAATAACGTCATTCGACGTCAATAAAAAACGAACCTTGGTACCGACCGGCACCACGAGGGGCTCATCGACTTCGAGCAAATAGGTATCCGATTTTTGCTGCTGGTTTTCTATTTGCTCGGCTGGCGTCGATAAATTTGAAAAGAACGACACACCTTCGTTCAAATATTCATAGCGCCAACGCCACTGATAGCCTGTAACCAACACATCCACTTCGGCATCACTGGCGTCGTAAATTTTCTTGAGCGTTGCCGTAGCCGGTACTGCCATCGCCACCAAGATAACGACGGGAATCGCCGTCCACAGTATTTCGACAGCGGTACTTTCATGGAAATGCGCCGATTTTTTGTTCTGGCTGCGTCGATAGCGAATCAACGACCAAAACATGACGCCAAACACAACGATGGCAATGGCGACACAAATGGCAAAGATAATCATATGAAGGGAGTGCACTTCGCGACTGATTTCAGTCACCCCCGTGGTCATATTCCAGCGCGACCCGTAGTCGACACCTTCCCCTTCCCTGGCAGCCACTCCAAACGGCCATAACAGCCAAATGGTCAGCAGCCCGACGACAAATCGCATAAGCACCCCCCTGCAAGCAGGATTGTTCTCAACCGCAAACGACAGACTGAGAGAGTTTTGTTATTTGTTATGACTGACAGTTAAGACCAGGCTGACTCATCGGCTCAAGCCGAGTTGCTCAAATGGTCATAGAAGGAAAGGTTATTTAAGGAAACGTAAACAAACACTGAGAAATAAGAAAATGCCTTTTCGCTCACTCGGACTAATCAAATTATCGAATCAAAACAAGAAGTTAATACAAATCCGGAAACGGAAGGCACCTGACAAGAACAAACAAGAGACGGTTTTTTTAGACCTTAAAGCAATATTAAAAATATTTTAGATATACGGAAAAAGTCTGACACATAAAGACAGCAGCAAACAGAAATCAAACTAAGTTCTGTCAAAAGACCTTCTTAAATTTCAGTGTCAGCCGCAAAGAGACGCAACGAAACTCAGAGATAAAAAAATGGGAGCCGAAGCTCCCGTTTTTTTATGCGCCAATCTAACCCAGCCTTACGACTCAGCTTTTGGCTTGTCACGCAGTTTGATATGCAACTCACGCAATTGGGCATTGCCAACCTGGCCGGGTGCTTCTGTCATCACACACGCCGCCGACTGAGTTTTCGGGAAGGCAATGACTTCACGAATCGAGTTAGCGCCGGTCAGCAACATCACCAGACGGTCTAAGCCAAAGGCCAAACCCCCGTGCACAGGAGCGCCGTATTTCAGGGCATCGAGCAGGAAGCCAAACTTCTCTTGCTGCTCTTCCTCGCTGATACCGAGGACGTCAAATACCGTTTCTTGCATCGACTGTTCGTGAATACGAATCGAACCACCGCCCAGTTCACAACCGTTCAGTACCATATCGTAGGCACGCGACAGCGCTGTGGTTGGCTCGGCTTTCAGCTCCTCTGGCGAGCAGCTTGGCGCGGTAAATGGGTGGTGGATGGCAGTAATGCCACCGTCTTTGGTCTCTTCGAACATTGGGAAGTCGACTACCCACAAAGGCGCCCAGTCGCAGGTGTACAGATTTAAATCTTCACCCAGCTTGCAGCGCAGCGCGCCCAGCGCTTCGTTCACAATCACTTCTTTATCGGCACCAAAGAAGATGATGTCGCCGTTTTCTGCACCCAGCTTGTTCATAATGCTCATGGTGTTGTCATCACCAATGAACTTAATGATCGGCGACTGCAGACCTTCGACGCCTTTTTCAATCTCGTTGACCTTAATCCAGGCCAAACCTTTAGCACCGTAAATGCCAACAAACTTGGTGTAGTCGTCGATTTGCTTACGGCTAATTTCAGCACCACCAGGTACGCGCAGCGCAGCAACGCGACCTTTTGGATCTTTGGCAGGGCCGGCAAACACTTTAAATTCGATGTCTTGCAGGAACTCAGCCACGTCCACTAACTGCAGCGGAATACGCAGGTCAGGCTTATCTGAACCGTATTTTTCCATTGCCTCGCTGTAAGGCATGCGTGGGAATTCACCCAGCTGCACATTCAGCTCTTTTTCAAAGATTTCGCTGATCATGCCCTGGGTCAGCGCCATGATTTGCTCTTCATCGATAAACGACGCTTCGATATCGATTTGGGTAAATTCAGGCTGACGGTCCGCGCGCAGGTCTTCGTCCCGGAAGCACTTAGCAATCTGATAATAACGGTCAAAACCAGACACCATCAGCAGCTGCTTAAACAGCTGTGGTGATTGCGGCAGCGCAAAAAACGAGCCCTCATGAGTACGGCTTGGCACCAAATAATCACGTGCACCTTCCGGCGTGGCACGGGTAAGAATCGGCGTTTCGATGTCCAGAAAGCCGTTGTCTTCCAAATAGCGACGCACATGGGAGGTCACTTTTGAGCGAAAACGCAGCTTTTCTTGCATTTCCGGGCGACGCATATCCATGTAGCGATACTTCAGACGAATGTCTTCGCCCACGTCGGTGTAACCGTCCAGTGGGAAAGGCGGAGTGGCCGCTTTGTTAATGACATTAATCTCTTTACCCAGCACTTCGATCTTGCCGGTTTTCATATTGTCATTGGTGGTGCCTTCCGGGCGACCACGCACACGACCAGTAATCTGAACCACAAATTCAGAGCGCACGCTGTCGGCGGTATTAAAGGCATCGACCGTATCTGGATCGAATACCACCTGAACCAGACCTTCGCGATCGCGAACGTCCAAGAAAATAACGCCACCGTGGTCACGGCGACGATGAACCCAGCCACAGAAGGTGACGGTTTGGTCAATCAGTGTTTCGTTAATATCACCACAATAGTGCGTGCGCATGGTTGGTCCCGCATCCCTAGTAACAATCTGTGAATCTTCACCGGTCTGGCGATGGTAACGCCAGCGGTACCTTGCCTGCGCCGGTTGGCGCGGCAAAAGTCGGGCATTATAGCGGAAGACGGCCCTGACCTGACAGCCCAATCGCACAACGATGCGATCAATCGCAACAACCTGAGCCATTATTCACACGTCGACGCACAACAACACTTGCTCGACGCGCCGTGTTTGGCTACAAACAAGCAGCTGGGGGCCTGTTCAACACAATCCAACAAGCCCTACAATCACTCCAGCCCAACAACAAAGGATATCTTCCATGACCGCGCGTAAAGTTACGGCCGTCCGTGAAAAGTTCACTAAGACCCAACTGCTAAACGAAATTGCTGACAACACTGGCCTGAGCCGTAAAGAAGTGGCGGCAGTACTCGATGAGCTCGGCATCGTCATCGAACGTCATATCAAAAAGCGCGCTGTGGGTGAGTTCACACTGCCAGGCTTGCTGAAAATCAAAACGGTTAAAAAACCGGCGCAAAAAGCCCGCAAAGGCGTGCCTAACCCGTTCCGCCCAGGCGAGACCATGGACGTCGCCGCTAAACCGGCCTCTACCAAATTAAAAGTGACTCCACTGAAAAAACTGAAAGATATGACGCTGTAACCACAGCCTCATCATGCAGGACTTGCCATCCAACTCGCCGCAATCGCTGGCCCAGCTGCTGCAGCAAGTCCGCCAATGTCGCTTATGTTCGGCATGCTTACCCCACGGGCCAAGACCCGTGGTGGTAGCTCACTCTAGTGCCCTGAGTCAGAAGTTCGTATATTTTCAGAGCGAATGGAAAGTGCTAGTGCAAGGCGCTGTTCGCAGGTAATATCGGGATCTTTTCAAGAGCAGCAACGCCGCAATGGGGCTTTCCATTCGTTCCCGTAGGGCGCGCCCTTCAAGCCCTCTGACTTCGTTCTGCCTCTTGACAATGGAACCACCATTGCCTGTGAGTCACGTCTTGCCAGAGAACTGGAATGGCCCGCTGAAAGCATGCGAGCTTCTAATTCAGGGCACTGCACGCATTCTGATTATTGGCCAAGCGCCAGGCAAAAAAGTCCACGACACCGGCATCCCATGGAACGATGCCAGCGGCCAGCGTTTACGTCGCTGGTTAAATGTCGACGACCGCGTTTTTTACAACCCCGAGCACATTGCCATTGTACCAATGGGATTTTGCTACCCAGGCAAAGGCAAAAGTGGCGACCTACCTCCGCGCCCAGAGTGCGCCGACCACTGGCATGCACCCATACTTAGACAACTGCCGAATATCCAGCTAACACTGCTGATTGGCCAATATGCCCAGCGCCATTACTTAACCAACTCGCCTGACACGTTAACCGCCAGGGTCGATACACTGCGCCATTTACAGCAGTGGCCAGATAAAATCCCCCTGCCACATCCATCGCCGCGCAATCAACTATGGCTAAAACGTCACCCTTGGTTTGAACAAGACGTCATCCCCCGCCTGCAACAACGCATCAGCGAGCTGCTGTGAAATACTGGTTAAGCTACTTGGGTTATGTCGCTTTACTGCCCACCCTGCCCTGGGTCATGGCACAAGGACGACGGGTACGTCGCGACACACCGCGCCTGGCCGCCAGCGGCGGTGACTGTGATGGCAGCGTTTTAAGCGATGGCAGCGCGACATTGAACCTGTTGCACCTAGGCGAAAGCACCGTCGCCGGTGTCGGTGTGGATGACATCCAGCAAGGGCTGACTGCGCAACTGGCGTACCATCTACAACGCCTTAAGCCAAACGCCTGGCAGCAAATACGCTGGCGCACCGTCGCTGAAAACGGCACCACAGCGGCGCAGCTGCTGGCCAGACTGCCTAAGCAAATGAGTGCGGATGTGCTGATCGTCACCCTCGGTGTCAACGACACCACTGGCTTTACCCGACGCTCAGCCTGGCAGGCACAATTGCAAGCAATGGTGAAGCGAGTGAGCTGTCAGCATGTGGTTGTAACGCAGGTACCGCCGATGCAACACTTCCCAGCGCTGCCCAAACCGCTTAACGGCTGGCTGGGCTTGCGAGCTTGGCAACTGGATCAAAGCTTACAGGCTTTGGCTCAGCAACACGGCTGGTTGCACCAACCCTTTGTCATGGCGCTGCAACCCCAATGGATGGCCAGCGATGGCTATCACCCCAACGCCGACGGTTATGATTTATGGGCCAATGCAATAGCGGAATGCTTACTGGCCCACGGCAAGCTAACTACCACTGATCGCGCAGCCGACGCAGCGCCTTAAACACATCGCGATCACTGTCGCCTAAGGCCGGAAACTGCTCGCGCAAGCGCTGACGCATGGCATCGGCATGCAGCCGCAAAAACGGGTTGTACTCACGCTCCTGCCCTAACGTCATCACCGGCATGTCGTCTTCGCCCAGTGCAGCCACCTGATCTTGCCAGTACGCCGCCATGGTGTTTCCAGGCTCGCGATCAAGCGCAAAGCCCAAGTTGTTTTTCATGTAATCGTGACCTGGGTAAAGCAAGGTGTCATCCGGCAGCGGCATCAGTTGCGATACAAAAGAGTCGTACATATCGTCGACATTACCGCCGTTTTTGCAGTTGCCGGCACAGGCATTAAATAAGGTGTCGCCAGAGAACAACAGCGGCACCTCATCGTATTCACTGGCCGGCGCCAGCAAACACAGATGCACGGGTGTATGCCCCGGCGTATGCAGGGCCTGCAAACGCAGGGTGCCCAGCTCAATCCAGTCACCGGCCTTGATGCCATGGGCTTGATTAGGAATGCGGGCATTTTCATGCGCCCACACCAGCGCGCCGGTGGCGGCTTGCACCGCCGGGTTGCCTTCAATGTGGTCGTGATGTTCGTGGGTATTGATGATGAGTTTGATGGTTAAATCGTGCTGCTGCGCTAAGGCAACCATGGCATCGCCGTCCAGCGGGTCCAAGGCAATGGCCTGCCGGCTGTGCTCACAGGCCAGCAAATAATTAAAGTTGCGCAGTGCATTGTTCATGTAGCGGCGAAAAACCAGCATAACTCCCCCACGGCCTCAGCGATTACCAGTAAACGTTATTGGCCGCATCGTCGGCGGCTTCAACATCCTCAACAAAGTGTGAGCCCAGCAGGCTCTTTAATTCAGCTACACGCTGCTCGAGCAGTTCGGCATCGTATGGCTGCGGCGCGCTATGGCCCCAAACGGGCGCTGGCCAAGCCGGGTCACCTTCTTTACGTACCACATGATGCACATGCAGCTGTGGCACGATGTTACCCAGGGCACCAATGTTCATCGAGCGGGCGGCAAAGTGGTCGGCCAGTTTTTCGGTGACCAACGCCGATTCTTTGGCCAGTTGAATACGGTCTTGCTCAGACAGGTGGTACACCTCAAATACGTCGGTACGCACGGGCACCAAAATCACCCAAGGGTAGCGCACGTCATTCATCAGCAGCACCTGGCACAACGGCAGTCGCCCGACCCAGGCAGTATCGGCTTGTAGACGTTCATCCAGACGGAACATAATGCAATCTCCTGATTCTCAATTCCGCCCCCATGATAGGGCTGCAGCGCGCATAAATCACTGAAAGATGGCACTTTTTCGTATTTTTACCGACATCCACAAAATCCCAGCGCCGGACTGGCAAGCTCTGGTAGGCAACCGCTATCCGTTTCTCAGCCATGCGTTTTTAGCCGCCCTACAAGACAACGGCTGCATTGGTGAAAACAGTGGCTGGCAACCGCTGTATCTTCTCAGCCAAGAAGGTGATTTAGCGCTGCCCTGCTTCGTCAAGCAGCACAGTTACGGCGAATACGTCTTTGATTGGAGCTGGGCGGATGCCTACGAGCGCCATGGCTTGGCCTACTACCCCAAACTTTTGTGCGCCGCGCCTTTTACACCCTCGTATGGCCCTCGACTGCTAAGCGGCGAGCAACCACCCAGCGCTGAACAAATCCATCAAGCCACTCAGGCGTTGTCTGAGCTGTGCCAGCAGCAGCAGTGGTCAGGCTGGCATTTGAATTTTTTCCGCCCCGAACTTAACGCACGGATGGCAGCCGAAGATTGCCATGTGCGCCTGGGCTGTCAGTTTCATTGGCACAACGCCGGCTACCAGGATTTTGATGATTTCCTACAGCGTTTTAACAGTCGCAAGCGCAAAAACGTGCGCAAGGAACGGCAACAGGTGCACACCCAGGTGGAGCTTGAGCGCCTTCGCGGCGAGGCCATTTGCCCAGAGGACATCACTCGCTTCTTTCTCTGCTACCAGCTGACGTATTTAAAACGCCATTCCAGCGGCTACTTAAATGAAGCCTTCTTTCAGCAGCTGCGGCAAACCTTGGGCGAACAGCTGCTGCTGGTCAAAGCCAGCAAAGGCGGTGAAGGCATTGCCTATGCGCTGTATTTGTTCGATGACGACACCTTATACGGGCGTTATTGGGGCAGCCTAGAGGAGGTCAGCGGCTTGCACTTTGAAGCCTGCTATTACCAAGGCATTGAGTTTTGCATTGAACAAAAGCTGCAGCGCTTTGACCCCGGCACCCAAGGCGAGCACAAAATCAGTCGTGGCTTTGAACCGACCCTTACCTACAGCGCCCATTGGCTGCAGCAGCCTGAGTTTCATGCCGCCGTCGGCGACTTTTGCCAAGAGGAGGCCGAGCACGTGAGGCGCTATCAAGACGATGCCGCCACCCTGTTGCCGTTTCGACGCGAGCCATAAACAAGCCAGCGTCAGATTGGGTAAATGGGCTTGCCTCGCGCGCCCAACCTGACTTTAATGGCAAGCCTATGAGTTCTTGTTATTCAGCCTGCCGAGCTTAAATGCGTTTTTTACTGATTGTGACATTGCTGCTGCAACACCTGGTGTTCAACACCGCGGTGGCCTCTGTGCATCTGTCACACAGTGAGCACGGCGGTCGCGAGACGCCGCATTTGCATGGCGATCAAATGATCAGCGACTTGCTGAATCTGGTCGGTCAAAACTCATTCGAGCAAAGCCACGAGCCAGAACACGAACATGACGGCAGCAAAGTGCATGTGCACGTGCATTTGCTTGCACCGCAAGCACAACTGCTGACTCCGAACTCCAACAACCTCAGCAGCCAGCGTTTTCAGCCGCCCTCATTAGGCGAGTTAGGGTTGCGCGCTCCACCTCTGCTACCCCCTCCCAACCTTCTCCAGCACTAAATCGACAACAACGAGCGGCTGCAGCCATGCAATGGCTCGCCGCACCTTCGTATTTATCGTGTTTGGAGAACATCCATGATGTGTTTTCGCCATCGCCTGGCTATTTTGAGCCTGGCGCTGATCACCCCTGCCGCTTTGGCAGCGACACCACCCAGCAACTGGTGGTCGCAAGCCAGAGCGCAACTGCAACAACACCCCAACTGGCAGGCCACCCAGGCCCGTCACAGCAGTACCCAGGCCAGCGCAGAGCAAGCTGCCCTACCGCGTTTCAACCCAGAGTTGGAAGGCGAGTGGCAGCGCAGCAATGGCCAGCGCAGCTATCAAGTGGGTCTCAATCAAGAACTGGACGTCTGGAACAGCCGCCAAGCTTTGCAACAGCAAGCACAACAACACGTGACTGCCAGCCATGCCACCAACCGCTGGCGACAACTGCAGCAATGGATTAATGCCTTAAGCAGCGAGGTCAACTGGCAGGCCGCCCGCCAGCACCAGCAGCTGGCCGAGCAGCAACAGCAGCGCTTATTGCAGCTGCAACAGCTGATACAGCGCCGCCAGCAACAAGGCGACGTCGGCCAACTGGATGCCGAACTGGCGTTTTTATCTTTATCTGAGCAGCGTCTAACGTTGGCGCAAAGCCAGCAACAGCAACTGCAAGCTGAGCAACAACGGCGCTGGTGGCTGGGCCAATTGGACGCCGCCCCAGAGCAGGCCTGGCAGCAATTAAAGCAGGCACAGCCTGAGTTCGAGGTCGACCAACACCCGCTGTTGCAAACGGCCAAAGCCAACTGGCAAGCCCAGCAAGCCACCGCCTTGGCCGCCCAGCGTGATCGTCGCAGCCGACCTACCCTAGGGCTCACATTGGGCAAAGAGGATCAGCAAACCGTCAGCGGTTTGAACCTGTCGCTGCCACTCAATGTTCGCAACGACTACGCCCCCGAGCAGCGGGCGCTGCAACAACAGGCACTGGCATTGGAAGCCGATTACCGCGGCCAACGCCGCCAACTGCTGCAGCAATGGCAGCAAGCGCAGCAAAACTGGCGCAACTTCGACCAGCAGTGGCAACAATGGCGCCAACACAGCCAGCAACGCCTGAGCCATACCGCCGAGCTACTGCGCCAGCGCTGGCAGCAAGGTGACTTAAGCAGCGCCGACTATTTGCGCAGCCTGAATCAACTGGCCGCCAGCCAACGCGCCGGCATTGAACTGCAACGCCAAGCTCGACTGGCTAATTTGCAACGCTGGCTCAGTGCCGGACAACTCCCCACCTTCGTTCTTCCCGCCGCCACTGTGGAGACTCACCATGCTTCGTAATTTGACCTTGACCCTGCTGCTGGCCTCACCCGCCTTGGCGCTGGCCGGCGATGATCACTCAACCCATAGCCCAACAACCCATAGCCCAACAACCCATAGCCCAACAACCCATAGCCCAACAACCCATAGCCCAAACGGCCATGATCATGAATCACACGCCCAGCAACAGGCTGGCGACCATGAGCACAGCGCCGATCATGACGATACCCATACAGAGCACGAAGACGAGCACGATCATGCCAATCACAGCTACGCAGGCGACGACCATGAGCACAGCGCTGACCATGACGATGCCCACACAGAGCACGAAGACGATGAGCACGATCATGCCAATCACAGTCACTCAGGCGACGAGCATGATGAGCACGAGCATGCGAATGACGACCATACTGAACACGCCAGTGCGGCCCATCTAACCGCACAGCAACAGCAACAGGCCGAACTCGAAATCGCCCCCTTGCAGCGAACCTCGCGGCCACACATCTTGCGCGCGCCGGCAGAAGTCGTCGCCAATGCTTATCAGACCTACGTATTGAGCCCACGCAGCGACTCTTCTGTGGTGGCTCGGCACGTGGCGTTAGGCGATCACGTCAAAGCCGGGCAAGCCCTGGTCACCTTGTTTAGCGCCGACGTTGCCACCGCCCAAGCCAGTTATCGCCAAGCGCATTCAGAGTGGCAGCGAGTGCAATCTTTGGGGCGCAACACAGTCGGTGAACAGCGCTACACCCGCGCACGCTCTGATTACGAGCAAAGCCAAGCGCAACTGCAGGCCTTTGGCCTTAACCAAGCGGACATCGAGGCTCTGCAAGGCAAGGGTCAGCAACAGCTTGGCCAATACCAGCTGCGCGCCCAGGTCGATGGCACAGTGTTGAGCGATCAGTTTGAACAGGGCCAGCACCTGCCGGCCGGCACCGCTTTGATGCGCATTGCCAACGAACAGCAACTTTGGGTCGAAGTGCATTTACCGGCCAGCGAAAACCTGCCGCTCACTCAGGCCCAACAGTTACGAGTCGCCATTGGCGACAGCCTGGTTGAAGCCCGTATTGGCCAAGATTCTCACACCATCGATCCGGTCACGCGCACGCGCAAAGTGCGTTTAGACATCAACAACCCAGATCACCGCTTTCACCCCGGTATGTTTGCCACCGCCGAGCTGACATTTACAAGCCCGCCAGTATTGGCAGTGCCAGCGTCGGCCTTAATGCCAAGTCCGGATGGTCATTGGCAGGTATTTGTGCAAACCGACAGCGATGCCTTCAGCGCGCAGGAAGTGGAACTGGGCCAGCGCTTTGGCGACTGGCAGCAGGTGCACGGCATTGAAGAAGGCGCTCGCCTAGTGATGCAGGGGGCGTTTTTTGTCGCTTCGCAACTGGCCAAAGACGGCTTTGACCCGCACAACCACTAGGAGCAAATGCGCATGTTAAACCAAACCATTGCCTGGGCCGTGCGCCAGCGCTTGCTGCTGCTATTGGCTCTGATGGCGGCCAGTGTGTGCGCCATGCTGGTGATCCCTCGGCTCAATTTAGATGCCTTCCCGGATGTCACCAATGTCCAGGTCAGCATCAATACCGAAGCCCCCGGCCTTGCCGCCGAGGAAGTCGAACAGCTGATCAGCTACCCGATTGAAGCGGTCATGTATGCCTTGCCCGATGTCGAGGAAGTGCGATCCGTGTCCAAAACCGGTCTGTCTGGTGTGACTGTGGTGTTTAAAGAAGGCACCGATATTTATTTCGCCCGCCAGCTGGTGTTCGAGCGGCTGCAAGCCGCGCGTGAGTTGATCCCGCAGGGGGTTGGCATTCCACAAATGGGGCCCAACACCTCGGGTTTAGGGCAAATATTTCAATACTTATTGATCGCTGAGCCAGGCAGCGGCTATGACGTCATGGCGCTGCGCAGCCTCAACGATTGGCTGGTCAAACTGCTGCTAATGCCAGCGGAGGGCGTAACCGAAGTGCTGTCATTTGGCGGCGAAGTGCGCCAGTACCAAGTCAATTTGCTGCCGGAGCGCTTGCTGGCCTATCAAATAACGCAACCGCAAGTGATGGAGGCCATCGCCGCCAACAACCTGAATGTTGGTGGCTGGTACATGCCCCGCGGCCAGGAGCAGCTGGTGATTCGCGGCATGGGTTGGCTGGATGGCGGCCAGCAAGGGTTAGCGCAATTAAAAGCACTGGCGATTAAAACCGTCGACGGCACCACCATTCGCTTATCGGATTTGGCGCGCGTCGAGCTCGGCGGCGAAATTCGCCAAGGCGCCGTCACCATGAGTCAGCGCCAGCCCGACGGCTCCGCCAAGCCGTTAGGCGAAGTGGTCTCCGGCATCGTGCTCAAGCGCATGGGCGCCAACACCAAGGCCACCATTGATGCCATCAAAGAGCGCCTGCCCCGTATTCAGCAAGCCCTGCCAGACGGCGTGCGTTTGCAGCCCTACTACGACCAATCCACCCTGATCGACCAGGCGGTGATGACCGTGGTCGATGCCTTATTGATTGCCTTTGCATTGATCGTGGTGGTACTGGCGTTCTTTTTACTAAACCTGCGTGCCACCTTGCTGGTGCTGTTATCGATTCCAGTATCCATTGGTTTGGCATTGATGGTCATGGCGTTACTGGGTTTGTCGGCCAACTTAATGTCGCTGGGGGGCTTAGCCGTCGCCATTGGCATGCTGGTCGATGGTGCCGTGGTAATGACGGAGCACCTTACCCGCCAACTGCATCAAGATGAGCAAGAGCCTGAGCAAAACAGTCCGCAACAGCGCATTGGTCAAGCCTGCCAGCAAGTCGCACGACCCGTGTTTTTCGCCAGCAGCATTATTTTGGTGGTGTTTCTGCCGCTGTTTGCCTTTGAAGGCGTGGAAGCCAAGCTGTTCCAGCCCATGGCCATCAGCATTATGTTGGCGCTGTTGGCGGCACTGTTTACCGCGCTGCTGTTGATACCGGCGCTGGCGGCTTACCTGTTTAAAACCCCGCCACGGCTGCGTCGCAATGCCTGGGTCGACACTTGGCAGCGGCAGTATCGCGCGGTGCTGCAGCGTCTCTTAAAACGCCCGCGTGCGGTGTTGGCAGCGGTATTGGCTTTGCTGCTGGCCACCAGCGCTTTGCTGCCGCGCTTAGGCACTGAGTTCGTGCCTGAACTGGAAGAAGGCACCATCAACTTGCGCGTTACGCTGGCACCCTCCGCCAGCCTAGATACCGCCTTGGCTGTCGCGCCTAAACTCGAAGCGTTATTAATGACCTTTCCAGAGGTCACCTACGCCATGTCGCGCATTGGTCGTGCCGAAGTGGGTGGCGACCCGGAGCCGGTCAGCAATATCGAAATATACATTGGCCTTAAACCCGTTGCTCAGTGGCAAAGCGCCAGCAATCGCGTGGAACTGCAGCAGGCGATGCAAGCCAAGTTAGAGCAACACCCGGGGCTGTTGTTTAACTTCTCACAGCCCATTGCCACCCGCGTCGATGAGCTGCTCTCCGGCGTTAAAGCTCAGCTGGCCATCAAGCTGTTTGGGCCCGATCTTGATGTGCTAGAGCAAACCGGCCTGGCCATTACCGAGCAGGTCAAGCAAGTCGATGGCACGCGTGATGTCGCTTTAGAACCCATTGCCGGTGAACAGCAATTGGTGGTGCGACCGAATCGTGAAGCGCTGTCGCGCTACGGGCTGGCCGTGGCTGACGTGTTGGCCTTAGTGCGCGATGGCTTAGGCGGTGCCAGTGCTGGGCAAATCATCCAAGGCAACGAGCGCTACGACATTTATGTGCGCCTGGCCAAGGAAAGCCGACATCAGGTAGACGCCATTGCGCAGCTGCCGTTGATCAGCCCCAGTGGCGCTTGGCTGCGACTGCAAGACGTCGCCGAGGTCAACATTGAAGCCGGACCACCGCAAATACGCCGCGACGATGTCCAGCGTCGGGTGGTGATTCAAGCCAACGTCGAAGGCCGGGATATGGGCAGCGTGGTGGCCGATATTCGCCAGCGCATCCAACAACAAGTCGACATGCCGGCGGGCTATTCGGTTGAGCTAGGAGGACAGTTCAAAAGCCAGCAACGCGCCCAGCAACGCCTGCTATTAGTGGTACCGCTGGCATTGGCGCTGATTGCCCTGCTGCTGTACCTGGCGTTTGGCCATTTAGGGCAAACGCTATTGATTTTGGCCAATGTCCCCATGGCCGCCATCGGCGGTATTTGGGCACTGTGGCTCAGCGGTCAGTATTTATCTGTCCCAAGCTCTGTGGGCTTTATTACCTTATTCGGTGTGGCGGTACTTAATGGCGTGGTACTGGTGTCACAAATCAACCAGCAACGCCATCGCCAAGCCCTAGATGAAGCCATTATCGAGGGTGCCGTGTCGCGTTTGCGCCCGGTATTGATGACGGCCATCACCTCGGCTTTGGGGTTAATACCGATGCTGCTAAGCCAAGGCGTCGGCGCCGAGATTCAAAGGCCGTTGGCCACGGTCATTGTCGGCGGCTTGCTGACGTCAACGCTGCTCACGCTGATTGTGCTGCCGGTGTTTTACCGCCGGTTTAGTCCTTCGCAAGCGTAATTCAAAAGGCAAGGTCACCGCACCGCCACCATGCGTGGCGGTGTTTTTTTTGCTATAAAGCCGCCTCGATTGAAACCCATCGCGGAGGCCAGATGCCCAGAGAAATCCCCCCCATGCGCGCCTATCGCGTGCGCCACCTGCTGGTGTTTGCCCGCAAAGGGACCGAAGCCAAACTGCTGGCGGCGCCGGAGCTGCGACCCATGAGTGAGTGGCAACAGGATGTTTCCGCCTGGGTGGCTTTGCGCGCCAACCGCGAACCCGCCTTGGATGATCAACTGGATACCAGCCAGGCAGAGCCTTACATCGACCGCACTCTGTCAGGCAGCGCACAAAACTGACATATCTGGCAGGTATGTACGACTGGTCTAGGCTGTAGAAACATTCTCTGTCCTGGCGCCCCTGCATGGCCAAGCCAAACGCCCAACAATCTGCCACCCGTGGCTCTCCGTTGCAGCGCTTTATCTTGCTCAGATTGCTGCTGATCGTGATTTTGCCAATGCTGGCGGTGGCCAGCATTAACCTCTGGTTTGCCAGTCAGCAGCTTGAACAAAAAGCCCGCCAACAGTTTGAACAACAAGCCGAGCAAAACGCCAAACTGTTGCAGCGCTGGCTAAACATGCGCCTCGCCGATGCGCGTTTGTACGCTCGCGGCGCTGGCCTGGATGTGATCACCCAGCGGCTGGTTGATCATTGGCAAAAAACTCAGCTACCGGCCCCAGAGTTTATCGCCACACCGCTGTGGCAAAGCATTCATAAAGCCTATCAACAACGCACTGAAGCTTTGTCTTTGCACGACCAGTTGTTTCACAACTTACTTCTGATCAGCCGAGACGGCACGGTGCTCTTAAGTGCACGCCCGACGCCATTATTGGGGCAAAACCTGCTTCGCGACCCCGTATCGCCTGCCTTAAGGCGTACCGTTGAAAACACACTGACGGACGACCTGGACCACTTATCCAGTGCCCAGCCCTTAGACGACGGTTTTAGTAGCTGGTATGTCGATGATTTAGGCAAATCAGGGCTGGTGGCTCTGCAACTGAACTTCAGCCAACTGGAGAGCTTTGTCACTCCAATGGATAGCGAGCTGCGACAGCTCATCATCAACCAACAAGGCGAGTTGCGCACATCATTGCCGGCTTTTTCAAACAGCACCAGCAGCGGCCAACCCCGAAAGGCATTGACGATAGCCTTCAGCGATCAGGATTTGCAGCGCTATCTGTCGTTTGATGGCGTCGACGTCGTCGGCATTCGCCACGCCGTAACCGCCGCCGATCAAACCTGGTTTTTGCTCAGCGAGACGCCCGCCAGCAGATTGCTGGATGCGGCAAAGCGCTTATGGCACACCATTGCACTGTACATCGCAGCCGCCGCCGTGCTGTCCATCATTGCCGCGGCCCTTCTGGCGCGTCATTTAGCAGCCCCCATACAGCGCCTGAGCCAACCGGAAACGTCCATCCTCGCCGAGCCTGGTAGCGCCATCATCGAACTGGAGCAAATCCGCCAGGAGCTGAAAAACAACATCGAGCGCCAACAGCAGCAACAGGATCTGATCAACGAAAGCCTGCTCAAATCACACCAGCATTTGGCACAACTGAGCGATCAAAAAGAAGTCTTAGACCAACATTGCATCATCCTGCTGGTCGGATCCGATGGCCGCATAAAAACAGCCAACAAACACTTCTGCCGGCTAACCGGCTACCAACCTGAAGAGTTAATCGATAAACCTCTGGCAGAGCTGGAGCCCGAGCCCTTTGGTGCCAGCGGCTGGCACATCAACCGCGCGCTGCAGCAAGGCCATAGCTGGACCGGCGTCGTCCACGGTCATGACCGCGTGCAGCAAAGCTTTTGGCTGCAAGCCACGGTGATACCCCTGCGCCGCGACCAAGGCACCATGTATGTCTGCACCGACATCAGTGTGCAGCAGCGCACCCAACAGGTATTGACCGAACTGCACCAAATCACCTCCGACACCAGCCTCAATTTGGAGCAACGCATCAATGCCATGTTAGAGCTGGGTTGTCGGGTGTTTGAACTACCCATTGGCATCGTCAGCGACATCCGCAGCAACTCCTACACCGTGCGCTATGTGCAGGCGCCAGAAGGCGCACTCAGTAGCGGTGACCAATTTGCCCTGGGCGATACCTACTGCGTGCACACGCTCATGGCCAATGCGCCTGTCGCTTACCATCATGCTGGCCACAGCGACATCGCCGAGCATCCTTGTTACCAGAACTTTAAATTAGAATCCTACGTCGGCAGCCCCTTGTTTATCCAAGGCCAGCGCCGGGGAACCGTTAACTTCTCTGGCCCTGAACCTCGTTCGCAGCCGTTTTCAGCGCAAGAGTTGGAGCTGGTGCAGCTGATCAGCCAGTGGGTTGGGCAAGAAATCGGCCGTGATCAAAGCCAGCAAACCTTGCAACGCCAAGGCCGTTTGCTGCAGCAAGTCAGCCAGCAAGCACGCATCGGCGCGTGGGAAGCCAATTTAATCGACCACGAATTACACTGGTCAGAAATGACCCGCATCATTCACCGGGTGCCCGACGACTTTGTGCCCACGATTGAAAAAGGCATCGAGTTTTATAAAGAAGGCGCCAGTCGCAACCGCATTCAAGCTGCGGTCCAAATGGCCATTGAGCAAGGCACGCCTTGGGATGAGACCCTGCAAATCGTCACCTACGATGGCCACGAGATATGGGTGCAAGCCAGAGGCCAAGCAGAGTTCCAGCACGATCGCTGCGTACGTTTATTCGGCTCATTTCAAGACGTCAACGAGATGTTATTGGAGCAACACCGTAACGAACTGGTGCTGCGCTCCACCGCGGTCGGCGTCTGGGACTGGCAACTGGACAGCGGCAAAACCCAGTTTAATGAACGCTGGGCTGAAATTGTGGGTTACTCATTGGCCGAACTAGAGCCCACCACCATCGACACTTGGATGTCGTTGGCCCACCCAGACGATCTGGCTGAGTCCGAGCGGCTACTACAGCAGCACTGGCAAGGGGAAACCGAGTATTACATGTGCGAGGCGCGCATGCGCCATAAAGATGGCCACTGGATTTGGGTATTAGATACCGGTCAGGTCATCGAATGGTCGGAAGATGGCAAGCCACTGCGAATGATCGGCACCCACCTCGACATCAGTGAGCGCAAACGCAGCGAGCATAAACTGGCCACTCTAAATCAGCGCTTAAGTTTGGCCCGGGACGCCGCCGGCATGGGCATTTGGGAAGTCGATCTATCGACGGGCCATCTCGACTGGGACGACGGCATGTATCGGCTTTATGGTTTGGATGAATCCGAGTTCCATAATCAAGTCGAAAACTGGGCCAGTTGCTTGCATCCTGCCGATCGCGAGCATGCCACCAACGAGTTTAAAAACAGCGTTAGCGAATGCCGCAATTTTGACAGCGAATTCAGAATCATCAGCCACCCAGATGGGCTGCGCTATATTCAGGCCAATGCCCAAATCGTAACCGACGACGACGGTAATGCCGAAAGAGTCATTGGCGCCAACTACGACATCACCGCCCTGCGCCAGCAGCAACAACAGGCCGAACGGGCACTGTCGCTGATCGAAGCCAGCTTAGAAGCCACCGACAACGGCGTGTTAGTGACCGGTGCCGACGGCCGAATACTGCGCTGGAATCACAGACTGTTAGAAATGTGGCGACTGCTGCCCGAGCAGATAGAAAACAAGACCCACCAACAGCTGCTGCAGCACATCGTACCGCAACTGCAAAACTCCCAGGGCGTTAGCCAACAAATGCAAGAGCTGTACGCCAATCCACACCAAGGCGCCTTTGATTTATTGGAATGTGCTGATGGGCGTGTATTTGAGCGCTCATCCTTGCCCATGATGATCGAGCAACAAGCCATTGGCAGAGTCTGGAACTACCGCGACATTACCTCGCAACAACGTAACCAAAAGGCTTTGGTTGAAGCCCGCCAACAAGCCGAATCGGCTTTAGTGGCGAAAAGCCAGTTCCTCGCCTCCATGAGCCATGAAATACGCACGCCCATGAATGGCATCTTGGGGATGCTGGAGCTGTTGCGCAGCACACCGCTCACCGAAGAGCAACAGCACCGCGTTAGCCTGGCCCGCAGCAGTGCGCAATCGTTGCTGAGCCTGATTAACGACATTCTTGATTTCTCTAAAATCGAAGCACAAAAACTGACGTTAGCGAACGAGCGCTACGACTTGTTGGCCATGGTGGGCGACTGCGTCGAAGGGTTGGCGCAACTGGCGCAAGACAAAGATGTGGAGCTGATCCTAGACACCTCAGCCGCCGAGTGCCAGTACCTTTTGGGCGATGAAGGCCGCAGCCGCCAGATTTTGACCAATTTGCTGGGCAACGCCATCAAATTTACCGAAGCCGGAGAGGTCGAGGTGCGCATCAAAACCAGCCCAGTCGATGAGCGCCCAGGCCGGGTTGAACTCACCATACGCGATACCGGCATTGGCATACCTAAAGACGCTCAGGCCCGCTTGTTTGATGCCTTTAGCCAAGTGGACGCCTCTCATAGCCGTCGGTTTGGTGGCACTGGGTTGGGGCTGGCCATCGTGCGCCAGCTGTTGCAACTGATGCAAGGCGACATTTATGTCGACAGCGAGCCTGGTCGTGGCAGCGTCTTCACCGCTTATTGGTATGTTAACGAAACCTGGCCACGGCAAACCCAGCCACAGCCCCAGCGCCAGGTGTTGATCGTCGCCAGCCACCCGCGCCTGGCCGAGAGCGTCAGCGCCATGCTCACCCACTTAAACGCCAGTGCCACCGCATGCTTGGACGTGACCCAAGCCATGGCGCTGGCAAAACCTGGCAGCTTCGACACCATTTTAATCGACCACAGTTTGGCACTGGCCGAGAACAACAGCGGCCAACTGGTCAGCACACCGCTAAAGCAGCAAGCCCAGTGCCGTCTGGTCATGCTCACACCGATGCATTTTCACAGTGAGCCAGATGCATTGAGTCAAGCGGGCATTGATTGGTGGTTTCCTAAGCCCGTAACCGAGCAGGATTTGTTGCGTGCACTGGATAAACACGCCAGCAGTCGCTGGCACCAGCGCGATAGCTTTACCGGCCAAGGCGGCTGGCAACACCTACTGCTGGTTGAAGACAACCAAGTCAATCAATTGGTCGCCTCCGAACTACTCAGCGCCATGGGCTATCGCGTCAGCATCGCTGACAATGGCCGCCATGCGCTGAATTTTCTACAGCACATGAGCGACCCGGTAGAACTCATATTGATGGACTGCCAAATGCCCGAGATGGATGGCTACGAGGCCACACGGCGCATTCGTGCAGGTGAAGTCGGGCAAGACGTGGCTAAGCTTCCCATCATTGCCATGACCGCCAATGCTATGGAAGGCGACAAGCAAATCTGTCTGGAGGCTGGTATGGACGACTATTTGTCCAAGCCGGTCAATCTACAAGCCGTGCAACAGAAACTGCATCAGTGGCTGCAAGCGTCCGCGGCCGCACCCGCTGATGCGCCGCCTTCTACGCCCCTCTCCGCTTTAGAACCCACTGAAGCACAACTCAATACCGACAGCGAGGCCAGCATGGACCAAGGTGACGTGAAGCAAACTGAAGTAAACCCGGGTGAAAATGCCATCGAGCCCATCTGGTTATCTGACGAAGCACTGCAGCGCATGATGGGCAATGAAACCTTATTAAAACGCCTGCTCGATCTGTTCTTGCAAGAACAACCCGGTCGTATAGAGACGTTAAAGCAGTCGCAACAGCATGGCGATGGCCCTGCCATCAGCGCCGAAGCACACACCATCAAGGGGGCAGCGGCCAACCTTGGTGCGGAGCAGGTCAGACGACTGGCAGAACAACTGGAGCACAACAGCCGCGCCGAGCCAGATGCCGACCATATGCCGACCATCACCCAGCTCGAGCAGGCGGTAGAGCGATTTAAGCAACACGTCAGCCCAGCCCAGCCAACGCCAGAGCCCGCATCGGCGGCGAGTGAGCAGTTAACGCCCGAACATCTGAGCCAGCTGCGCCAACTGCAAGCCGAGCTTGAGTTGGCCAACTATATTGACAGTAGCGATTACTCTGTGCTCCAAATTGAGCTGGCAGAGCCGGAGTTGGCGCAGCAGTTGCAGAATGTTCGCCAGGCCGTTGACCGTTTTGACGGTGAAACCGCCAAAGCACAATTACGAACTGTGCTCGAACGTTTTTCTTAACCTGCGGCCAACAAAGGTCAGCGATGAAAAGGTAAGCGATGAAAAGGTAAGCGATGAGCGACAATACATATCCGCCAGACACACCGGGCACGGTGTTGATCGTCGATGACTCCGCAGAGAACATTCAGGCGCTGGCCGCCTGCTTGCGTGACGACTATCAAATCAAAGTAGCGATGGGCGGCCGTCAGTGTCTAGAGTTGGCTCGACGTTTTCTGCCGGACGTTATTTTGCTCGATGTCGAAATGCCCGACATGAATGGCTTTGAAGTCTGTCAGCAATTGAAATCCAGCCATGCCACCCAAGACATCGCGGTTATTTTTGTCACCGGGCGAACCCAACAGCACTCAGAAGAGCAAGGCTTAGAGCTGGGCGCCGTGGATTATTTAACCAAACCCATACGCCCGGCCATCGTACGTGCACGCGTGCAAACGCACATTACGCTAAAGCGCCAGCGAGACCACCTCGCCCACTTGGCCATGCACGATCAACTCACCGGGCTGTACAACCGCCACTACCTGATGACGCACATCGACAGCCGCTTTTCTCGCAGCCGCCGCCACGACTATGAGCTGGCCGCCATGTTGATCGACATTGACCATTTCAAAGCCATCAACGATGACTTAGGCCACCAACAAGGCGACAGAGTGTTGGCTGGCTTAGGGCATTTTTTAGTGAGCTTTTTTCGGGCAGAAGACTTGGTCGCCCGCATAGGCGGTGAAGAGTTTTTTATTTTGTTAGACCCTTGCCCCGCCGATCAAGCCATGGCCAAAGCGCAACAGCTGCGCATCGCCGTGAGCGAGTTTAAACCCGATCGAGTACCCATCACCGTAAGTATTGGCATCACCCAGGTCAACGCTGAGGATTCGCTAAACTCAGTGCTAAAACGAGCAGACTTAGCACTGTATGACGCCAAAGAAAACGGTCGCAATCAGGTCTGCCAACGTTAAACGCACCTTCCATCAAAAAACGCCATGGAGCTTCATATGGCTAGGATTTTAATCGTCGATGACGCCGCTGATAATCGCTTACTGCTGCAAGCGCTGTTGGAGACGCAACACCAGATCGAAGAAGCCGACAGCGGTGAAGCGTGCTTACGAGCGGTAACGTCGAACGCACCGGACCTAATTTTGCTGGACATTATGATGCCGGGCATGAGCGGCTATGAGGTCTGCGTCGAGCTCAAGTCACACATGGCGACGGCCAACATCCCCATTATATTTGTCTCTGCCAAAGAGACCGCCGAAGAGCGCTTGCAAGGATTCGAAGCCGGCGCCGACGGCTACGTCACCAAACCCGTTGATGGTCACAGACTGCAACAGCTGGTGGCCGATAAGCTCAAGCAGGCGCAGCAACAAAGTGAGTCTAAGGAGCAGGCACAACAAGCCATGCAAGTCGCCATGGAGGCCATGACGCACAGCTCAGAGCTGGGCAACATCATCGACTTTGTGCGCCAAACACAGCAAATACGCAGTGCTGAGTCCCTAGCAGCGGCGATCATTGCCAGCGCTGCCTCGTTCCAACTCAGCGCCTATGTGTTGATCAACACGGACACCCCCGTCATCGTTGGCTGCGGTGCAGAAGACTTGGCCGGGCAGCTATTACAAAAGTTTCGCCATCACCCCAAGGGCATTACCCATCATGGCATTCGCACCATTATTCACGCGCCGCAAGTGGTGCTGCTGATTAAAAATATGCCGCTGGAGGATGAAAACCGCTACGGCCGCTTAAAAGACCACCTTGCCATTTTGGTGGATATCGCCTGCGGCCAAGCACAGCTGTTGGTAGCAGAGCAACGGTTCGCAACACTGCGCAAAGACATGCTGACCGAAGTGATTCAGCTGACCGAATCAACCATCAAGCAAACCAGTGCAGAAGTGCGACAGCAAACAAACAGCATCAGTCAAGAAGTCATGGATATGCTGGACCAACTCGAATCCATGCTGTTTAGCCTCGGGCTCGACGAAGACCAGGAGGCCAAGCTCATGCGCCTGGCACACACCACGTCCGATCGATTGCGGCAAAAAAGCCAATCATTGGAAGCCATCGACGAAGCGTTGGGCAAGGTATTGGAAGCGCTTTACGACTATCAGGGCCGTCACTAAAGCGCTTCAGGTGGCTGCTGTGTGCCAGCAGGCTATGCCAATGCGTCTGTGCAGCTCTGCTCCAGCCACGCCACCCAACGCGCCTTCACCGCTGGGGCCATCCACGAGTCGATGTCAGCCGCTGGCAGCTGCTGCCAGTGATCTAGCTTTGCGGCAGCCGCTTGCATATCACCGACAGCATAACGGCACTGCGGCGGATATTGCTCGCGATAACATAAAGCATCTGGCACCAGTGGCGTCGCACCGGCACTCACGGCTTCCAGCATGGCCAGGCCCTGGAACTCATGATCAGCGCAGCTCACCGCCACATCAGCCTGTTGCAACCAGCGCAAATACTCTTCTCGTGGCGGAAAGTCGTCCACCACAATCCAATCCCTAAATTCTTGGCGAATGGCACTCAGTGCCTCTGGCACCTGACGCGGGCGACTGCCCAGCAATGCCAATCTCACCGGCTGCTCTAACTGACGTAGCAATGCCAACAAGCGGTCTGGGCGCTTGTCGTATTCCCAGCGATGATTCCAAAGCACCAGCGGCGCGACACCTTCGTCTGCGCATTTCTTTGCGCTCTCTACACCAGCTCTGGCCTGCGTAGCCACCGGCTCCACCATGACAGGCAGTATTTTACTGCGTTGCTGAAGCTGATCGACCACGCCCAGCGGCACTTGATCGGGCAGCCGTTTGAGCAACGCCGCCAGCCCTTGCAAAAAACTGTCACGATTGTAAGCCGAGTTAAACAGCAGCTGTTGCGCCGCCAACGCTCCGTAGAGCTGCACCATTTGCGGGTCAACGGAGGCATGCTGCTGCTGACTCACCGGGTAGGCGAACTGATTTTCGTGAAAATAATAACTGGTTGGCACCGACGCCAACTGCGGCACCAAGCCACGCAGGGTCGCCAAATCCACCATGCTGGTCGCCAGCACATGATCCGGTTGCCAGTCTTGCAGAAGCGTTTGCAGCGGCTGATACCAAGACAAAGGATTGCCCCGAATGCGCCAACGAAAGTAGCGCCCAGGGAGTTCAAACACACGCCAGTCAGCGTTTAGCTGTGCCTGTAAGCCGTCCGCCCAGTGGGCGTGGCTATCACTGCGGTAGGCAGACAACAACAAAATGGATTTCATCGGTCAGTTGCGGGTTGGGGCTTTGGTGCTAGTTTACAGTTATCAGGGAGAGAACTCATGATGACTGCGCCGCCAACACTGACCGACAACAAAAGCATTCGTTATCGCTTTTTCCAAAACATTGTTGCCGTGGTGATCGTATCAGCATTGCTCATACTCGGGCTGGAGCAGTACAACTACTATGAAATACGCCAGCACTTGCTCAACAAACTGCCACAGCAACAACAACAAGCCAGCGAACAACTGCAACGCCACGTCCAGCGTGCCTATGACTACCTGAGTTTTATTCATGCCACACCGCCCGTGGCAGCGCTGGTGAGAAGTAGCCAAAATAATGGGGTGGACCCTGCCAGTGGCTCGACCCAAGATCAATGGCAACAGCGCTTGCAGCAAATATTGTCGGCTTTTATGCGCCATCACCGTGACATTCGCTCCATCCAGTACACAACCTACGACGGCACAACATTGGCGCAGGTCAGCCGTCATCAAGGCAATCTCACCAACAACCTCTCCATTGAACCTGCAGGCAACGATGCCGTCGCCGCTGTGCTGCAAACGCTGAAGCCTGGCCAGTTTTATGTCTCGCCGCCCCACTTAGCAAGGCGCCAACAACAGCTGGACTACCCATTGTGGCCAGCCATGAAGATCGCCTTGCCGGTGCTCAGCAGCGCACCGCAACAGCCATTTGGTTACTTGAGTTTTACTTTCGACGCCACGCCCTTGCTGGAGCGTCTGCGCACCAGTGTCGACACCCCCTATGATCTGATGGTCACTGATCAAGGTGGTCACTTTATTGTGCACCCACAACGCGACTGGGAGTTTGCCCACGAGCTTGAGCGCGGCAAACGCTGGCAGCAGCAGTACCCTGATGCAGATAACCTGGCCATACGTGCCGGTATTAACGCGTTCGAGCAAGATGGCAGCCGCTTTTATTGGAGCGAGCAGCACATGACGCTGGGCTCGCCTGAATTGGGCCGGCAGCTGGTGCTCTACACCACCTTACCCGAGTCCAGCATTTGGCTAGAAGTGCAGCGCAGCCGTGGCACAGCTCTAATTATTACCGCGGTATTAATGGGGCTGGTGTTGATGTTTATGTTTGGTTACCAGCAGTTCGTTGCAACTCGCATGCGCTGGCTGGCTGCCCAAGCGCAATTTGAAGCCATTGTTGAGAATTCCGCCGACGCCATCATCACCCTCGACCTGAATGGCATCATCGTCAGCGCCAACCGCGCCACTGAAACCTTATTCGGCTTGCGGCAAGCCACCCTGATCGGCCAGCACATTCACGGCACCTTATTGGCATCCGACTGTGACAACCCGACGGAGCAACAACTGCAGCAAGCGCTGGCTCAGCGCCGCCCGCTTAAATGTCAGACCTTTGGTCGCTATGAAGAGCGTGAATTTCCGCTTGAGCTGGCGCTGATGCCAACGGTCTCGGAAGATGGCCGCTATACCGGAGCATCGTTAACACTTCGGGACTGCAGCGAGCAATCTCTGCTGACCGAGCAGCTGCAGCAACAACACCGCCAGCAAATAAAACAGCATCAACAGCAACTGCAAAGCGTGCAGCAATCTTTGGACGAAGCACGCCAGCTCAACAAAAACAAAGAACGCCTGTTATCTGCCATCAGCCATGAAGTCCGCACCCCGATGAACAGCATTCAAGGGGTTCTTACCCTGCTCAGCAGAGGCCCCTTGAACAAAGATCAGCAGCGCTACGTACAAATGGCCAGTGGCAGCATGCGATATGCAGCGCAGTTAATGAGTGACGTGCTGGACTATGCCAAAGTTCGCTCCGGTGATCTGTTTATCGAAGAAGTCGAGTACAGCCTGACCGCTGTACTCAACCCTGTGATTAAACGCCATGCCGAGCAAGCCTTCGATAAAGGACTGACGCTACTGTGGGACACCTCAGCGTTGGTGTTTGATCGCGTGCGTGGCGACCCGACCCGACTGCGTCAGGTCGTCGATAATTTGTTATCCAACGCCGTTAAGTTTACGCACCATGGCTTTATCCATATAGAAATAGCCAGCAGCGAAGCAGCCGATTACGGCATAGAGCTACGCGGCCGCATACGCGACACAGGCATTGGCTTGATGCCAGAACAGCAGCAACGACTGTTTTGTGCGTTTGACGAGCAAGACCCACATCTGAACGAACGCCAAGGTGGCCTTGGCCTAGGGCTGGCCCTAAGCCATCACTTATGCCAACTGATGGGGGGCGATATTGCTGTCAGCAGCCAGCCAGAGCAAGGCAGCTGCTTTGAATTTCACCTCAACCTCAGCGCCGCCGCAGGCGACTGCCAACATCCTTTGCACCACGATGGCGGGTACGCAGGCAGTCGTTGGTTATTGCGGCTGGATGACGACCAACAAGCCGACATTTTGGTGCGTATGATTCAACGCCGTGGCGGAGATGTCGAAATCGCCCGCGGCGGCGAGAGCGTCGCAGACTTTGATGTATTACTCACTGAAATGCGCTATCTCAGCGACTACGCCCAAGCGATCCAACACAAAGTCGACACCCACGTCATGGTGATCACCCCTCCCCGGACACCTGAGCACTGCCTTACCGGGAGGTTTGCGACTTACAGAGCTGCCCCAGCCCATCACTCAAGAAGAGCTGGCGTTGGCGTTTGCCCATGCCAATGGCGATGCTTGCAGCGAGGCCATCCTCAGCTCTCAAGTTGGATTATCGAACAGTCGGCGCTTTCAGCACCAGCGTGTATTGGTGGTCGATGATGACGATGTCAACCTGGAAGTCATTTGCAGCTTGCTTACAGACATGGGACTGCGCTGCGACACCGCAAACCACGGTGGCGCCGCCTTAGAACGCTTGCTTCACAGTGAGCTATTTGACCCTTACTTGCTGATTCTGATGGACTGCCAAATGCCTCTCATCGACGGCTACAGTGCCACCCGGCGTATTCGCCAAGGCGAAGCTGGGCAACGTTACGAGCAAGTCCCGATCATTGCCGTCACAGCAGCTGCTCGCTCTGAAGATCGCCAGCGCTGCATCAGCGCGGGCATGAACGACTACATCG
>CBDDTG010000003.1:0-26469 GCA_965233665.1 Bacterioplanes sp. | reverse complement strand
CGAGGTCGACGGAGTTGGTCGAACCTTGGTGGCGGTCGCTGTTGTCCTGATAGGCACGGTTGAGGCCTTTGGGGTCGCACAGCGATGTAGGGTCCCAGCCACCGGCGGCGTTAACCACCACTAAAAAGCGATCCAAATCGGCGGCCTGTGCGCTGCGACTGCTCAGTGGCAGGTGACCCACCAGGCCCGTGGCCGCCAGCAAATGCAGAAAATGACGTCGTTGCATGGCGTAATCCTATTCGTAAATAAAGCGATAATCAGACAGCAAGTAGGTCAGCACGGCCTGCCAGGCCTGCAAGCTGTAGCTGTCGTCTTTTTCGATGCGCTGCTCTTCTGCCAGCTCCTCGCCGCGACGACCGTCGCTTTGCCACTGCCAGCGACCACGGCATTCCCATTGCAGCCAATCGCTGGGTTTGGGCTCGTACTGGTCGCGATTCTCCAGTAAGGCTAGGCCGCTGCTTTGCACCTGTTTATACAGCTCCAGGCTGGCCTGCAGCTCTGGGCTGTCGGCGTCTAAGCGCTCGCCTAATAAGCGCCAATGCAGGTGCTGCAGGTTGGCAATGATGCGCTGGCGTGCGGCGGCATCGTTGGCGTTATCGCCCATTTCCACATGTGGAAACAGCAAGCGCTGCTGGCGGGTAAAGTCGAGGGCAGTGGCGCGACAGGCCATTTCTGTGGCTAAGCGCTGCTGGATGGCAATCATTAAGCCGCTGGGCTCACGAATGCGCTCCGTCACGCTGTCGGAATCCATGCCGCCGAGCATGATGCGGTTGTTTTCGTGGCGCAGCTCATCCCAGCCAAAACCCAGGGTGCTGTTCAGTTTGCGCTGCAGCTGATCTGGGCTGAGGAACTGACGCGCCCCCCAGTTGCTTGTGGCGCTCAGGCGCGGCGCTGGCACTGGCGCGGAAATAGGAGCTCATCACAATGCCCTTGACCGCGGTTTTGATGCGCCAGCCGTCACTGACCATGGCCTGGCCGATCTGATTCAGTACCGCACGTTGCTCGTTAAAGGCGGCGGTGTCGCTGCTGCTGGCGTTATCGCCAGGGGTGCGCAATGGCTCTTGACCGATCAGGCCTTTAAACAGAGTGCGCACGGTGGCGCGCACGAAGCGTGGGTCCTGGGCGATTTCTGCGCCCAGCCATTGCAGCATGTTGCGGAAATGGCCATCGGCGCCGGACAGGGGCAGGGTTTTGCCACTCAGGCCGGCGGGCTCAATGTCGGAGCTGTCCCAGCGATTGCGCGAGCTGTTGCCGGTCACAATGTAGCGGCCGCGATCAGTCCAGTGTTGAAAGCTGGAGGCGACGGGGTCCATGACTTGATGGCAGCCATAGCAAGCCGGGTCAAGCAGGGTCGGGTTGGCTTTTTCTTCACCGATGCCATCGCCTGGACGGTCGCCTTCAATGCGCAAAATGTCGGTATCCAGAAAGTAGTCGAATACCTTGTAAGCACGGTGGCGGTTGCGGTTGGTTTGCGTGGTCGGGTAGCGATTGAGGAACATGGCCGAAGTCAGCATGCCAGCGTGTGGAATGCCGCCGATTTCATATTCTGTTGGCTTCAGAATACGTGCCGGGCGAAAATCATCTGGGTCGTAATACAGCGTTTGACCGTTGCCTTCACATACCGGCTCAGGCAAGCGGCGGAAATCACCACCATCCACCAGCTCGGCGTCATACACCTGTTGGCTGTACCAGTTGACCATCATGTAATCGGCGCTGACAAACAAGGTGTGCGGCAGGTTGTTTTTAGCCGCATGACGAATCAACTGCAGGCCTTCGCGGGCCACGGCATCGTTGGTTTGGTTGCGCACGCAGCGACGAAAGTCGTTGTTGTCATCGCCCGGATAAGCATCGTTATACCATTTGCGACTGGGGTAGTCGTCGGCGTCGAGCAAATTGATGCCGCCCTCATTGAGGTTGCGCGACAGGTACTTATCGGTCAGGAGCTGCTCGTTATAGATTTCCATCAGGCGCTGATAAAACGCCTCTTCCTGCATGACTTGATCGAGTACATCCTCTAAGCCGGCATCACCATTGTTAAGAACATGGCTTTCTTCCTGTTCGCTCGGCAGTCGACCGGCGAGGGCCAGGGTGGCGCGGCGGAGGGTGGCGATGGCGCTTTCATTGCTGGCATCACTCAGCTCGGTCGCCAAGCTTTGGCTGCTGCGGCCGTTAAAGGCAAACAAGATGTACTCGGCGGTATTGGTAGCGCAGTCATCGACGCAGGCATCGACATTGGCAATCGGCATGGTGCGGGCAATTTCATCGGCCAACACGCCCACCGAGGTGCAGGTGGCGCAGCCGACCAAAGAACTGCCGGCGCTGGTGCCGTTGCCGCTGACACCATGGCAGCTGGCGCACATTTGCTCGTAAAGGCGTTTGCCTTCGGGGTTGGCAGGGGTGTATTGGTGGCCGTCGTTGCCGCCGGAGTTACCGCCCACATCGCCGGAATAATCGCTATTGCAGCCGCCCAAGAGCAGCAGCAAGCAGACACAGATAAGTCGCAAACCGGTCATTGTTATGTTCTCCCATCAATGCCGCTACCTTAGCAAAGGGCATAACCACAGACTGTGATGGGTGTTGAGTTCTGCATGCTAACTACGGCAAGACACAGCATCAGCAAAAACCAACAGCAGCGATACAGTTGCCAGCAAATGACCGATAAATATTGTGTCGGGAAGAAATAAGGGGGGTAATAAGAGATGGTGCCGAAGGAGAGACTCGAACTCTCACGAGCGTAAGCTCACTGCGACCTGAACACAGCGTGTCTACCAATTCCACCACCTGGGCAAAGCGTTTAGCCTACTTCAACAGAAGTGCTAAATAATGTGCGTTTTCGAGGGCCATGCGTGGCACCAACTGACTCACTTAAACCCAACGATTTGAGTAAGTAGTGGTGCCCAGGGGGAGACTTGAACTCCCACGAGCCGTAAGGCTCACTAGCGACCTGAACACTAGCGTGTCTACCAATTCCACCACCTGGGCGAACCTTGAAGGTTCTTATCAAACAATCCGCAAAGCGTGGTACCAGAGGCCGGACTCGAACCGGCACACCCGTTAAGGCGGGGGATTTTGAATCCCCTGCGTCTACCAATTTCGCCACTCTGGCTTGTCGGTATTGCTTGATGGCCGCGTATATTACCGTCGAAATTTTCACTGTCAAACTTTTTTTGAAAAAATCTTTATCTGACGGGCAGTTAACTCAGATATTTGGTCTCTGGTTGAGGTAGAAACCACGTCTAAACGACAGTTTCTGTCAGTCAGTCTTAACAACCAAGAGGTGCTCAGGTAGCCTTGCCGAGTTTTTGGTGCTGACCGCTAACCGCTAGTTGGCGTCTCGGCGTGATTCGGCCTGTTTCGCCGTTTCTTCAGGATACGTTATGAAAACCCGCGATTTTAGTTTTGATCTACCCCAAGAGTTGATTGCCAGCGAACCCATGGCCGAGCGCAGCGCGTCGCGTCTGCTGTGCTTGGATGGCCGTGACGGCCAATTGCAGCATCATCAGTTTACTGACATAGAGCAAATGCTGGAGCCCGGTGACTTGCTGGTGTTCAACAATACCCGCGTTATTCCAGCACGCTTGTACGGCGAAAAGGCCAGCGGTGGCAAGTTGGAAGCACTGATTGAGCGCATTCTGCCAGGGCAGGAAGTGCTGGCTCATGTGCGTGCCTCGCGCTCGCCGAAAGAAGGCCAAGAAATCATACTCGGCGGTCAGCGCGCTGAAGTATTGGGCCGTGAGGGCAGCTTGTTTCGTTTGCGCTTTTTGATGGAGCAGCCGGTGTTGGAGTTGCTGGAGCAAGTGGGACATATTCCGCTGCCACATTATATGGAGCGCGAAGACAACCAGCTTGACCGTGAACGTTATCAAACCGTGTATGCAGAAAAGCCCGGCGCCGTTGCTGCGCCCACAGCGGGGCTGCACTTTGATGAACCACTGCTTGAGCGTTTGCGCCTGCGCGGTGTGCGCTTTGCCTACGTTACTCTGCACGTCGGAGCTGGCACCTTTCAGCCGGTCAAGGTTGACGACATTGCCGATCATCAAATGCATGCAGAATACATTGAGGTAGACGATTCTGTGGTCAAAGCGGTTAAAGCCACTCGGGCTGCGGGCAAGCGTGTCGTTGCGGTGGGCACAACGTCGATTCGCAGCCTAGAAAGCGCCAGTCAAAGCGGTGTAATCGCGCCGTTTTGTGGCGACAGCGATATTTTCATCTACCCCGGCTATCAGTTTCGCAGCGTGGATGCCGTCATTACCAACTTTCACCTGCCAGAGTCGACGCTGATTATGTTGGTGTCGGCGTTTGCAGGGCGCGAGCATACGCTCAATGCCTATCGCACGGCGGTAGCAGAGCGCTACCGTTTTTTCAGTTATGGCGATGCCATGTTTTTGTCCCATTCACAAGCGGGCGCAACGGCCCAGGGAGCACACCATGACGCGTAAATGTCATATGAATTTCACCCTGCTGGGGCAGGATGACAGCAGTTTTGCCCGTCGTGGTACCTTGTCGTTTCCGCGCGGTGACGTACAAACACCGGCCTTTATGCCCGTCGGTACCTACGGCACGGTCAAAGGCGTGACCACCGACCAAGTTGAAGAGCTGGGCGCGGAAATCATTCTTGGCAACACCTTTCACCTGATGCTGCGCCCTGGCACTGACATCATTCAGCAGCACGGCGATCTGCACGATTTTATTAACTGGGATAAGCCCATTCTCACCGACTCGGGCGGCTTTCAGGTATTTAGCCTGGGGGAAATGCGCAAAATCACCGAAGAAGGCGTGACCTTTCGCTCGCCCGTGAACGGTGAAAAGGTGTTGATGACGCCAGAAAGCTCGATGCAGGTGCAGCGTGAGTTGGGCTCGGATGTGGTCATGATCTTCGATGAGTGCACACCGTACCCGGCCACCGAAAAAGAAGCAGCAGATTCCATGCGCATGTCATTGCGCTGGGCCAAGCGCAGTAAGGATGCGCACGGTGACAGCAGCGCCGCGCTGTTTGGCATTATTCAAGGCGGTATGTATGAGGACTTGCGCGATGAGTCCCTTGAAGGACTGACCGACATCGGCTTCGACGGCTATGCCGTAGGCGGCTTGAGCGTGGGTGAGCCTAAGCCCGACATGATGCGCATTTTGCGGCATACCGCGCCGAAAATGCCGGCGGATAAACCACGATATTTGATGGGCGTGGGCAAGCCCGAAGACTTAGTGGAAGGTGTGCGCCGCGGCATAGATATGTTTGATTGTGTGATGCCGACCCGCAATGCGCGCAACTCCCACTTGTTTACCTCCACCGGTGTGTTGAAAATTCGCAATGCCGCCAATCGCACCGATACAGGCCCTGTGGACCCTGAATGCGATTGTTACACTTGTAAAAACTACAGTCGGGCTTATTTACATCATCTGGATCGTTGCAAAGAGATCCTCGGGGCGACCTTGAATTCCATTCACAATTTGCACTACTACCAGACCCTGATGGCCGGTTTGCGCCGGGCATTGGAAGAAGGTACATTTGCCGACTTTGTGAATGACTTCTATGCCAAGCGTGGGCTGGAAACGCCGGCGCTAGAGACGCCGGATGGCGCACAGAATTAACGCTTTTACCGTCGGCGCCAAAGCGCCGACCTTATTAATTAATGGGGAGATATTAATGAAATTATTGATCGCTGCAGCGGCATTGCTGGCATCTGCCAGTGCCCTGGCAGAGGGCGGTGCCGCTCAAGCGCCCATGGGGATGACCGGCCAGTTGATTTTCCTCGGCGGCTTCTTGCTGATTTTCTACTTTTTGCTGTGGCGTCCACAAAGCAAGCGCCAGAAAGAGCACAAAGCCCTGATTGGCGGCCTGGAAAAGGGCGATGAAGTCATCACCGCCGGTGGTATGTTGGGCAAAATCGTTAAAGTGACCGACGACTTTGTCGTGATCGAAGTATCGGACAACGTGCAGTTGCCGGTGCAAAAAGTCGCAGTAACCGCCTCTTTGCCGAAAGGCACGCTGAAAGAAGTTAAAGCTTAAGCATTTACGGCACCTTTTAAGGTGCCGCTTTGCATGTGCAGGATTTACCTCGCCAGATAACAGGAACCATGGCATCCCATGCTGAATAAGTATCCTTTGTGGAAAAACCTACTGATTGCGCTGGTGCTGGTGATATCAGCCCTATACGCAGCGCCGAATCTTTATCCGCCTGACCCGGCTATTCAGGTCACGCCTGCGCAGGCGGGTGCTGAAATGTCGGACGCGAGCGTCAGTCGCATTCGCCAAACGCTGACCGATGCCGGCTTGGAGTTTTTTGGTGAGGAAGTCGATGACGGCACAGCGCTGTTTCGCTTGCAGCGTACAGACCAGCAGTTACCGGCCAAAGCCGCGATCCAGCGCGCCCTCGGCGACGACTTTATCGTGGCCTTAAACTTGGCACCGACGACCCCAGACTGGCTGCTGAGCTTGGGCGCCGGCCCGATGACTTTGGGTCTGGATTTGAGTGGCGGTGTGCACTTTCTGATGGAAGTGGACATGGACGAGTACATGGCCAACAAAGTCGCCAACTATCGCCAGGAGCTGCGTACCCGTTTGCGCCAGGAAGACATTCGCTACCGCCGCATTCAGGTCGACGGCGATTACTTGCGCCTGAGCTTTGAAGACGCGGCTACCCGTGAAGAAGCCGACAATTTCTTTGTGCGTGAGTACCCGGAGTTTGCCCGCGTGAGCGAGGATTCTGCCGAGTTTTTTGACCTTAAACTGCGCATGACCGAAGAGCAGGTCAAAACCTACCAAGACTACGCCGTTAAGCAAAACCTGACCACCATTCGCAACCGAGTCAATGAACTGGGTGTGGCGGAACCACTGGTGCAGCGTCAGGGCCGCAATCGCATTGTGGTGCAATTGCCGGGTGTGCAGGACACGGCCGAAGCGAAGAAAATTCTGGGTAAGGCCGCCAATCTGGAGTTCAGGCTAGAAGCCAAGCCTGGGGCCAGCCGCTTTGCCACAGAAGAATACCCATTTCGTAACAACGAGTCCCGCACTGCGCGATTGGAGAAAATCGTCATTACCACGGGTGACAGTGTCACTAACGCCCGTTCGGCATTCGATGAAAACGGCATGCCACAGGTCAACATCGACCTGGACGCCAAAGGCGGCGCTCGCATGACCCAGGTCACGCGTGACGCAGTCAAGCGCAGCATGGCGGTGCTATTTGTCGAGCGCAAGCCGAAGACCACCTATGAAATGGTGGATGGCGAAGAAGTGGTTAAAACCGTGCAAGTAACGGAAAAATCCATCATCAGTCTGGCGACCATTCAAACCACGTTGGGCAGCAGTTTCCGCATTACCGGCCTGCAAGCGGCGGAAGCCAGCGAGCTGGCACTGCTGCTGCGCTCAGGTGCTTTAGCGGCGCCGATGTACTTCGTCGAAGAGCGCACCGTGGGCCCAAGCCTGGGTAAAGAAAACATCGAGATGGGTGTGCAATCTGTGCTGGTGGGCTTGGCTCTGGTGTTGGCTGCCATGCTGGTGTTCTATCGCGCGTTCGGTGTGATGGCGAACATCGCACTGCTGGTGAACATCGTCATGCTGGTGGCCTTGATGTCGATTGTCGGCGCTACCCTGACCTTGCCGGGCATTGCCGGTATCGTTCTGACCGTGGGTATGGCGGTGGACGCCAACGTGCTGATTTTTGCGCGCATCCGTGAAGAGCTGAAAAATGGCCGCTCGCCACAGCAGGCCATTCATGAAGGCTACAACCGCGCCTTTGTCACCATTTTGGACGCCAACTTGACCACCTTGCTGGTGGCGGTGATTTTGTTTGCCGCAGGCACAGGCCCGGTTAAAGGCTTCGCCGTGACGCTGTCGTTCGGTATTTTGACCTCAATGTTTACCGCCATTGTGCTGACTCGCGCCATGGTGAATATGGTGTACGGCGGCCGTCGTCTGGAGTCTTTGTCGATCGGAGGTCAGGCATGAAACAACTGGACTTTATGAAAGCCCGTGGCATTGCCATGGCGCTGTCACTGTTTTTGGTGCTGGGTTCCATCGGCTCGATTGCCGTTCAGGGGCTTAACCTGGGGCTGGATTTTACCGGCGGTACTCTGCTGGAAGTGCAATACGATCAGCCAGTCGCGCTGCAGGGCGTGACCGATGTGTTGGAAGACGCCGGCTATCGCGATGTCACGGTGCAGAACTTTGGCTCCGAGACCGACGTTCTGGTGCGTATGTCCGAAGCGTTTCGCGACGACTTAGGCCTAGAAGTCTTAGAGGTGTTGCGCCAGCAGTTGCCGGAAGACAACCAAATTCGCCTAGAGCGCAGTGAGTTTGTCGGTTCCCAAGTGGGCGAAGAGCTGCGCGACGAAGGTGGCCTGGCCTTGCTGATGGCGCTGGCGGTGGTGATGATTTACGTCGCCGTACGCTTCCAGTTTAAGTTCTCCGTCGGTGCAGTGGCGGCCTTGTTCCACGACGTGGTGATCGTGGTTGGCCTGTTCTCGCTGTTCCAGTGGGAGTTTGATTTGAACGTGCTGGCGGCGTTGCTGGCGGTGATCGGCTACTCGCTTAACGATACGATCGTGGTGTCGGACCGCATTCGTGAAAATTTCCGCATCGTGCGTCGTGGCGGCGCCATCGACGTGATCAACGAGTCGTTAAACAATACGCTGGGCCGGACGTTGATGACGTCATTGACCACGGCCTTGGTGCTGTTTGCCTTGATGATCTTCGGTGGCGAAATGATTCACGGCTTTGCCGTGGCCTTGATGATCGGTGTGTTGGTGGGTACCTATTCGTCTATTTATGTGGCCGCTAATATCTTATTGCTGATGAACATCAGCCGTGAAGATTTGATGCCACCTGAGTTGGAAGAAGAGGTCGACGATCGACCTTAATTAAAAAACCCGGCTACGGCCGGGTTTTTTGTATCACCACTCAATGCCGGCTTGGGCTTTGATGCCGGCTTTAAAAGCGTGCTTTTCCATTTTCATTTCTGTGACTGTGTCCGCCAAGTCGCGCAACGCCTTGGGTGCGCCGCGGCCGGTCAAAATAACGTTCTGATGCGCTGGGCGCTGCAGCAGTGCTTGCTCTAACTGTGGCCAATCTAACAGCTTGTAGGCCAGCATGTAGGTGATCTCATCCAGCATTACGGTGCGCAGTTCCGGGTCTTGCAGCATGGCCAGGGTTTTCGGCCACACGGCGTCAAAGGCGGCTTGATCTTGCTGCTGGTCCTGGGTTTCCCAGGTGAAACCAGAGCCCATTACCTCGTGTTGCAGGCCTTCCAGCTGAGCCAGAACCTTGCTTTCACCACAGTCCCAAGTGCCTTTGATGAATTGCACTAAGCCGGCGCGGTAACCATGCCCCAGGGTGCGGATGAGTGTGCCAAAACCGGAGCTGCTTTTGCCTTTGCCAGCACCGGTTAACACAATGATAACGCCACGCTCTTCTTGGGCTCGGGCAATGGCAGCATCCACTTTTTCTTTATGGCGTTGCATTTTCTGTTGATGTTTGTCGGTCATGGGGATCCTGTTGGTTCGACCATGGGCGACAAATGACATAAGTCGCCGGAATGGTTTAGGCTGGTTACATAATCTACACAGTATTGTGTAGTCTTATCGGTTTCCATGGCAGGCTAAGGCGGTTTTTGTGCAGCGCCAGTGAGCTAGACACTGGAGTTCAACCTGCATTGGCCGATACTGATAATAACAATATGAATAAAGGTTAGGCAGACGATGTTTAAAGCCCTCATGTGGCCAGCCATCAAGTTTATGGGGCGACTAAGTTACGCCGCCAAGTTTGGTCTGATCAGCTTTTTGTTTATGGTGCCGCTGGTGGTACTGGGTGGACAGGTATTCTGGTCGGCCATTGAGTCGGTGCGTAAAACCGAAAAAGAACTCGCCGCCGTGGACACCTTAAAAGCACTGTTGCGCTTTACTCATACACTGGAAGATTTTCGAGACCTCGCCGCCGTGGTGCCGTTTCAGTCGAACGCGGATCTGGTCGCCATGGTGGATCAAGCCGCCAGTGATTTGCCTGATCAGTTAGATCAGCTGCTGGCCACCACAGAAGACGAAGACTTGCAGGCGTCTTTGCTGCAATGGCAGCAGCAGTTTTTACCGCGCCTCAGTTACGAAGGTGAGCATCGCCAACCAACCCATGTCGACCAGTTCAAATACTTTCAGCTGGCCATCGATGATATTCATGTGCTGCTGCGTCAGTACGCCCAAGCCGCAGGCCTGGCGCTGGACCCAGATGCACAAATTCAACGACTCAATAGCATGGTGTTAGGCGATTTACCGGTGCTGTCCTCGACCTTGGGGTTGGCGCGCTCGGCGGCCATCTTTGCCTTCGTTGAACAGTATCTGCAATCTGCCACCTACGACAAGATGAACCGGGTTTACGACCAGCTGCTGGAGGCTGAAGCGTCGGCGCAGCTGTTGGTGTCCGGTGCTGATTACCTTGGCGATGCCAGTTTATTGGAACATGCACGTGGCAGCGCAGCGGCATTGGAGTCGGTGCGGCTTAAAATTGACGATGAAATCATCGCCGCTGTTAGCGTGGAAATGCCTTGGCAGGAGTTCAACACCCTGTTTGAGCAGCAGGTCAGCAGCTTAGAAAAACTTGAACAACGCGCTTTGCCTATGATTGAGCAGCGCTTGCAACAGCGCCTACAAAGCCAGCAGCAGCGCATGCTGTGGCTGGTCAGTGTGCTGTTGGTGACACTGACCATCATAATTTATTTGTATCTAGCGTTTTTTATGTCGATCCGCTTCACCATCAAGCGCTTTAGCGACGGTGCAGGAGAAATTGCCCGCGGTGATTTAACCCAGGTGATTCACTTTAAAGGTCAGGATGAAATGGGGCGCTTGCGCGATGCCTTTAATCAAATGACGGCCAATATCCGCGCGACGTTGGCCGCGGTTAAAGAATCCGCTGATTCGGTGAGTAGCAATGTCAACGAGGTGGAGTCCATCGCTAACCGCTCCCGCCAGGCGGTGCAGCGCCAGCTCGAACAAACCCAGCAGGTGTCGGATGTGCTCAGTGCCATGGTCGAAAAGTCGGCTGGCATGGCGGCACTTGCCAGTGAGGCCCAGCAAGCGGCGCTTCAAGGGCAGGGCAAATCCGACCAGGCCGGGCAAGTGGTGCACGATGTGATGGAAGAAGTGCGCCGGTTGTCAGCAGAAATGCAAAACTCCATGGCGGCGGTGAATCGCTTGGCCGACAACTCCAGCAGCATTTCGGCCATTTTGGCGACTATTAAGGGCATCGCTGAGCAGACCAATTTATTGGCTTTAAATGCCGCCATTGAAGCCGCCCGCGCCGGTGAGCAAGGGCGTGGTTTTGCCGTGGTGGCCGATGAGGTTCGTACCCTGGCCAGTCGCACGCAGGGGTCGGCGCAAGAAATTGAAGAGCTGATTCAAGACGTGCAGCAAAACATTGTGCGTGCTGTCGACACCATGAAAATCAATCACGACATGGTGGAGTCGACGGTGTCGCGCTCGGAGCAGGTGGGTACGACGTTGGACGAAATCCAACTCAGCATGGGCGACATCCAGCAAAAAACCAACAGCATTGTCGATACCGCCAACGAGCAAAAAGACGTCGCGGCCGGCTTAGAAGACAACCTCAGCGAGATTCGTCACGGCGGCGAGGAAACCGAACACAACGCTGAAGGCACTGTGCAAGCGGTGCAACAAACCCAGGCCATTGCTGAATCGTTGGCCCAGCGGGTGGAGCAGTTCAAGGTCGACTAAGCCGATCTTGAACTGCTTAGGCCGGAGGGAAATTCCCTGGTTGGCCAGATTAGTAGGACTGGCTAGTTGGCCTGATAGCGGTTACGCCACAAAACTTCCTGGCCACCATCACGGCGAGCTAAGGCGCGAGCGGCGACAAATAGTAAATCGGACAAGCGATTCAAATACTGCAGCGCCAACGGATTGGCCTCATCCTGTTGTTGCAAAGCCACCAACCCCCGCTCTGCCCGCCGACAGACGGCACGTGCCATATGGCACTGAGCGGCGGCTTTGCCGCCGCCAGGCAAAATGAAGTCCTTTAGCGGTGGCAACTCACGATTCAACAGCTCCAGCTCGGCTTCCAGGTCTGCGATGAGGGTTTCGCTCAGAGCATTAAAGCCGGGCACGGCCAGCTCCCCCCCTAAATCAAACAAGTCGTGTTGGACTTGATCCAGCAAGGCTTGCAGCGAATCCTCTAGGGGGAGCTCTGTACGTAGCAGCCCGATCCAGCTGTTAAGTTCATCGACATCGCCAATGGCTTGAATGCGCAGACTGCTTTTGCTCACTCGTGAACCATCGCCGAGGCCGGTTTCACCTTGGTCGCCGGTTTTGGTCGATATTTTGGAAAGCCGGTTGCCCATGTTGCTACCTCAGTTAGACAAAAAACCAATTTTCGCAGCTGGCATGTCCAGCTCGATAAAGTCGCCGTTGATGGTCAGGGTGTCCTGATCCACCACATAGAGCCCAGGCGCGCTGGCATCGCTAACGCTGAGCCACAAGCGTCCTTCTGGGCCGACTTCGATGTCATTTAACTGCAGGTCGGTCAGTGCCGGCGCGCTTTGTTGCAGCGCGGTCTGGAAAGTGCCGGTTTGCGGGTTAAATGGCATGACCTGGCTGCTGACGGCATTGTAGCCTTGCTCCAAGCTCAGTAGCGCAAAGCCCAATTGGTCGCTGGCAATGGCAACATCGCGAATGTGGTAGATCACATCATTGCTGGCATCGTCGTCTTGCAGGTTTTCATTCAGCTGGGCAAAGGTGGTGCCGTCGGCCAGTGTGGTGCGTTGATACGTGGTGGTATCAATGACTTCCAGAGCACCGCTGTCACTGCCGTAATCGCCGCGGCTGCTGACGTACAAACGGCCATTGTGCAGCGCCAAGCTGCCAGGGTTGCTGCCTTCCAGTGCAATGCCCGCCAGGCCAGTGGTTTGTGGGTCGGTGTCCAGCTCGGTCAATGTGTCTAAGTCAATCACCGCAATGTAGGCCGTTTGCGCGCTCCAATTGGCATCTAGGCGTTGCATGGAGACAAACAAACGGTCGCCATCAATCACTGCCTGATGCATGCGTGGCGTGTCGGTGTCTTCTGGAGCGTAGGCCGACAAATCAATGCTGGCGACAATGAACTCATCGGCTTGGGTCGCTTGTGGGTTAACCTTCAACACCAGTGGGCTGCCGTAGCGAATCAGATAGCCCTCGTCTGCACTGCGCTGTATCAGTTGATAGGTGTTGGCTGAGGCTTGCTCGCCGGCTTGGCGACTGCTGTAGGTCCAACGTGCTGTGCTCAGGTCGCCACTGTCATAGCGGCTGACGGTATCGATTTCGAACCGACCCAAATGGTACAGCGTGCCCTTGTAGGTGCTGAAGCCAAAGTCAGATTGGTCTTTTACCAATAATCCCTGCGTGGCGCTGCGGTCGCCGTTGACGGCACCCATCGCCAGTTGGCTGCTGCTGTAATCGGGCGCCACCAGTTGTGCTACGTAGTGTGGCTGATCAATGTCAGGCACCTCGTTGCTGGAGGAGGAGTCGTTGTCACTGCCGCAGGCGGCTAGGCCTGCGCTCAGAGCCAGTAAAACCCAAGATTTATAGCGGGGCGTTAATTGCATGGTGATGCTCCTAAAACTGCATGCTGAAATAGATTTGCCAGTCGCGTGGGCGGGCTGGGCGGTTACTGAAATCGCGATAGCGTTGATCGGTGAGATTGTTGATGCGCAGGCCGCTGTGCCAGCGTGCACGCTGCCAGCGATAATGCAGTTGCCACAGTCGGCGACCATCGCCGGCAATCAGATTGGCACGGTCGATGTACAAATCGTCGGCCCATTCATGGCTCAGCTGCAGGCGTTGTGGGCCATGTTGCAGAGCCAGAGTGAAATGCCAGCGCTGATGATAAATGCCTGCCAGTTGCTGGCCGGCAAAGGCTTTTAAATCGCTGTCGGTGTGGCTTTGGTAATGGCTGCCAGCCGCGCTGGCCTCGAGCTGCCATGGGCCAATGGTGAAGCTGGGGCTGCGGGTTTGCCACTCCAGGCCACGCACTTGCGCGGCATCGGTGTTTTCATAGCGGCCAATGCCACGCGAGTCGTAAACCGGCACAATGGCGTCGTTGAGCCAGCGCGAAAACAGGCTGATACGGCTTTGCCAAGGCTGTGTTACGACCATGTCGAGGTGCAGGCTGTTAGCCCGTTCAGCGTTTAAATCTGGGCTGGGACGCAGCAGGCCACGGTCGCCGAAGCGTTCGAACAGGCTGGCGGTGCGTACTGCGCGCTTGGCGCTGAGTTGCCCTTGCCAGCCTTGCCATTGGCGGCTGAGGCTTATATGACCATTCTGCCATTGCTGGTTTTGTTGTTCGGATTGGCCGTTGCGAGTGCGACTGTTGTCGCGAATAAAGCGCTGACCCAGCGACCATTGCAGCCGATACGGCGACCATTGCCACTGCTGCATCAGTTGCAATTTGAGTTGGCGGCGCAGGCTGAGTAGATCGCAGGCGGCGCGTACTTGCTGACAATCCTTACTGGCCTCGTCGAGTTGGTGGCGGCTGACATAGCGCTGTTGCTGTAGGCGAGTGGTGAACTGGGTGCGCTGTTGGCCGCTGTTGAAATGGCTGCGCCACAGAGCGTTGATGTGGTGGCCGAAGTAACGGTTGTCTTGCTGGCCCAGGCCAATGTTTCCGTCTCGATCGCGATAATGGTCGTCATGACCACGCCAGGCCAGCTGCCACTGATGGCCATCGCCTTGATGCCAATCACCGCTAATGCGAGCCGACAGTGCTTGCTGCTGGTAGTGCGCGTCTTGTGCTTGATTGGTGAAGTAATCCGGGTACTGCTTGCGCGAATTTTGGTAATCCAGCTGCCAGCGCAGCGATGGCCAACGCTGCTCCAAGCCAAGGTCGTAGCGCTGATAGTTAGCATTGTTAAGGGCTTGCTGCTGGCCACGGTTGTTGGGCGCGTTGAGTGGGCTGGGTACCGGATAGTCAAAATCGTTAGCGCTGGCAAGATGATGCAAGCGCACATGGGTGCGCCGGTTGAGCGGCTGCTGCCAGCTCAGTTGACGCAAGCCAAAGGCACCTAATTGGGTATCCAGCTGGGCTGAATCGGGCGGGCGTGTGGTGATGTTGACCGTGCCGCCGATGGCGCTAGCATCGCTGTGCATGCTGCTGACTTCAACGCTGTCGATCTGGCTCAGCGGTAGCAACCCTAGGTCGTAGCCACCGTATTGATTGCTCGGTGCTTCCAAACCATCAATCAGTATCGCAGTTTGGCGCGGGTCTGCGCCTTGCAGACTGACCATGACCGGATCGCCCAGCGCCGCCGTCGATTGCACCTGCACGCCAGACTGCTGCTGCAGAAAGTCTGCCAGCGTCGTGTGGCCTTGGCTGAGCTGGTCACGGCTGAAATGGCGGCCATCGACCGTATTCTGCTCATCGGCGTAGTCGCTGGCGAGCACAGTGACGGTGTCGAGGGACTCTTCTGCCAGGCAAGAAACACTGAAGAGAGTGGAAGTCAGTACAAGGATATAGCGCACGCCGGGCCTCAAATACAGGCAGGCAGCACGGTGGCGCCCTGGCGCTAAACCAGTTGGGAACCTCCGCCACCGCCCACCGCAGTCGCTGGTAATTGCTTTCAGGCCGGTATCCGGGCTGGCGATGCGAGCTGGGCTCCGCAGCGACCCCTTCCCATGCGTTGGCACAGTGGTTTGGTCGTTGCGATCATCGCTTACCGTTGCGGGGGCAGCGCTGGTTTTTCACCAGACTTCCCGTTTAACCTGCCGCAGCAGGCACCTGAGGCCGGCAAGACTAGCGGCCTGGGGCAGGCGGGTCAATGCTCAGGCTTTGTTCAGGCTTAGATTAAGTTGCTGCGCCAACGCCTTCTGCAGCGGTGTGGACACAGAGTTTTGCTGCGCTTGTGACACGATAAACCCCGTGATGTAAGCCAGCTCGGTGGGGCGATTGGCCAGCAAGTCTTGCAGAGTAGAGGACTGATTATAGGCGGTGGCCTCGGCCACCTTGATCACAGTGGCGGTGAGCTCTGTGGGCTGTGGCCACTGCAGTGTTGCAAAGGTCGCGCTGACTTCACCGCAAAGTGCCAATAGCTGTGGGCGATAAGCCGGTGTTAGTAGCTCGCCATTGCGACAGCGATACAGCGCTGTAAGAGGGTTGATCACGGCATTGATGGCCAGTTTGTGAAAAAGACGCTGCTGGATATCCTTCACGCCTTGCCACCCAGGTGGCAGTGGCGGCCAAGGCGAGGAGGTCGAGCGCCAAGGGCCAATCACAGTGTCACCTTGGCCGGCATAAATCACCTCGCTCGGGCTAGACCGATATGCGCCTTCTGTGGTGCTGGCCACCCACAATTGGGGTGCCTTGGGCTGTTGGTCCAGCCACTGCTGCAGCGTGTGTTGTTGACCCATGCCGTTTTGCAGCAAGGCGATGTGCTTGACGTTGGCCAAGTGGGGGGCCAGCGGTTGCAAGGCGGTTAAGGTGGCACTGGCTTTGGTGCATACCACCAGCCAGTCGAGCTCGTGGCCTTGCCAGGGCGGCAGCGTCAGTGATGTGCTGTGCTGGTGTTGAAGCTGGCGCATGACGGGTTGGTCGGCGCCGGCAATCATGGGGTGTAAATGGCGCCAGTGGTAGGCCATCAAGGTGCCGATGGCTCCGGCACCTAGTATTGCTATGGTCATCATGGCGCCAGTATACACTGGCGTCTTCGCAAAGGGAGGGGCGGTTGCGAGTGGGTTTTAGGACACTAGTAATCCGCAAAGGCGCCTTCAGGTGGAGGCGGTGACCACAACTGCATGAGCGTATTAAGCAGTGGCGGTTGATGATCCGCTGGCAAGTTGCGCAGCCACAGTTGTAAGCGCTCTTCGTCTTCACCTACTAAGCGGGCGATGTCGTCGTAATGAATGCCGCGTTCTCGTAACAGCCACACCACAATGGGCATCAGTCGATGAAAATCACGCCGGTTAAGCGGGTTACACATTTGCTCGACGGCGACGCCTAAGCGCTGGCTGACCAGTTGGCAGGCATCCTCAAATAAACGACGCACTTCTTCGGCCGAGCGCGCCGATTGGGATAAGGCTTCTTTGCGTAAAAAACGCTGGATGAATTCGTCTCGCGCCAGGGCCTGATACATAGGATGATTGCCCGACAGCAAGTTCAACGTGGCGCGTGCGGGCTGTTGCATAACATCGCAATAATGCTGTGCTTGATTGCGGCGGCTGTGACATAGCCAGCTCAGCATGCTGCGACTGTCTAGCCACGTGGGTGGGTGAGGTTGGCGGTAGTAGCGGTCGCTGCTCCAGGGGTAGAGATCGGCGCTGGCAACCAGGCGCTGCAACACCGGCCAGCGGTGTAGCTGCAGTACCAGCTCGACCAGATAGGCACTGTCATCCACTAACAATACGGTGCTTTGATCTGATAGTGCCTGATGGCGGCGTTGCCAGCAGCGTTCGTGCATGGCATCAAATGCTTGGTGCAAATCGTCGATGACTTCCGTCCAGTCACGTTGGCAGTGCAGTACACATTGAATTTCATTGGCGTTGAAAACGTAGGCAATCAGACGTGTGCCGTTTAGGTTGGCGAGAATTTGCTCAGCGTAACGGTACTCGAAAACCGAATAAAAAATGGGCTGGTCCTTGGCGCCGGTCACAGAAAAATAATACGTCCCTGGACCGTGCAGTGTCATTTTAGTTTCCATGGCAATCACTGTAGCTGAGTTCTTCTGGCTTTGCCGTTTCAATATAGTCGTTGTTGGTCGCTTGCTTTGCATTTAGTGCATCGCCAGAGTATATATGCCAGCCATTTATTTAGTGGAGATGATTCATGCCTTCTTTTGATGTGGTATCGGAAATTGACAAGCACGAGGCACAAAATGCCGTCGACCAAGCCAATCGAGAGTTGGAGCGCCGCTACGACTTTAAAGGCAGTCAGGCTGAGTATGCCCTGCAAGAATGGAGCGTCACCATGACCGCTAGCGATGAGTTTCAATTAGAGCAAATGAAACCCATGCTGGAGGGCGCGCTGATTAAACGCGGCATTAAAGTAAGTTGCCTTGAATACAGTGACCCACAAGGGGCTGGCAAGCTGGTAAAAATGACGGCCACCTTGCGCCAGGGCATTGATAAAGACTTGGGCCGCAAAATGGTCAAACTGATTAAAGACAGCAAGATCAAAGTGCAGGCTGCTATTCAAGGCGAAATGGTGCGCGTGACGGGTAAAAAGCGTGACGACCTGCAAGAAGTGATGGCTCTTCTAAAAGCAGAAGACAGCATTACCTTGCCGCTGATGTTTAAAAACTTTAAAGACTGATGCCAGCCTGGGCCAAGCAGTTTATTGATACCTATGGCCACAAGCATGTGGCTGTATTGGCAGCTTTGGGCTTTGCTGCTGGGCTGCCTTTTTTGCTGGTGTTTACCACCTTGACTGCTTGGCTGACCGAAGCTGGGCTAGAGCGCAGCACCATCGGATTTTTTGCCTGGGTCGGTATGACTTACTCGGTCAAAGTGTTTTGGGCTCCGGTGATCGATCGCCTGCGCTTGCCGCTGCTGCAACGCTGGCTGGGCAAGCGTCGCAGTTGGATCTTGCTAGGGCAACTCGGGGTGGCTACCGGTTTGCTGCTGATGAGCCAGTTAGACCCTGCCACCCAAGTGACGGCGGTGGCGGCGTTGGCGGTGCTGGTCGCATTTTCGTCCGCTACCCAAGACATCGCGATTGATGCCTATCGAATTGAAATTGCCAGTGAGCAGTGGCAAGGAGCATTGTCTGCCGCTTACTTTTTTGGCTATCGGGTTGCGTTGCTGGTAGCGGGTGCCGGTGCATTGTATTTGGCCGAGTGGGGCGGTTGGTCGCTGGCGTATACGGTGATGGCTGTGATCGCCATCAGCATTATCTTGGTGACTTTATGGGCCGATGCTGCGGAGGAGGTAAAAGCGACAGAGCAGCGTCGGTTGGAGGATCAACTGGTCGACCAAACCTTTGGTCGAGCCATGCACATGTCGCAGCGCCCGGCTTGGCAGCGCTGGTGGTTGGGTGCCGTGGTGTGCCCATTTCTGGATTTTTTTCAGCGCAACGGTTTGCTGGCTTTGACCATTTTGGCGTTTATCGCTGTTTTTCGCCTCAGTGATTTGGCCATGGGCGCCATGGCCAATCCGTTTTATCTCGATCTTGGCTACAGCAAAAGCGACATCGCTTCGGTGGCGAAGGTCTTTGGTTTTTTCATGACCATTGCAGGATCCGCGCTGTGCGGTGTGCTGGTGGTGCGTTTAGGGGTTTATCGACCGCTATTGGCCGGTGCACTGTTGGTGGCCATCACCAACTTATTGTTCGCTTGGTTGGCTTGGGTGGGGGCTGCAGATACGCCTTCTTTGCTGTGGTTGGCGTTGGTGATCAGTGCCGATAATCTTAGCGGAGGCATTGCCGGCACGGCCTTTATTGCCTATTTGTCGAGTTTGACGAATAGGCACTACACCGCCACTCAATACGCGTTGTTTAGCTCCTTGATGACCTTGCCAGGCAAATTTATCAGCGGCTTTTCTGGCGTGGTGGTAGACGCGTATGGCTATATCGAATTTTTTATTGTGGCAGCGGCCCTTGGGGTGCCAGCAATCGTGTTGGTGCTCTATTTGTCGAGACAGGTGTGTGCGCCTGCTAACGAGCCAGATGCCGCTGAGGCGGCCCAGCGGTAGTCTGAAAATCAACCATAAGTCTGCCAAAACTGGCAAAAATTTACTTTTTTAGGGCTGAATGCTTGAGCATTGGGTGGCATTTCCTTTAGTGTACTAATGAATTTCACTGTCAGGAAAACTTATGAGTAGCCACCACGATAAGTACAGTATTGAAAATACTGACTACACCGTTGGTCAGGATAACGTACAAAAATGGGGTTTCGATGTTCATAACCCCGTATTTGGCATCAGTGCAGGCCTGATTTTACTGTTCCTAGTCGCTGTTCTGGTCACGGATTCCGCCACGGCCAAAGCGGCACTGGACGGTTTGAAATGGGACATCATCGGCACTTTTGATGTGCTGTTTATTTGGTCGGGCAATATTTTCGTACTCTTTTGTTTGGCCTTGTTGGTGTCTCCCTACGGCAAAATCCGCATTGGCGGTGCCAACGCTAAGCCGGCGCATTCGATGATCTCTTGGCTGGCAATGTTGTTTGCCGCTGGCATGGGGATTGGTCTGATGTTCTGGGCGGTCGCCGAACCGGTGGCGTATTTTACGGGTTGGTATGAAACACCGTTAGGTGTTGAGGCCAATACGCCTGAAGCAGCTCGCATGGCAATGGGCGCAACCATGTACCACTGGGGCCTGCACCCATGGGCCATTTATGCGGTGGTGGCGTTATCGCTCGCTTTCTTTGCCTACAACAAAGGTTTGCCGCTGTCGATCCGCTCGATCTTTTACCCCATCTTAGGTGATCGCACCTGGGGCTGGGCTGGTCACATCATTGACATTCTGGCGGTGTTAGCGACCTTGTTTGGTTTGGCAACGTCGTTAGGTTTGGGCGCGCAACAAGCTGCCAGCGGTATTGAGCACGTATTTGGTGTGGAAAGCAGCATCAGCACGCAGGTATTGGTCATTGTTGGTGTGACCGCACTGGCGATTATTTCTGTGGTACGTGGCCTTGAAGGCGGTGTGAAAGTTCTCAGTAACGTCAACATGCTGATTGCGATAGCATTAATGGTATTCGTGGCGTTGGTCGGTTTCGCCGTCGCTATGGGGAATATTCCAACCACCATCGGTGCTTACCTTGAAAACATCGTACCTCTGAGCAATCCACACGGTCGAGAAGACGAAGCCTGGTTCCAGGGTTGGACTGTGTTCTATTGGGCATGGTGGATTTCTTGGTCGCCATTCGTGGGCATGTTTATCGCACGAGTTTCTGAAGGTCGTACCATTCGTGAGTTCCTCGCAGGCGTGCTGATTGTGCCAACGCTGGTGACCGTATTGTGGATGTCAATTTTCGGTGGCATTGCCATTGAGCAAGTGGTGGATGGCATTGGTGATCTGGGCACAAACGGCCTAACAGAAGTACCGCTGGCCATGTTCCAAATGTTCGATGCGTTGCCAATGGGTAACATCCTGTCGATGATTGCCATTGTCTTGGTGTTGGTATTCTTTATCACATCGTCGGACTCAGGCTCGCTGGTCATCGATAGCATTACCGCAGGCGGTAAAATTGATGCACCAGTGCCTCAGCGTATTTTCTGGGCCAGCATCGAAGGCGCCATTGCGGCAGCGTTGCTATGGATTGGCGGCACCGAGGCGATTCAAGCGCTGCAAGCCGGTGCGATTTCAACCGGTCTGCCGTTCACCATCGTGCTGTTGATTATGTGCGTCAGTTTGATCATGGGTTTACGGACCGAGCGACGCTAATAAAAAAAGAGCCAGCAATAGCTGGCTCTTTTTTGCGTGAAGAAGACGGCCCCAGTGGGCCGTTTTTTTTATGCGCGCTTAATACCGTGAGTTAATGAGTACATCACGGGCACCACGCCGAGGGTTAAGACGGTGGCGAAGCCCAAACCAAAACAGATGACCACGGCCATGGCGCTGAAGAACGGGTCAGCCAGCAGCGGCAGAAGGCCAAGAATGGTGGTTAAGGCGGCCATGGTGACGGGGCGTAAGCGACTGACCGATGCTTCAAAGATAGCGTCGTAGCCGGCTTTGCCGTTGTCTAGCTCAAAGCGGATTTGATCCACTAAGACGATGCCGTTTTTCACAATCATGCCGGATAAGCTCAAAAATCCGAGCAAGGCCATAAAGCCAAATTCGGCCTGTAGCAGCAGCATTCCCGCCGTCACGCCAATAATGGCCAGCGGTACGCAAGACCAGATGACGATGGCGCTGCGCGCCTCGTTAAACAGCAGCACCGTGATGATGAACATGATGAGGTAGCCCAGTGGCAAGGATGCAAACACACTGGCTTGGGCGTCACGAGAAGACTCGTATTCGCCGCCCCATTCCAACTGATAGCCGGTTGGTAAGGCAATGGCTTCCAGTTGCGGGCGCACTTGTTTGAACAAAGCGTTGGCATTGATCGGTGCGTTGGCCGCGGGGTCGGCGTAGACCTCAATGGTGCGTTTGCGGTCACGGCGGGCGATGATGGGGTCTTCAAACACCACGTCAAAGCGTTCAACAATTTGCTGGATGGGAATGTAGCGTTTAAATACCGGGCTCCATATTTGCAAATCCATCAAGCCGTCGACGTTCAGTCGTTCTTGCTCTGGTGGTCGAATCACGATGGGTTTCAGCGTGGTGCCTTCGCGATACAAGCCCACGGTGCGGCCAGAAACACTCAGCTGTAGTAAATCGTCCAAATCTTGTTTGGAAATACCGGCGCGGCGGGCATTGTCCTCATTAAACGCTGGGCGAATCACTTTGACGCGCTGGCGCCAGTCGTAGCGAATGTTAGCGGCGTAGTCGTGATCACGAAGAATTTGTGTGGCTTCTTCAGCCAGTTGACGCAGTACGGTTTGATCTGGGCCTGAAAAACGCGCTTCGATTTTTGCACTGCTGCCGGGGCCAATTTGCAGTCGCTTGAACTTAATAAAAGTACCGGGAATATGGTCGGCTACCCACTGGCGAGCGTCGTCGATTAGGGCGGGAATTTGCTCCAGTTGCTCGGCTCTGACCATGACTTGGGCGTAGGCCGGGTACTGTTTTTCTGTGGCATAGGTCAGCATAAAGCGCTGCTCGCCCTGGCCGACGGTGGAGGAAGTAAATTCCACCCCTGGCTGCTTCAAGAAATATTGCTCCAGTTGTCGCGCGGTTTGCTGAGTAGCGCGAATGTCTGTGCCTTCTGTCAGCCAGATGTCGACTAAAAACATCGGTGTGTTAGACGGTGGGAAAAAGCTCTGCTTGACCTGGCCAAAACCGACGATGGCGATGATCATGGCGATTACCATCGACACCATAGTAATCATGCGGTGCTGCAGCATGCGGCTTAAAATGGTGCGATAAACATCATAAAGGAGGCCTTTGTAAGTCTCGTTATCGTCTGCATTGTTGTCAGCCTGGCCATCTTTAAATAACAGGTTGCATAAGAATGGTGTCAGCGATAATGCCGTGAGCCAGCTTAGCAACAAAGAAATCAGTAGCACGTAAAATAGAGAGCCAACAAACTCACCGGTTGAGTCCGGTGATAAGCCGATGGGGGCAAAAGCCGTGATGGCAATGATGGTGGCGCCTAACAATGGCCATTGTGTCTGGCGCACAATTTGAAATGCTGCTTCGCGGCGACTTAAGCCGCGCTGAATGCCGATCATAATGCCTTCGGTCACCACCAAGGCATTATCTACCAGCATGCCAAGCGCGATAATCAAAGCACCCAGCGATATTCGGTGTAGCTGAATACCCATGGTTTCCATCACGATAAAGGTACCCAGTACGGTCAGGAACAAGATGCTGCCGATGATTAAACCAGCACGCATGCCCATAAAGACCAGTAGCACTAAGATTACAATGACGATGGCCGCCAGTAGGTTGTAAACAAAACCGGTGGAGGATTTGTCCACTTCGGCGGGTTGATCATATAGGGTGTGCAGCTCCATGCCCAAAGGCCGGTTATCTTCTAAGTCAGCGAGGCGTTGACGTAAGCGCTCACCCACTTCCACCACGTTGACGCCAGTATTAAAAGCAACGCCAATGCGCAGCGAAGGCTCAGCCTGGTAATTAGTGAGGTGGCGCGGTACTTCTGCCACACCATCAGAAATGCGAGCAATGTCGTGCAAATAAATCAACTTGTCAGAGCCAGGCTCACTGACCAGTAAGTTACCCAGCTCCTGCACTGATTGAAACTCACCGGTTGGGTAGATGCGTACATACTCATCCACAATGCGAATATGGCCTGCGTCGTTAACCGTGTTTTGTGTGTTTAAAAGACCATACAAACGCGATATGGGAATGCCCAGGTTGGTCATGCGCTCGCGTGAAATATCAATAAATACCTGCTCGGTTTGCGTGCCGGTAATTTCGACTTTGGCGATGCCCTCTAAAGTGGTGAGTTCGCGCTTTAAAAAGTCGGCGTAGTCGGACAAATCTTCATAGGTGTATTCATCACCCGTCAAAGCCAGTAATACACCAAACACATCGCCAAAATCGTCTTTGATGATGGGTGTTTTAACGCCCGGCGGTAGGCTGCCCTGACGGTCTCGAATTTTGCGTCGCAGTTCATCCCAAATTTGTGGCAACTGCTCGGATTTATATTCGGGCTTGATGACCAAGTGGATTTGTGACGAACCAGCTTTAGAAATGGAGTCAACGTAGTCAATATACGCCAGTGATTGAATGGCATTTTCCAAAGGCGCAGTGACTTCTTCTTCCACTTGTAATGCACTGGCGCCGGGATAAAACGTAATCACCATGGCTTCTTTAATGGTGAATTGCGGGTCTTCCAGGCGGCCAAGGTTAAGATAGCTAAGCACGCCACCCACCAGCAAAATCAGCAGTACCATCCAGCTGGTGGTGGCATGACGGATAAAGTAAGTAGCGCTGTTTTCAGCAGACATGATTAAAGACCTCGCTCGCGAACCCAAGGGCGCACTCGCATGCCTGCAGTCGCTTGATGCACGCCAGCAGCGAGAATGGTTTCTCTGGGCTGCAGGCCGGACAATATTTCGATGCCTTGTGAGGTGATGCGGCCGATTTCAACATCACGCTGTACCAATGTCATGTCGGCACTGACGACCCAGACGCTGGCTTCACTGCCGTCATCCTGACTGGCATGCTGCAAAACAGCACTGGAAGGCACCATTAACACCGTGGGCTGGTCGCTCAATACCTGGTTTAAATCGACGTATACGCTAGCCGACATGCCCGGCAGCAGGTTCAACCCAGGTGGGCGTGGCAGCGTGAGGGTGGTGGTGAAGCTGCCCGTTGCTGGGTCTGCTTGGGCGGTGTGCTCTTTATAACTGGCCATAAACCGCTGCTCCGGCATGGCTTCGAACTCGACTTCTGGCTGATAGCTGGCGGTGTGCTTCGACTCAGTCAGCCTTGCCATCAGGTTTTCTGGGACCTGAATTTTTATCTCCAGCTGATCGCGCGCCTGCAATAAAATAACGGTGCGCCCAGCCGCCACAGGTTGATGATTCTCTGTGTAAACCTGAGCAATTTCGCCTTTAAATGGGGCTTTTAAAACGGTGTAGGATAAATCCGTTTCCGCTGCTTGCAATGCCGCTGAGCTGATGTCCAGTTCGGCTTTGGCTTGGTCAAACTGCGATTGCGATACTTGCTGCTGGCGGAACAACCCTTCGATGCGATCGAACTGTGCTTTCGCCAATTGATAACGTGCCCGGCGGTCATTTACTTTGATGCGATAGTCCGATGGGTCGAGACTGGCCAAAACATCGCCACGGTCAACGGCCTGGCCAGGCTTTGCTGGTAATGATTGCAGCTCCCCGGCGACCCGAAACGCCAATTCTGCTTGCTCAGCTGCTTGGACCTTGGCCGGAAAGCGTCGCAGTAACTGCTCACCTGGGTTGGGTACATGATAGAGTTTGGCCGGTCTGGCCTGATCGCTGTCGATGGTTTGCTGAGGGGGTTGATCACAACCACTGAGCATCAGTGCTGCTAGTGGCAGCAATAATAGTTTTCGCATGTCCTTAAAACCCGGTCTGGCCATTTGGCCAGCCAGTTTAGGACATTCTGACCTGCAATCATAAGTCGCAGGTCAAACAACCGCTTGTCCTGTGCTTGCAACAATCTGCCATCGTTATCGGTGTTAAGCCCTGTTTGCTCTGGGGTTAGAGCAGCGACTGCAAATAGCGCGGCACTTCAATGCCAGCTTTGCCGTGGCGATGTTCAGCAAAGGCATCCTGGGTATTGGAGGGCTCCAAATTGATTTCGACACTGTGTGCCCCTGCCGCATTAGCAATTTCGACAAAGCCCGCCGCCGGGTAAACATGGCCGCTGGTGCCAATGCTGACAAACACGTCGCAGCGCGACAGTGCTTGATAAATGTCGTCCATAAATAACGGCATTTCGCCAAACCAAACGATGTGCGGACGCAGCTGTGTTGCTTGGCAATGTTGGCACTGGCTGTGGTCATCGATATCGCTTTGCCACGACTGCACATGGTGACATGCAAGGCAGCGGGCTTTGCACAATTCGCCATGCATGTGCAGAAGCCGTTGGCTGCCGGCGCGCTCGTGTAGGTTGTCGACGTTTTGGGTGACGAGCAAAAACTCGCCGTTAAATTGCTTCTCGAAGTCTGCCAATGCCTGATGAGCGACATTCGGCTTTACCTCAGACAGTTGCGCTCGACGCAGGTTGTAAAAGTGCTGCACTTGCTTTGGCGCGCGGGCAAACGCTTCTGGTGTGGCGACATCCTCAATGCGATGGTTTTCCCACAAGCCGTCACTGTCGCGAAAGGTTTTGATGCCGGACTCTGCAGAAATACCGGCGCCGGTCAGCACCACAATACGTTGTGTCATGTTATTGGTCCTGAAAATGGTCGGAGAAAAACTGGCGGATTTCATCGGCGCGTTGCAGGCCATCATCATAACCAAGCT
>CBDDTG010000002.1:0-10014 GCA_965233665.1 Bacterioplanes sp. | reverse complement strand
GTGTTGCTGGCATTGGCGTATCTCTTCTTCGGTAAATCCGCCCTCGGGACCAACCAGTAACGCCAATGAATTGGGCGTTGTTTGTTCACGGAGGGTTTTTTGATTGTGAGGGTGGAGCACCAGCTTAGATTCAGCTTGGGTTGCTTCTGTCCATTGGCTCAGAGTTTTCGGCGGATGGATCGTTGGTACTCGACAGCGCCCTGATTGTTCGCACGCTGATTGGGCAACTTTTTGCCAATGCTCGCATTTCTTTTGCAGACGTTCCTGATTCAGTCGCACTTCACAGCGCTGGCTCCATAAGGGCGTAATTTCTGAAATACCCAGTTCAGTGGCTTTTTGAATGGTGAAGTCCATGCGCTCACCTTTGGAAATTACTTGCCCTAGGTGCAGAGTGAGCGATGGCTCTGGCTCTTGGCGCACCACTCGACTGACGGCTGCGGTGGCACTCTTCTTGGTCGTGGTGTCTAAATGCGCTTCGTACTCTTGGCCCTGGCCATCAAACAACAGCAAAGGCTCTCCTGGCCCCATACGTAACACTCGTACTAAATGCGCTGCTGCGGAATCGCTCAGTTCAACGACGGTCTGTTCGCTGATCGGTGAAGGGTGAAAAATCCTCGGAGTGGCCATAGTGTCTCTTGCTGAAATAACAAAAGCCTTATGGTAGCAAAATTCCAGCTAAAGCCTGACAGGGTGATGGTTCACCCGGGCCGCCTTTATTGCTTTTCGTCGTCGTCTTCGTGCTCTTGGTGGCGGGCTTTTAGATTGCGGTTTTGTAGCTGGAATAAATGCTGAATGATGATTTCTTGTTCTGCTTCAGTGAGGTTTTCAAAATCAACCCGAATGTGGTGTGGGCGCTCTTCTTCGTCGGATTCTTCAATCGCCACTACGCGACCGTGAAGTTCCAGATTGGCATTTGAGGGCTTGAGTTGCAGGTTCAACAGCAGGTTCAGTCCGAGTTCCAGTGATTCCGCGGTATTAAAGGCCATACCGCAGGCACTGAGATTAATACGGGTGCGCGATTCACTTTGGTTCAATGAGCGCTGCTTATTGCTTTGACCTGCACCGAGTGCCAATAAATTAAGCTTTTGGTTCAACAAGTCGCCCAGACGGGACAGCTGTGGGTTGTGGGATTTGAGCTGATAAATCAAGGTGCCGATTTCTTGCTCAATTTCTTGCAGCTCACTTTTAACCTGGCTGGTGTGATGCGCCAGTGCAGGGTCATCTTCTGGGCTCAGGACTTGGAAATCTAGCACCACCTCATCATCGAGGCGAAAAAAGCGACGTCTTTCTTCCATTGCTGACTTTGACTCCTTACTGGACGACATCAGAAAATCTCACTTGGCTGTAGCTCGAAATCTTCTGGGCGAGCATTGACGGCGTCTTCGACGCGCTCGTCTTCGGGTTCTATTTCAGGAACGTTATCATCATCACCCGGCTTGCTGCGTAAAATGACAATTTCGACCCGACGATTGCGCGCACGTGATTCAGCGTTGAGGTTTTCCACCAGAGGTTGCTTATCGGCATGGCCGACAATCTGAAAGCGTGAGGCGTCTAGCTCTGGCGCGATAAATAACTCCTCAGCAAAGGCGGCAGCACGCGCGGTCGATAGGCTCCAGTTGGTTCTGAACGGCCCACCATTGATGGGGATATCGTCGGTATGACCCTCGACTGAAATCCGCCCGGGAACCGTCACCAACACTTCGCGAATTTTATCGATCACAGGTAAAAAACGATCCTCAATGAAGTCCGAGCCAGACCGAAACACACCGCGTTGCTGTATGCGGATGATGATCTTCTTGCCTGACGTTTCGATTTCTACTTGTCCACGGGCAATCTCGCTTTCTAGCTCTTGTGCCATTTGCATGGCTTCTTGTTCCACTTCTTCGTTGCTGATTTGCTCTTGTGGTACCACAATTTCGCGCGTCATCTCTCCTTGATCACCCTGTCGCTCCTGCTGCTGGGTGATTTCATCTTGGCACAAAACCTCCAATGAGCTTTTGGTGATGTCACTGGTTTTCTGCCGAATCTCATTGATCGGTGTCGGCTCGGGTATCGAGGGGCTGAAATGACGCGCGATCACACTGGTGCCCTTAGGCGGGTCACTGGCATTGATGATGGTTTGCACGCCAAACGCATTGCGCAGCTCACCGGCCAGCCGCTTAAACTTCATTGCTTCCATTTCAGAGAAGGACAGCAGTAACACAAAGAAGCACATCAGCAGCGACATCAGGTCGGCAAAGGTCATGACCCAAGCGGCAACGCTCGGGCATTCCGGGCATTCCTCTTCTTCTTCGGCCATCAGTCATCTCCTCCTGTACGTTTGCCTTCCTGAATGTACGCTTGCAGCATGGCTTCAATTACTCGCGGGTTTTGCCCAGCCTGAATGGCCAGCAGTGCGTCGATGATCATCGATTTGAGCCGGTCTTCTTCGTCTTTACGCAGCTTGAGTTTATCCGCGACGGGCAGGGCAAACATATTGGCAAGCATGGCGCCATAAAGCGTGGTTAGCAGCGCTACTGCCATGGCTGGGCCAATGGCTTTAGGGTCGTCCATGTTCGCCAACATGGCTACCAGACCAATCAATGTGCCGATCATGCCCATGGCGGGACCGACATCGCCCATTTGCTGGAAAATCGATGCCCCGACATCGTGGCGGGCACTGGATAAGCGTACTTCTTTGGTGAGCAGGGTTCGCACGACATCCGGGTCATGGCCGTCGACGAGCAGTTGAATCCCTCGCGCGAGAAAGTCGTCACTGACTTCTTTACCTTCGAGCGATAGCAGGCCGCCTTTACGCGCCAAACCGGCTAGCTCGACCACTTCTTCAATGATCTGTTCTGGCTTGCTGAGTTTGAACGCAAAGGCTTTGCCTGTGATTTTGATGGCACCGATGAATTGGCCCAGTTCGAACTTCATCATTACCGCGAAGGTGGTGCCACCGAGTACGATCAGTACCGAAGGCACGTTGAAGAACATACTGATATCGCCGCCCAGGACCATGGCCATGCCGACGATAACGAACGCTCCCACAATGCCTACCAGTGATGCGAGATCCACTACCGCTCCTTTTGATTTGTGATAAATCTGTGAGTTGGAGAGAGTTTAGCCAATCTTGGCGCTTGTTTCTGTCTTTCCTGTATTTGCGCAGGAGCGAACAGCCTCATACTACCCTAGCCATTCGAACCTGAGTTGACCCGCCTCAGAGCGGCGGTTAGTGTTGCCGCACCTGACAAGGCTGGCATTTTGCAAAGCACAGACAACGCTTCCGCTGGCCCAAAAACCTGCCTTGTTGATCGGCTAAGAGTGGAAAAATATGAGCGATTCAGAACAGCAATTTGAGTTTGAGGCAGCCTTAGAGCAGCTAGAGCAGCTGGTGACCCAGATGGAAAGTGGCCAGCTGACCCTAGAGCAATCGTTGCAGGCATTTGAACAAGGCGTTGCCCTGACGCGCCAATGCCAGCGTACCTTGTCGCAAGCGGAGCAACGGGTGCAGCTATTGGTTGAGCAAAATGGGGCCAGCACGGAACAGCCTTTTCATTTGGATAACGACGAATGACGCTGCAACAAACACTGATTGAAGTGCAGCAACGCTGCCGGCAGCAGTTAGAGCAAGCGCTGGTGCAGCTGGGCATTAAAGATCAGCGACTGGCGGATGCCATGCACTACGGCCTGCTAAATGGCGGTAAGCGCTTACGCCCGCTGTTGGTGTATGCCGGTGCCGAAGCGGCTGGAGTCGCCTGGCAACAGGTCGATGCCGCAGCCGTGGCCGTCGAAATGGTGCACAGCTATAGCCTGGTGCATGACGATTTACCGGCGATGGATAACGACGACTTACGCCGTGGCAAACCGACTTGTCATATTGCCTTTGACGAAGCGGCTGCCATTCTCGCCGGCGATGCACTGCAAACGGCCGCTTTTGAGCATCTATTGCAGTCGGATGTTGCCGAATCATTGAAATTGCGCTGGTTGCAGTTGCTGACCCGTGCCGCCGGTGGCGCTGGCATGGTGGCTGGCCAGGCCATTGATCTTGGCCATGTAGGTAAGCCGATGACTCTGGACGAGCTGCAGCGCATGCATCAGTTTAAAACCGGCGCTTTGATCACTGCAGCGTTGGAGATGGGCGCCGCGGCTGGCGATCTGACTGAGGTGCAGGCCCAGGCATTGCGTTCATGTGGCGATGCCATTGGCCTGGCGTTTCAAGTTCAGGATGACATTCTCGACATCGAAGGCGACACCGCTACTTTGGGCAAGCAGCAAGGCGCCGATGTTGCGCGCGATAAACCCACCTATCCGGCACTGCTGGGCATTGACGGTGCCCGCCAAAAAGCACAGGAATTAACGGATTACGCCATTGCGCAAATGCAGAGTTTGCCGGGGAGCTGCCAGACGTTGGAACAACTGGCGCACTACGTGATCAACCGCGATCACTGAACAGCGCTACTCAAGGTCGGGCGGAGCCGGTAGAATGTGCCACCTTTACGCCCTGACCGGCAGATTCACCGACCGGGATCACACCCCTGATGTTTACCGAAATACCTGCACAACGCCCACATACGCCGCTGTTAGACAGCATTGAGCAGCCCGCCGATATGAAATCGCTGACGCTGCCACAGCTACAGCAGCTGAATGATGAGCTACGCGAATTTCTGCTTTATAGCGTTGGTCAGTCCGGCGGTCATTTTGGTGCTGGGCTGGGGGTCGTGGAGCTGACCGTTGCCCTGCACTACGTCTTTAATACCCCGGATGATCGCCTGGTGTGGGACGTAGGGCATCAAGCGTATCCACATAAAATTCTGACGGGGCGCCGTGAGCAAATGACGGCCATTCGCACGGCTGAAGGGCCAGCGGCTTTTCCGGTGCGCGAAGAAAGCCCCTACGACACTTTTGGTGTTGGGCACTCCAGCACCTCGATCAGTGCCGCACTGGGTATGGCTTTGGCGTTTCGTCAGCAGCAGCTGCCACGTCATGCGGTGGCCATCATTGGTGACGGTGCCATGACCGCTGGTATGGCGTTTGAGGCGCTGAACCATGCGGGCCATGAAAAAGCCGACATGCTGGTCATCCTCAACGACAACGACATGTCGATTTCGAACAATGTCGGTGCGCTCAATAAGTACTTCACCCGCATTTGGTCGAGCCGTACCTATTCCGCCATGCGCGAAGGCAGCAAAAAGGTGCTGGAGAAAATCCCAGCGGCTTGGGAGTTCGCCCGTCGCACCGAAGAGCACATGAAAGGTATGGTGGCGCCCGGCACCTTATTTGAGGAGCTGGGCTTTAACTACTATGGCCCCATCGACGGTCATGATTTAAACGAACTGGTACTGCAGCTGCAGAACTTAAAAGACTTGCCCGGGCCGAGGTTCCTGCACGTGGTGACGCGCAAAGGCAAAGGCTTTGAGCCGGCCGAGCAAGATCCGATCAAATACCATGCTTTGAAGCCAGCTTCTACAGGCGGTGGAGCCAAGCGCCCGAGCTACTCCAATATTTTTGGCGATTGGTTGTGCGATCAAGCGGCGCAGGATGAGCAGTTGATGGGCATTACGCCGGCCATGCGTGAAGGCTCGGATCTGATTCGTTTCTCGCAGGAGTATCCTGATCGCTACTTCGATGTCGCCATTGCCGAGCAGCATGCGGTGACGGTGGCGGCGGGCATGGCGTGCGAGGGCAGCAAGCCAGTGGTGGCTATTTACTCTACCTTTTTGCAGCGTGCCTATGATCAGCTGATCCACGATGTTGCGCTGCAAAATCTGGACGTGCTGTTTGCCATCGATCGTGCAGGCCTGGTCGGCGAAGACGGCCCTACGCATCACGGCTCCTTTGACCTGAGTTATTTGCGCTGCATTCCCAACATGGTGGTGATGACGCCATCGGATGAAAACGAATGTCGGCAAATGTTGCATACCGGCTACGTGCATCCTGGGCCCGCCGCGGTGCGTTATCCGCGCGGCAGTGGTCCAGACGCTGAGCTGCAAACTGAGATGACACCCTTGCCGCTGGGCAAAGGCATTATTCGACGTCAGCGCCAAGCGGGCGCAGGCGGCGTTGCGGTATTGGCGTTTGGCGCGCCGCTATCGTTAGCGTTGGAAGCCGCACGCGAGCATGACATCACAGTGGTGGATATGCGCTTCGTCAAGCCGTTGGATGAAAGCCTGGTGTTACAGCTGGCGCAACAACACGACCGCTTAGTGACACTGGAAGAAAACGTCATTGCCGGTGGCGCTGGCAGCGCCGTGCTGGAATGCCTGGCACGCCATGGCGACAGCACCCCCGTCGAAATGCTAGGCCTGCCTGACCGCTTTATTGAACACGCCAGCGTGGCGCAGCAAAAAGCAGACGTTGGCCTGACGCTGGAGCGCTTGCTGGCGGCGTTGTAAGCCAGCAGCAGTGATAATGCCGGATCAGCTATGATGACTTCAGTGTTCATCATCGCTGGAGAGGGCCATGTCGCTGGATGCAAGTGCCGAAAAGCAAGGCCATGTGCTGATCGTTGACGATGAAGAAGCCGTGTGCCAGTCGCTGAAACGACTGCTGCGGCGTGACTACAACATCAGCACTGCCAACAGCGGCGCCCAGGCACTGGAGCTGTTGGCCTCGGCCTCCTTTGACGTCATTCTCTCTGATATGCGCATGCCCGGCATGAGCGGTGCCGATCTGTTAGCGCAGTGTCGTCAGCTTTATCCCGATACGATTCGTATTTTGCTGACGGGCTATTCCGACCTGGAATCTGCCGTGCGCGCCATCAACGAAGGTCAAGTTTACCGCTACGTGGCCAAGCCTTGGGATAACGACGAGCTGCGCAAGTTGGTGGCAGAAGCGGTAGAGATTCGCACACTGCGCAGTGCCAATCAGTCACTCACGCAGCACATCGTGCAGCAAAACGACGAGTTAGCACGCCTTAATAAGCAGCTGCAAAGCACGAATGACCAGCTGGAAGCCAAGGTCGGTGAGCGTGAACAGCAGGTGCTGGCTTCCAACCGCAAACTGCGCGAGGACATGCGCTCGGTGTTGCACATGTTGGTATCACTGATTGAAAACCGCACTGGCAATCAACGTGGAACCAGCACCAAAGCCGCTCATCTGACGCGAGAATTTGCCCGCGATGCTGAGATGAGTCGACAAGAGCGGGAAGATTTATACATCGCTGCCTTGCTGCGAGACATTGGCAAGGTGCCTATGCCGGACCAAATCGTCAGCAAGTCGCTGGCGCAGATGAGCATCGTCGAGCGCCAAGAATATGCGCGTTTTCCCGAGTGGGGCCAGTCAATGTTGATGATGTATGAACCCCTCGCCAATGCCGCCAATATCATTCGCTCGCACATGGAGCTATATAACGGCAAAGGCTTTCCCGACAAGCTCAGCGGCGCGGCCATCGCACGTTCGGCGCGGTTACTGCGCATTGTGGCGGACTACGTTGATTTGCAGCACGCGCATAATTTTCTTGGCGACACGCTAGAGCCGGCGGAGGCGCAGCAATACCTGTTAAACATGGCAGGCCAGCGCTATGACCGCGAGTTGGTCGATGTGTTTATAACCGTGCTGGAACGGGTTGATGGACGCTTTGCGCCAGAGCAAGTGCGTTTGTCAGCACAAGAAGCGCGCGCGGGCATGTTGCTCAGTGGACCCTTTATCTCACCGGCGGGTGTGGTGCTGTTGTCCACCGGAACGCGTCTGACGGATCACCACATTAGCAAAATGCACGAGCTGTTAGAGCAGTTTGAGGGCCACGAGATTTTTATTCACATTCTCAACGAAGGCTCGGGCAGCGACGGTGCACGAAGTGGAGGGCAGAGCAGAGAACTGGAGAACAGCGAGAGTCAGCCCAATGGCGCCAGCGACAGTCATGCAGATGACCATGCGCCGCTGGCGGACGATGACGAGCAAGCAGCCGTGGTGCCTGATCAGCCTTCTGGCTCGTCGTCCTGATGGCTGAGCATATGGCCCAGCTTACTGGCTTTGGTCGCCAAGTAGGCATCGTTATGCGGGTTGCGGCCAACCTCTAACGCCACGCGTTCGACCACATCCACCCCGGCGGATGACAGCGCTTTAACTTTGCGCGGATTGTTGGTCATCAGTCGAATGGCGTCGATCTGTAAATGCGACAGCATCGGCTGGCACATGCTGTAGTCGCGCATATCGGCACCAAAGCCCAACTGTTCGTTGGCTTCTACGGTATCGGCGCCCTGATCTTGCAGGTTGTAAGCACGAATCTTATTTAACAGGCCGATGCCCCGTCCTTCCTGGCGCAAATATAAGATCACGCCGCGTCCAGCCGCAGACACCGCCTGCATGGCAGCTTCTAACTGATAGCCACAATCGCAGCGCATGCTGTACAACGCATCACCGGTGAGGCATTCCGAGTGGGCTCGCGCCAGTACCGGCTCGCCATTGCCAATATCGCCCATGGTCAGAGCAACGTGCTCTTTGCCAGTGGCGGTTTCTTCAAAGCCATGCATGGTAAACACGCCAAATGGCGTGGGCAGTTTGGATGAAGCGACGTAGCGGATGTTCAAGGGCGTTTCCCTCAGGGGTCAAACAGGGCGCGTCATATTACCAGCGACGTCGTTGTAATCCTACGCCGGGATTGATTGTTCCGGCATTCAACTAAGGCCGTTACCATAGAGACATGTTGAATAACGGGTGCCAGCGATGATTTGGCTGATTCTTGTGTTGCTGATCTTGGCGCTGCTGTTGGGCCCGAGTTGGTGGGTGCGGCGGGTGATGCAACGTCACAGCGGTGAGCGCCGTGATTATCCCGGCAGTGGCGGTGACATGGCACAACATCTGATTAAAAAACTGCAGTTAAATGGTGTGGGTCTGGAAGGCACTGAGCACGGCGATCATTACGACCCCAGTGCGCGCATGGTGCGGTTGTCGAAAGATAACTTAAACGGCAAGTCGCTCACCGCAGTGGCCGTGGCGGCGCACGAGGTGGGCCATGCCATGCAACATGCCCAAGGCGAGTCATTGTTTCAGCTGCGCACCGTGCTGGCCCATGTGGCGGTGTGGTCGGAGCGCATTATTCCGGTATTGCTGTTGGCGCTGCCGTTGTTGGCTTGGTGGCAGCCGGGGCTGTCACGTTGGAGCATTATGCTGGCGGTGGCAGCCATGTTGGTTTCAACCTTGGTGCATTTGGCGACCCTGCCGGTGGAATGGGATGCCAGCTTTGGCAAAGCGCTGCCTTGGCTGCAACAGGGTGGTTATTTAAGTGAGCAAGATATGCAAGGGGCTAGGCAAATACTGCGTGCTGCTGCGCTGACGTACGTTGCTGGCTCGTTAATCAGTTTGCTTAACGTCTGGCGCTGGTGGCGCTATTTTAGATAGCGGCCGGTAAAACCGGCCGCTGTATGGCTGTTTAAAGCGCTGCAGTTTTCTTACAGGTCGTAAAAGCCTTTAATGGTTTTACCAACAATTTCAGCGCCTTGGGTCGCTACATTGGTGGCCACGTCGTACTCGTACACATGAGCGCCGTCCGGCGTTTCAATGCTCAGGTAGACCTTGCCGTCGATGACCTCGAGTGGTGATGTCCAGCGTTTTTGGTGCATCGGCACACCTTCCACGTCGGTGACGGTTTGTTCTTCCAGATCGATCAACACCAGCTTCATGGTGTGGAAGTCTTTGCCAAACGCCGACCAAGAAGCCTGATCGGCGGCTTCGTTAGCGGTCAGAATGCGCGCTAATACCTTGTTGCCACCGATAGACGAGAACCAGAAGATTCGTCCGCCGTCGTTTTTTCGCTGATATTGAGGAAGTAGTCGGCGTCGAACTCGGTTTCGCCGCTATTAATGCGCAAAATACCGGACGGCGTTTCTGAGTTGCTGCTGAAACCCGCTGCAATGGCGCCCACGCCACCATGCGACATGGTGTAAATGTCGCCGTTTTCTAGGCGAATCATATTGGTGGGGTTGCCGTTAACACCAATGTGGCCAGTGCGCTCATCGCTAATGATTTTCAGCGGCTCGGCGTTGTCAGTCAGTGGGTAATCGTACACCGCGACAAAAGCGGTATCTTGCTCGT
>CBDDTG010000001.1:0-26234 GCA_965233665.1 Bacterioplanes sp. | reverse complement strand
CAGCAGAGTTTGCAAAGTCAGCGCCGTGGTGCACAAGCGGTGCTGTCTTATCTGACTCAGGGCAAGTTAGAACAAAGCCAAAGCTTTTCGCGCTTGCTGCAAGGTCTGACACAGTTGTCCGACCAAGGTGTGTGGCTGGCTGGCGTGCGCATTGATCGTGGCGGCGAAGCCTTGACTTTAAAAGGCTATTTGCAGCGTCCGGAGCAACTGTCGACCTATGTTGAGTCGCTGCTGCAATTGCCAGGTTATCGAGGCCGGGCATTCCGTCGCATCCAGTTGCAGGAAGTGGAAGAGCAAAACTGGCTGCAGTTTGAGCTGGCCAGTGACGGTGCGGATGATGAGCAGGGGGATAACGGATGAGCTGGTGGCAGCATCCCCAGGCGCAAAAACTGATTCAGGCCTATTTAAAGTTATCTCAACGCGAGCGATCACTGCTGCAGGTGACCTTGTACACGGGCGTCATTTTGCTATGCGTGTGGTTATGGTTTGAGCCCAGCTGGCAGCAACATCAATCAGCCGCCGCAGAGCAGCAACAGTTGCGCAGTGAAACCCAACAATTGCGTCAGCAATTGCAAGCGTTAGAACAGCAGCCAAGACGCGATCCCAATGCCGAATTGCAACGCATTATCGAAGATGAGCAGCAACAGCTGCAGCAGCTGCAGCAGCGCATTGGCCAACTGACCGATGCCCTCGTTAGCCCGCAGCAGATGCTGGCGGTGTTGCGCAGCCTACTGCAGGCCGACCAGCGCTTACAGCTGGTTGCACTTAGCAACAGCACACGCGAGCGCGTTGAGTTGGGGGAAGCCTATCAAGATGTGCGCCTCTATCGACATGGCTTGGAGCTGACCATGACCGCTACCTACCCAGGTTTGGTGGACTACCTCAATCAGCTCGATCAAGCCCCTTGGCAATTGTATTGGCAGTTACTCGACTACCAAGTGGATCAATATCCGCGCGGTCAGGTGACGTTAAAGGTGTATACCTTGAGCACTCAAGAGGAGGTCATTGGTGGCTAAGCAGCTTGTGCGGATGTCGATGTTAGCGCTGTCATTGATTAGCCTGACGGCGGTGGCAGCCGATCCAACTCGCCCGCCTCAATGGTCCGTCGGCAGCGAGGCAGTGACGCGCTCAGAGTTGGTGCTGCAGCAGGTGATATGGCGTTCCGCCGCGCCGCTGGCGGTGATTAACCAACAGGTGCTGGCGCCGGGCGATACCGTCGATGGTGCTACCCTTCAACACATTGGCCGCACCCATGTGGTGGTGGTTCAGAATGGCCAGTCGCGCCGTCTGGACTTGCTGGCAACAACCAAAATAAAGGTGCAGTAACGCATGACAGCTAAGGGCTATTTTTCGTATCACACTTGGGCTGGCTTACTGTGCTTGGGCTTGTCTGGTTGTGCCATGCAACCCACCCAAGCGCCGATGGAGCAGGCTAATCACACGCCATTGCTGACCACGGAGCCCCAGGCTGAGGCCGAGCCATTAGCCTTGCAGCAACTGTTGCCCCCCATAGAGAACTTGGCTGAGGAAGCACCGCGTTTTGACGTGGTGGCCGACCGTACTCCGGCACAGGCATTTTTTAATAGCCTAATTGATGGCAGTGGCCAGAATCTGATTGTGCATCCAGATGTGCAAGGTGAGATCAGCCTGAATCTGAGCAATGTGACACTGGAGCAAACGTTAGAAGCCGTGCGTGATGTGTATGGCTTTGATTTTGTCCAAGGCACCTATGGCATTCGTATTTTGCCGCCGACTCAGCAAACCCGAATATTCCCCATCAACTATTTGAACGTGCAACGGGCAGGGCGCTCTGGCATGAGTGTTAGCAGCGGCCAGGTGTCGTCTACCGATACCCAAAGTGAGGATGACACCAGCACCACCTCCGCTCGTCGTAGCAGCACGGTCAATAGCAGCGAGGTAGAAACCAGCAGCGGCACAGATTTTTGGACCAACTTACAGTCAACCTTGCAGCTGTTGGCAGCGGATGAAGAGGGCGCGCGGGTGGTGGTCGATGCCCATGCCGGCATGGTGGTGGTCAAAGCCATGCCGTCCACCTTGGCACACATTCAACACTACCTGGAAAAAGCCGAACTCAGCGTGCGCAAACAGGTCTTGATTGAAGCCAAAGTGGTGGAAGTGACCCTAAACGATGGCTTTCAGTCGGGCATCAACTGGTCAACTCTGGCAGCGCAAGGCAACTCGGATTCCTGGAGTGGTTCACTTAGCTCAGCGGCACTGAGCAACCCAGACTTTATTGAAGGCATTTTTTCACTCAATCTGGATGTGGGCGATTTTACTGGTACCTTGCAGCTGTTAGAGACCCAAGGCGATGTCAACGTGCTCTCTAGCCCGCGCATTGCGACGGTCAACAACCAAAAGGCGGTGATTAAAGTCGGCACCGACGAGTACTTTGTGACCGATGTCAGCAACTCCACCACCACCACCACCACAGGCAATACTCAAACCCCAGACATCGAGCTAACGCCGTTTTTCTCCGGTATTGCTCTGGATGTGACGCCGCAAATTGGCGAGCAGGATGAAATCATCTTGCACGTTCACCCGACTATTACTGAGGTCGAGTCACGCACCAAAACCATCGAGCTGAGTCAGGATGAGTTCAAACTGCCGCTGGCTTACAGCACGGTGCGCGAAACCGACTCCATTATTCGTGCTCAGTCGGGCCAAGTGGTGATCATTGGCGGTCTGATGCAAAACCGGGAGTTGACCACCGTCGCCAGCGTACCGCTGTTGGGTGATATCCCGGTGTTGGGTTGGTTGTTCCGCCAAACCCGCTCGGAGATGCGCCAAAGTGAGCTGGTGATTTTGCTGCAGCCACGTATCGTTGGCGGCGCGCTTCAGCCTGAGCAAATTGAGCAGCTCAACCGCCGTTATTCAGGCCTGATGCCAGCGGAGGACTGATGGAAGCCCTGGCTCGGCTCAATGAAGGGTGTCAGCAGCATTTTGGTCTGCAACAGCCACCCTTTACGCTAACGCCCAACACCCGGTTTTACGTGGATTTGCCGGCGCAACGTCAGGCTTATGAGCAGGTGCACTACGCGCTGTCCTCTGGTGAGGGCTTTGTCAAAGTCGTGGGCGAGGTGGGCACTGGCAAAACCATGCTGTGCCGGCGCTTACTCAACGAGTTGCCCCAGCAAGACTGGGTGACCCTGTATTTACCCAATCCTCAGCTGAGTGCTGATGCGCTGTGGTTAGCGCTGGCGCGCGAACTCGAATTAACGGTTAAAGGTCTGTCGTTGGCCCTGGTGCAACAAGCGCTACAGCAACAGTTATTGCAGCTGGCGCAGCAGCGCAAGCAGGTGGTGTTGTTGGTGGATGAAGCGCAAAGCATGCCGAAAGCAACCTTAGAGGCGCTGAGATTGGTCTCAAACCTGGAGACAGAGCAGCAAAAACTGCTGCAAATCGTGTTGTTTGGTCAGCCAGAGCTGGATGAGTTATTGCAGCAACCTGGCCTGCGCCAGCTGCAGCAGCGCATCACCACCAGTGCCCATCTTAGCCCGCTGGCCAGTACCGATATGCTGGCCGATTATCTGCAACAAAGGCTGAGTGCTGCAGGCTATCGCGGCATGCAGGTGTTCAGTCGTGAAGCGGTGGATTATTTATGGCAAGTCAGCGGTGGCGTTCCGCGTTTGGTAAATGTTCTGGCTGGCAAAGCGCTCCTGGCGGGCTATGGCCAGGGCGTTGGTCAGATTCAGCGCACCCATGTGGCACTGGCAGCGGCCGATACTGAGTCCGCTCGTGCGCCCAAGCGCGCGCCACTGTGGTGGTCGGCGGCCGTACTGGCGGCTTGTGTGGTGATGCTATGAGCTTGGTGCATAAAGTGTTGCAGGATATCGATCAGCGTCAGGGCGATGCGCCGTCATTGCCGCCAGGCCTGCAGGCGCAAGTGCGTCAGCGGTCGATATGGCCGGTGCTGGCGATGGTGGCCTTGCTGTTGTTGGTGGTCTTGGTAGTGGCTTGGCGCTTGCTAGTTACGCCGACGGCTGAAGAAGAGCGACCTGCGCCAACCTTGGCGCAGCCAGTTGACACCGAGGCGGCGCAAGCACCGCCGGCAACTCTGAGTGAGTCCAGCGAGCCTAAAGTTCACGCCAGTTTATCCACTGCACCGCCAGCCGCCGTTGATGATCGAGTTGAGCCGGACTCACTGCAAGATGAGTCGCTGACATTGGAAGAAAAACCGAGTGTATCGGCAGAGCCGGTCATCACCCCATCGACCGTGAAAGTGCCTGCAGCACCGGTGGCGGTGAATGAACATCCGGCTGACGAGCTCTCTGCGCCGGCCAGTACTGCCCATACATCGGTCGGTCCGGCACCAGAGCGAGCCATCGCTGAAGTTAAAGAGAACAATGGTTTTAGTGATGAGCTCTCGCCGCCAGCGGCTCAAGTTGAGGCAGCCACCGAAGAAGTGAAGCCAGCCCCCGCCAGTGTGACACGACGAGATGATGGCGAGCGTGAGCAATTTGCTAAAGCCCTGCAGCAGATGCAAAACGGCCAATGGTCGGCGGCGCAACAACAGCTGCAGCCGCTACTGGAAAGTCAGAACAATACCGCGCTGGTGCGCTATCGCACGGCGTATTTGCGTACCTTAGTGGAGCAGCAGTTGTGGCCCGAGATGCTGCAGTTTTATCGCCAGCATCAAAACATCACTGCCGCCAGCTGGTTGGCGGTTGCTGCACCGGGTTTGCACATGGCCGGTGAACACCATTTGGCGGCACCTGCCTATCGACAGCTGATGCGCCAGCAGCCACAGCAGGCCAGCTGGCCGCTAGCGCTGTTGTGGCTGTATCGGCAAATGCAGCAGCCAGAGGCCGCGCGTCAACTGTTGCCACAACTGGCGCGCTACCCCAATTTGAATGCGCAGCAACGGCGTTGGCTGCAGCAGCAGGCACAGGAGTTAACGTCCTCATGATGCAAACGACCGCCTCCGGGCCGAAAAAACGTGTACGCGTCGGCGACTTATTGCAGGAAAAAGGCCTGATCAGTGAAGAGCAGCTGCTGGCAGCACTGGCCGAGCAAAAACGCACGGGCAAAAAACTGGGCCGTGCATTGGCCGACTTGGGCTTTGTTAGCGAAGACCAACTGCTGCAAACCCTGGCGGACTATTTTTCTTACCCCTTTGTCGAGCTGGCACGCTTTCGTCTTAACAGCGAGTTGATTGGCCTGTTGCCAGAGTCTCAGGCGCGGCGTTATCGCTGCTTGGTGTTGGCGGAAGAGCAGGATGGCCTGCTGGTCGGCATGTCTGACCCCACCGACCTGATGGTCATCGATGATTTGCAGCGCATTTTGAAGCGGCCGGTGTATCCGGCGTTTGTGCGTGAACGTGAGCTGTTATCGATTCTCGATTCGAGCTATCGCCGCCAGGAGCAAATGGCCAGCATCGCCGGTGAATTAGAGGGCGAACTGAGCAGCAGTGATTTTGACATCAACGAGCTCGGTGTCGGGCCAGACACCAGCGATGCCCCTGTGGTACGCCTGCTGCAAAGCCTGTTTGAAGATGCCGTGCAAATCAAAGCCTCCGACGTGCACATTGAGCCCGAAGAAAGCCAGCTGCGTATTCGCTTGCGGGTCGATGGCGAGCTGCAAGAACAGGTAATGAAAGAAAAACGTGTTGCCTCGGCTTTGGTATCGCGCCTCAAAATCATGTCTGGCTTGGATATTTCAGAAAAGCGCTTGCCGCAGGACGGCCGCTTTAATATCCGGGTAAAAAACCGCAACATCGACGTGCGTTTGTCGACCATGCCGGTGCAGTTTGGTGAGTCGGTGGTCATGCGTTTGCTCGACCAAAGTGCTGGCATTTTGGATATGTCGGCGTTGGGCATGCCGGCGACGATTCAGCGCCACTTTGAGCATTTAATTACTCGGCCTCACGGTTTGATCTTGGTTACCGGGCCAACCGGTAGCGGTAAAACCACCACACTGTATGCCGCGTTAACGCGCTTAAATCAGCCGCAAAAAAAGATCATTACTGCCGAAGATCCGATCGAATACCGTTTGCCGCGCATTAATCAGGTGCAAATTAACAGCCGCGTTGGGCTGGATTTCGCCACCGTGTTGCGTTCGGCCCTGCGCCAGGACCCAGACATCGTATTGGTGGGCGAGATGCGTGACCATGAAACCGCCGAAATTGGTCTGCGTGCCTCTATGACGGGCCATATGGTGTTGTCGACCTTGCACACCAACGATGCGTTGTCGGCTGCCGATCGCCTGTTAGATATGGGACTTGATCACTATTTGGTAGCGTCTTCCTTGCGTGCGGTATTGGCTCAACGGTTGGTGAAGCGCCTGTGTCCGCATTGTCAGCAGCCGCATGCTACCAGCGAGCAAGAGAAGGCGTGGCTCAGTGGGCTGGATTTAAACGCCGTTGAGCACCCGTTTATCGAAGGTCGTGGCTGTCATCATTGCCACAATACTGGCTATCAGGGCCGCATTGGCATTTACGAGTTGTTGGAGATGAACAGCGATTTAATTGCTGCCTTACGGCGTAAAGACAGTCACGGCTTTGCCATGGCAGCAGCACAGGCACCGAATTTTCGCTCATTAAGCCACTGTGCACTGGATTACGCCCAGCAGGGCATTACCTCGCTGGATGAAGTCTTTCGAGTGGCGGCAACCTTGGATGATTAGTGTCCTGAGTCGAAATTTCGGAAGTTGTCAGAGCGAATGGAAAGCGCGAGTGCAAGGCGCTTGTTGCTGGAAATATTGTGATTCTTTTATAAAGAGCGACACTCACAATGGAATTTAGCTACCAGGGGCGCGATGCCAGCGGCAATAAAGTAGAAGGGCAGCTGCAAGCGCCGAGCGAAACCGTTGCCCTCAATACCTTGAGTGATCGCGGGATCACAGTGACTGGGCTGTCGACGGCGGTGGTGGAAGCGCAAGCTAACCATGCCGGTGGCATACAGTGGCGTCAGCACGTCAGTATGGACGAGCTGATTTTATTTACCCGCCAACTTTACGCCTTAACCAAGGCCGGCATTCCCATCATTCGCGCACTGAATGGCTTGGCGGAGTCGTCGCACAATCGCTTGTTGCAATCCACTTTGCGTGATGTCAGCGATTCACTGGTATCCGGCTCTGAGCTATCCACGGCGTTTCGTCGTCACCCGGCGTTGTTTTCACCGATTTACGTCAATCTGATTCAAGTCGGCGAAAACACTGGCCAACTCGATGACGCGCTGCTGCGTCTGGTCGATCACCTGGAAATGGAGCGTGAAACTCGCAAGCGGGTGAAATCGGCACTGCGCTACCCAACGCTGGTAATCGGCGCCATCAGCATCGCCATGGTGGTGATTAATCTGTTCGTCATTCCAGCGTTTGACAATGTGTTCGCCAAACTCGGTGCCGATTTGCCTTGGCCGACGCGGGTACTCATGGCGACGTCGAGTTTTTTTCAGGCTTATTGGCCGCATATGTTGGCCGGTTTGATTGGCGGCATCGCCTGGTTGCGCTGGTACGCCCAGACCGAAACGGGCGGCATTTGGTGGGATCAAAAACGCCTACGCATCCCGTTAATAGGCAGCATTTTCGAGCGCATTGCTTTGGGCCGTTTTTCGCGCTCTTTTGCCATGATGATGGCCGCGGGTGTGCCTATTTTGCAATGCATGACGGTGGTGGCCGACAGCGTCGGCAATCGCTATATCGGCCAGGCCATTCGCGGAATGCGAAGCGGAATCGAAAGAGGCGAGCGTCTTACCAGCACCGCCGCCGCCACGGGCATGTTTACCCCCTTGGTGCTGCAAATGCTGGCGGTGGGGGAAGAAACCGGCGCCATCGAGCGGCTGTTAAACGAAGTGGCCGACTTTTACGAGCAAGAAGTGGACTACGAGCTTAAGCGTTTGGCGGATGCCATTGAGCCGATATTGCTGGTGTTTTTAGGCGCACTGGTGCTGGTGCTGGCACTGGGCGTATTTCTGCCGATTTGGGATTTGGCCGGCGCTGCGTTGGGACGATGATAGGCGTGAACACCCCAGCCATTGATAACCGTCAACATAGCCTGCGTCGAAGTGGTTATGCTGCCAAGCAAGCACAAGGCTACAGCCAGTTGCAGGTGGCTGTGGGCCTGGCTTTGCTGGCGGTGTTATTGGCTTTTTTTATACCGCGCGCGACGCTTTTGTTAGAAGAGGCACAGCGTTTGCAAGTAATGGCAGAAGCCAGTCGCTTTCGTGCCGCCGTGTTAGCGCTCAGAGCCAGTTGGTGGAGTGGCGGGCAACGCCCGGTCTGGCTGCAGTTGCCGCTGGTCGGTGATGCTAGCGTGGCGCTGAGCGGAACTGATAGAATTAGACCTAATGCGCCATCTGTAAAAGCTGAGCTGCCAATTCAGCAACAAAACTGGCAACAACAGCAACAAGATAAGTGGCAAAATACGTCAAAACTTGACGCATTTGCCATGACGCTAACAGGTTGGCCGATAGATTGGCGATTTTTTGACGCCAAGAGTTCGTTGCCCCAGCAGCGGCCAACGCTCAGCACAGAGGGCTGTTGGCGTTTATGGCAAGGGCTGCAGTTGAATCGCCATAAGAGCAGAGAAGGTGGTGAGGGCGATGCTGCAAAAGACAACAAGGCAACTGCCAGCAGCTGGGAACGGCTGACGCGAATGGCGGGGCTAAGTTATCGGCTGCACATGCAGCTGGCGTTGGCCTCAAAGCAAGGCTGTTTTTACTTGCTGGCGGCAGAACCCTTGGCGGAAGGTTTGCTACAGTCGCCACCGCAGCCAGGTAAGCAAAGCAACAAAGGGCAGGCAGCAGCGTCCAACAGCGCACAGCCTCCCGCCACCGAAGAAAGCCAGGTGATGGACGCTTGGCTTAACCGCGACGGACAGCAAGGTTTGATTGTTTATAACGTCCAATCCGGGCGTATAACTTGGCACTTCCGATAACACAGGAGTCGGACTCTATGAAAAAGCAAGCAGGTTTTACTTTGATCGAACTGATCATGGTGATTGTGATTCTCGGCGTTTTGGCTGCCTTTGCGCTGCCGCGTTTTGCGGACTTTGGCCGTGATGCACGTATAGCGAGTATTGAAGGACTCGCTGGTGCGTTACGTTCTGCAGCCAATATTGCTCACGCTGAACAACTTGTAAACAACTCTCCACAAGGCACTGCTGTCAATCTCGAGGGCGCTGCTATCACTATGGTCAATGGCTATCCAACCGCTAATGCTGCTGGTATCGCTGTTGCGGCACAAGTAGATGCTGCAGATTATAGCGCGACAGCTGGCGGGACGGCCGGTGGCGATACAGTAACTTTCACTATCAACGGATACACTCCAGCAACGGGTTCCTGCCAAGTTGTTTATACAGCGGCTGATAACGACAATGATAATGATGGTACTAACACCGCTCCAATCGGTGTCGCTGTTACTTCGGACGGCTGTTAAGCTGCGAGTAGATGAGTAAAGGCTTCACCCTGGTCGAGCTGGTTATTACCATTATTTTAATGGGTATATTAAGCGTCTCGGCCAGTGCCTTGTTTTTTAATCCGTCGGCGCTGTCTGCGTTGGCGGTGCGCGATCAGCTGTTGTCGGCATTAAACCAGGCGCAGCTGAAAGCCCTATCAACCGGTCAGCCGGTGCAATTGGTGTTGAGCCAATCTGCCTCTGATTGGACACTGGTGCTCACTGCCGCACCAGGCACGCCACAAGCGCTGGAGGTGCAACGTCAGGTTTATGAACGTCAGCAAGCCACCGTGGCCATTAACGGCTCAGCCCTCAGCAACGGCGCTAACTGGAGCCAAACGTTTACTAACCAAGGCGCGATTGCCAGTCAGCAACGCTTGGTGTTTACCTCGTCAAACAGTCATGACCTGTGCTTGGCATCATCCGGCTATGCCTATTCTGGCAATTGCCAGCCCTGAGTTTTTCTCCCCATGAAGCGGCTAATGCGTGGCATTACCTTGGTCGAGTTGGTGATTACCATTGTGATTATCAGTATTGCTATGGTCGCCAGCGTATCGAGCTTTTCTGTCATCACAGGCCGCACTGCCAATGCCATGGTGCAAACGCGCTCGTTGGAACTGGCACAATTATATTTGGATGAAATTCTGGCCCGACGCTTTGATGAAGCTAGCGACCCTACTGGCATACCCACTTATACCGGCGCATGTCGCATTACCGACGATGGCGAAAACCGCGGCCAGTACGACGATGTTGATGATTTTCATGGCCTCGGTGAATCGCCACCGGCGTTAATCGACTTGCCCGCCGAGGTGGATTACAGCGGTTTTCGCGTGGATGTTGCTGTCGTTTGTGATAACAGCGTGGGCACCAATGGCGCTGCCAAACGCATCACAGTCACAGTTACAGCACCAGATGGCAGCCAAAGCCCCTTTAGTGCCTATCGGGGGAATTTTTAATGCCACGGCAACGCGGTTTTACCTTGGTTGAGATGGTGATTGTGGTGGTGATTTTAGCCATTGTGGCCGCCATCAGTGTGGTGATTATTCGCCAGTCAGCGCAAAGCCTGGTGGATTCTGGCGCCCGCCAGCGGTTGGCGACCAATGCCGGTTTAATTAATCAACAATTAAGTCGCGCCTTGCGAGAAGCCTTGCCGGGCAGTATTCGAGTATTTGCTGGCAACAGTTGCATTGAATTTATGCCCATTGTGGCTGCCAGTCGCTATACCCAGCTCAGTGTCGGCGATGCCATTACCCAGTTTTCGGCATTTTCTTACGGCAGCACGCAAACTGGGCGAGTGGCGGTGTACCCGCTACCCGGAGGCAACTTATATGCGCTGAATAACCCTGGGCCCCTGACCAGCGCCAGCGCTACCTTGCCAGCGGGTAATGAGGTGGTGGTGAATTTGGCCGCGGCGCATACCTTTCCTGTTGATTCCCCGAGCCGGCGTTTCTTTTTGGTGGCAACGCCGCAAAGCTTTTGCCAGCAAGGTAGCTTTTTGTACCACTACCAAAATTACGGCACCCTTGCCAACAGCGGCAACGTGGTTGCTGCATTACCCAGCACTGAAGCTGATGGCCGTCGGGTAATGGGTGCGGGGCTGGTGGCTGATTCGTTCACATTTCGAGTCACGCCACCCACTTTGCAGCGCAACGGCGTGGTAACGTTTGAATATCAACTGCAGGATGCAGCCAATCAGGAAACCTTGAACGTGGTGCAGGAGGTGCAATATCGCAATGTGCCTTAACCCCTTTTATCAGCAGCGCGGAGCGGGTTTGCCGCTGGCGATTTTTATTGTGACCGCATTGGCGTTAATTATTACTGCCATGTCGCAATTACAATCCAGCTCTAGCGCCAGTGTGGCTTTGCAAATTAATTCGCAACGAGCGTTTTATGCTGCTGAGTCTGGCGCGCAATTAGCGATGAATGTCCTGTTTCCACCCGACGGCAGCGCAGGGCTTTCCTGTGCAACGGCGCCTTTTTATAGCCAGAATTTTACCGCTACGGGTCTCGCTGGCTGTCAGGCCAGTGTGCAATGCACGGCGGTAACGGCCGGCGGAGCCAACGTTTTTACCTTGCGCTCAACCGGCAGCTGCGGTAACGGGGCTAGCCAAGCACGGCGAGTTATCGAGGTGCGGGCACAATGAAATACGTATGGTCGCTGTTGTGTTGTTTCTTTATTGCGCCGGTATGGGCAGCGCCGGGCGATATTATTTTTAGCGATGATTTTGAAAGTGGTAGCCTGGCGCCTAACTGGAGCACCTCGGACGCTTTTGCAGCGGGTATTAATGACGATACCTCCAACTCTGGCACTGAAAGTTTGTATTTGCGCTGGCGGGCGGTCAGCGTACGCACGTTGGCACTGGATTTAAATGTACCCGAAGCCGAGCTAAGTTTTTGGTGGCGTCGTGGCTCTAATAGCTTCAGCAATCGACCTGAAGGCCAAGAAAACTTGGTGGTTGAATATTTAAATAACAGTAACAGCTGGATTGAGTTGGACTCTTTTCAAGGCGGAGGGCAACAGGGCGAATCAGCGACAGAAACTTATGCTTTGCCAGCAGATGCATTGTATTTGGGAGGAGCTATTCGTTTTCGTTTTACCGGCGGAAGCGGTCAAGACTTTGACTATTGGCATGTCGATGATGTGGTGATTACCGAAACCGGCACACCGCCTTCGGCCTATTGCACCGAAGCGGGTGTGATTTTTTGTGATGAATTTGAACGTGCGTTATTAGGCTCAGATTGGAGCGTCAGCGGCAGCGGCAATGTTCTGATAACTGGGGCTGCATCAAACAGTGGCACAGCCTCGATGAGCACCTTTGGCGGTCGCCCTGAGTCGACATTGCGAACCTTGGATTTAAGCAGCTATGCCTCGGTGACCCTGGATTATTGGTGGGCACGTGGTAACGATGCTTGGACGCCCAGTGAAGATCCAGACAATAACGAAGACTTAGTCGTGGAGTACCGCACCGGTTTTGGCAGCTGGGTGGAGCTGGATCGCTTAACTGGCAATGGCCAGCCTGGGTTTAGTGAAAGCCGACAACTGACGCTGCCAGCCACTGCGCTAGCGGCAAATTTTCAACTAAGATTTCGCCAAACCGATGGCGACAACGGTAACTTCGACTATTTCCATATCGACGATGTACGTTTAGTCGCTGGTACCGCGTTGCAGTGCTTTTTTGATGATTTTAACCGCGGTAACTTAGGAGACGACTGGGTTACCTCCGCAGTGGCCGGCGGCTTTGCGCCACAAATTGTTAACAGTCGTTTGCGCCTAACACAAGACCGTAATAACCAATCTACCGCAGCTTCGCTGCAGCGATTATTTCCAGCAGACAGCAACATCGTCACCATTGAATACGATCATTACGCTTGGTCAACTTTGGGCGGCTCGGGTGCCGATGGTATTGCGGTGGTGTTTTCTGATGCCGCGATTACGCCCCAGCCGGGTGGTTTTGGTGGCTCACTCGGTTACAGCCAATTAACAGGCCGGAATAATGGCTTTGCCGGTGGCTGGGTCGGCATTGGTATTGATGAATACGGCAATTTTGCTAACCCAACCGAAGGGCGGCAGGGTGGTATCGGGCGCACAGCCGACAGTGTGACGTTGCGCGGCAGTGGCGTTGGCCAGGCTGGCTATCGATTTATTGCCAATAGCGGTGGTTTAAACCCAGGCATCGACCAGCGCAATGCCCCCGCTAACGTGGGTGGGCCTAACCATCGCTACCGTTTTGTGATTGATGCGCGCACCAATGGTCAAACCTGGGTCACTGTGCAACGTAATACCGGGTCAGGTTTTACCAACGTGATAGGCCCTGTGGATGTTGAAACTCAGCCCGGCCAAGCGGCCATACCCACCGAGCTATTGTTGTCGTTTACCGGCTCGACCGGTGGCTCTCGCAATGTGCACGAAATTGATAACCTGGAAGTGTGCGCCGCTGATTTGGAGCCTATTGGCGCCTTGGTGCATCACTTTGAGTTTTATTATTCCGGCAATGGCCTGACCTGCACCCCAAAAGACAACATTCTGATTCGTGCTTGTGCTAACGCCGATTGCAGCACGTTATTTACCGACCCGGTGGAAGTGACCTTAAGCCCCAGTGGTTGGGCCACAGACGATAATCCCCCTATCTTCAGTGATACCTTTACCATCACAAACGGAGAGGCAGAAGTGAGTTTGGCTGTGACAACAGTCACTACGGTGGATTTAGAAGTGACTAGTTCAGATCCAACCACCCAAGCCTTTACTCAGAACTTATGCAGCATTAATGGCGGTGCCTTGAGCACCGATTGCTCGCTGTCGTTTTTAGATTCAGGCCTGCTGGTCACTGTGCCCAATATGACGGCTAATTTGCCGGTGACAGCCACCATTGCTGCGGTAGAAACCGCCACGGATACCAAGGCCTGTACCCCTGCGTTTAGGAATGTGGATAAAACCGTGGCGTTTTGGTCGGGTTATGTAAACCCGAATAGCGGTACCTTGCCGGTACAACTTAATGATGGCTCGGGCTTTAGCAATATTAGCGGCAGCGAAGCGACGGCTACTGACGTTACCTTAAGCTTTGATAGCACTGGTGAAGCGGACATCCTGCTGAATTACCTAGATGCCGGTTTGATGAGTTTATCGGCGCGTTACACTGGCAGCGGCGACGATGCTGGCTTGGTAATGGATGGCAGCGATCAGTTTGTCAGTGTGCCGGCAGGTTTTTGCATGGCAACCAGTTCCAACTGCGCCGCTGCAGACAGCAGTTGTCCAGTATTTCGTAGGGCTGGCGAAAACTTTCCGCTAACCATTACGCCCGTGGCCTATGACGGCAACACGGATTACTGCAGTGGTAATGGTATTACCGAGAACTTTGCGTCTTTTATGACGCTCAGTCACTCTTTAATTGCCCCCAGTGTGTCTGATGGCGGTGTGCCCGGAACCCTGTCGCCGACCAGTTACGGCCATAGTTTGGGCGGAGCCTTAACATTAAATGATGTTCGTATTTCTGAGGTCGGCGTTTTTCAATTAGATACCGCCATTGATGGTGGCAGTTATTTAGGCGTCGATGTGTCCCCCGGTAGCAGCTTTGAGCCGGGTGTCACCAGTTTGCCTTTTGGTCGGCAAATACCCTACCGCTTTGTGACCTTGGTCGATCCAGGTGAGCTAGCGCCGACTTGTGGCGGTTTTAGTTACATTGGTGAGCCACTGTCGTGGTTAACACCGCCCAGCATTGCTCTAACCGCAGTCAATGCCCAGGGCGATACCACGGTCAATTATTCGTTTACAGGTTTTAATAGGCTGGATGTGGGTGATTTTGAGCCTGAAACCATCGGTAACGATAATTCCAATGTGGGCACCGATGGCAATGCTCTGGCCGTGAGTGAGACATTTAATGCCGGTGTTTTAAATGCTATCGGAACCGCTCCATCTGGACGGTTTGAGTATGTTTTTTCGAATACCGACACCATTAACTACAATAAAAGTCTGCTAGCTAAGGTGGCCCCTTTTAATCCCGATATCACCATTACCTTAGATGATTTTAGAGATGAAGACGACATTAACGATGCCACCGGCCATACACGGCCGATTTCAGATTTAAGCTTTAATCCGCAAGCCAACTTTGAAATGCGCTATGGGCGTTTATGGCTGGAGGACACCTATGGCCCAGAAACGCAAAACTTGGCCATGCCAATGCGCACCGAGTTTTTCAGCGCTGCTGGGCGCTTTGAACAAAACATCGATGACAACTGCACGGCGTTTGCTTCGTCATCAGCATCGCTAGCACCGGCAGGCTTTACCAGTTTACAGGCCACAGCGGGCACACTAGTGACTGGCCGCGATGCCACGGCTTTCATTTTAAACGCCTCGGCACCAAACCAAGGCAGTGTTGATGTCACTTACGATGCCGCCACTGTCTTGCCCTGGTTGCAGGACGACTATGACGGCGACGGCAACTTAGATAATCCTAGCGGCACAGCGACGTTTGGAATCTACCGTGGCCATGATCGCGTCATTTATTGGCGCGAAGTACCATGATGAAAACATAATCTTAAGAGCACCGCGATCAGCGCCGCTGTGGATTATTCATCGTGCTCATCGTCATCGCTGGAATGCTCCATATCCAGCTCTTTGATTTTGCGCGTTAAGGTATTGCGCCCCCAGCCGAGCAAATTGGCGGCATCCCGGCGGCGACCGGCGGTATGTTTTAACGCCGTTTCAATCATAATGCGCTCGAATACAGGCACGGCTCGATCCAATAATTGCGTGGTGCCATGGCTGAGCTGCTGGTCGGCCCAGTAGCGCAGTGCTTGCTCCCAGTTGCCCGATGTTTGACTGCTGCCTTTTTGCTCTAATAATTCGGGCGGTAAATCGCTGACCATGACTTCGCGACCGGATGCCATCACGGTAATCCAGCGGCAGGTATTCTCTAACTGACGCACATTGCCAGGCCAGTCGAGGGCGGACAAAAACTCCTCGGTTTCCGGTTTTAATACTTTGACTTCGCTGTCTAACTCGTCGGCGGCACGCTTTAAAAAGTGACTGAGCAAGCGTGGAATGTCTTCGCGCCGGTCGGCCAAGCGCGGCAGATGCACGCGAATAACATTTAAGCGGTGAAATAAGTCTTCGCGAAAGCGGCCTTCTTTTACCAGTGTCTCTAGGTTTTGGTGAGTGGCGGCAATGATGCGTACATTGACTTTAATGGGGGTGGTGCCGCCAACGCGATAAAACTCGCCATCGGCCAGCACCCGCAGCAGACGTGTTTGTGTCTCTGACGGCATATCGCCAATTTCATCTAAAAATAGCGTGCCGCCATCGGCTTGCTCAAAGCGTCCACGGCGCTGGCCACCAGCGCCAGTAAAAGAGCCCTTTTCATGGCCAAACAGTTCGGATTCAATTAAATCTTTAGGAATGGCGGCCATGTTCAACGCAATAAAGGGATTGCCGGCACGTGGGCTGTGCTTGTGCAGCGCATGGGCGACCAGCTCCTTGCCAGTGCCGGACTCGCCATTAATCAATACCGTAATATTGGATTGTGATAAGCGACCAATGGCGCGAAACACTTCCTGCATGGCCGGTGCTTCGCCGATGATTTCGGTGTTGTCTTGCTCGGCCACCATGGCCGGTTGCTGGGCATTGAGCTCAGCAAAATGGGCAATGGCACGTTGAATCAGTTCAACGGCATCGTCGACGTCAAAGGGTTTGGGTAAATACTCAAAGGCACCTTGGCGGTAAGACGACACAGCGCTTTCGAGATCTGAGTGCGCAGTCATAATAATCACGGGCAAATCTGGATGGGCCTCGTGCGCGCGACGCAACAGCTCCAAACCGTCCATGCCGGGCATGCGAATATCAGAAATAATCGCATCCGGGTGCTCGTGCTGAAGCTGACGCAATGCCGGTTCGGCTTGCTCGAACACTCGGGTGGTGAGATTGGCCTGCGACAGGGCTTTTTCCAGTACCCAGCGGATGGATTTATCGTCGTCAATAATCCAAACAGTGCTCATAAGTTTTCCAACGGTAAGTAAATAGAGAAAATAGTGCTGCCCGGCTCGCTATCGAACTCGATAATGCCGTTGCATTGATTAATAATAGATTGCGCAATAGAAAGCCCTAAGCCCGTGCCGTCAGCTCGACCGCTGACCATAGGGTAGAATAAATCTTCCTGAATATCGGCGGGAATGCCGGGGCCGTTGTCCTGAATATCAATTTGCACCACTAGCCGGTGGCGCTTATGGCCGATGGTGAACTGGCGTACCGTGCGTGTGCGCAAACTCAGGGTTGGCTGAAAAATATGGCTTTCCAGCATGGCTTGCATGGCATTGCGACAAATATTCAGCAGCGCCTGAATCATTTGATCTTTGTCGGCCAGCAGTTCCGGAATGGATGGGTCATAATCGCGTTGAAAAAGAATGCGATTGTGCGATTCCACACCAATCAGCTGGCAAACCCGCTCCAGCACTTCGTGAATATTCACTTCTTCTTGCTTGGGGATTTGTCGTGGCCCTAGCAAGCGATCCACCAAATCACGCAGACGGTCGGCTTCTTCAATAATAATTTGCGTATATTCGCGCAGGCCTTCTGAAGGCAGCTCTCGCTCCAGCAGTTGCGCTGCGCCGCGAATGCCGCCTAACGGATTTTTAATTTCATGCGCTAAGCCGCGTACCAGTGAGCGCGTGGTTTCTTGCTTGGCAATTAACTGCTCTTCACGGCTGATGCGCATTAAACGATCGCGACCTTGCAGTTCAATTAGTAAGGTGGGCAGGCGTGTTTCTGGGTGGGAGACTGGACTTACGCTGTAGTCCATAGTCACTTGTTGCTGATTGTGCAGCAGGATGGTGGCTTCGCGCTTGGTAAAGCTGTGGCCGGTGACGACGGCGTCTTCCAAGGCCTGGCGGTCTTTATCGTCTTCGACCACCATTTCCCAAAAATGAATGCCCAAACCGCGCTTGCCACTCATCTCCAGCAGAGCTTCGGCTGCTGGGTTCATGTAGGTGACGGTGAGGTCCGCATCCAGCAACAGCACCCCGGTATTTAGGTGTTCCAGTAGGCGTTGGCTGATGACAGGACTGGCTAGCATGAATGTTCCCCCTTTGATTTAGGGCATCAGCAAAAAGCGAGCCAGCTTAAAAGCATTTGTTTTTAAGTGCACAATCATAGCGCTCAAGCCTGGCCTTGATGCCACAGAGAAGAACAATAGCAAGGAACGCTGTTTGTATCTGCACTAGATTGGTGCAAGTAGGGTGGTGGAGTGTTTTTTATTGGTGCATTGCCAGCACGATGTCGTGCTGGCGAAGGGGACGTAGATTAGTTGGCCGTAGGGCGTTGCACGTAAACGGTCACTGGCTGGCTGGAAATCAGAGCTTCATCGTCTTTATCACGAACTTGCAACTGAAACTGATACTCCCCGCGCGATAAGTTGCTTAGGCTGAACGAGGTTTGGCGGCCACGCTTAACCACGGTACTGCCTTGCAGTAGCACCACCGAGTGGCCTGCTTGCAAGCCTGGGCTGAGCACGCCATTCACGCTGATATTGCCACCCATGCCGCGTGGAATGTTTGTGCCCTCACTGGGCGAGACAATGGCTAGGCTGGTGTACTCAAACGCTGGCTCTTTTTTCGGCTCTGGTTGAGATTCTTTTTCGGGCACTTTCATCGCCGGCATGGTGGGCAGCTCTTTCACTTCATGCTTTTCAGAGTTTTTGCTGGGCCGGTCGCTAAAGATCAAGTTGCCGTTTTCATCGCGTGAAACATACACCTCGGTAGCCGCGCTGGCGGGCACTAACCACAGCGCCAATAAAGTGGCTAATGCCGATTTCCAACATGCCTGAATGGCCATCAATATGCTCCTATCTATTGCTTGCGGCAGTGTGTCACAGAGTTTAGGCCAGGCTCTAGTGTCCTGGGTCAGAAATTCGCATGCTTTCAGCGGGTCATCCAAGTTCTCTGGCGAGGCGTGCCTCACAGGCAATGGTGGCTCCATGGCAAGAGGCAGAACGAAGCCAGAGGGCTTGAAGGGCGCGCCCTACGGGAACGAATGGAAAGCCCCATTACGGCGTTGCTGCTCTTGAAAAGATCCCGATATTTCCTGCGAGCAGCGCCTGGTACTAGCGCCTTCCATTCGCTCTGAAAATATACGAACTTCTGACTCACGACACTAGCGACTGGCCCACAAAAGTACGATCAATGGCTGGCTGTCGGCGCTGTATGGCGCTGCGCTTGCGTCGCTCACGAATTTAATTATGCTGCGCTCACTGTTTCAGGAGGCGTGACATGATTGCTTTAATCCAGCGCGTTAGCCAAGCGCAAGTGGTGGTAGAAGGGGAAACCGTCGGTGCTGTTGGCCATGGCATCTTGTTGTTGTTAGGGGTGCAAAAAGACGACGACAGTGATAAGGCCAAAAAGCTGTTGGACAAAGTTCTGAGCTACCGCATTTTCTCTGATGATGAAGGACGGATGAATCGCAGCCTGCGGGATATTAACGGTGAGTTACTGGTGGTGTCGCAATTCACCTTGGCAGCGGATACTCGTAAAGGCACGCGTCCAGGCTTTTCTAAAGGTGCAGCGCCTGCTTTAGCAGAAGCCCTATATGATGAATTTGTTGAGCTAGCCAAGCATGAAGTGAGCACCGCCAGCGGGCGCTTTGGTGCTGATATGAAAGTCTCACTCACCAACGACGGCCCAGTCACGTTTTGGCTGGAAGTGTAAAAAACGCCGCAGTGATAGGGTTGTTCACGATCAGGGTTTACACTCTGTCGCTCAAGCATCTGTTATCGCAACAACTATCGAAAAAACACAAGGTTTGCACGCTTTCTTATGGATTACACTGCGATTAAAGCCAGCCACATGGGCTTGGCGTATTTGAGTTTTATGCTGTTTAACCTGCGCTTTTGGCTGTTCTATTGGCGACCGTCGTTGGCGCAGAAACTGTGGCTGCGCATTCCGCCGCATCTGATCGACAGTGCGCTGTTGGTATTTGCCATCTGGCTGTGCTTTGTGATCGATCAGTATCCGCTGCAGCAGCATTGGTTAACGGCCAAAGTACTGGGTTTGATCGCCTATATTGGCATCGCTACCGTGGCCATTAAGCGTCAGCGCCTGGTGGCTTATGCTCTGGCTGTTCTGGTGTTTGCTTATATCTTTGGTGCGGCAAAAATGCATTCGGCACTGTCATGGCTGGCGCTATAGATTGCGTCGTAGCAGATATCGCGACTGGCTGGAACCTAATGCAGCCGTTGCGTATCCTGTAACGACTTCATAACGGAGACTGTGCTTTGCACTGTGCCCATTTCAGACAAACAGGCATGCAGTTGCTGCTACTGACCTTGCTGGCGCTGGCGTTTAACGCTCAGGCGCTGGCGGCTTGGTCGATGCCGCTATTGCCTGTTGCTGATCTCAGTAGTAGCGTGCAAAGCACTGATGAGGCTGCTCCTTGCCATGGCATGGCGCAGCAAGCAGACATTGTTATGATGTCTGAGCACTGTGGTAATGACCATGATTGCCAGTCTGACTGCCCCCATTGCAATGGCTTATGCTCCAGTGCGATGGCCACCGCCATGCCACTGTCTTCAAACTGGCCTGGCAAACGCATGTCTCCCTTATTTCATTCTCAAAGGATGCCCAAAGGCGCCTTAGCCAGCCTTTACCGGCCTCCCATTCTCTGACCTACTGCAGGCTTTATTTGCTGTGACTTGTGTCTGTCGGTACAGGCCGCTGTCATAGAGCTTATACGCCTGCCTGTTTGTTTTATTTCAGTTTGAATTCAAACGGGTCAGAGACCAATGATGACATTTCAAGATATCAGCCGGTGGCTAACGACTGCCTGGCTATTGCTGAGCGCTTTAGGCGCTCAGGCAGCTCCGTTGAGCTATGCGCAGGCGCTTAACCGTGCCCTGCAACAAGATTTTCAAGCGCAGCGCTGGCAGGCGCTCAGCGATGCGGCGCAACAACAGGCGCACGGCGCTGACAGCTGGGACGATCCCATGCTGTCACTCAAACTGGCCAACGTGCCGGTGGATGATTGGGCGTTAGATCAAGAGCCTATGACACAAGTCATGCTCGGTGTGCAGCAATGGTTGCCGCGCGGCGATAGTCTTAGCTTGCAGCAGCAGTTTTTTCAGCTTCAGTCCGAGCAAGCCCAGTGGCAGCAAGAGTTGCGGCGGTTATGGCTAAGCCGCGAAGTAGGACGTTTATGGATCAAAGCCAGTTGGGCGTGGCAAGCCCAGCAACAGCTGACTGAGCAGAAGCAAAGTTGGCAGCAATTACGTCAAGTGGTGCTGCAGCGTTATGAAAGCGGTCGCAGCCAAGCACGTCAGCAGGATGTGGTGGCCATTGATGTGCAGTTGCAGCGTTTGCAGCAGCGGCTATTGACCTTGCGCCAACAACAGCAACAATTTCAGGCGCAGCTGGCTAACTGGCTGCAAGCTGATGTGACAGAGCTAGCGCCGCTAGAGCGCTTATCCCAGGGCTCCCAGCGCGAGGCAGAACAGCCTGACTGGCGCCAACATCCACAGTGGCAACTGGCCCAGCTGGCTGAGCGCAGCAGTGCCAATCGAGTGGCTTTTGAACAACAGCAGCAAGGGCCACGTTGGCGCCTGGATGCCAGCTACGGCTGGCGCAGCAACAACAATATGGCTCGCAGTGACTTTGCCTCCGTTGGCGTGGCCTTGGCCTTGCCGATGGGCGAGCGCAGCAGTCGCCAAGTACGTGCCGCCATCGCCCGCCAAGCCGCTGACAGTGCAGCCTTGCAAGACAGCGAGCGCAGCCTAAGTTTGGCCTATGCCACGCGTCAGGCCGATGCTGATGGTTTCACGCAACGCTGGCAGCATCTGCAGCAACAGCTGTTGCCGAGTTTGCGCCAGCAATATCAGCTGCACTTAGCGAGCTATGGTCAGGGCCGCAGCGAGCTGGCCGAACTGGTGCAATCAGCACTGGAGTTAAGTAATACCGAATTGCATTCGTTGGCCTTATTGCGCGATCTCTGGCTCAGTCGCAACGATCTCAATTACTTCCACAATAACTATCCCATTGCATCGGCTCAGACGTCGTCTGATGCTCAATCCCTTTCGTTTGCCCGGCCATCGACTGACGCTAATAAGGAGCGCTTGCCATGAAAAAACGTACCCTTGTGCGCACCATATTAGCCATGGCGGTGGGAGCTGCCTTAGCCATGACGGTGGAGCGCTTTTATCCACAACTCGTAGCTCCAACTGCGACCCAAGCCGACAGTGCGCCATCGGAGCCGCAGCCTTTGTATTGGGTGGCCCCCATGGATCCAAACTTCCGCCGCGATCAGCCAGGCTTATCGCCGATGGGCATGGAGTTGGTGCCTGTGTACCCAGATGATGCCGCCGCTAACTCCGCCGGCAGCGTAAAAATCTCTGCTCAGTTGGCCAATCAGTTGGCACTGACGCAGCAGCCAGTTAAGCGTGCACCTTGGCGTGACGAGCGTTTATTAGCGGCGGAAGTATTGCCCCATCCGCAAGTCACCCAAGCCATTCAGGTGCGCTTTTCTGGTTGGGTTGAGTCGTTAGCGGTCAATGCTGCAGGCGATGGCGTTAACGAAGGTCAGCCACTGTTAAGCATTTATAGCCCCGACTTGGTGACTGCCCAGCAGGAGCTATTGAGTGCGCGCGGAGCCATGTTGAAAGGCGCGCGTGAGCGCCTGCGGGCGTTGGGCATGAGCAGCGAATGGATTCAAAACGTACGCCGCGCAGGCAAGATTCAGCAGCAGGTCGCCATTACAGCGCCGCAAGCAGGATTGCTGTTGGATATGCCGCTGGCATTAGGGCAGCAAATTCGTCCAGGCCAAACCTTGTTACGCATTACCGACCCGAGCCAGGTGTGGCTGCAGGTTCAGGTGGCTGGCCAAGCATTGGCAACGGACTTGAGCCAAGCCGAGTTGCAGGTACGCAACGCATCGGGCGATTGGCAAAATACCAAGCTGCACTCCCTTGCGCCGCTGGCCAACCAGCAAGGGCGGCAACGCATTCAAGCCAGTATTTCAGGCGAGCATGGTTTGATGCCCGGCGATTGGGTTGAGGCACGTTGGGTTTCTGAGAGTGAGCCAGTGTTGCAGATTCCGGCCCAGGCATTGATTGACGACGGTGTGCAAACGCGCGCTGTGGTGAGGCTGGCTGACGATACCTTTAAATCGGTGGCTGTTGTGGCTGGCCGGCGCAGCCATACGGCCGTGGAGGTGTTGCAAGGCCTGAGTGCCAACGATGTGGTGGTGACCTCGGCGCAGTTCCTGATTGATTCAGAATCCATGATTGATTCGGATTTATTGCGCTACGCCAAGCAGGATCACTCAGGCATGGATCATTCGAACATGGATCATTCGAACATGGATCATTCGAACATGGATCACTCGAACATGGATCATTCGAATATGGATCACTCGGGCATGGATCATTCCAAGATGAATCACGCGGCTCAGCCAGCAGTAGCCCCAAAAGCACAGATCCAAGGAGCAAAGCATGATTCAGCGCATCATTGAGGCCTCGGTGCAGCAACGGGTATTGGTGCTGCTATTAAGTTCGATTTTGGTGGTGATCGGCCTACAGGCTCTGCGCACCACACCAGTGGATGCCATTCCTGATTTATCCGATGTGCAGGTCATTGTGCGCACGCCATATCCAGGGCAAGCACCTGAGGTCGTACAGGAGCAGGTGACTTACCCGTTAACCTCAGCATTGATGTCGGTGCCGGGTGCCAAAACCGTACGCGGCTACTCGTTTTTTGGTGACTCCTTTGTTTACGTTATTTTTGATGACAATACCGATTTGTATTGGGCGCGCTCGCGGGTGCTGGAGTATTTAAACCAAGCTAACGATGCTTTGCCAGAAGGGGTAAAACCGGCCCTAGGTCCGGATGCCAGTGGTGTCGGTTGGGTGTATTTATATGCACTGCAAGACACCAGTGGTCAGCATGGCCTGGCCGATTTACGCGATTTACAAGATTGGTTTTTACGCTACGAGCTGCAAACCGTGGCGGGAGTTTCAGAAGTGGCGGCACTGGGTGGTATGCAGCGCCAGTTTCAATTGCGACTCAAACCACAGCGACTGATGGCCCACGGTTTGTCTGTGGCTCAGGTCATCACGGCATTGCTGCAGGCCAATCAGGATACCGGGGCATCCGTTGTGGAACTGGCCGAAGCGGAATATATGTTGCGCAGCCATGGTCTGATTCGTACCGCCGACGATTTATTAAACATCGGTATTAGCCACAATAATCAGGGGTTACCAGTGCTGGTGCGTGATGTTGCCGACGTGTTGGAGGTGCCGCAAATGCGCCGTGGCATTGCCGAACTAAACGGCCAGGGCGAAGTGGTTGGCGGCATTATTGTGATGCGGTCGGGTGAAAATGCCAGGGCCGTTATTAGCGCGGTAAAAGACAAGCTGCAGCAGCTTAAGTCGTCTTTGCCAGAGGGTGTAGAGGTTGTGCCTGTGTACGATCGCACTGCGCTTATCGATCGGGCGGTGAATAATTTATGGAACAAACTCAGCATGGAATTTTTGATGGTGGCGCTGGTGTGCGCGCTGTTTTTATTTCATCTGCGTTCGTCATTGGTGATTGTATTAAGTTTGCCACTGGGGATTTTGGCGGCCTTTGTGTTTATGCGCTGGCAAGGCATTAATGCCAATATTATGTCTCTTGGGGGGATTGCCATTGCCATCGGTGCCATGGTGGATGGTGCCATTGTGATGATTGAAAACTATCACAAGTACCTCGAACGCTACCCACCAAAAACGGACGCTGATCGTTGGCAAGGCGTGATTAGCAGTGCACAACAAGTAGGCCCAGCGCTGTTTTTCAGCTTGCTGATTATTACCTTAAGTTTTATTCCAGTATTTATGCTGGAAGCCCAAGAAGGGCGTTTGTTTGCCCCCTTGGCCTATACCAAAACTTATGCCATGGCTGCTGCGGCAATGTTAGCCATAACCTTAGTGCCGGTATTAATAGGGTATTTAGTGCGCGGGCCAATTAAGGCAGAAAAAAGTAATCCGCTGAATCGAGTATTAACGGCACTTTATACGCCGGTATTAAAACAAGCATTACATTTTCCTAAAACCACCTTGTTGCTGGTGATCGTGATGGCCTTGTCAGCCTGGTGGCCAATGAAACAATTGGGGTCCGGAATTTATGCCGCCACTGGATGAAGGCGACTTAATGTATATGCCCACTACCTATCCGGGCTTATCGGTGGCTGAAGCGCGGCAAATATTGCAGCAGACCGACCGCCTGATTGGCTCAGTGCCAGAGGTCGCCAGTGTACTGGGTAAAATTGGCCGCGCCGATAGCGCCACCGACCCTGCACCTTTGACCATGATCGAAAGCTTTTATTCAGCTTAAGCCAAGGGAGCAGTGGCGAGAAGGTGTCACTTTGGATGATATTAAACAGGAGCTGGATCGCAAGGTGCAGTTTCCGGGGTTAAGTAACGCCTGGGTCATGCCGATTCGAACTCGCATCGATATGCTCGCCACCGGTATCAAAACCCCGGTCGGCATTAAGATAGCCGGCGATGATTTAAATCAGATTCAGGCCATAGGCCAGCAGCTAGAAACACTGATGACTGATGTACCCGGAACCACATCGGTTTACGCTGAGCGCACGGTCAGTGGTCGCTATTTGGATATTCGCCTGCGACGTGAGCAGTTGGCACGCTTCGGCTTAACGGTGCAGCAAGCGCAGCAATTATTGGCGACGGCGGTCGGGGGAAAAGCCGTCACACAAGCCGTTGATGGTCTGCGCCGTTACCCAGTGTCGGTACGTTTGCCACAGCGTTATCGTGATTCGCCCGAAGCGCTGAAACAGCTGATGTTTTATGCGCCCAACGGTCAATTGTTAGCGCTGGCGGATATTGCCGAGATTAGCATTGCCGCTGGCCCTGCCATGATAAAAAGCGAAAATGCACGTATTAATGGCTGGGTTTTTATCGACATTGCAGGCGTTGATTTGGGACGTTATGTCGAGCAAGCACAGCAGCATGTGCAAACCGCACTGGCTGATGGGCGGCTGCAAATGCCCGCTGGCTATTCGTTAAACTGGTCTGGCCAGTATGAATATTTATTGCGTGCGCAAAATAAGCTGCAGTTAGCTGTGCCGTTAACCTTAGTGATCGTAGCGGTATTGCTGTATTTGGCTTTTCAGCGGCTACGCGATGTTGCTTTGATTTTGCTTACCGTGCCTTTGTCGTTAGTGGGCAGTGTTTGGCTGTTGTGGGCTTTGGATTTTCATCTGTCGGTGGCGGTGGGTGTTGGTTTTATTGCCCTGGCCGGCGTGGCGGTGGAAATTGGCGTGATCATGCTGGTGTATTTACAGCAAGCTTGGCAACAACAAG